>CAJPFJ010000006.1 GCA_905339155.1 Methanosarcinales archaeon
TAGGATATATTATGGATATCCTATGATATAAATCTTTCGGTCTGATGATATTGTTTTATCGAAAAAATGGATATTGGTATTGATGGTGAGTGCTAAAATTTGTACTGTATTAATTTTTTAACATTCTTTCGGAGATACTGACTATAATTTATACATATCGGTCAGTCAAAACTCTTAACTATCCTGCATCAAATATTAGAGAAATATGGCGGATGTTAATGAAATGATCACATTATTGAAAAAAGAATATCCCGGAGTAAAGATCGCGCTTCATTATTCAGATCCCCTTGAATTATTGATAGCAACAATTCTTTCTGCACAATGCACGGATAAGCAGGTAAATGAAGTCACAAAAAATCTCTTTAAGAAGTACAGGACACTTCAGGATTATATAAAAACCCCCCAGGAAGAACTTGAAAAGGATATATATTCTACGGGATTCTACAGGAATAAGGCAAAAAATATTAAGGAATTGTCTAAACTTCTCGTTAATGAATTTGATTCAAAAGTCCCTGATACTATGGAAGCCCTGCTCACACTCCCGGGTGTGGCGCGAAAGACTGCAAATATCGTATTATCAGGTGCGTTCGGGAAAATTGATGGGATAGCCGTTGATACACATGTGAAAAGGATTGCTTTCAGGCTGGGATTGACTGCTAACACGAATCCGGAAAAAATTGAAAAAGATCTTATGAAGATCATCCCAAAAAATGATTGGGATATCTTTACACTTCTTCTGATACACCATGGGCGAAAAGTCTGCAATGCCAGGAAACCGCTGTGCGGGGAATGTGTTCTGAATAAACTATGCAAAAGTGCTTTTACCCTGGGTTGAGAACATGGTATTTTTCATGAGATACTTATTTTCTTAACGCAGCATTCGCGTCCTGCCACAATTTCCACATCCGGTTCATTACATTGCGGACATTTTATTACAGGCAGGAAAAAATGCAGTTTTTCAAAGAATTCGATATGACCATTATATGAACATTTCTTGCAGTTTATTGAAGGTTTGACCACCTGTATTTCATAATTGGCACCCTCTGCAATAGTCCCTTTAGTAATTGTTTCAAATATGAACTTCAACTGGTCAGGATTTAGCGCTGTCAGCTCTCCAATTTCAAGAAATACTTTTTTTACCTTCCTGGCATTGTTTTTTTCCGCTGCATCAAGAACCGAATCGATAATTGCTCCCGCAATCGAAATTTCATGCATCTACACCCTTTCGACTTCTATTTCAGACCTTAGCTGGATGCATTTAGCCGCTGCATACATCAATGATGAAAATGCACATACCGTCCCTATGCCCTCACCCACAGGCATTCCGTCCTTTTTTACCATTGCAGTGATATATGTATCCATCCTGACATCTGTCTTCATATCCCTTTTTTCGAGGGAAACAAGAAGGTTATTTGCTTCCTCTCCTGTATTTTTTCCTTTCCGGCATAATTTCGTGGGACATATCCTGCAATATTCCTTAAATAATGCCCCCCATTTAGGTCCGGCTATACCGGCATGTACTTCAGCAGCCACACCTGCATATGCTATACAGCATCTTAATGCCCTACCCAGCATCTGTCCTTTCTCAATTATCTCGCAGCATACCCTGTCGTTCTTGAAGAAGAAGTGATTCTCCATCCCGCGTTCGTATTTATCTTTTCCGGTGTTCTTCTTATCCTTCAACTCGTCTTTGATTTTTGCAGCCAGGGCCGGAGCCCGCGGGATGGTCGCCGCTGTGCCGCATGTAGGACAGTAGGATATCGGGCCGACTGCCATTTCTTTATCGTTTTTATCTATGAATACTACTTCTACTCCCCATGAATTCCGCCTGATGGCTACTCTTCCGCCGTTTTTCCATACCTCGTTATATGCAGAAGCAACAGGGGTGACCACCCTTCCGTAACCATATATTTCGGCGACTTTTTCCATGTCAATAATACATTGAAGGGACTTTATGAGCTGGGATTCTATTTCCTCCGGGAAAAATCCCCCTTCCACCATTGCAAACAGGATTGCAGGAGGCCATGTAATACCTTCTCCTTCACCCACGACTTTCCCTTTGTCATCCAATATTACAGAATACACTCCATCAGGACGCTCCCAGGCTATTGCTTTACCTCCAAGCCTTGATATTTCTCTTAATACCTTGTGTGTGGTGCCGCAGTTGCCATCCTCTATCCGAAGCATTCCCTCCAGATTATTCCTGATGCGCTCAACAAAGCTCATAATTCTTTATGATTGACCGTTATATTTAAATCTTATCTTCACAGTGAAACCCAAAGATAATAATTATACATCATTAAATACAATGTAAAATCAAGATATTGTCATGCATACAACTGAAGAAGTTACCATAGGATATGATATTCTTGCAGCGAACAGGAAGCTTGCCCAGAACAATCGCAAAACCCTTGATAAGTCTGAAGTTACAGCTTTTAATATCATGGGCGCAATAGGCTCGGGAAAAACATTACTGGTAGAAAAGACTATTGCGGCGCTGGGTAATAGATGGCGGATAGGCGCCATTGCCGGGGATGTTGTGGCAAGTCTTGATGCATCCCGGTTTGAAAAGTTGGGCATACCTGTGATAGGGTTAAACACAGGAAAAGAGTGTCACCTGGATGCGCATCTGGTTGAGCATGGCTTTCAAAAACTCCCTCTTGACGCTCTTGATATCTTGTTCATAGAAAATGTGGGAAATCTCATTTGTCCGGCGGATTATGAGCTGGGCGAGCATAAAAGGGTTGTCATCGTAAGCGTGAGCGAAGGGGATGATATAGTTGAAAAACATCCACTGATCTTTAGCACGGCAGACCTCATAATCGTAAATAAGATAGATATTGCAAAAGCCGTAAATGCCGATGCGGATAAAATGGTAAGGGATGCCCGTATCATCAATCCGCGTATAGATGTCCTGAAGATGAGCTTAAAGACCGGGGAGGGATTTGATGAATGGGTAGATTTCGTGAAGAAAAGTATAAGCCTCGTTATGGAAAATCAAGATTAATATTTTTTTCAAGAGAAAATGAATATGTGGCGGGATATTGCAAAATTCGGAAAAAAACTCACAGACAGCGGGCTTGTAGGATCGCAATTCGGGAATATCAGCCTCCGCAACGGTGATAAGATGCTTATCACCAAAACCGGAGTTCCTCTTGATGAGATTAAAAAGAACAGCGTTGTTGAATTGGATATTGGTAAACCTTCAAACCTTGATCCAATCGCATCATCAGAAACCTTAGTCCACAGGACTATATACAAAAATACTCCGGCGCTTTCGATCATCCATGCACATCCTTTTTTTTCGGTTATTGAGTCAATGCTTGTTGAAAACGAAACCATTGTCCCGATAAACATAGAAGGTGAGTATTTCCTGCATGAGATACCTGTAGTGAAAGGCGCTACCGGGTCGCAAGAACTTGCAGATAAAACTGCGCAGGCGCTTTACACTCATAAAGGAGTTATTGTTTTTGGCCACGGGACATTTTCTGCTGGAAAAACGCTGGAAGAAGCTTATTTTGTTACGGCGCTGATGGAGCAGAGCTGTAAAATGAAGTACTATTTCGATATAGTTCGTATTTATCGTCTTTTTTGTCAACTGTAATATGTCATTAATAAGCTTTCAGATATGCTATTAGTTAGCGTTTTATAACAATGATTCTTATTAGAACAATGGTTATACAAGATGGCTGAAAAGAAAAAGAAACTAAGAAATAATATTGAGACTAATTCTACTCAAAAGAAACCTGATAGCTTAAAAGATACCAATGAGTCTTTTTCTCCTTCCCAGATAAATATAGCGACCATCAAACCGGATGAAGAAAGTATCTTCCCCATTATCGGTATAGGTGCTTCTGCCGGAGGTCTTGAGGCTTTAGAGAAATTTTTTATGAATATGCCGTCAGATAGCGATATGGCCTTTGCAATCGTTATGCACTTTGATCCCGTCGCAAAGAGTGTCATGGCTGATATATTAAGGGGATACACAAAGATGGAGGTATTTCAAGCAGAGGATGGGATGAAGGTTGAACCAAACCACATCTATATCATTCCACCTAACAAGGATATGGCAATATTGCACAGGAAAATACATCTATACGAACCTGTAGTTAGCAAAGGTATCCGGCATCCAATTGATTTCTTTTTCAGATCATTAGCAGACGACCTGAAAGAAAATGCAATCTGCATCATCCTCTCAGGAACGGGAACTGAAGGCACTTTGGGTTTAAAAGCCATAAAAGGTGAAGGCGGGATGGTTATGGTCCAGAGTATGGAATCTGCTGCCTATGACGGCATGCCAAGAAGTGCCATAGCCACAGAGCTTGTTGATTATATTCTATCACCAGAAAAAATGCCTGAGCAACTGGTAAGCTATGTAAATCAATTTTACACCAGGAAAATAACAAAACCTGAAATAATCGTAACCGAACAAACTGCCAATTATTTGAAAAAAATAATTCTCCTGATTCGAACCCAAACCGGGGTAGATTTTTCCGCCTACAAACAAAGTTCTCTCATTCGCAGAATTGAGCGGCGGATGAGTCTTCACCAAATTAATAACATATCCGACTATGTACATTATCTTCAGGAGAACCAGCCTGAAATCCAGATTCTCCACAAAGAACTTTTAATCGGAGTTACCAGTTTTTTTAGAGATCCTGAAGCTTTTAGAGCTCTCAAAGAAAAGGTAGTACCAGAGATATTGAAAAATAAAAGCCCTGATCAACCTGTGCGGGTCTGGGTTCCGGCCTGTTCAACAGGTGAAGAAGCTTACTCTATAGCCATTGTCTTTAAGGAGTATATGGACGAGGTAAAAAGTAACCTCCAAGTCCAGATTTTTGCTACTGATGTGGATCAAGATACTGTTGAAACAGGCCGTTGTGGTGTTTACTCCAGTAATATCACAGTTGATGTATCTCCTGAACGTTTAAATCGTTTTTTTATAAAGAATTCCGATGCCTACAATATAAAAAAAGAGATCAGGGAAATGGTGATTTTTGCTCCTCACAATGTCATCGGCGATCCACCTTTTCTCAGGTTAGACCTGATATGTTGTAGAAACCTGTTGATTTATCTGATTCCTGAATCACAGAAAAAATTATTGCTCCTTTTCCATTACTCCTTAAATCCAGGTGGAAACCTTTTCCTTGGCAGTTCTGAGACGATAGGCGATTTCACAGAACTCTACTCTGTTATCGATAAAAAATGGAAAATTTATAAACGCATAGGTGAAAGGGCACATTTACCTTTGATGGCAGGACATGCCTATACATCGGTTGAAGTCCCGATTTCAGGCGAAATAAAATCCAGAGCAATCAATATTGGCGAAAAGATCGAAAAGATGCTGCTTGATACCTACACTCCTCCGTGCGCTATCATAAATGAAAAAGGCGATCTCCTCTACATCCATGGTAGAACCGGTAAATATCTGGAGCCTGCCCCTGGAAATTTCCGTTCCAGTATCATAGATATGGCACGCGAGGGCTTAAAAACCGAGTTGAATATAGCCATTCATAGAGTCGTAACACAAAAAAAGGATGTTATCTTCCAAAATTTGAATGTAAAGACTAATGGCGCTTTTCAAACCATTGATTTAGCAGTCAAACCTATTAAAGAATCGACAATGCAGGGACTCATAATAGTCACATTTGAGGATGTTCCGTCTACCAAGGCTCCAAGACCAGTTAAATCAACATACAAGTCAAGCCAGGTTAAAGAGCATACTGCAGAGCTGGAAAATCAATTAAAGTCCACCAAAGAAAATCTGCAGGCCACAATAGAAGAACTTCAGACTTCCAATGAAGAACTCAAATCAACCAATGAGGAAATGATGTCTGCTAATGAGGAACTGCAGAGTACCAATGAAGAACTGAATGCATCAAAAGAGGAACTCCAATCACTCAATGAGGAACTTGTAACTCTTAACGCAGAGCATCAGGCCAAAATCGAGGAACAGTCAAAATCCGTTAACGACCTGAACAACGTGATAGCAAGCACAGAAATTGCCATGCTCTTTCTGGATAATGACCTGCGAATTAGTGACTATACCCCTGCAATCACAAAAGTAATAAATCTTATTAAAACTGATATTGGACGCCCTGTCGGTGACATAGTTTCTAATCTGGAATATGAAGACCTGCTAAGAGACGTAAAGGAAGTGCTCGATACTCTTGTTTTCAAGGAAAAAGAAATACGTGATAAAAAAGGGTTCTGGTATTTAATGAGAATCCTGCCATATCGAACAGTAGACAATATCATTAATGGCGCGGTTATCACATTCATGGATATCACTGAACGCAAGAGGGCTGAGCAGATGGAGCAGGATGCCCGGGTATACGCAGAGAGCATCGTGGACACAGTGCAGGAATCTCTTCTTATACTGGATAAAGACCTGCGGGTAATATCAGCTAATTCGTCTTTCTACAGCACTTTTCAAGTTTCGCCAGCGGAAACTGAAAATAAATTCATTTATGACATAGGCCGCGGCCAATGGGACATTCCCCGCTTAAGAGAATTATTGGAAGAGATTCTATCCAGGAATACCAAGTTCAAGAATTTCGAGGTAGACCATGTGTTCCCTGGTATAGGGCGAAAGGTAATGTCACTAAATGCTCGCCGAATCTATCAGGGAGTAGGCAAAGAGAGAATCCTCCTGGCCATTGAAGATATCACTGAGCGCAAGCTGGCTGCATAACGATGAACAACTATTATTGGAGTATCAATATATGTTTATATATTATAGTATAACCGCTGCTTTTATATAAGGTCTAGTCATAGGCTAATAATCTAATGGAAGTGTCAATTGGATTCACGCAAAATGGGAGATAAAAGAATCATATAAAAAATGATGACAAGAATCGGGAACAATTCCTGAATGAGCTGATAAAATTGCGCCAAAAAACGGTTGAACTGGAAAAATCAGAGACCCTGCGCAAGCAGGCAGAGAGAGCGTTGAAAGGTCGGACTGCAGATTTGCAGAAGCTATCGACTAAGGATGTCCAACATCTGGTTCACGAATTGCAAGTGCATCAGATAGAGCTGGAAATGCAGAACGAAGAGTTGCGAAGGACACAAAGTGAACTTGAGGATTCACGTAATAGATATTATAAACTATATGATTTCGCCCCTATCGGTTATTTTACTTTTGATAAAAACGGGCTTATAATAGAAGTAAACCTTACTGGTGCCAATATATTAGGTATAGAAAGGAGCCTTTTGATTAAAAAACTGTTTTCTCTGTATATCGATTTTAGCAGCAGGAATGTGTTTTATCTGCACCTGCGGCAAGTTTTTAAAGCCAATACCAGGCAAAATTGCGAAGTTAAACTTGTGGATAAGAATAAGAATAAATTCGATGTTCAGCTGGAGAGCTTGGCAGTACAGGATATCAAAGGTAACTTCAGCCAATGTCGAACAGCGATAATAGATGTCACAGAGCGCAAGAAAGCCGAAGAAGCGATACGTGAATCTGAAGAACGCTATCGTAGCCTTGTTGAAAGCGCAAATGATATTATTGCCATGATTTCCCCAGACGGTATAATCATTTCCCTGAACACTGCTTTTGAAAGAATCACCGGTTGGTCGCGCGAAGAGTGGCTTGGAAAGAAGTTCCCGCCTCTCATTCATCCCGATGATTTACCTAAAACTATGGATGTCTTTCAACGCACAATGAATGGAAAGACAATGCCAAGCTCAGAGTTGCGCCTCCTTGCAAACTCCGGTGACTATGTTTGCGTGGAATACGTGACAACGCCGCTATTGAAGGATGAGAAAGTGATCGGTATTTTAAACGTCGTCCGTGATATTACAGAGCGCAAGCTGACTGAGGAGAAAATAAAAGAGCAAGCTGCACTTCTCGATAAAGCACATGATGCCATTGCTGTTCGTGACTTAGAACACAACATTATCTACTGGAATAATGGCGCACAGCGCCTATATGGCTGGACAGCAAAGGAAGTCACAGGCAAAAATGCTGATGAGCTTCTTTATAAGGGAAAACCATCCAAGCCCATCGAAGCTGAAAAGAGTGTCATTGAGATGGGAGAGTGGACGGGCGAGCTGGGGCAGGTAACGAAAGAGAGTAAGGAAATCATTGTCCAAAGCCGTTGGACACTTGTGCGTGATAGCGAGGATAAACCGAAATCGATTCTTATCATTAACACGGATATCACAGAGATGAAAAAGCTTGAAGCGCAGTTATTACGTGCTCAAAGGATGGAAAGCATAGGCACTCTTGCAGGGGGTATAGCTCATGACCTCAACAACATGCTGACGCCGATAATGTTGTCTCTGGAAATGTTAAAAGAAAAATTTAAAGATGAGCAGAGTCAGAAATTGCTTACAATTCTTGAAAAGAACTCACAGCGCGGAGCAGATTTAATAAAGCAAGTCCTGTTATTTGCACGTGGCGTCGAGGGTGAACGCAATCCCCTTCAAGTAAAACATATTATTATTGAAATTGAGAAAGTCGTAAAAGAAACGTTTCCCAGAAACATTGAAATCAGAACTGATATACCTAAAGACCTCTTTACCGTCTCTGGAGATGCCACACAACTGCACCAGGTTATAATGAACCTGTGCGTGAACGCCCGTGATTCTATGCCGGATGGCGGTAAATTGAGCATCACAGCTTCGAATTTTTTGATTGATGAAAATTATTCATGCCTGCACACTGATGCAAAAGTCGGTTCATATGTTGTCATTGCAGTCTCTGATACTGGAACCGGTATTCCTCCTAAAATAGTGGATAGAATCTTTGAGCCCTTTTTCACCACAAAGAAGCATGGTAAAGGCACAGGTCTTGGCCTGTCAACGACTCTTGCAATCGTGAAAAGCCATGGCGGATTCATTAATGTGTATAGCGAAGTCGGGAAAGGAACAGCATTCAGGGTATATTTGCCGGCGATTAAATCTGAGATTAATGAAGCAGGGGAGCAGCAACCTGAATTGCTCGCTGGAGATGGGGAATGGATTCTCGTTGCTGAAGATGAAGAATCAATTCGCAATGTTACTTTCTCGACATTAGAGATGAGTGGGTACAAAGTGCTTACGGCTAACGATGGGGCAGAAGCAGCAGCATTGTATGCTCAAAATATGGATAAAATCAAAGTCATTCTTATGGATATGATGATGCCGGTAATGGATGGCCAGGCAAGCATCCGGGTGATTCGGAGGATTAATCCTGAAGTCAAAATTATTGCAGTTAGTGGATTAACAGAAAAAGACAGACTTTTGAAAGTCGCAGACCTTGCAAACGCTTTTTTGCCGAAACCTTACACTGCTGAGAAGCTGCTCAAAACCATACACGAGGTTTTAAGCGGGAAATAAGGGTTTTCAGAATAGAATCTTTCCTCCAGTTTTTCAACCACTAATTATTTTATCTTTCACATGGATTTTTTGGATGAATTATCTGCACTAGGGGACTGAATGGAACTGATATTATGAAAGAATTATTCCGCAAAATCCTACCCCTGACTTAATCACTCTAATAACTGGGCCGGGTACATAGCTACAGGTGGCACCTTTACTTCGGTCAGTGGATCATGGACAGTTCCGCAGGTAAACCACAACAGGAACTTCCTCCGACGCCACCTGGCTTGGTATTGGCGGTGCAGGCAGTAACCATTTAATTCAGACTGGAACGATGGCCTTAGTTAATAAAAACGGTCAGGTTAGTTACCATGCATGTATGAGTGTTGCCCGCAAGCTCCCGAAAAATTCCGCTTCCGATAAACCCAGGCGATTCCATTACCGGTTTATATTCAGGATCTTTGCCTTCATTAATATAAATTTAAGCTATATTTTTTCAAACATTCTCATTCTGATATACGCCGGAATAACCTTTTCTGACTTCTTCTCCAAGCCTGTAAAACAAAAGCTGCAGCACACGCGCATCTTTTTTTACACTGAACCCTTTTTCATTATATACAACAAGAAGGCTTTCGGATCTTCCGCTATAACCGGCATCCCATATTGCGGTTTCCACGGTCACGCCGCATCGAAGGAGGCTTGAGCGCGGTTTTGCGATCGCTGCTATGTTTTTGGGGATGTTCACGATCTCATTGAACACGATCTTATAACTTCCTTTTGGCAAATGCAGCCATCCGTCCTCTCCGAAATCAAGATTTTTTGTCTGCGGGAGTTTTCTTTGCGAGTTGTCAAAAGCGATAGAACCTGGACCTTCATGAAATTCCACACGCTGCAGGGTCAATTCAATTCCATTGGGCTGTACCTGGATATCCGGGTCGATCATTTTTTCGACAAGCGGGGGCTTTTCTTTGATGAGAGAAATCAATTCGTCATGAGATAGCATAGGTTCAAAATTATAACGGGAATGGATAAAGATTGTGAAATTTTCAGAATCGTTAAGTATATTCCAATTTAAGTCATACGATACAACATTATGAAACAAGTTTATATGGATCACAGCGCTACGACCGCTACTGACCCTGCGGTCACGCAAGCCATGCTTCCTTATTTTTCTGAAAAATATGGGAATCCCTCAAGTCTCTACACGATAGGTCGACAGGCAAGAAGAGCTATCGAAGAAGCAAGACAGCTTGTCTCCGACCTTATTGGCGCTAAAAAAGAGGAGATCATATTCACAGGCAGTGGAACAGAATCCGATAACCTTGCGATAAAAGGATACGCTCTTAAGAACCGGGCAAAAGGCGACCATATCATAACAAGCTCGATAGAACATCATGCCGTCCTTAACACCTGTAAATATCTCGAAAAAAACGGTTTCAAAGTTACATATCTTCCTGTAAGCAAAGACGGTATCGTGAATCCGCATGATGTTGAAAAAGCAATTACTCCACAAACAATTTTGATCACGATAATGCATGCAAATAATGAAATTGGAACGATCCAGCCCATTGAGGAAATAGGAAAGATCGCAAAAGAAAAACAAATCATATTCCATACCGACGCGGTACAAACAGCAGGAAAAATCCCTGTAAATGTTGATGCTCTTGGTGTTTCAATGTTGTCGATCAGCGCTCATAAACTATACGGGCCAAAAGGCGTGGGCGCACTCTATCTGAGAAAAGGCACATCTATCGAACCGCAATTACATGGGGGCGGGCATGAAAGAAACATCCGCTCAAGTACAGAAAACGTCCCGGGGATCGTTGGTTTCGGGAAAGCCTGCGAACTTGCCAGGGAGCGATTACCCCGGGAGTCAAATTTAGCAGCTTTGAGAGATTCACTTATTAGAGGTGTTCTTGAGATTAAGGATTCATATCTTAATGGTCATCCAACAAAACGCCTTCCCAATAATGCAAATTTCAGGTTCAGCTATATTGAAGGCGAATCAATGATATTGAATCTTGATATGAAAGGTGTGGCCGCTTCAACCGGTTCTGCGTGTTCATCCACTTCCCTTGAACCTTCACATGTGCTGATGTCGATTGGTCTTCGGCCTGAGGAAGCTCATGGTTCCCTTAGATTAACACTTGGACGGGAAAATACACAAGAAGATGTCGATTATGTGATATCGGTGCTTCCTGATATTGTTAATAAATTGCGGATGATATCTCCGCTTGCGAGGTAAAAAATGAGTGATGGATACAGCGAAAAAGTAATGGATCATTTTGCCAACCCGCGAAATGTTGGCGAGATAAAAGATGCCGATGGAATAGGAAAGGTTGGAAATCCCGTTTGCGGCGATGTGATGTGGATATACATAAAGGTCAAAGATAACATACTGGAAGATGTCAAGTTCAAGACATTCGGCTGCGGGGCTGCGATCGCAACAAGCAGCATGATCACCGAGCTTGCAAAAGGAAAGACCCTTGAAGAAGGGCTTAAGATTTCGCGCACGAATGTGGCAGATGCACTTGACGGGCTACCACAGATTAAATTGCATTGCTCCAATCTTGCAGCTGATGGATTACACGCAGCGATCAATGATTATCTTGAAAAGACGGGGAAGAAGCTGTCATAACCATTAGTATTTACTAAAACCTTCAATTACCTTTGAATCCAAGTCTATATTATTTGAAATGGAATATAAATCGCAGTATCCATCGTTATTTTTTGTGATTATTCCATTCTTAATTAGAACTTTTAGATGATGCCTGATAGTCTTATAATCCAAATTCAAAGCTGTTGCTAATTGATTTGCATTATAAGATCTATCACCAAGATGTTTAAGAATCAATGCACGTGTCTTTCCTCCACGTGTACCCTGAATTAGATAACATAGAAGCTTCTGCTGTTTATTGGATTTCTTAAGTTCCTGTTTCAATAATCTATTTTCAGTAATATCCCTGGCTATGCCATGAATTTCTATTGTCCTGTCTCCGTCTTTTATTTCCCTCGTTCTTATCTCAGCCCATCGGTGCTCCCCATTCTTGCACACGATCTCAAGTATATCTGTCTGGTCCACCTTTTCCCCGGAAAGACGTTTTTTCCGGCGTTCATTAATGATTTTTTGACTGTCTGGCGTGATCCATTTAGAAATGTTCGTTCCAATAACTTCCTCTGATGAACAGCCGAGTATTTGAAGCCCGATCCGATTCATTTTCAAAATATTGGCTTTAATATCAAGCACATACATGGCATCCTGGGCGTTTTCAAAGAGATCTCGGTATTTTTCCTCGGATTTTTTGAGATCTTTCTCCAGCTTGATTTTCTCTGTGATATCTCTGACTATGCCGTGGACGGCTATTATCCTGTTTCCATCTCTAATAAGCCTTGTTCTTGCTTCGCCAAATTTATGCTCTCCATTCTTGTTTATCACTTCTATGACGACAGTGGGCTCTAAAGGCTGGTTTAAATAAATCTTCCTGACACGGTCTTCAAAGATTCTGTAACTATCAGGTGTCAACCATTTTGATATATTTGATCCGATTATTTCTTCTTCGGTTCCGCCAAGTAATTTAATTCCAATCTTATTAACAGTCAGGAAATTTCCTTTCAGATCGTGTGTATACATGGGATCATCAGCATTATCGAAGAGGTCCCGGAATTTTGCCTCAGATTCCTCCAATTTTAATTCAATTTTCTTTTGTTTTGTGATATCTTTAGTAATAAATAAAAATTTTTTTACTCCATCAAGAACCATTTCAGCACGGGAATTTAACAAATATCGTATCTCACCTTTTTTAGTGATTATTTTCGCATCTGCAATTTTTGAACTATTTAAACTGTTTTGAGCTTCGTGCCAGATTTTGATGTAGAGTTCCTTTGTATCCTTTGTTAGCATTTTAATGAAGGATTGTCCTAATAACTCATCTTTCGGCCAGCCCACGATATTGAAAAAAGAATCATTTCCAAATTCAATTTCACCCTGATGATTGACAACTGCAATTCCATCAAGTGATGATTCAATTATCGCCCTGAGATATTTTTCTGAATTATATAATTTCTCCTCCGCCAGCTTAATCTCCGTAATGTCTCTTGAGGCAATATCTGAAAGAGTCTTTAATTTTGATTCTTCGTATCCTGATCTTGAATCTTCAATCAAATCCACACCGTTTTTGAAATTTTTTATATCCTATTTATTGAAATTAACTTGTTAAGCTTGTACAATCCTGAAGTATCAGAATCGTTCATTACATTTATAGATTACTGGGTTTTTCATAAGTTCACGAAACTACTTTGCCATCCTTTATCCTTATTATCCTGTCAGCTTTTTCGCCAAGTTCAGGTTCATGCGTTACCATGACAATAGTCTGTCCTTTTTCGTTCAATTCACGAAATAATTCAACTATCTGGTTTGAAGACTCTGTATCAAGATTTGCCGTCGGTTCATCCGCAAGAATGATTGCAGGCTCATTGGCAAGAGCCCGGGCAATCGCTACGCGCTGCTGCTGCCCACCCGAAAGCTCACTTGGAGAATGGTCAGCCCTGTCACCTATTCCCACAAGTTCCAGAAGTGAAGCTGCCCGATCATATTTTCGCTCATCCATTATCATCGGCAGTGCAACATTTTCAAGGGAATTCAGTTCCTTTAGCAAGCTGAAGAACTGGAAAACAAACCCCATTTTCCTGAGCCGAAAATCAGCCCTCTCGTTATCATCAAGAGTGGATACTTCGATATTATCGATAACAATTCCTCCCGATGTTGGAGTATCCAGCAGGCCAATCATATTCAATAGTGTTGACTTTCCGCTGCCGGATGGACCCATAAGCGCAACGAACTCACCCTTTTTGATCATAATATCAACTCCCCGAAGAGCCTGAACCTCAACTTTGCCCATATAATATGTTTTCCGAAGGCTTTCGATCCTGATCAAAACTATCCGCTCCATATTGCTTTAATGATATTTGTCCTTGCTGCTATCATTGCTGGATAGATCCCGCCGATGATGCATGTGAGAAGTATTGATATATCGGCAGCCATTATCGAATTTATTGATATCCTGGGCATGATTATGAGTTTCATTCCATATTCCGGCGTAACAATAAGTGGATTCTGCTGCATTCCATGTATCAGAAATAAACCTATAATGGTGCCCATTGAAGTACCGATGATCCCGATGAATAAAGCTTCTGCAAGATATATCTTAAGAATCATTTCACCTCTTGCACCTATTGCTTTCAGGACCCCGATCTCACGTATCTTGTTCCTGACAGTAGTGTAAATTATAAGGCTAATAGCGATCGCGGCAACGAAAACGGAAACACCCGATGTCATTATGGAGACTACCCCGAATGTCTCTATCATTCCTGCCATCCCTGCTGAAAGTTCCTGCCATGTTTTTACATTGGGAAGTGTGGTCTCTTTCTGGAGAATTAATTTATACTTCGTAGATTCTTCGGGGTTCTCAAGTCGTATGACGATATTGCTGGCTTCATCTTTTTCTATCAGTTCCTTAACAGTATTGTAGGGAGCTATGATTGCATACCTGTCAAGTTCAAATGTTCCGGTACTGATTATACCTTTTATTGTGAACTCAACGGTTTTCCTATCCTGGTATGTGAGAAGGACAGTGTCCCCGACATCGACTTTCATTACTTCTGAAAGAGAGGTGCCCAGAAGCAATTCATATTTATCTTTGTCATCAAGGAATTCTCCTCTCTCTAATGTTTTTGAAAGTGTAGAGGCTTTTTCTTCAAGTGATGGTTTGACACCGAATATTGCAATTCCGATTTTTTCAGTTCTTGATTCGAGATCTACTCCACCTGTAATTCGTGGAGCGGCGCCTACAATGCCTTTTACCCCTGTGACCTTTGAAAGCACGCTTTCTGATTTTGGGATAAAGCTATCGCCGGTATTGGGCTGGATCTGCAAATGCCCTGTGTAAACATTAACAGTATTCCCTACGAATGCATCCTGCATCCCGTTATTCAATGCGGTCGTAAAGAGCGGCCCAACGACACCTATCGTTATGGCCAGGATTACCATCAGGGTTTCACGCCTTCTTTTTGACATATCCTTTATGGCAAGGAACAGCCAGGCTTTCATGATCAGTGTTTCCTTCTTTTCACGTAAAGTATTATAGCAGATATTACTATTATTCCCATGAATAACGGCAGGAGGGTTTGGCTTTCTGTCGGATTCACAACAATGATAACTTCTTTTTGTATCTCATGTTTTCCAAAATCATCTTCATAACTTATATGCAAAACACTGGTTTTTTTACTGCTGCTGTCAGCATCAAGTGTAAAGAGCGCATTTGAATAATCATCTTTCTTTATCTCGCCAAGATAAGCAAGATTATCCCCGGGAAGTGTGGATTCAAAACGTGCCGTCACTCCTTTTGCATCCCCTGTCCCTGTATTTTCAATCTTTATGGTGAGGGTAAAAGGCTGATTCTCCATTAATCTTGCAGGTTCTGTGATCTTTTTGGCGATATCCATATTCGCTCTTCCGGCTGCCACAATACCCACAATTTTGGTCTCGTTATACTCTACACCCCTTTCGTCAAGATAATTAAGCTCAAGATCGATCGGATAATTTTTAACAGATGCATCCTTTTCCAGGGAAAACCATATTTCAGAATTTTTCTGTGATCCCGGGGGCATATCTTTAAAGATCAGTTCCGAATCCGAAGAGAGGGGAATAAGGGCTTTGTCCTCCGGATTCAGTCTGATTTTTAACCATTTGATTTCGTTATCGCCCACGTTTTCAAGGGATATTTGTATCTTAAATACTTCCCCCGGTTCGACCTGGCTATTGTTTGATGCAACCGATACATTTTTTATCTCTATCAGGGTCTCCCCCTTGATCGTTAGTGTGATCTTGCCATTGTACTCCTTATTGTCATAAAAAATTGTATAAGGTAGATCATAAACCCCATATTTTGCTCCCCTGTCGATATCTATCTTGAAAAATGTTTTTCGCGACATATGCGGTGGCAGGTCAAAATAAGGCGTATATTCATCTCCTGATCCTCCCTGGCCGATAAGATATCCGGGATTATTTATTTCACCGAGCAAATTGTTTGGAGATACAGAAGCAGAAAATGGATATCTTAAGAAAAGATATGCTTTTACATTACCAATGGAGGTATCCTGATTATTTTGTACTGTAAATTCAAGACCTATGTTCCTGTCCCCCGGTGTCAGGTGAGGAACAGATAGTACAGTTGTTACATTGAAAGGGTCAGCCTGTACGTTTACGATCGATGCCAAAAATATAAATACTATAATTATATATTTATTCATGTGTTTAACTCCGGTTTTAGATTCGTTGATTTATTATTTATATCCCAATTTTTATCATGATTTACTTTCAGCATAAAATTAAGAGCCCCTTTTATTATATTATTAACCTGTTCCTCAGGGAACATAATTCCCCTGCCCCGAATTATTAATGATGCCATACCATGGACACATGACCATAATGAGAATGCGGCTATATCTACGTTCGTCCGGGGAAACAATCCCTGTGCCATACAATCTTTCACATTATTCTTGAGCAATTCATAAGACTCAAGACCGATATCATAATAATCCAGTTCCTTTATTTGTTTTACATGTCCTCTCATCATGAACATCAGATCGTAATATTCAGGATTTTCAAGGGCAAATAGGATATATGCTTCCCCATGTTTGAGCAGGCGCTTAAGAGGATCTTTGATATTTAGAGAAGTTTTCTGCAATTCGTGTAGCTTTTCAAATCCTTCTTTTCTGAGAGCGTAAAGGATTTCATCTTTATTCATGAAATACAGGTAAATAGTTGCTGGACTGTATTCGATTTTTTCTGCAATATTTCGTATGGTTATGTTATCGAACCCTTTATCCAGGAATAACTTCATTGCTGTCTTTAGAATCCGTACTCTCATTTCAGATTTTTCCTGTTCTTTTCTTTCTTTTATTCCCATAAATAAACACTGTTCTTTTAATAAACATTGTTTTTAATATTATTTAAAGATTGCGAATCAGGATTTTCATTTTCTTTGGTTTTCAAGGGTTCCAATTAGAGAACTTCCATGATAATAATTACCATTTTTTTCCATGATAATAATTACTATTATAATTATATAATATATTAGATATATTTAAATAGATAAATATCTAATTTAGAAACAGGTGTGCATGAGATGACCAGTACGATAAATTACATAGAAAAATACCGGAAATCCCGGAAATATCAGGATACAAAAAGTGAGATAAAGTATAATTTTCTGTATAGATTTGATTCTCTTATCAGCGGAAATTCCGGATACATACGATTTATAATATTATTTGGAATATTATTCACAATATTGCAAATATCTGACCTGACGATCACGTATTTCGCGCTTCAAAACCCGCAAAACAAAGAACTCAATCCTCTTTATAACCAGGAATGGTTTATCCCCTTCAAATTGACAATGGTCTTTCTCATTATGTCAATAATGTATCGAATGCCTGCTTCCAGCCGATTGTTGGCAAAAGGCACAATGATAGGAATGATATACATGTATTTGTTTATTAATTTTAACAATCTTTACTTCTTGTTGAATTCGTAAGAACATCTTTCGTATATCCAAAAGGCAAAAGCATACTCTCGGCAGCGCGAAGCAGGAACTCAAAGTACTTGTCCCTGTCATACTGCGTGCTTTCATCCACAAGCTGGGCGATTTTCACGCGTTTCATGTAGCTTTTCGAAGCATGGTCTGTGAGCACGTATCTGATACTCTGTCCGGGTTGAATTGTGATACCTTCTTTCTGGAACTGGCGTATGGCTGCGGTATTATTGTTTGACTGCCTGTAATCCTGGATGCTTCTGGATATGCGGGCAGTAAGTATCATATCTTCGATCATGCACTCACCTTTAAGCACCCGTCTTGAATATTTCCGTAATATATCAAGAGCTTCCGGTATCAAACGATAAAACCCTTCGGCATCATCGGCGCGTGAAAGGCACAACAGCATCTCATCCTGCATATGTATTATGAGCGCCGGTGTGTCACTTCGCCTCATCTCGATGCCGCGCACTTTTAATTTCCCGTTTGTCATCACGCCATAATAGCGATTCAGGGCGCCTGAGCCATTTGATCTGTTCGGCAGGAACACTATCCACTTAAATACTCCCTTGTGTTCAAGCCTGATCCCTATGCGCTCACTCGCGCGCCTGCAAAGCCTGTCCGGGTCATTGCCTTTCACCCACAGGCTGTCCACTATCCCGTGAAGTACTTCAAATCCCATCTCTTCGGCCAGGTCGATCGTTTGCAGAAGTATTTCCCTGCCGTATGCAGTTATTGATTCGTAGCATTCTATCCTCCCGAATCGCGCCTTGTTATAACCCATATAGCCGAAGCTTGTGACAAGCAGCCATTTGAGAAGGTTCTGCTTCATCTCGTATTCTTCTGCCCGGTCGGGGAATTCTGTGATCCTTTTTTTGAATTCCATGCGCCTTTCTATGAGGGGTTTTAGCACCCGCGGTATAAGCCCGAGCCGCTTCTCACAGATATTATATCCCGTAAAAGGCACCCTTTGTTTCGAATCGCGGCAGCATCCGCACAACACGGTCTCAGGCGAGATATTGTGGTTTACCATTATGTTCGGGAAAAGGGATGCAAAATCAAGTTCTGCGGCATTCTCATGCAAGCCCACATGAGGTTCAATCACAAGCGCGCCCCTGTCTGCTATCATGAGTTCAAGCGCTGTCTTCCAGTTCTCGGCAAGGTTTCGTTTCCATGGGACAAGCACGCCATCCCTTTGTGCCTGGTTGACCTGCAGCGCGGTCACAGCGCTTCCGGGACTTAAGCGCGAAAGTTCCTGCATCGGGATACCGGTGATCCTTGCAAGGTCAATAAGTCCGGCAAGTCCGCCTTCTTTGAACATGAACGAAGCGCGGTCAAGGTGCAGCCTGCCTGAAAGGATATGTCCCTGCGGCTTGTAGAATATCCTTCCGTAGCTGAAGTAAGACCTTCCTTTTTTCGGGTCTTTGTCTTTCCTGCGCCCGAGCTGCAGAAGAATCCCGTATTTTCCTGCCCTGCGATAAAGATATGGAAAGTCAAAGCTGTCACCGCCATTTGTTGTGATGATATCCGGGTCTTCTTTTGCGATAAGTCCTGAAATATTGCAAAGCAACTCAAATTCATTTCCTTCGATTATGGTTTCTCCTAAGGTGATGCTTCCCACAGGTTCATCCATTGTGATGATGCCGTGCTTTCTTTTCGGTTTTACGGATAGTTCCATGATCTTAAGATCCGGGATCGTGTAGTCCATCGAATAACGGTCAGCCATATAGTCATCCGGATCGATATTTGCCATTGGGAACATGTTTTTCAAAAGAAGATATTGCCTCGCAGGGTTAAGGTCTATGTTGTACAGCATGCATCCGCGTTCCTCAAGCATCCCGGCTATTTCATAAATTATTTCGGTGTTCCTGGCCTTCACTGCAATAATGGGCTCTGGCGGCCCTGATAGATGCGTTTTTTTATTATCAAAGCAAGCTGAAATAACGCCGGGAATCGTGGATATAAGGTATCTCAGTTCGGAATTGCCTGAAACATAGATATCAGGATAGTAAATCTCACTTACAGGCAGGCATCTGTCATTCTTTTTTATCCAGCATGTTATTGAGTTCTCCTCGTTGTCGTACTGTACATCCAGAAGATGCATTTAATGCCTCCTGTATTTGTTTAATGTCCTTTTGCTGCTCGATCAGTATTGACAGGAACATCGAATCCATGGGGTCAAGCATCGCGGCGACGGTTGATGAGGACGCATGTTTTCTTGCCATGTTCATTATGATATCGAATGCGCTCCTGTCTTCTCCACGCAGAGCCCTTCGAAAGACAGCAAGATCAAGGACGATGCTTTCAAGTAGCACCCTGAAGCTTGGCACAGTTCTGCCCATTTATCTCACCTCCGAGAAAATCAATAAATCTTGTCTGCCCGGGCGGGAGGGGTACATACTCAAATAAATTATCGCCGTCATGCACTTTTATAATGGTTTTTCTCTCATCGATCCTGATAACCCGGTCAGCATTCCCGGCTACCATCCGGTCTCCCCACCATATTCCTCCGAAGCTTGTCACTACTGTTACAAGATTTAATGACCGTGTGATCTCTTTCAGATTTTTCAGGATAGGGCCGAATAACTTTTTCCCGTCTTGCGTTGAAAAAAGATTAGAAAGATATAAAACAGCAACAAGCGATGGGTTCCACCTGGTAACAGCTTCATGCAATCCGCTTATGATCGCATCCATCTGGTACTCGGTGAATGCTCGGGCGACATGTATACGGCAGAGCGCCTGTCGTGGTTCAAAACCCATGAATTTCACAGCTCTTGAAACTGCATACGGGTTGAAGCTATTTCCCCCGTCCACAACTATGACATCCTGTCCCCTGCATACGGCCAGAGCGCACATTGTAAACAGGGTTTCAGACACAAGCCCTGATGTCCCCTCAATGACCGTGAGGAGTGAAGGTTCAAAGCCTGAAGGGTCAATACAACCGCATAATAATGGATTTGAGTGTCTGAATGAGGCACGCATATTTTCACCTGTTTTGGAAATAGAAGTCTGTTTTCATGGTATAATAGAAAGAGCAAAGAGCGGGGTGAAAGTGTTTTTGAGCCTACTCCGAAGCTGGCAGGAACAACCAATCTTCTATAACCTTAAATATAAAGCGAATCATAAGAGAAAGTACAGAGTGATACTATGGAGCAGTTTGAAGATAAGCGAAAAGAAGCCTTGGAATTATATCACCAAAATAAGCTCACTATCGTTGATCATGCTCTTGAAAGAATGGTTGAAAGGAATATTCAATATGAAGACATCGAATCCGTTCTGCTTCATGGTTCAATCTACAAACAAGAAATCGACAAATATGGAGATATCCGCTATAATATCAGAGGAACAGACACCGAAAAGAATATCATTCGGATGACATTCATCATTAAAGAAAATCTGGTAGCAATAACTGTAATTCGTGAACAGGAGTAAGGAAATATGAATAATAAAGAAATCAAATGCGTTATGTGTGGAGCACAGACCGAAGAAGCAAAGGACATTGTCATCACTTCAACCATCCAGAGCCGTGAAATTGTGATTACCGGACTTACAGGCACACGCTGCCCCGAGTGTGGGGAACAGTATGTGGATTCAGAATCCAGCAAGAAAGCCCTGGAGGTCGCAAATAAATTCCGCAAACCTGCGATAGTATTCAAACGGAAGGTCACGGTTAGCGGAGGCCGGCGCGTGATAGGTATCCCTGAGGAGATCGACAGGGCCCTGGGGAAGAAAGAAAACGTAGATATCTGGCTTGAAGGCGATAAGATTGTGGCTGAAGTCTACTGAATTATTTTTCTGTCCTCTGGATTGATGCATTTACGAACATGACCGTTTCATTGAGGAGGTATACAGTAATTATGTAACGGGATACTTACTGAACCAACAGTTTTATCTATAAAGTATTTGATTTTAAGGAGAGATGGCGCGATCAAAATCAATTCTATTCATAACGGTCATATGGTTGGTAGTTCTCTTATCGGGATGTGTTGATGAAAAAAATATAACAGCAGTTCCAACAACCCCGGCGATAACTACAAATGTCACATCTACACCATCTGCTATTGCTCCGGAGATTGCTCCCACAAATAATGGTCTTGAAAAAAGTGATCTAAATGGTACTATTATCGTAGAACCAGAGGAAAGCCCAACACCTGCGCCATCGTTCACAGCGCCTAAAGAAGCGCTATCCACTGCCCTGTATGTAACAGCACGAATGAAACCAATGAGTAATTGGAGTTCCGGGAACGAGATAAAATATGAGCTTAACTGGTTGAAAGTGTACATCTTGAACCAACAAAATAATCCACTCTCAATAAAAACGCAGATTATCAGTGGCGACCAGATACTTGAAGAAAAATCGTTCGTTCTTGATAAACTTGAAAGCAGCGTTGAATTTTCGAATGAAAAAAATCATTTTGTCAATAGCACTAATGTAACTTTACGGGTGTTGATCAAGGACTATCCACCAAAAGATTATCCGTTTATAACAGTAGACCAACTCAATTAGACACCCAAGTCAATTCTTCATAAACTCCCTTAAAACAGTCGTCGCATAACTTCCCTTTTGCAGCGAAAAGCTAAGCGTCGATTTCGTCTTCCCTGCATTTTTTTCATCCTCACCGACACTGAATTCAGGCTTAAAAGGCACGATTATCTCCCTTCGCAGTCCCTTCGATGCCAATTCAGGTATATCAGGGACTTTGAAACCTTCTGTATCAATATTCAATTCCCTTACCACTGCCCTCTCAATTTCTCCAGCCTGTCCTTCTGCGAACTGGGTTTCATACCCCACAAGAGGCGCTGTCACGAATGCGCGTCCCCTGTTGATAAGATTATTTATCCCGTCAAGATTATCCTTTGTTACTTTCTGCAGCCTTGACGTATCGGGCAACCCCATCTCGTTCTTGAAGCAAACAATATCCCCGTCATAAGCCTCGTTGATCGACATGCCAGATCCGATGCGGCGGCTCAATATCAGATTGAAAATATATGACTGGTAGGCATGCAGGAACATTGCCATTAATTTTGGCGACAAAGCCCGAAAAGCCCCGGCATGATCATCGGGATGTGCGATCAGGTGGCTCATCATAGCCCTTTCGAATTGCAAATGAAGAGGAAATATTTTTACTCCTTCTTTGAAATCTCCTGTATCACACACGAACTGGCGCGCTTTTCTAATGCTATCATTCTCCTGGGGATATGCTTTTGCTATATAGGTCATGGCAGCTTCTTTGATATCTCCCCTGAGGATGGCTTCACCCACGACATGCGTTACTGGCCTGTTCTCCCCGAATCTCTGGACTCCGAAAAAATTGGGAACTCCTTTTTCAAGCTCATGGATTATAGATGTTATCCGCTTCAGGGTCTCTTCATGAGAGAGGTCGATATTTCGTATGGTGATCTTGAAACGATTGCCCCACAGGTCGCCGAGGCTCACCTTTTTATTTGAGCGCCCGATCGGTTTGAATTCAATATCCTTTAAATGAATGCGTGCAAGGTCTTCTTCTGAGATATCCCGGATACTTATTTTCTGTTTTGTAATGGCGCGCTTGTCCTTTGTGCCTGCCCACCCGAACCGTGTCTGGCTTATTCTCAATATACGCGCAAGATCGCGCACAAGATGGTGGATATCCCAGTTCGTCTTTGTGAGTTCAGCGATAAGGTATTGCCCGGAAGGTGTCTCAATCCTGTTCGTTAATTCCTCAACGCAGAAATCTTCTATTTCCTGCCGTATGACGCCGCCGATGCCAGGGATTTTTGTGTAGAAAAGACCAATTCCGATAGTGATATCTGTGGTAATGGAAAGTGCCTCTTTAAATTTATTATACTACTTTAACTCCACAAAGAAATAAACATTGCCTTCGTTCCTGAGCGTTGAAGGTATTGCAATTTCATAATTATGAGATGAATTTCCAAGGCCGGTTGTACCTGCATTGATCCTTGTTATAAACACAAGTTCTTCAGCGTCATCCCCATATTCGCCATCCCCATTATCTTTAGTCGTGTCCCATAGAATTCCTGCAATAAAAGTGGAAGTCCCTACTGAGTTGTAATTTGTGGTATTTGTACTATTAACTATCGCTACATTTTCTATTTTCTTACCATAAACCGTGAAACTCGTGACGTTCCGTGGAGAAGTACCATTCGGGCCAAAAAGCGCAGTGATATTATTATTTAGGAAACCTGTGGCATTATTGCTTCCTGGTGTCATGTTTAGAAGCTCATCGGCTTTTCGGAAATTGTCCGGGGAAATTTCCCCGTTCTTTTTCCTTCCCAGGGCCTGAAGATTGTTAAAATCAAGGGATGGGATTTTAGAAACAAAAACATTTCCCTGATTGGTATCCCAACTCCAGTTGATGAGAGAATTCCCCTTTTGATCGCCCAGGTTAATGTTCCCGGAAATGTTCCCGTAGTATTTCTGCCATGCAGAGACATTAATATTTTTTGAAGCATTGTTGTTACTATCATCAGTCTCAAGAAGGGTATTTTCAGGATCAATTTTTATTGAAATATTATGTGTGCCTATGATTGAATTCCAATAGATAGTGGCATTCTGGCTTTCGCCTGCGCTGATATTTGTGATCGTGGCATTTGCAATATTATTTCCCTGACCCGGGGGACCGTCATAGAAACTCACATTAATATTACTGGCATCTCCCAATCCGTTATTATAAACAGTTGCATTCATGGTTACATTCACGTTTTCTTTTACCTCACCATTCTCAATTTCAGATGGTATATATGAGAAAGATATATTATCTTGAGTCATAACAAGGTCCGGAATTTTTGCAAGGGGCAGATAATCAACGTTTGAGGCATCGAGAGTATAAGAAGAATCGCAAATATCATCGTTATTCGCATCAGTACATGTCTGCGAGAATCCTGTTCCATTCGGATATGCCCAGTAATTTCCTCCCAGGTTAGAACCTGTAATTATATTCGTGCCTTCTATCTTCGTTGTGTTCCATGTGTTAGAGGCATCAATGTTATAATTATTGATATTATTAAAATGGTTATTATATATGATATTGTTATTTGAATTATAAATACCGATTCCACTCTCACCGTTATGATTTGCAGTATTGTCGCGGATTGTGTTATTAGTATTCATATAAAGGTATATACCGTAATTGGTATTATTCAAAACTGTACTGTTGTCTATCAGGTTATCGTTGCCAGAAGAATCGATATAAATACCATTTACATTCGAGACTGCTGTTATCCGGGTGATAACACCAGATGACGTGCCCTGGTAAAATATTCCATAAAACCAATCGGTTACTGTTAGATTCCTTACTGTTATGTTTGTATAATTAGTACCTGTCTGCACACCATAGGAGCCCGCCTCATCTATTCCATCGATAGTATATCCCCCGCCATCAAAATCAACGTCATTTGCCAGTATTTTGATACACGGGCCGGTAGCGTTATCCAGAATATCCGTTGTTAAGGTATAAGAGCCGCTGTCATTTATATATATACAGGAATTGACACCTGTGGAAGCATACACGGGCAGGATAATGATTGATACGAATATTAGTCCTAAAAGGAACTTTCTCATATCCTCTTTATTATTCATTTCAATCCTATTACATCATTATGAGCATAATAACATATATAATTTTCCCTAATCATTATATAATACAACAGTCATATATGCATGATAAGCATAATGATGTAAAAATCCCCCAAGAAGTTGGATTATGAAGGATTTAATCGATATGCAAAAACGGAGGAATTAAAATATGAAGAAAGTAGACTTCAATACAGTGCTGTCAACAGCTATTTTAGCTTTGTCACTATTATTCACAGCAGGGGCTGCATCTGCTGCTATAGGTGATAATGATCTGGATAGAAGCTTATTAATAAATGGAACAAACGAAACTCAAGCCCTTAGAACAGGTGAAAATTCCAGTCAATCAACAGGAGGATATATTACTCAGATTGACTTGTATTCACAAACCAACCAGACCCAGAATTGGCAGGGCTACTTTGGTAACGTATCAGGTGAAATAACATTGAGTGGCAATAACAGTAACGAGATGTATAATTGGACGGTTAATGTCACGAACAGATCTATTTATGCAATAGCAAATTCTGATTTTACGGCCTGGGATACACTCTTTCCCGCCAATATCACTAACATTGACGCAATTTGGTTTGGTAGTGAAGTAATGCCGGATACTGTCAAGAATACATATAAAACAGGTATTGGAAATAGGACTTTCGTAGATACATCAATAAATGCTTCTCATGTATATACAACAAGTGGTTTTTTAGACCATGTGATTCAATCCACTGCAACTGACGACACTAACCTAACCAATGCACAGGTATTATGGGCAGCGGTCGTTGTAGACCCCAAGCTAAACTACAAAAACGAGTCTTCAAACTATGAATTGCTTGTTCCTGTAAATAGGACCTCACCTAATATATACTATTTCTACATGGAACTTCCATAAGCCTGGTTGGATCCTTGATCCAACTTCTTTTTTTTTTCGGGCGAAGGTTTAATATATAAGTTTATATTATCATAGTAATGATGAGTTTAAGGTACAATTTATTATTATTATTAATATTTTTGTTGGCAGAAGTATCGATACTAAACGCCTCTGCAGCACCCGACCAGGTGGTTATAAATTCTGCAGACTGGCAGGATGTTTACCTTGGCGCACATTATGCAGGTTTTATTAATATAAAATCTAATTTTCTCATAAGCAGTGAACATGCTTCCACACTCATTGAAAGCCTGGAAATAAATAAAAAAAACATACTCCTTGTGGAATCTAATAAAGCACCTTTTGCTTTTAGCTATAAGAACAGCCTTGAAGGCGCTGGTTTTACGGTCGAGGAAATAATTGCCTCAGGAACAGAGCTTAATACAGAGCTTGCTAAAAGGGCAAATACAAGTGATTTCATAGTGGTAGACGATTCGTCCGGATATAATGCCATTTCTATTGCGCCTTATGCTGCCCAGGAAAAATATTTCGTTCTTTTTGCCAATAAAAAAAACATTGATGAATTATACTCCTTCCTGAAAGCCAATGGTGTTAGCAGGATAATAATTTATGGCTTTTCGGATATAGAGGTCAAAAACAAACTGGCTGAATTCAAACCAATTGTGATCAATAATGGTTCAAGGTTCGATAATAATATTGAGCTGTTGAAAAGATACAAAAGCATCAAGCAATTAACCCTTACGAACGGAGAATTTATCGAAGAAGGAATCATGTCAGGAAAAGAACCCGTACTTTTGATCGGAAGAGAAAGAGTTCCGGATAGGGTAGTTGAATATATAAAAGAAAGCGGCATAAAAAACGGCCTTGTCATCGGAACCGAACTTTCAGGTGTTGCATACCAGTTAAGACAAGCAACAAATATGACTATTTTTTTAAAGTTCGGCCAGGGTTTAGCAAAAGGCGGCTCCTCGGAAGTCAAACCGCTTGATATGTTCCCTCTTCCGAAGTATGAGCTTTCCATTGATATTAATTCAGTTAAATACAATCGAGCAACAAATGATCTTGAAGTGACATATGAAAATAATGGAAATATGGGGGCATATTTAAAGTCATCGATCGAAATTTTATCTTCAGGTGTGAGAATAGCCACCCTGGGAGACAGGGAATCCAGCTATTTGAACCGCGACAGCACAGTGACTATGGCCTATAAAACAGAATTGATCGGCCAGAACCTGACCGCAAAATTCGCAACGATGTTCGGTGAAGTTCCAGGATCGTTTGAACGTGTCCTTTATAAGGAAATGAAAATTGAGATGATTGAGATATCAGATGGTTCATCGCTTAATATTTCAAAGGTTTCCTATGATAAAAAAGCTCATAAGATAAAGGTGGGGATCACGAATATAGGTGCAGTCAATGCATATGCTAAGACCCAGGTAAAGTTCCTGGTATATGGCGAAGAAACAATATTGGTCCAGGATAAAGCAATGCTTCTTGAACCTGGCACTTCAAAGGATGTAGTTTTTATTACAACCTTGAGCGACACCAATATTGAAGAGAATCCAGATATCAATGTTCGCGTAAATTATGGCCAGAGAGAATCTGCACTGGTAAAAGTCATTGAAGGGAATTATCCACTCCAGATACCAATTGATTATGTTACCCTGATAATTTTAGTAATCCTGATAATAGCAGTAGTAATGTTGCTGGGCTTTGCACTTAAAGTCCCGTATGCGCTTAAAGTCGTAAAGTTGTTAAAGTCCTTATTTATTAGAAAAATTGGATTATAGGAAGTCTTCTTCTATTTCCCTGGCTCAAAGCTGTTTTTTCAAGTTTAATTTCATTTGTTGAAGATCATAATAACAATGATAATTATATAATTGTCAATGAATAATATTATATATCTTGTACGCATATTATTAATATAACTCTGATACAAATTGCAGGTTTGGAAACGTAAGTGTGTGTGAATTATCGAGATAAATGTGTAAGCTGGAGTGACATTGACAGGTTCGTCCATAAAAATAATTAAAAATTTATTAACACAAATAATATTGATTGTAATTCTTTGTGTTTCAATTACAGCGGTCCAGGCCAATGGTGGATATATAACCCGGATCGATTTTGCACAGAATTCATATACAGAACACTGGCTGGGATTTTATGGTATTTTTTCGGGTATATCCGTACAAAAGGGTGATTACCTTATCATAACGACTTCTCCTTCACCTCCTGATCTTATCGGATTAAAAGCAGGGGATATTGCATCCATTGATGAAATAACAGGTTTGGGCGATGACTCAGGTTCAAATACATTCACAAATTCTTCTACTTACCTGATACCTTCTTCAGGAGCCCAACTCACACAGGTGCCATCAATTTACATGTTAGATAGCATGGGGCAGTATTCCAGGGAAGCATTGCTTGCAGATATTAATGGAGATCCGGTATTTGCTGTTCCGGTCGAACCCCTTCCAGGTAAAAATAATGAAACTTATCATTTTCAATTAATGTTGCCTGACAATGGCAGACTATATTATTTATTTTACCTGCCATCTGACATATAATAAAATTTTTTATTGATTCAAGAGAGTAATCTATAAGCCTATAAATTCTATTGAGTACCCTATGTACCACCTTGAGTGCATTGAATGTCACAAGAAATATTCCGGGACGGAAGTCATCTACACCTGTACATGCGGTGGTCTGCTTGACGTTATTTATGATTATTCGCAAATCAATATTACTAAAAGCGATCTGAAAGGCCCGCTTTGCGTCTGGAAATATCGCGCCTTGCTGCCGATAAGCATAGACCCGGTATCTCTTAAAGAAGGTGGAACGCCGCTATACCGCGTTGACAGGATAGCAAAAAGTATCGGCCTTAAGGATGTTTATGTCAAACATGAAGGTATGAACCCTACAGGCTCATTCAAGGACAGGGGAATGACAGTCGGTGTCACCAAAGCCATTGAACTTGGTATGAAAACTGTTGCCTGCGCATCCACAGGAAATACATCTGCATCTCTTGCGGTGTACGGGGCAAGGGCAGGAGTTCCAGCTGTAGTTCTTCTTCCATCAGGTAAAGTCGCCCTGGGAAAACTTGCCCAGGCGCTCATGCATGGTGCGAAAGTGTTGAGCATAAGGGGAAATTTCGATGATGCGCTCACACTTGTGCGAGACCTGTGCGACAGGGAAGGATTCTATCTTTTAAATTCAGTAAATCCGTATCGTCTGGAAGGGCAAAAGACAATTGCTTTTGAGATCGCAGACCAGCTTGGATGGAAAGCGCCTGACAGGCTCGTACTTCCGGTCGGGAATGCAGGCAATATCACTGCAATTTATAAAGGATTTAAGGAGTTAAAAAATCTTGGTCTCATTGACAGCATACCGAAAATGACCGGAATACAGGCGCAAGGTGCAAGTCCTGTAGTTTCGGCAATTAAGAATAACGCTGCGGCAATAACGCCTGAGGGACATCCAGAAACAATTGCAACAGCTATCAGGATCGGAAATCCGGTGAATTCAATAAAAGCCTTAAAGGCGATCCGGGAATCCGGAGGAACTGCCGAAACCGTAACCGATGAGGAAATAATCGGCGCCCAGCATGAACTTGCGTATATGGAAGGAATTGGTGTAGAACCGGCAAGCGCTTCTTCGATCGCCGGACTCCGGAAACTTGCAGGGCTTGGTATCATAGATGCTGATGAAATAGTAGCATGTGTCACCACAGGACATTTGCTCAAAGACTCGGAGCATGTGTTAAATGTATGTCCTAAACCCATGGAAATCGATGCGACCATTGAAGCAGTAAGGAAAGCTGTTTTTTCGAAATAATTTTTTAGGGAACAAATACTTTAATATTTTGAAACGTCAATTATTGTAATTGGAACTTCATATGGGAGTGAAAATATGAATAGAAAAGTATCTTTGATTTTAATTGCATTGATCGTGATTTTTATTGCTGCAATTTCATATTATGGCATCAAACCATCAGTCAAATCCGAAACTCTTCCCGATATCAAACTTCCCGCAGGATTCAGGATCAATTTTTTTGCAGAAAATATGGGTGGAAATCCCGTGTCGTATCCCGGCCCAAGTCCAAGGATGATGCTATTGAGAGATGGAGTATTGTTTGTCACAGTTCCAAATCTGGGGAGGGTTGTTGCCCTTCCTGATAGGAATAATGATAAAAAAGCCGATGAAACAATAATATTTATCGAGAATCTCAATAATCCGCATGGCATTGATTACGATAATGGCTGGTTTTATATAGCCGAAGAGGACAAGGTTATCAGGGTAAAAGATAATGACAATAATTTTATCACAGACAGGGATACAATTGAAATCCTGATTGATAATTTACCTGCAGGAGGTCATTTCACAAGAACCCTGAAAATACATAACAACAGTTTATTTGTGAGTATCGGTTCTTCATGCAATGTCTGCATAGAGGAGAATGAAAGAAGAGCTGCGATCCTGAAATGTACCCTTGACGGGAAAGACTGCAAGGTTTTCGCGAAAGGCTTAAGGAATGCCGTGGGTATGGTTATTCATCCGATAACGGGACAGATGTATGCTACTGAAAATGGCCGGGACCAGCTTGGGGATGACCTGCCCCCTGATGAGATCAATCTTATCGAGGAAGGCAGGAATTATGGTTGGCCAATATGCTATGGCAAGAACATTCACGACACTGATTTTGATAAGAATGTCTATATAAGGGATCCCTGTATGGAACCGTTTGAGACTCAAAGTCTTATTGACCTTCAGGCACATTCTGCGCCTCTGGGGCTTGCTTTCTATTATGGCGATAAATTCCCGCAGGAATACAGGGGCAATCTCTTCGTGGCTTTTCATGGCTCATGGAACCGCAAAGTTCCGACAGGATATAAAATCATCAGTATAGACATGAAAGATTTTTCAGTGAAAGATTTCGCTACTGGTTGGCTTAATAGCAGCAATGTGCTGGGAAGACCTGTGGATATTATCGTTGCAGATGACGGTTCGCTTTTTGTGAGCGATGATAACGCAGGAAAGATTTACAGGATATCCTATGGTGAGTGAGCTATTGCATCAAGAAAACAAAAAAATAATCCTCGAAACAGAAGTGAAGCCTTCGGAATTATTTGTAAGTGCCTCACCCCATGCCGTAGATAAAGCCATGAAAACATCGCGCAAAATTGATGAAGCCAAAATTAAAAGACTTCTCAATGAACTGGAATAAAATGATCGCAATACTGGTGTCTGGAAAGAATATATTAATACTCGTGGAGTTCTGCATCACCAGGCAAAGCAGTGGTTGCTTCAGTGATACTTGCAAAGAAACTCTATGATTTCATATAAGTAATCCTTATTTTCTCGAAAAGCTTATCGTAAGCTGTGTGAAAGTAATGTCACAATGTCAATCACCCTGCCCTACAGAGCAGGGCTTGTCCCGTGAGGGATAAGGGTAACAGGTTGACAAGGAGGCTTAGATAAAACTATGCAGAAGTTGGAAAGAAGAAATACATACACACCTACGGGCATTCCGCACACTCGTAGCAACTGTGATCTATCATTAAATGTAGAGGAAACTCTCTGTGTGGCAGGTTTAAAAACATTTTCCAACAACTCCGATGCGGCTCTAACTGGTTTAGGAGAGAGTTCCGGAGCAAAACCTGCGGGTACTTGCTACAAAAACCATCTCAACCTATTAAACAATAGAATACGAAGGCAGGGTGGTTATCCTGCAACTACTAACGCAAGGGGTACGCTTCCTCCCTGCCCTAAAGAGCAGGGTATCCGCTACCCTTGACCCAAACGATTATGAAAGAGCTTCTCTTCTGGGACCAGACCCTTTTTAAGGACAGCGAATTATTTGAACTTGACCATATCCCGGAGCATTTCCTTCACAGGGAATCACAACTTCAATCTCTCATGCACTGCATCCGGCCTGCCCTGGGCGGAGGCCGGCCGGTTAACAGTCTCTGTATAGGCGCGCCAGGGACAGGAAAAACAACAGCCATCCAAAAGGTATTCGAGGAGGTCGAAAAACATTCTGAAAAACTGGTGCCGGTGCTTATCAATTGCCAGGTCAATTCAACAAGATATGCTGTTTTTTCACAGATATTCAAAAAACTTATAGGTTACTCACCCCCAGCTTCGGGCGCCTCTTTTAAAAAAATATTCAGCGAGGTTGCAAAATATATAGTAGAGCGCGAAAAAGTGCTCCTTGTGGCGCTTGATGATATGAATTACCTGTTCTATGAAATGGAGGTCAATGAGGTGCTATACTCGCTTCTGAGGGCTCATGAAACACATCCTGGCGCCCGAATGGGCGTTATTGCAATACTCAGCGACACAGGTGTTCCCCATATACTTGATCCCAAAGTTGAATCTGTGTTCCTGCCTGAAGAAGTGAAATTCCCCCAATATTCGATCGATGAGATACGCGATATACTGCTAAATCGCGCAAAACTTGGGTTTTACCCGGATGTGCTTGATGATAACGTCCTTGAAAACATAGCCGGGCACACATTTGCACTTGGTGATCTGCGCGTGGGTATTGACTTATTAAAACGCTCAGGACTTAATGCAGAAAAGCGAGCAAGTAAAACAATAGCCTTAGAAGATGTTGAGTCAGCGTACGAGAAATCCCGGCTTGTGCATCTATCCTATATGATGCGAACCTTGAAAAGGGATGAAAAAACACTGCTTGTATTAATAGCGGATTCCCCTCAATCAAATTCAGGCGACCTTTATGAAAAATTCCACGAAAAAACCTCTCTTGGGTATACGCGTTTCTATGAACTGCTGAACAAGCTTGGTTCATTTAAGCTTATAGATGCCGATTTTACAGGTAAGGGGGCACGCGGGAGAAGCCGAGTTGTAAAGCTTCGGTTCAAACCTGAAGAAGTAAGAATGAGATTGTAGGTAACAGATTGAAAATAACAGTTATTATATTACTATATATCCGTTCTTCTGCGTTTCTCTGTGGTTTATTATTTCATTGATTATTTTAGATTCCCCGTATCGAATTAAAAAACTATATATACCTTTATTACTAATAATAATTATCCAAAATTTTAATTCAATAAGGAGAAAATAAATGTCAAATCAAGTACAACCAATACTTCCACTTGCACCGGTAGAGAGAATAATCCGAAAAGCAGGAGCAGACAGGGTAGCAGAAGACGCAGGCGTTGAGCTTGCAAAAGTCCTGGAGGAATATGGCATAGAAATTTCGCGAGAAGCCATAACCCTTGCAAAACATGCAAAGAGGACAACAGTCAAAGAAGAAGATATCAGGCTTGCTGTTGCAAGATTGAAGAGACCAAGCTTTACTACATAAATCCAAATACTTTTTTCTTTTTTTTTATTCCCAGATGGCTATCGAAGATAAACTTGGTTATACATTCAAAAATAAATATTTCTTGAATCGCGCCCTGACACGCAAAGCTTTTGCGCTTGAGCAAAGACAGCAAAATATCGAGTGTGAAGACCAGGAAATTTACCGGACACTTGGTGATGCTGTCCTGAAAACTGTTTTGATCGATCTTTTGATCAAAAGCGGCGTTAATTCAAGAGGGGAGATAACAAGCAGGAAAAAAAGTCTTGAGAGGGAGGAAGGGCTTGCAGATATCAGTAAAAAGCTCGGGATCGGCGCATACCTTAAATTGGGAAAAGGAGAGAGTAAGCAAAAAGCAGATGAAGAACCTTATGTGCTGGCGGAGACTCTTGAAGCGGTGATCGGGGCGATATATCTTGATGGCGGGTTTGCAGCCTGCAAAGGAATAATAGAGAAGTTGTTTACAATATAAATGCTCATTTTGGAACCACAATTACTTTCAATGATTCCCTTGCTTGTCCTGCTATCTTAAATCCCTTCTGGATATCTTCCAATCCTACCCTGTCAGTTATCATATCCCTGACATTGATTTTCTTATCTTTGATCAATCCAAGCGCCTCTTCCAGGTCAATAGGAGCTGCGCCATAGCTGGATACAACGCTCAATTCATTCCTCCAGAAATCTTCAACAGGGATTGGAATATTCTTATTCGGGATGGCAAAAAGCAGTATTATCCCTTTCTTATCAATGTACCGAAAAGCAGCTTCAAAAGCAGGCATTGCTCCCGTACACATGATTATCCTGTCAGCTTTTAAATCTAATTCTTCGTTAGCATTGAAAACTTCATCTGCCCCGAATTCTTTCGCTTTTTCCAGCCTGTAATCATTGATATCCGTCGCAATGACCTTTGCATTTTTTAATTTTGCCATTGCAATGTTCAACAGGCCCGAAATCCCTGAACCCATGACAAGAACAGTCTGGCCAGTTTTGACATCGATTATTCTTTGCGCTCTTACAACACATGCAAGAGGTTCGATCATCGTCCCTTCCTCATAAGAGATACTGGCAGGAAGAAGGTAAGTTCCGCTTTTCACATTGATTTCCGGAACCCTGACAAATTCACTGAATCCGCCGGGGTCGTAATTACCTTTATGCAGCGTTTCGCAGGCGGTATGATTTCCAGAAAGGCAATACTTGCATTCGTTGCATGGAACATGATGGCTTACGAAAACCCGTTGTCCTACTTTGAATTTATCAGACTTTGATTCAACTATTTCACCAGTCATCTCATGGCCAAGTACCCGCGGGGCTTTCTTGATCCTGTACCATTCCATCAGGTCAGTCCCGCAAATTCCTGAGGCTTTGACCTTTACAAGTATTTCTCCATATTTAATTTCAGGTTTTGGTCTTTCCTCTATCCTGATATCGTTATTATTGTAATATACTGCGGTTTTCATTATTTATTTTTCGATTGTTCATAAATCTCGTAAGCCTCATCTACCGACTTACCACCATGGACGATCGCCCTTACCGCCTGTATCATACCTACAGGGCTGTCACTCTGGAAAATATTCCTTCCCATATCAACACCAATTGCGCCATCTGATATTGCACCATAAGCCATTTTCAGGGCATCAATTTCAGGCAGCTTCTTCCCGCCTGCTATTACAACAGGAACTTTTCCGCATGCTTCAACCACTTTTTCGAAACCCTCAGTATAATAGGTTTTTATGATATGCGCACCCGTTTCAACGCAAATCCTTGAAGTAAGGCCAAGGTAGCGTGCATCACGAACCATTTCTTTTCCGACAGCGGTAACTGCAAGCACAGGGATCCCGTATTTTTCACCGTCGTCAACAAGCTTTGAAAGATTTTCTATTGTCTCTCTTTCATATTCCCCGCCTACATATACGGAGCATGTGATCGCTGATGCATTTATCCTTATCGCATCTTCTATGCCCGTTGTTATAGTTTCATTGGATAATTCCTTCAGGATGCTTTGCCCGCCGGAAACACGTAAAATTATCGGAATATCCACAATTGGCTCTATCCAGTTCCTGACAGCCCCCCTTGTTATCATCAAAGCATCGGCGTAAGGCAATAACGGTTCAACTGTCCTTCCCAGATTGGAAAGCCCGGTCGTTGGGCCCTGGAAATAACCGTGATCAACAGCAAGCATTACGCAACGCCCTGTTTTGGGCTTGATTATCCGTGAAATCCTGTTCTTCATTCCCCAGTTCATTTAATTACCTCCTATTTTTTCAGGCCTGACGAGGAAATAACCTTTTCCTATCAGCCAGTGATGGAATTCATAGGTCGTATGCAGGCAGTTTTCCTTGCATATTTCCCTCAGGTCATTATAATCTTCAGTGTCCTGGTCTTTCTTATTCATCATTATCTGTACAGGACATCCAATGTCATTACAGTATTCTCTTCGTCTATACTCAATAAATCCCTTGATTGACACAATCACAAAGCGGATTCTGGATACTTAAAATTTTCGGAAATGTTTAGATAACAAATCCGGTCTCACTCTTGGGCAGTGCCTTTATCAGGATAAAGTCCCTCATCTTCGAGGGCAAAACCCGCGCCACTTCCTTCATAGTCACACCTTCCACGAATTTGATATTCTCTATTTGCTCATGATATTCCCCATAAGGCAGTTTGACCCTCACGCCGTTCATCTGCAAGGTTATAGGCAATGGATGCAGGTTGTCTACTATTTCTGCGATCTGCTCTTCTATCTCTTTCTTGATACGGGGCGGCGCAACAGACGGCGGGTCTTTGGCGATCTCCACCCTGACATCATCAAGGACCTTTCCGATAACGGCGGAAAGTCTATCAAGAGTCTTGAGTTCCTCTGCATGTCGCAGGTGGTGAAGTATCCTGCCAAAGCTTCCTACATAGGCTGTAGCATTGGGCACATCTTCTGTCTTAAGTTCAGGCGCGCCTGTGACAACGATCGGGATTTCAATCCCTTCGTATAGTTTCTTTGATTTTTCGATTATACAATGCTCATAATTTCCAAGGATGAATACTGCAACATCGTGTTCATTGATCAGGTCGCGCTCAAAAGCCGTAAGCTGGCAAATCCTTTTTCCCACACCACGGGCAAGACCTACCATATTTGTTTTTGCCCCCTGTTTTCTGAGGAACTCTGCAATATCACAATCAAGGTGAGGAAGATGATGGTAAGCAAGGGTCGGGGCAACTGTTGCTATTTCGCTGCCAGTGAGAGGCGCTCTTGTAAGCTTTCCCAGAAGTTCTTTTGATTTGATTTCTACAATTGAAATGTCATTTATCGGAACAAGCATCAAAAGTACAACTTCGGATTGCATGATGTTCTTTTGCAAAATGTATCCGCCAAGGTCTTCCACAAGTTCGATGAGCTGGCTGTGCTTGTATGCACCACCCACATACATCATGGGTTCAAGCATTTTCTTCCCTCCTCAGGGAATCCAGCATTTCCTGTCCTCTTGCCAGCCATTCCGGTTTGAGTGTATCCTCTGAAGCTACAAAAAGAACATGGGTGTTTGAAAGCTCATGTTTTCGCACCCTGAATCCTTCGGGTATAATGCGAAGGGCTATCGCATCAATAAGCCGGTCAAGAACTTCCTGCTGCGGCTCTTCAATAACAAACTCACGAAGCATATCCAGGTCCTTTAAAGGGTCTGTTTTCACAATTATGATTTTCCTATCGAGTTGCTCAATTTTATCCTTACCGTATTTTGCCCAGAGTTTATTCAATAATTTTATGGCAAACATTTCCTTTTCCAGTTCTATTTTCACCTCATCCTTGCCAAGAGCGCCCATGTCGACTTTGGCGAAATCCTTGATTTTTATTGACGGCGAACCGAGCCGAAGAAGAGCCGCAAAAATAAAAACAGGTTCAACCGGATCCATATACACCTTCAATCTTCCAATGACCCTTGAAAGTGACAGGTCAGAAAGCGTATCAAGTATGAGACTGCGTGTGGTCTTGGCCCCTGTTACATCCGGGCATTCCACGATAAATGTCTCAAGTTGTTCCATCATATCCTCTCATTTGTTAATAAATCCGGATGCAAGCAGCGCCGCGCCAACCGCTCCGATATACTGGGCGTTGGGGGGAACTATTACTTTTACTTTTAGCAGTTCCTCAACGGCTTTGGGTAATCCTTCTATCAGGGATGTGCCGCCTACCATTATAACAGGTTCCTTCACATCTACTTCCTGTAACTGCTGCTCGAATAATTGCTCAGCAACACTGTGGCATGCTGCTGCAGCAACATCCTCCGGGGTGGACCCTCCCGCAAGTGAATTAACAAGGGACTGGATGCCGAACACAATGCAATAACTGTTCATTTTTACATTCGAGGCTTTTCCCTTTAATGCAAGAGCGCCAAGCTCGGTGATGCTTACCCCAAGTCTTTTTGAAGTCATCTCAAGAAATCTTCCTGATGCTCCTGCACAAATACCGCCCATAGTGAACATGCCCGGGATACCATCGGTAACCGATATCGCTTTATTATCCATGCCGCCGATATCAAGAACCGTAGCTACCCCTTTTTGCTTATCAGCAAGATAGACCGCACCTTTAGAGTTGACGGTGATCTCTTCCTGCATCAGGTCTGCTTTCATATGCTCACCAACAAGGAATCGCCCATATCCGGTCGTTCCAAGCGCCTGGATATCGCTTCTGGTGACTCCTGCTTCTTTCATCGCATTATTGAAGGCTTCCTCTGCGCTCTCAATCACTTTTATTGTTGGAACCCATCCCTTTCCTATGATCTTATTGTCTTTCATTACAACTGCTTTTGTGGTCGTTGATCCTGAGTCAATGCCAGCAGTCAGGCCTGTTTGCTTTTCCCTTGCAAGAAGGCTCTTTCGCCTTGCTGTGGTGGTCAGGGCTTCCATTCTTGTAAGAAGTGTTGCTGCGGTTGTTCTTTCAGTAAATGAGTAGCTAATGACCGGGATACCTGTTTTATCATGGATATAACGGCGCACTTCGCTTCTTACAATGGCCGCTTCGGCGCACCTGAAACATGTTGCAACAAAAACAGCATCAACATGCACTTTCCCGGTTACAATTGACTTGGCCCGCGCCATCATAAGCCGAAGGTCAGGACTTGCCACTTTTAGTCCGAATTCCTCTTCTATCGATTCAATATCGGTAATATCAACCTCGGGATAAACCATTATAGCATTGACCTGCTTTGCAGCTGAATCGATTTCATCCTGTATACCACTGTATTCTGCGCCGCATGAAAGCTGGGCTACCTTCACCAGATTTTCAGTTGCCGTTATTTTTTTTAAAACATGTCCGATACCTGGATCGATTTCTTTCTCTTCCCCGCATCCGGCGCATGAGGTCCCGCTTATATTATCATTTTGCTCGCTCATTTCTTTTCCTCCGCAGGTTTGAGTGATTTCAAGAATTCGGAAATTTTATAAACGAATAACTTTGCATCCTCTTCAGTGTTGGGATAATCCAATTTCAACATCGGGATTTTTTTACCCCTTAACAGGAAATTGATAAGTTCATTCGTCCTTGCGCATCCCATACAGCCAAATGAAATAACCGGATCGTTAACAATTATTGCTGCTTCTGCTTTTGTGAGAAGAGGATCCAAAAGCGACATACGTCCCCTTACTCCTGCCGGAACTTCGACAGCCGCATATTTTAATCCGAATTTAGGGTCTTCAGGAGTAATGTTCATGGGTGGAGAATCCAGTCCCTGGGTTCTGACTTTTTTCCCTATTTCCTGCATTATCGCAAGTGGCTCATGACCGAATCGTTCAACCAGATCATAAAGAATAAGACTGTTTGTGGGATAAATAAAAACTTTCATTTTGATACCTCTGTTTCTTTTATTATTGCGTTTAGTTTATCGATGTCAAGTTTTTTCGTTTTCTTTTTTGGGCCAGGGACCTCGCCTCTGTCAAGCGCTTTTAAAGCAGCTGCGATATGAGGCAATATCTTATCCTCAGTTTCAAGGTTGTGAAATCCTGGTCTTGCCCCCCCGCGCCTGGTAGCTCTGCAGCGAAAAGGTTCACCAGGTGCAAAGCCTCTTTCTTTTATGAAAATACCGTATGGGTCTAATTTGCGAATGTTTGCAAGAAGCGGATCCAGTATCGCGCGTTCACCTGAAACCATAATACCAAAACAAGTTTCCTTTACCATGATATCATCTTTTGTTTCATAAAGCTTCATAGCAACATCGCTTGGGAGTAATTTTGATGAATTTATCACGATCATTTTAGTTATTTTTTCCATTATTGGACCTCCCTTATGTAAATTATATCGTCTGTCTTCATACCTTTAAGGCGCTCAGGTTCCAGAACTTTTCCTATAATGTTCGTGCATTCGAATTTCTCACCAGTGGGTCCGTATTTATCATCATCGATAAGTTTTACACCTACCATACCATATCGTTTTGCAGCCTGGTTGGTGATGCCGATCTCTCCCGCTTTTACCTTACCTTTAGGTGTATTCTCGGGATTTATTTCTTTATATGCCTCTGCCTCCTTTTCTGACCTTAATAGGAAAGTATTTTCATAGGTATATATTATGGGCAAGGGGCCCAATGGCCTGTCCTTGAGACGCAGGGAATGCCTGAAGAAATCAAGAGTTATAGGTGCAAGATCATCGTAAAACTTTACATTGATTATTTTATCCGATTTTACTCCGAGAGCTGTGACTCCCCCGTCTGCGATAATCCCTATTGTTGTGTCCGGTTCCTGTTCTACAATAATAGCATCATCACCTGTATAGCCTCTCCTTTCAAGTTTTAATCCACGGGCGTTCAATACTTTTTCAGCATCCACAAAATTCATACCCTGCACCATGACCCTCTCAGGATTTGCAATCACAGCAAGATTACTATTCAAAGGAGCTATTTTAATAAGTTCGATGCCATGGGAAACATGCCCTACAACGCTATGTACAGGGCTTGAAGTCCTGTCTTCTTTATAGATATACATACGTCCGTTGCCCTGTCCGTCAGTCCTTACCACAACTGATCCTTCAGAACGGGCATCCCAGTGTTCGTATATACATCCTTCTCCCTGGAGTGCATTATCGGAAACGAATGAATTTGAGAATGTACCCACATGAAATGTTTTTCTTCTTATCAATGCAAGGAAATGCTCTGCTCCCTCAGGGGATTCATTAATTAGATCGACATTAAAATAGGTATAGATCTTCATTCCATCTTCAAGTGGCGTATTCAAGTCCTGTGTGGTTATTTTGTTCAGGAGTGTTTCCCATTTTATTATAGGTTCAATTTTTAATAAAGTATCGCCCTGCTTAAGGTTTGCTATGACATTTTTACCGGTTATCACCTTTCCAAGAACCGTTCCTTTCGGACCTCCATAATCTGAAATATGTTTATCTTTTGCGATCATAAGGTAAGAATTTTTTGGATCATAGCCACCTGTTCCGATAAAAACATCATAGCGATTATATTTTTGCTCAGCCCTTTCCACAGTAATATCTGTTTCAAATGGGCCAAAAGCAATTGCATATCGTGATTCCCAGTGTGCATTTATATCTGTAAAAAAATGAGAGAATTTTGTCCACAACGTGGAATCTCCAAAAAGCTCTATTTTTAATTCGCCTTTTGTTGTGAGAATCTTATATTCAGATGTTGCTTCCTCCTTTTTGCCGGCAGTTTTCAGGATGCCTATTGTTGTTTCCGGAATATAGAACGCTTTTGCAGTTTCTATGGCATCTTTCAGGAGCAGGTTATCCTTTATATCTAATTTTTGCCCATTAATCTCTATTGAGATCACTTATCCTCCGGCTGTTGATAATAATAATCTATTTTAATTCTTTAGCTATCCCTTGAAGCGCATCTTCACGTTCTTTACTGGAAAGTTTTGACAAAACATCGCCCGTTTCACCTATGTCAACGATCTTGCCAAGACGCATTAAAGCAGCCCTGTCGCATACTTCGGCCACAAAATCCATGTCGTGGGATACTATCACAAAAGTTTCTCCCATTTCTTTCCTGGCATTCAGGATAGATTTTGAAACTTCAATTTTGGTGACAGGATCCATTGTTCCGGTTGGTTCATCAAAAACAAGGATTCTTGGCTCTTTGATGAGTACCTGTGCCATTGCAACCCTGTGCCTTTCCCCTTCACTCAATTCATCCGGCATCTTGGTAAGAATTTCTCTTGCCTTTTGTTCCGTGAAACCCGATGTCATTAATGTATGGATCGCTTTTCTCTCTGCCAATTCGAACGGCAGGTCAAGACCGATAGACTCAGTCAGGTTATCGATAACATTCCTGTGTGGATAAAGACTGTATTCCTGGTGCAGTACGCCAATATATTTTGTGGCGCGTCCTTTCTTGTCAGACCCAAGCTGTGTAAGGTCGATCCACTCATCTCCTATTCTAACATCAATGGAACCGGAAGTTGGCCTTAATAACCCGGAAATTATCTTTGATGTTGTGGTTTTTCCTGCCCCGCTGACCCCGATTATCCCGAATATTTCACCTTCATTGATATCAAAACTTATATCATTGACCGCCCTGACTATACCCCTGTCCATGGAAAAATAGGTCATCTGGAGGTTGCGTCCCCTGATAATTGTCTCTCCGATATTAACTTCCTCCTGTTCGCCAACTGTTCCAACTTCTTTCATAAATTCAGCCGCGATTTCAGAAGGTTTTCCTATCATTATGATTTTTCCGTCATCAAGCCATAATGCCCTGTGTGAAACCTCTTCAATTACTTTTGGCCAGTGGGATGTGATGATGAGTGACATATTAAAATTCTTTGTTGCATTTATTATGCTTTCGTGCACAAGTTCGGCAGTCTTCGGATCAAGAGTGCCCGTCGGTTCATCTGCGAGCAATAGTAGAGGGCTTTTGACAAGCTGCCTTGCCAGTACGACGCGTTGTTTTTCACCGCCTGAGAGTTCCCTTGCAATATGCATCATCCTGTTGGAAAGATTCACCTGCTCAAGCAGGTCCGCAGCCTTATGAATAGCATTTGGCCCCATCTGGTCAATTTCCTGCAGGGCATTCATGACATTTACGATAACCCTTTCATCTCCATATAATGCAAAGGTTCTCTGGAGCATGATAGCGATCCTTCTGGTTATGTCTCTTCGCAGCGGATCGTGCAATGGCAATGTTACGAAATCCGCATCAAGTTTCCCAAAAGTGGCATTGCATTTAGGACAGGGAGTTCCAATCTTACTTGGTTTTTCTATGGATCCACATTTTGTGCATTGGGCGAGATGATATATCACGCTTCCTGAAATGTCATCAAATTTTTCCACACCTCGCAGGACATGCATAAAGATTGACTTTCCTGCACTGCTTTTTCCTAAGATTCCAAGAATTTCTCCTTCGTTAATATCAAGATTTATATCTTTGAGAACATCGATTCCGTCAAAACCAACACGAAGATTTTTAATTTCGATAAATAGCGTCATATGTCATTCTCCCGGATTAATTATTTGGATAATTAATCCGCTTCACTATAAGTTTTTTGCTTTTAATCATGCTTTATAACGTGAGATTCTGAATAGCTGATGCTGTACATAAATATAACGATAATACATTACAGTATTAATCATATAAGAGTGTAATATTGATCTCCATACAAATTCTTTATATCCATTCTATCCATAAAGGGCGTGAGGAATTCAATTGAATATTATCGCAGGTCCGGCGTCCCAGTTGCTTGCAGGAAGAGTCACAGAAGTATTAAAAGCAAATCTTCTTATCAGTGAATTCAGGAAATTTCCTGATGGCGAACTATATACACGGGTTGTTGATGATATCGGATCAGTTGTCACAATTATCCAGAGCACGGTTACCGATTCCGATTTCATAGCCCTCCTCCAGTTGATCGATGCATGCAGTGATGCATCCAGGGTAAATGTTGTAATTCCTTATATGGGGTATGCGCGACAGGACAAAAAATTCAAAGCGGGGGAGGCCATAAGCGCCCGCGCCCTTGCAAGAACAATAAAGGCTGACAATGTTTATACGATCAACATCCATGATACCAGTATTCTTGATTATTTTGATGCAAAAACAATTGATCTTGACGCCACCCCGATGATAGGGAAATACATAAAAAATATGAAATTCATTAATCCTCTTATCATTGCGCCTGATGACGGGGCTATCAATATTGCAAAAAGCGCTTCTTCTGACCTTGGTATTGATTATGATTATCTTGAAAAGACAAGACTAAGCGGTGAGGCTGTATTGATACAACCAAAGAATGTTAATGTAAAAGGAAGGGATGTTATTATTATTGATGATATTATTTCAACCGGTGGGACAATAGCAGAAACGATATCATTATTGAGGAAGCAGGGGGCTCATGAAGTATTTGCAGCCTGTGTACACCCTGTACTTTCAAGTAATGCTATTCTTAAAATATTTAAGGCAGGGGTAAAAGGGATCATAGCAACCGATACCATTGATAAGGGCGTAAGTGTTGTGAGCGTGGCCCCCGTTATAGCTTCTGTGATTGGAAATATTTGAGAATACAACAATTAAACGCCATCAGCCAAAATATTTATAATTCCAAACTCCAACTTTAGCATTGAGGTCATAATATTATGAAAAAAATAATAGTAACAGGAGGAGCGGGTTTCATCGGAAGCCATGTAGTAGACAAATTGCTTTCAGGTGAAAATGAAGTTACAGTTATTGATAACCTGAGTTCCGGGAAAATGGAGTTTCTTGAACACCATATTCCTGAAAAAAATCTCAAATTCGTTAAACTCGATATGCTCGAACTTGAAAAACTAACTCACACTATCAAAGGCGCAGATTTTATATATCATCTTGCGGCAAATCCGGATGTACGCCTTGGGGCTGAAAATACCAGGGTCCACCTTGAGCAGAATATAATCGTCACATATAACCTGCTTGAAGCGATGCGGATGAACCGGCAGCAAAATATTGTTTTCACTTCCACATCCACAGTATATGGCGAGGCTTCAATTATACCCACGCCTGAAAATTATGGGCCGCTTATCCCGATATCATTATATGGCGCTTCAAAACTTGCCTGTGAAGCCCTCATCACTTCATATTGCCATACATTTGATATGAGATCCTGGATATTCCGTTTTGCAAATATCGTGGGCGAGCGGGGAACCCATGGGATAATTGTAGATTTCATTAACAAGCTCAGGAAGAATCCCGGAACTCTTGAGATACTTGGCGATGGGCAGCAGCGAAAATCTTATATCCATGTTTCTGATTGTGTAGAGGCTATTTTATTTGTAGTAGAGAACAGCCATGAAATGGTAAATATATTCAATATCGGTTCAAATGATACAATAGATTCAACCGGGATTGGCGAGTTGATCGTTAAAGAAATGGGATTAAAAGATGTTATATTCACATATACAGGCGGAAAGCGCGGCTGGAAAGGAGATGTGCCAAAAATGCTTCTTTCTATCGAGAAATTGCAGCAGCTGGGCTGGAAACCCATCCACAATTCAAAAAGCAGCGTAAGCGCCGCGACAAGAAGTACATTAGGAAAAATATAATGGTAAGCTTATTCTGTCCGAAATGCGGTAAAGATTCGAATATTTTTTTTGAAAACATATGCCTGGAGTGCTTCACGGGAAACAGGACTTTGATCGATTGCCCCGCAGTTCTTTATTCACGCATATGCCGGACTTGCGGTTCGGTGTTCAAGAAAGGAAGATGGTCATCAAGGGAAGATGAGGAAAAGACGGTCCGGGAATGTGTAAATGAGTCGCTAAAGATAGATAATGACGCTGATGACTTGAAATTGACAATAACACCAAAGTTTCTTGATTACTCAAGATACAGGGTTCATGTAGATGCAAGCGCTAAAATCAAGGATGCTCCGATTGAATCTTCGCTTGATACGGAAATGAGGATCAGCTGGGAGACCTGCGATACATGCAGCAGGATATCGGGGGGTTATTTTGAGGGCATTGTCCAGGTACGCGCGGATAAACGCCTCCCAACGAGTGAAGAACTCAAAAAATCAACTATGATCGCACAGGATGTTGCAGGGCGCTCGCGGGAAAAGGGCGACAGGCTTGCATTTATTTCACAAACTCTTGATCTTGAAGAGGGTATTGATTTTTATGTGGGCTCAATGAAGCTTGGAAAGCAGATATGCAGGGCGATCATTGAAGTTTTCGGGGGAAAATTCCTGGAATATCCCAAACTTGTGGGACAGAAGAACGGAGTAGACCTTTATCGAATCACGTTTGCTCTTCGCCTCCCGGAATTCGTCAGGGGAGATATAATAACCGTGGGTGAGAAGGTTATTGAAGTCCAGAACTGCGGAAAGCACATCAGCGGCATAGACCTTGAAACCGGAAAAAGGTTCATGGAAAATTTCAATGATTTGATAGACGTAAAGAAATTAAGCAGGAAACTGGATGCAATTCCCGCAGTGCTCGTTGCGGACGAAGGGAGAACTATACAGGTCCTGGACCCTGAAACTTATGAGTCGGTCACAATTAAAAGGCCGGAATTCCTGAGCGCAGAGCCTGGAAATGAGGTCAATATCGTTAAAACTGCAAAGGGGATTTATGTGGTGCCCTGATTATCACAATCATTCAGACAAACAAGTCCAAGAAAAAAGTATCCCGCCGCCTGAGGCGGCGCGGAGTTTAAATTAATCTCATGGACTCGAAAGTGACTTTAGATACTCGACCAGATCGCTTTTTTCTTGATCTGACAGACCCAATGTTAATAATTTGTCGTAGTGATTTACTACCTCCATCAATGTCTTGAAGCGCCCATCATGGTAGAACCGGCCTTTGTTCTGTGGATTCATGAATTTTCCGCTTTCTCGAACGAATATCCCTCCAAGATTCATCGTCTTATAGAGGCCATCAGGCGCCCTTTCTGCCTGGAAATCATCTATTCCGATCTCTGAAGGCTTATGCAGGTTCCAACCGGGTTCTGTCCATATCGGTTCAGTGTGGCAGTTATTGCACTGCGCCTTTTTGCTGAATAGTTCATCCCCGCGCACAGCTGCTTCTTTATCAAAGTCTATGCCTGGCTGCGGCACTGGCGATGGAAGAGCCAGCTGATAGAACTGTAGAGCCGGGAGTTTGGAGGTTATCAGGTCATCATCAGGATTGGTTCGCAGATGTCCGAATTTGTTAGCAGCCGCTATCGGGAATTTTGAAGCGTTATCCAGTCGAGGATCGAAGAACGTTCCTTTCCCGTGCATTTCAATATTGGCAACAAAGGCGTTCCAGTAGGTGACAGTGCCCCATGAACCTGTCCATGTGTTCTGGTTGAAACCACCCAGACCATATGCATTCGGGATCAGAGTAGCGCCAGATACGTTTTGCCCTGTTACAACGCCGTCAGTGACCTGTTGGGGATTAAATGCCTTGCCGTCCAGGAAAAGCTCGGCATCGAATTTTCCAGGGCCCCAGCTGTTAAGCACTGTTCGCACAGTAGGCTCGGAAACATTGAGTAATTTTGCAACTGGCGAAAGGTCAGGTGAAAGGTTCACTATCGCTCCCACATTAAGATCGCGGTTTGCCCAGCCATCAAGTCTGTTCCCGATGCCGGAAGAGAAAGAATCATCAACTGTTGAATGGCAGACCGCACATGTTATCCCAATTGAACTTAGATTTCCTTCACTATCAAACGAACCATTGATACCGACAACAGCGTTGAGTTTAAGCAGCGCCAGTGTGGTAGCGGGATCATCAAGATCGACACTTCCGTTCTTTATGTCTTCAATAAGAGACAAGGGAAGCGCGCTCACATCCACTTTTAAGCCCACTGCCAGAGCTGTTTTTGGACTGACGCCAAGTCCTGTTCCTCCGTTAGCCGCGCCTGCAATAGCCTCATGAATTTTGAGCGTATCACCCCAGAAGGCTTCATCACCGAAAGTGTCATAGCGGAATATTTCCCTCCCTTCTGAGATATTGTTCCCTTTACTCGAAAGTGACTTTAGATACTCGACCAGATCGCTTTTTTCTTGATCTGACAGATTCAATGTTAATGATTTATTGTAGTGATTTACTACCTCCATCAATGTTTTGAAGCGCCCATCGTGGTAGAACCCGCCTTTGTTCTCGGGATTCATGAATTTTCCGCTTTCTCGAACGAATATCCCTCCAAGATTCATCGTCTTATAGAGGCCATCAGGCGCCCTTTCTGCCTGGAAATCATCTATTCCGATCTCTGAAGGCTTATGCAGGTTCCTGCCAGGTTCTGTCCATATAGGTTCAGTGTGGCAGTTATTGCATTGCGCCTTTTCGCTGAATAGTTCATCCCCGCGCACAGCTGCTTCTTTATCAAAATCTATGCCTGGCTGCGGCACTGGCGACGAAAGTGAAAGCTGATAGAACTGGAGAGCCGGGAGTTTGGAGGTTATCAGGTCATCATCAGGATCGGTTATCATATGTCCGAATTTGTTAGCTGCTGCTATCGGGAACTTTGAAGCGTTATCCAGTCGAGGATCGAAGAACGTTCCTTTCCCGTGCATTTCAAGATTGGCAACAAAGGCGTTCCAGTAGGTGACAGTGCCCCATGTGCCTGTCCATGTGTTCTGATCGAAACCAGCCAGACCATATGCATTCGGGATCAGAGTAGCGCCAGATACGTTTTGCCCTGTTACAATGCCGTCAGTGACCTGTTGGGGATTAAATGCCTTGCCGTCCAGGAAAAGCTCGGCATCGAATTTTCCAGGGCCCCAGCTTTTGAGCACTGTTCGCACAGTGGGTTCGGAAACACCCAGAAGATTGGCTACCGGAGTAAGATTAGAAGAAAGATTTACGATTGCGCCGACATTGAGATCGCGGTTTGCCCAGCCATCAAGTCTGTTCCCGATGCCAGAAGAGAAAGAATCATCAACTGTTGAATGGCAGACCGCACATGTTATCCCAATTGAACTTAGATTTCCTTCACTATCAAACGAACCATTGATACCGACAACAGCGTTGAGTTTAAGCAGCGCCAGTGTGGTAGCAGGATCATCAAGATCGACACTTCCGTTCTTTATGTCTTCAATAAGAGACAGGGGAAGCGCGCTCACATCCACTTTTAAGCCCACTGCCAGAGCTGTTTTTGGACTGACGCCAGGTCCTGTTCCTCCGTTAGCCGCACCCGCAATAGCCTCATGGATTTTGAGCGTATCACCCCAGAAGGCTTCATCACCGAAAGTATCAAAGCGGAAGGTTTGTTTCCCCTGCATTAACATTTTCTCGGCATTTTCGACTGTTTGATCCCCTGGAGGCGCTGCCGATGTTACTGTCCAGACCCAGGTATGCATATCGCTGCCTTTGGAGTTGGATGCTGCAACGGTTATATTCCAGATTCCTTTAGCCGAACTTGTATTGGCGTAGCTGGATGTGGTTACACCGCTCTCATTAAATACCTCAGTTCCATTAATGAACCATTTTACATTTGCGACCTGATTCACAGTAATGTTGAAAGTCCTGTTAGCATTAAGATTATCATCCACTATTGTCTCAGAGGGTGTAAAACTGGTTATTTTAAGTGCTGTTGGTATCACCTCTCCTGCCCATTCTTTAATTAGATCAGAAAGCTCACTGCTTGTTATAGGACGTGCAAATCCAGCAGGCGCTGTTCCGGTTCTCCAGTCATCTGCAGCTGCTAACACGTCCGTGGTCTCTACTCTATCGGTTTCACTGCCAAGTCTTCTATAAAAGGCTATAATATCAAGTGTATCAAGTGTAATGATATTGTTTCCACCTACAGTTGCAATCACTCCACTTGCGCTGCTTATAGTTCCGTTGATGTGATATGTTCCAATAGATGCATTATCCGGTGCAGTCAGTCTATAAATAACTGTTTTGTTAATTCCCGGACTTACATTGAACCATATCGACTCGCTGGTGCTATTCTTGAAAGCATCTGCGTCATCGGAGAGTCTTGTCAGGTTCCATCCCGCAGGTATAATTTCATGAAGGGCCAATGCCTGACTCATATTGCTGCTGATATCAACAGTAATATTGGTTGATTCTCCCGGACGTAAAGATTCTTTTTCGATTATACGTACAGCTTTAGTAACATTCGCTGGCGGCAATACTATTACCTTTCCTTTCATCCCCATTTCGTCGTGAAGAAGACATAGATAGTCATATGTTCCCGGTTTCGTGAATGTCAAAGTGTAATTCTGTCCTGGAGAGAGAACGCCAGAATTAAAGAAATCCGTACCATTATATACACTTCCACCTGCCGGTGCTGCAGCAGCAGGGTTTATGGAGAGATTGGGCAGGATGAATTCGGGTACAGGTTGTCCGGCCACCGGGAATGTTACTGTATGAATCATCATAGAATTCATCTGGGTCCAGACAACGGTATCATCCGTATGTATCGTTAGCGGATCAGGTATATAACGCATGTAACTGGAATAGTTCTGCTCCACATCGCTGCAAGCTATTGGCGTAGCGCCCGCATCAGACATTGTAGGCCCCTGGTGAACGTTGACAAACCAACCGCGGCTTTGAATCGCAAGCCATGGAGGGCCGTTGATTATCGTCGTATTGGTGACATTGCCCTGGGCGTCGGCTGTTAAATTATTCAAAGGGTACACTACTGGTCCTCCAGCTTCGCAGGTACCTGCATGTATATGCGCTGGATGGACGCTGTTCGAAGCGAGCCCGGAAAGCTTTACCTGAACCTCTAACATACCCGGGTCGATTAAGTTCAATGCAATGGATCCGTTCGCTTCCGAATTATTCTTTTGGGACAAAACCACGTCCGTTTTCAGTGGCAATGGTATATCCGCAGCTGCCTGCCATATGGTTGTGCCGTTCGGTCCGGGGGTGGAACTCAGGCTCAGATTATCCACCAGGTGCTGTCCTGCATCCAGGTCCGCCTCTGACTCCTTCAAACCCTGAGCTGCATACTGATCCTGCGTGAATGGATATGAGCTTCCATTGGGCTGCACTATGACGACTCCTCCCATGCCGGGATGGATGAGACACTGGTATGTGTAAACTCCCGGTTCTGTAAACTTGAGTGTATAGTTCATGCCCTGTATGATAAGGCCTGAACTGACATGGCCTGTCCCGTTATAATTAAAGCCGCCGACTGGAAGTAATGTCTCCGGACTGCCGGGTTCCGGGATAGAGGCCCCGCTCAGGAAACTTACTGTATGGGGTTCGCTTCCTCCAACCGTCCAGTTTATCGAATCTCCAGCGTTGATAGTGATGACACCTGGATAGAATCCCAAACCTTGCAGCTTCATATCGGTTGTTTCTCCACCGGCAAGGACATGCCATGCTGATGTTTGTCCGGATGCTCCTGCTGTTGATATCCCTACAATTAACAGCGTTAATACTGCTATTGAAAATTTAAAGTTATTCATATATTTTCATCCCACTTATAGTCTATGATAACCAATTGGAAACTATCTTAAAGAGGCAGAACAACACGGTTTCAATACCATGAAAATCCACTTCACCTAAGTATAAAACCAACGTAAACGTTCCCACACGTTTTTGGTTAATTAAACTAACAGTTTTTCATAGCAATAAATCTTGTGATAATATTTAAATACATTAAAACATATTTAAACCCAAACTCCGCAAAATGATAGGGAATAATTAAAAATAATTAAATATTAACTGATTTATTATGCCTTAGGCTTCTGATTTGTCCATAAATTATCATCCGAAACATTTGATTTTTTATAACCCTTATAGGGAATATACATAAAATTGTTAATTTTAGTAGCGATAGAAACACAGTTGATGTTGAAATAAAACCAGATTTAATTAAGGTTATAATAACGGCTATCCATTTCAAGAAGAGTTCGTCGCAGTTCGTTTAGTTAGTTGTTTAGGGGCATAAAGTAATTAGCAACGAACTGAACAAACTCAAAACGAACTCAGTGTTTTATTTTCAAGTTAGAAAGATAGGATGGGATATATCCCCTAAATAATTGAAGAGTTAAGGATTTAAATATTTTCCCTTTTTTTAACGTTCTTGAGATTTTTCCCCCATCACATCCCTCATCATCTTGATCGAACACAACTCCCCGCACATGCTGCAAGTATCCGCATTCTTGCTTCTTGCATGTATCTCTTTTGCTTTATCAGGATCAATAGCCTGTTTGAACTGCCCGTTCCAGTCAAGGTCGCGCCGCGCAAGCGCCATCTTGCGATCGTGGGCGCGCGCCCGTTCCCTCACTCCTTCTTTTGTGAGGTCGGCAGCATGCGCAGCAATTCTTGTCACGATCGTTCCTTCTTTTATATCCTCAACACCGGGCAGGGCAAGATGCTCAGCAGGTGTGGTCATGCACAGGAAATCCGCGCCGTACATTCCTGCGACTGTCCCGCCGATGGCGGCGGTAATGTGATCATATCCCGGCGCGATATCAGTGACAAGAGGACCAAGAAGATAAATGGGCGCATTCCCGGTAAGGTGCTTCATTGCCATTACTGAAAGTCCGATCTCATCAACAGGAACATGCCCGGGGCCTTCAACAATAGTCTGGATGCCCGCTCTTCGCGCTCTTTTCACAAGTTCGCCCAGAATTATGAATTCCTCGAATTTTGCCCTGTCCGAGGCATCGTTTATACAGCCGGGGCGCATGCCATCGCCCAGGCTTATGGTTAATTCGTATTCCCGGGCAATTTCCAGCAGATAATCATATTCCGAATAAAAAGGGTTTTCCATGTTATTATGTTGCATCCATGATATTGTGAATGCTCCGCCCCTGCTTACCACATCAAGTATCCTGTCACTGTTTTTCAGGCGCTCAAATGAGGACAATGTCACACCTGCATGGATCGTGACAAAATCAATCCCATCTTGTGCATGTTTCCTGACCGCATTGAACATGTCATCGCAAGTCATATTCTCGATGCTTCTCCCTGCGGCCTGGTATATGGGGACCGAGCCTACAGGAACGCTCACCGAATCCATAATACGCCTGCGGATAAGGTCAAGGTCTCCACCCGTAGATAAATCCATTATTGTATCTGCACCGTATTTTTCTGCTGTTATGGCTTTTTCAACTTCAGCCTCAATATCAACATTATCCCTCGATGTACCCACATTGGCGTTGATCTTTGTCTGCATCATTTTTCCTATGCCAATGACTTGTGATCTGCTCTTCAAATTCCGGGGGATGGCAATTAACCCCTGCGCAAGGAGTTTTCTTACGGTCTGGGCATCAACTCCTTCTTTTGCCGCTACGCTTTTTATCTCTTTTGTTACTATCCCGGAGTTTGCCATTTCCATTAAAGTTGTCATTTCTTCCTCGATCCGAACATTTTGCGATAAAGACTTGTTTCGCGTTTTCCTTTTTTTCGTTCTATTTGCTCTTTTATTTCTTCATGTTGTTGGGGCTGTTCGGTCTTTTTTGTTTGTATTGTTGCTTCAATAATTGTTTTTGCTTTATTAATAATAGCCCTGGGAGATTCAACAATAGTCCTGGCATTATCAATTATCTTCTGGGAATTTATATTTGAATTACCAATAGTGCTTTGAGGATCATTAACAGATCCTGCAATGTCTGTTATTTTTGAGCCAATAATTGATTTATCATCAATTCCGCTCGATACGACTCTTATGCCCGGAGTTTGATCAAGGGGGTCTTTGACGACTGGAACACTTGCCCCACCGTGCTTGCTTTTTCGGGTTCTTATATCTACAAGTATAGGGCGTTCGATATATGTGCTGACTATCATCGCCACTCCAGGTGAAAGACTTTTGATATCATCTTCAACATCCGACCCTATGCCTTCAAGCCCTTTGCTGATGGCCTTCAAGTCATTGGGATTTGTCACTTTCATTATGATCTGGGTATTGCATTGGGAAAGTATGTTCTTATCAACACGCGCCGGGCGCTGTGAAACAACCATAAGCCCAAGCCCGAATTTTCGCCCTTCGGAAGCGATCGTTCGAAGGATATCGGTGCTGACAGTTCTTTCAAATCCTTTTTCAGGGCAGAAATTATGCGCTTCTTCAATTACAAGCATGCACGGGGGAACGGTATTGAGTTTTCGTGCATCGAAAATATCAGCGCACAATTTCGCCACGATCATGGCCTGAAGATCCGGATTAACGCCTTTCATATCTATTATCGAAGCCCTTGCGTCCTGCACAAGCTCTTTTATTGTGGTTGCCTTATCTGAAAGAATCCCGGTTTCCCTGAGAGTTTCAAGCTTATTGATCACATTCCATTTGGCTTTGCTCTTATTCTGTCCTACTTCAACTATTATGTCCTCAATAGCATAATCCTGTTTTTCAACTTTTAGTTTTGATACCGCCTCGAACAATATACCTGTTTCGTTCTGGGATCGTTCATCCGAGAAAAACTGCGATAATTCCTTTATACTGAGATTAATACCATTTAACCTGAAAAGAGAATCCGCACCAGGATTTAGTACTTTATTCGCCGGCGTATAAACTGTTACCTGAGATGAATACCCTTTTGGGATTATCCCGTACCGTTCAAAAGATGAAGGTTTATCATCATTGGGAAGTTTCAGGGTGGCATATTCCCCGTGAGGGTCGATGATCAAAAGGGGAACGCCCTTATCAAGAAGTTCTTCAAGAATTACGCCTCCTGTATAGGATTTCCCGGCTCCTGTTTTTGCAAGGATACTGCAGTGCTTCTGCACAAGGTTATTTGCATCAAGATTTACACGGACGCTTTGCCCGTCAAGAAGCCCGATGTATACATCTCCGCGCATAAGACCAAGTGTCTGTTTTATCAGGACGTCATCAGCCTTGAAGATCTTATCCCCCGGGCTAAAAGGTGATTTTGGGACGCGAAGCACGCCGTCTTTATCCCTCACACCTATAACCGTAGCATCAGCGATAATATGTTCATCCATGTCGCCTATTTTTGATGTGCCCTCAGCAGCATCCACAGCTTCTTCTACTGAGAAATCCTCACTTGAACTTGTGATCGTTGATACCTGGGCAAGCGCCCAGCCATCAGATTCATGCCAGACCTTGATATAGTCCGATCTCCTTGTTGCCAGGCTGTCAGAAACAGCAAACCTGAAACTTGTTGAACTGGTCTTTCCGAATATTACACCGATTGAGTCCTTCGCCATTTACATGAACCTTATCCCTTTTGGCATCTCTCCGACCTTTTCCCTGAATGCCTCAGGCCAATCCTTTTCATCATATCCTTTCTGGGCAAAGAACGTGCTTGCCCATCTCTCAAGCCCGATGCCTGAACAGCCGCTCCAGACATCTTTTCCCGATTGCAGCTTCACATTAAAGCCTTTAGGATACTTATCCCCGTTCACGCTGAGGTTCTGGAACTCAAGATATTCCCCATCCTTTCCGCGGTAAGGAAGCGGCGCTTCAAAGTCTATTGTTCCCACACCTGTTTGGCCGGCAAGACCTGTGAGTCCTTCCTGTGCCATGAACCATGGTGTAACCCAGGCCATTCTCCATTCAAGTTCAAGTATATCATTAAATACACGTTTATAGCACTCCTGCATCTGCTTTGAATGGTCAAGTACCTGTTCGGATGTGCCTATGAACAGCAGTTCAATCCTGTGGAATTCATCCACTCTTTCCATTCCATGAATGCCGCCACTTTCGTACCTGTGCGATGTGCCTGAGCGGTCAAACACCTTTACCGGGAACGATTCATCAGAAACCGTTTTTCCCTGCAAGAATGGCCAGAACGAGGGGCACTGTGCATAACACATGCCGCCCAGTGGCTTATCGATCTTCTCTGCGATAAGGTCAATGGGGACTTCCAGTGTGACCTTGTAATTATCTATAACTTCTTCCCAGAATGCAGGGTCTCTTGTTTTGGGGGGGCAAACGTAGTAGATTTCAGGATACACGCCTTTTGCATGCCCTGAATGTTTCCATACGTCCCATGGAACAAGCTTGGGGAAGATCATTTCAACATAGCCAAGAGGTTTTATGACTTCTTCAAGCACAATTTGTTCAAATGTCCTGAAAATGCGAGTCATCTGGGGGCCATGTATCCACTGCCCGCGGCCTGAAGCACGCTTTATCCAGCCGCGCTTTTCCGCTTCAACCGTGGGGTCGCCTTTGAATATCATTTCCTTTTTCGGGCTTTCCCAGAGAAGGCTCCAGTGTTCCGTTTTTCCTCCAAAGCTCTGGGCTGAGATCTTGTCCTCAATGAGTGAGATTATCCTGTCAGGTACCTTATTCTCAAGCTGCGCTTCACCCACATCCAGTGAAAGAGTGATCAAACCCTCCTCAAACACGATTGATTTTACAAAAGGTATTTTTTGCTGGTGCAAAGGCTGTTCTGATGGCATTTTTACGATGAACTCTTCAACTTCAACACCCCTGACACCGATCTTATATGCCTTGCCAATAACGCCAGCTAGAGGCTTCCTGAGCCTTATAAATGCATCGTGTGCTCGCAGGTACCTGTCTGATTCGATATCAAAGAATATACTATTATCGCGTATTTCCCAGTTTATGATCTTAGCGCCCCTTCCGGCCGGAACCCCTTTTTGGAGGATAGTAGCTTTTGATTCAGCAATGAATTTTTCAATCTCTGCACTTGCAGCTTTTATGTCAGCGCTTGTTTTGTAGCTGCCTTTTAAGTGAAAGTAAGGTTCCATAGTTTTGAGTCCCATAAATTATTGATATGAAGATATTGATTTCGATTTATCGGTTCTTATACGATTTATGGGTTATTTAAACTTTCATTCAGGGATCACGACGTCTTTATCTCAAACCCTTCGAACATCTTTCTCATAACCAGATCCTGGATATTTCTTTAGTAGAGATTTCTTCATTCTTTTTGATCAACTCAACGATCTTATCATCAATATTCTTATTCATGGTTTACCACCGGGCTTTTCAAATCAGGTGAAGGCATTTTGTCATCCATTAATATACTTAATTCGTTATAGAATTTTATTAGAAGCTTTGCTGCTTCGTTTTCTTCGTTAAGATGGAATGATCGGATCGTTTTTCCGATCTTTTTTTCAATTATTATATTATTTTCTAAAAGAGGGCCAATTACCCTTGCAACACTGGAATGGTACAATCCGGTGCCCTGTGCTATTCCGGAAAGATAATTTATCTCTCCTTTATTTTTCATGAGATATTCCAGTACTGTTAGTTGTGCGGTTTTGCCAAATAACTTTTCAAGTGGGCTCATATTTTGTCCTCGTTTTGTATCTTGTGACGATTTTTTATTGCTCTATTATAAACCATATTTGCGTATGTATTCATATAGTTATCCTTTTATACTCCTTGAATTTTGTGTAATTATATATTATATATATTGTTTATAATCATATCATATAGTTGATTTAATAACCAACTTGATTATTAATAGACAAGTTTAAGTATTTGGAGGTTGTCTTAGAGATTGTGGCAAATCTCAATCGATAACATGAAAAATTCAGGAGGAATAAATGAAAAGCATATTAAAAAAGTGTAATTCTAATATAACGTGGTCTAAATTAGTATTGCTGACTTTATGCGCTTCACTGCTTGCTGGCACAGCAGGCGCCACTCTTGAGATCACAGATTTCTTTTCAGATTACACAAGCAGCGAGGTCACTTTTAGATCTGACCAGGATCACCAGGGAAAAGCCGTTTTTGAGCTCATGGATGGGGCAAATGTAGTAGAATCACAGATCGTGCCTTTTAAAGCAGGTGCCGGAGAAGAAGTTTCCAAAGTAATATTATGGCAGAACAAACACCAGCGCGATTATTTCACTGCTAAAGTGAATATATATAATGACACTAAACTTCATGACAATAAAACATATCCGGTTTCATATGGAACCGTTGACATGCCCAGTTTCCATGTAGTGGATTTCTCAGCTTCCAATAAAGGTGTGCAGTTGCTACTGCGCCCTTTTAATCCAAGCGTTGTTGATATCAAAATAGAACTGCTTGACGGCAATGACATTGTATATACAAAGACAAGGGAAGTAATTGTTGAACTCTTAAAAAGGCTCAGTGAAAAAGGCCAGACTATCATTGTGGTGACACATGATATGGAGGTGGCGAAACAAACGAACCGAATAATAACTATGCGTGACGGGAAAATTGAAGGTGATGAATTTATAGCTCAACATCTTATGGTTGGACAGATGAGGGGGAAGCTTCCACCCGATTACAGGAAATATCAAGATAGCCGATGATCCCTGGGGCAACACGCGAGTTGGTTTCAATGGGAGCGCAAAGATCAGTCGAAGGGATTTTGGTTTAATGACCGATTTGATGGTAGAAACCGGCGGGCTGTTGGTGGGGAAGGACATAGTAATTAACATTGCTGCGGAACTCCTTCTCCAATCCTGATTCCAATTGACAGGTTCCACCCCCTTGACCGCTTACACATGATTCAAAATAGCTTTTTGACCTTTGCCACATGATCTGTGTGCACCTTTCTTCAGTATCAGACCATGGAACAAAACCTTTATCATTTACTGATACAATTACGGGATGCCCCCATCATTGAACCAATGTGCCTGGGTGGGGTAGCTGGTTATCCTATGGGACTGTGGATCCTACGACCCGGGTTCGAATCCCGGCCCGGGCCTGTTGTTTTTATTCGAGCCCTGCATATGTCCAAATATAATATTTCAAGAATTACCAAGCCAAAAAAACAATATATTTTCATTTTACTGGCAGCAATAATTTTAGTTTTTGTTCTGGGTTCTGGCATATTTAAACCTCAGGAAATCACGGAAAAACCAAAGCCCTCAGTTTCCATTGGTTGTGACAGGGTTTTATGGAAAGATACGGAAGAAGTACTCGAGGCAACGGTCAAGAACATAGATAACCCCACATTTGAATGGATATCAGACGGCACAAATATCGGTAATGCCCGGAAACTTTTAAAAAAATTTGAGATCGGAGGGCACTCAATAATACTCAATGTGACTTTCAATAGCCAGACGCTTGCTGCGAACAAATCTATTATGGTCATTGATTCGGTTGATGGCATTACTCTTCGCGAATATGCAGCTTCGAAAAACCAGCGGGGATTCCAGACCATGTTCAAAGGAAAAAATACGGGAGTAAAAGGAGTTATGGTTTATGTAGATTCATTTCCACCTTCCGAAGTAAATGCTTGCGGTGCAGTCTTAACAAAAGCGCTTTTTTCGGGAAATCACACATGGAAAGCAGAATACCGTGGCGCCAGGATAGCATCCGGCACTTTCATTATCAAAGAAATAAGCGAATTGAAGATCGAAAGAATTGAAATCGCACCCAGTTATTTTGCCGGTAGTGATGTTAAGGCAAAGATCGTTGTTATGAACACAGGGTCTGTTACAATCAAAGGATTCGAGACAGAGACTATTGCAGTAAATAATGATTATGCCTGGATGGGAGATAAGGCGAAAAGAGAATATTCCAATCAATATAATGCAGATATTAAACCCGGTGCATCATATGACATCCCGATACAGATGACAATTCCGGAAAAAGTAAGTGGAATAAGACCATCGGGAAAATATACTATAACAGTTAATTTATTATTACAAAGGAAAACTGTGGATACAAAAATTGTAACCACTCAGGTCAAATGAGTCATAAAAGGAATTATCAGACTAAATAAAGATTTTGGGAACTGAATACAGTGGCTCATAATTCCGTAACGGTAAATTTGTGGTTAAATTCCGTTACGGTAAATCTTAAATAAAATCCGTTACGCCATTAAATCTTTGTATTTCCGTAACGGTATTTAGGTTGTTAAATTCGTTAAGCAATTATCCGGTATAATTCCCGTAACGGAAATTAATAGTTATTTTTATTCAAAACTCTTATTTTAATTTATGGCGATAGTTCTCTATCAAGTCTTACATTTACACCCTGGCAATCACAAAAGAAAATTTCAAAGAAAAAAAAGGCTTTTTTTATCTGAGAACAGAAATTTTTGAATCATTTGAAACAATCTAATTTTGATGTAAGTTTGTGCAAAATCCAGGAAAAATCAATGGTTTTTCCCCGCCAAATACAGCATTTAGTCCATAAAGTACGTATAATCTACATTATACGTACTTTTTCACTCCAGCCATAATGTTCCTTTTCTAAGCAAGAATATATATGACTAAATCACATAAATACATATCGGCAACTGTAATATCAAATTTTTTTCTACGCAAAATCGATTTTTCTTTTTCCAGTTGATGCGATTCTTTTTCAGCGACCTCGGAAAATTAGACGGAGTTTTTATATACTTTAAATACATAAAAATAAACTGTTATGCCAGTTGAACTTCCACCCGAATTGAAAAAGCTTGAGATTGAGTTAAAACTCCGTGGCTTTTCAAAACAGACATCAAAGATGTATCTTTTCTATAATCGCAAATTCCTTGAATTTATTAAAAAGGATCCCGAAGAGATAAAGGATGATGATATAAAGGAGTACCTGGCCTCCAAGATATCAGACGATTCGCTATCAAATTCCTCGATCGCACTCATAAAAGCATCATTAAAATTTTTCTATACAGATATGCTTGGAAAAAACATGTCTTTGATAAAAACGCCAAAAGCATCAAAAAAGCTGCCTGTAGTGCTGACTCATAAGGAGATAAAAGACCTCATCGATAATACCGAAAACATAAAGCATAGGCTCTTAATTGAACTCCTTTATTCCACTGGCCTTCGGCTTTCGGAATGCATCAACCTTCAATACTGTGACCTTGACCTAAATGATGGCACAGGCTGGGTACGGCTTGGAAAAGGCGCAAAGGACAGGATATTTATTGTCTCTGAAATATTCAAGAAGGACCTTCTCGAGTACATCGAAAAAAAAAATGTAGGAGGAAAAGGTTATATTTTTTCGATAAATGGCAGAAAAATGTCATCAAGCGGTATCCAGCATGCGATCAAAGTCTGTGCAGAGCGCGCAGGTATCGACAAACCTGTGCACGTACACACGTTGCGTCATTCTTTCGCAACACATCTTCTTGAGAATGGCGTGGACATAAGGAAGATACAAAAGTTGCTGGGGCATTCGAATTTGCAGACTACGCAGATATATACCCAGGTTTCAAGTGATGAGATTAAGAAGATCAAAAGCCCGCTGGATATGCTATAATGTTATAAAATATAATAATCTTAATTCAGATTACTATACCCCGCAGCTCTGCTGCGGTTGGGTGTGCCGTCGCAACGTTTGACTTTATTACTATTTCATCTCAATGTGACGTTGTTCATACATCAGTCTTTCTTTTTCTTTCGCGAGTTCCATTTCCCTGCGAGCAATCGCTTTCATTGCATCACTCGGTTTATAATTCACATTGATCCTGTACTTTTGGTCTCTCGAATAAACAGTATAGCCATATAAAAGGAATCCCGCTGTTGCAATCGGGATAAGAAATACCCAGCCAGTCACAAAACCCATAAAAGCCATGCCTATTAATGAGGTAAAACCATATGCCAATTTTTTATTCCTGAACATTTCATTTGTATTCATATTGATCATTCCTTTTTTTCAGTTATATTATATAATTCTCCTCTGAGGTAATAATTGTTTCGTAAGGGTGCGAACTAACTATATAATTTAATTTGTATTTAATTGCGTAACGCGATTTATTAAATTAATTCGCGTAACGGATTTGATATAATATCTTGGAAAGTCAAGTTAGATAATAGTTCCCATTTCAAATAGGATAGGTAAGTGGGCAGAAAGGGGATTATGGTGGTTAGAAAAAATTTTCTCTGCCCACTACAATTCGTATATATACGAACAAAACTATTTATAGTTTACGGTTCCTGTAAAGATGAGCATTTTTTTTAAAAAAGTACTGAATAGGAGGTAGTGGGCATTTGGGATTTATGGTGGTGTGGTATTGAAAAAAAAGATTATTTTTTTCCGCCCACTACAATTCGTATATATGCGAACTATAGTATTTATAGTTTACGGTTATGGTTATAATGAGTATCAATGTGTTAAACTCAACAAAATCCGTAACGGCATCTTTATATATTCCCGTAACGCAATCAGTATATCATGACCGAACGTAAATATACCCGCTGGAAAAAATGCCTGATATGTGACGATTTTGTGAAACTCATGTTCCCGGAGGACGCAAAGGATATGCTCATGATTTACGAACCCGTAGAAGGAATGAGCGATGAATCCAGGAATTGGAAGAAAAAACAAATGGGATACATACACCGGTCCTGTCTTTTAAAAGCTGCATCATTGAAAATTAAATATAATGAAGAAAGAAACCCTGGTATTTCAGAGGTCTTATAGTGGCATATAAGGATTTACGGGAATTCATTGGAATTCTCGAAAAACGAGGGCTTCTGAAGCGGATAAAAACAGAAGTAAGCGCAGAGCTTGAGATCACTGAAATCCTTGACCGGTGTGTTAAAAAGAACGGCCCTGCACTTCTTTTTGAAAATGTAAAAGGCTATAAGATGCCTGTATTTGCCAATGCATTCGGTACAATGGAACGAATGTGCCTTGCACTTGACGTAAATGATCTTGATGAAATCGGAGCAAGGATACAAAAATTCATGCAATTTGAAGCCCCATCGGGATTATGGGAAGGAATAAAGAAGCTCCCTGAGGTTGTGGAACTTACATCATTTGCCCAAAAACATGTAAAATCGGGCCCCTGTAAAGAAATAATCCTTAAAGAAGGATTGTCGCTTGATGATTTTCCAATATTGAAATGCTGGCCCGGGGACGGGGGACGCTTCATAACGCTTCCTCTTGTATTCACAAAAAATCCAAAAACTGGAAAGCAGAATGTAGGGATGTACAGGATGCAGGTATATGATGGCAAAACCACAGGCATGCACTGGCATATCCATAAGCATGGGGCGAGGGATTACGCTGATTCGGCAGGCAACGGAAAAATTGAAGTCGCCGTTGCTATTGGAGCAGATCCATCTATCGTTTACTCAGCCACTGCGCCGCTTCCTGATAATATTGATGAGATGATGTTTGCCGGATTCCTGCGTAAAAAGAACGTGGAGCTTGTTAAATGCGAGACATTTGACATTTACGTTCCCGCGCATGCCGAAATTATCCTCGAAGGATATGTTGACGAAAAAGAGCGCCGCACAGAAGGGCCTTTTGGCGATCACACAGGATATTATTCACTTGCAGATGAATTCCCGGTGTTCCATGTAACATGCATTACACACCGAAAGAATCCGATCTACCATGCGACCATCGTGGGAATACCGCCGATGGAAGACGCATATCTTGGGAAAGCAACTGAGAGGATATTCCTTCCTCTTATGAAAGCCCAGCTTCCTGAAATAGTCGACATCAACCTTCCGGTTGAAGCCGTTTTCCATAATCTTTGCATAGTGTCAATAAAAAAGCGGTATCCTGGACATGCCAAAAAAGTCATGTTCGCACTCTGGGGAATGGGACAGATGATGTTCGCAAAGACCATAATCGTGCTTGATGATGATGTAAATGTGCAGGACATGAGGGAAGTGCTCTGGGCAACGACCACGCGCATTGACCCTGCCATGGACGTTACGATAATCGATAAAGCGCCCACGGATACCCTTGACCATGCTTCGCCCCTTCCCAACCTTGGTTCCAAAATGGGTATTGATGCAACGCGAAAAGGGTCGTTTGAAGGATTCAACCGCGAATGGCCTGACGCTTTGAAAATGGATGAAGATGTAAAAACGCGAGTTGATAAGATATGGAAAGAGCTTGGATTGTAATTATAATTAATCCTTGCTCAGGTCCTCCCCTCCGAAATATATCTGCTGCACTGTGTTGTATATGTCTTCCATTCCTGAACCATAAGTCGATGAGACCGGGATAATATTCTGGCTTGCCCCAAATGATTTGAGCGCGAAAAGGAATTCAATACTTAGCTGGCTTTGCATTGTAGGTACCTCGTTATGTATCTCATCTTCAAGATCCATAATATTCCTGCTCCAGTTGATTATCCTCTCACGTTCTTCATTTTTTAGCAGATCGGATTTTGGAAGAATATTCAGGAAAGGAATATTGAACCTCATCTGCACTGAAGCCGCCTGGAGCATTAATGAAATGAAACCGGACGCAGTTTTTGAAATTATGGGATCATACAGGAAACCGATAATCGACTCCTCGGCGCCAAGTGTATCAATAAGGAATTTTCCGGATTGGCGAAGCACAAATAATTCCATCTGCCCGGGCGTGTCAAAAATAACATAATCGGAATCATAGCTTTCGATTATCTCTTTCATTTCATCGATATTCAAAGCAAGGAGGTCCGCTGCAAGGATCTGGGCACCGTTTGGCCCGACTCCGTATTCTTTCATTACATCATCCAATTTTACCCAGTCACGGATATCCACATCAGGGACATAAGGAGCATTTTCGATACCGGGATCAAGGTTCACCGTAATTGCATCATATTTCTGGTTTTCCATCCATCCAAAAAAAGCGTTTGTAAGTGAAGATTTGCCACTTCCAGCCGATCCGATAAAATAAAGATTGATCATTGCTATCAGGTAGTTAATAACAGTCAAGAGAGAAAAGATTTTTGATGTTAAAAAAATTGAAATTATATGCGGATTTCGTGGTTCTGAAACATACGCTTTTCGCCATCCCTTTTGCTTATCTTGGCGCTTTCCTTGCAAGCAAAGGTGTTCCTGAACTTCGAGTTTTGTTCTGGGTCGGGCTTGCGTTCCTGGGAGCACGAAGCGCTGCAATGGCGTTGAATAATCTTATTGACCGGGAAATCGATGCAAAGAATCCCAGGACAGCGAATCGCGAGCTGCCTGCTGGTAAGATATCATTATCAGAAGTATGGGGATTAATACTCGTATCTTATTTTTTTCTGTTTTACTCAGCCTATAAATTGAATCCGGTATGCCTTTTACTTGCGCCCATCATTCCGGTTACCTCAATAATATATCCTTATCTTAAAAGATCTCTTCCGATATCACATTTTGTCCTGGGCATGAACCTTGGTTATGCGCCTGTAGGAGGATGGCTTGCCGTAACGGGAATATTTAATTTCCCATTCGGCACGCCAGAAATTTCCATGCTTCTGCTTCTTTTTGCTGTTTCCTTCTGGGTAGCGGGTTTTGATATTATTTATTCACTTCAGGACATTGATTTTGATATTAAGAATAAGTTGTATTCGGTGCCAACTGTTTTCGGTATTAAGAAGGCGCTTGATGTGTCGTTTTTGTCACATGTTTTGATGCTTATACTTCTGGTAGGGTTGATGTTCGTGATGAAACTTGGGATTATTTTCAAAGTGGGGCTGATTGTTATTGCTGCTCTTATATTGTATGAGCATACGCTTGTTAAGGCTGATAATTTTACCAATGTTCCTGTGGCGTTTTTTAATGTGAATGCAGCAGTGAGTTTGAGCATGCTGGTGTTTACGGTGGTTGATATTATTTTAAGCTGAAGGCGAACATTATTTGTAATCCACCACCAATTATCCACCCATGCGCAAGAAACAGAAAGATTGGTCAAAGGACATGGCATATCAACGCATTCTCAGGCTTTTTGAGCTTGCCCACACAGAATTCGAGAAACATCCATGTCGCAGCAACCGTTATGTGCAGCTTGCAAGAAAAATAGGGATGAGATACAGGGTCAGGATGCCCCCTGAATTCAAGAGGCAGATATGCAAGCACTGCCATACTTATTTAGTCCAGGGTGTGAATGCACGCACGAGGCTTCAGGGAACCCATATAGCCACTACATGCACTTCATGCGGAAAGCAAATGAGATTGCCTTACTGAAAATTAGAATAAAGAAATATGGAAAACATCATTAATTCAGGAACTTTTTCTTTAATTATCCTGCCAATCCTTATTTTCCTGGCTCGTATCGTAGATGTTACATTCGGGACTATCAGGATAATATTTGTTTCAAGGGGCATGAAGTGGCTGGCTCCGATTTTTGGTTTTTTTGAAATAATGATATGGCTCTTTGCGATCGGCCAGGTTTTTAACAATTTAACAAATATTACCTATTATGTTGCCTATGCAGGAGGTTTCGCCTGCGGGAACTTCGTAGGTATCTGGATAGAAGAGAAAATGGCAATAGGTACCCTGGTCGTTCGAATTATTACAAGAAAAGATGGAATTCAGTTAATAGAATTCTTAAAATCTGAGGGTTTTGGCGTCACGATCATTGATGCAGAGGGGGCGACAGGAAAAGTCAAAATTATTTATACTATCATTAAGCGGCGAGACCTTCAACAGGTTGTAAACATTATAAAAAGATTTAATACAAGAGCTTTTTATTCAATAGAAGAAGTGAGATCTGCAAGTGAAGGCATATTTCCACATGGGAAACAAGGATATATAAGTAATTTTCCAGGCTTTTTCAGGCTTACGAGGTCTGGAAAGTAAACAACTTGGTGATCAGGAAGTTTTTAAACATTGGACACTAAAATAGGTTTAATGAGTAAAGAGGCCGGTAAAATAAAAACAAACAGGTTGATCAATGAAAAAAGCCCGTACCTTCTACAGCATGCACATAATCCTGTAAATTGGTACCCATGGGGCGAAGAAGCTTTTGAAAAGGCAAAGAATGAAAATAAACCTGTTTTTCTATCTATCGGATATTCCACATGCCACTGGTGTCATGTGATGGAAAAGGAATCTTTTGAGGATGATGATGTCGCAGCATTGATGAATGATGCTTTTGTGAGCATAAAAGTTGACAGGGAAGAAAGACCCGATATTGATAGCATCTATATGGCAGTATGCCAGGCTATGACAGGAAGCGGGGGATGGCCCCTTAATTTATTATTAACACCCGACAGGAAACCATTTCATGCTTTGACCTATATTCCGAAAGAAAGCAGGCTCGGCCGGGTTGGGATGCTGGACCTGATACCACAGGTCAAAGAACTCTGGAACTCACAGAGAGATGAAGTTGAAAAAGCCGCAAACAGGAATGTAAATGCTCTCAAGCCTGCATCCCTTGCAGGAGAAAGACTGACAGATGATATACTTCATATTGCTTACGAGCAGCTTCTGGGAATGTTCGATGAAGAACACGGCGGCTTTGGTCACGCGCCCAAATTCCCGACACCTCACAACTTAATGTTCCTTCTTCGCTACTGGAAACGCACCGGAGATAGGATGGCTCTCATGATGGTCGAGAAGACACTTTGCGCTATGCGTATGGGAGGAATTTATGACCATGTGGGATTTGGTTTTCACCGCTATTCTGTTGATCAAAGATGGCTTGTCCCGCATTTTGAAAAAATGCTTTACGACCAGGCTATGCTGGCAATGGCTTATACCGAAGCTCACCAGGCGACAGGGAAAAAAGAGTACGAAAAAACATGCCGTGAAATTTTTACCTATTTAATGAGAGATATGACCTCACCTGAAGGTGGATTTTTCTCAGGTGAAGATGCTGACAGCGAAGGAGAAGAAGGAAAATTTTATCTCTGGACTGAAAATGAGCTACGGCAGGTTTTCACTGATGAAAAGTATAAATTAGTCAAGAAGGTATTCAATATCAGGGTAGACGGAAATTTCCCGGAAGGTAATGGAAAAAATATATTCTATTTATCAAATCCTATCACTGAAGTTCCTGGTTTTCCAATAGCGGACATAGAAAAGAGTATTGAATCCTCACGAAGTAAATTATTCGAGGTTCGTGAAAACCGTATCCACCCTGGCAAGGATGACAAGATCCTGACAGACTGGAATGGATTGATGATAGCAGCCTTGGCTAAGGCTTCCCAGGCTTTTCATGAACCCGAATATGCAGAAAATGCCCAAAAAGCTGCAGATTTTATTATTACTAAAATGCGTAATCCAAAAGGAGGACTTTATCACCGTTACAGGGACGGTGAAACTGCAATTCCTGGCTTTTTGGATGATTATGGATTCTTTGTCTGGGGGTTGCTCGAACTTTATGAGGCAACCTTCGAGATCCGTTATCTGCAGGCAGCACTTGAATTCAATGAATATTTGCTCACGCATTTCTGGGATGCGAAGGCTGGTGGATTTTTTATTACATCAGATGATGCTGAAAATATTCTTATCAGGAAAAAGGACATCTACGATGGAGCTGTCCCGTCAGGCAATGCGGTAGCCATGTTGAATCTGATTCGTCTTGGGAAGATCACGGCTGACCCGGAACTTGAACGAAAAGCAGAGGCTACCGGGCAGGCATTCTCCCGGATAGTAGGACAGGCGCCAGCTGGTTATACAATGCTTATGTCGGCGCTTGATTTTACTATTGGGCCTTCGAGCGAAGTAGTAATTGCAGGGGATTTGCAGGCAGATGATACGATGGATATGTTAAAAGCGCTCAGGAAAGAATTTATTCCGAATAAGGTTGTAATGTTGCGGCCTAATGAAGAAAGTGAGATCATGCGAATTTCTGGTTATACAAAAAGCCTTTCAAGCAAGGGGGGTAAAGCCACCGCGTATGTATGCCGAAATTTCAGCTGCCGATTGCCTGTAACTGAGCCCGGGAAAATGCTGGAATTGCTATGAGATTCATTTTATCCATTTCAAACTGTGACCTCGACCTTCTGAATGCCTATGAATTCTAATGGCACATCATTAATGAGGTCTGATTTGACTTCTAAATAGAGCTGTATCGCTTCTTTTATTCTTTCCCTTAGCTCATCTAGAGTTCTTGCTTGTGTATGGCATCCTTCAAGTTCAGACACAGATGCTACATAAATGCCGTCTTCATCCTGCTCGATGAGGACAGTGAAGTTTAAAATTTTGTGTTTCATGTAAACCCAAAGGTTATTTTGCGTGGAATGTATTTAAATATGGTCCGACCAGGGGCTTATACCAAGCTGCTCGCACGATGTTGCTGAACACTGCCAGATGCCAATCTGTAATTCTCAGGGCTTCTCAGTGAATAGCGCCTGTTCCAGATCATCGATAATATCCCTGACATCCTCAAGACCAACCGAAAGACGAATAAGTTCATCCGAAATACCGTATCTTATCCTGTCCTGGCGCGGAACAACGGCGTGGGTCATAGTGGCCGGATGCTGGATGAGCGTTGCGGTCTCACCAAGGCTTACCGCAAGCATGCAAAGCTTCAGGGAATCAAGAAAAACAGGTATATTTTTTGCGTCGTTCAGGAGAAATGCTATCATGCCGCCAGCGCCGCTTGTTTGTTTTCTCCCCAGCTCGAATTGCGGATGCTCAGGAAGTCCGGGATAAATTACGCTTTCAACCTTATCATGTCCCTTCAGGAATTTTGCCACTGCCATTGCATTCTGGTTATGCCTGTCCATGCGGATGGGAAGGGTCTTTATGCCCCGGATAATGAGCCATGAGGAGAACGGGGTGATGGAGCCGCCAAAGTTCTTTGCCGTATGCTTTGCTGATTTTATATAATCCGCAGAACCTGCAATTATCCCGCCAAGAGTATCCCCGTGACCATTCAGATATTTTGTGGCGCTATGCACAACTACATCAGCCCCAAGTGTAAGCGGCTTCTGGAAATAAGGTGTCATGAATGTATTATCAACCATTACAGTCGCGCCTTTTTCATGCACGATATCGCTTACGGCTTTGATATCCGTCAGCTTCATCGTGGGATTGGCCGGGGATTCAAAGAATACAAGTCTGGTGTTCATGCGAAAAGCTTCTTCTACATTCTGCGGGTCTGATGTATCGATAAAAGTAACATCAACGCCGAAATTTTTAAGCTCAACGAACAGGTCGTATGTGCTTCCGTAAATCACTTCATCGGCTATCACATGGTCCCCTCCTTTGACAGATGTGAAAACCGCTGCACAAATCGCTGCCATGCCTGTTGTTTGCGCAAGGGCCGCCTCTGCGCCCTCAAGGTCAGCCATTTTTTCCTCAAGCACTTCAGTCGTTGGATTCAGCCCGCGTGAATAAATATATCCTTTTTCACGCCCGCTCATCAGGTCGGATGCATGGGCTGCGCTCTTAAATTTAAATGGCGCTGTCTGGTATATCGGGGTTGTGACTGACCCCGTTTCTTCATGTTTTTCTCCTGAATGGATGGCGCGTGTGGAAAATCCTGATTTTTTTGAGTTCATTCTAATCGTCCTCTTAAATTTCTCTTTTGCCATAGCTATACAACTATCGCTATCCCTTCCCCGCATTCCGGGCATTTCCCATCCTTGATCTTAACAGCACCCACCCTGAATCCCAGGCGGTCAATAAGCAAAGTATTGCACTTCGGACAATACGTATTCTCGTACTTATGCCCTCCGACATTTCCAAGATACACGAACCTCATCCCCTCTTTTTTTGCAATATCATATGCCATCTCAAGAGTATCAAGAGGCGTGGGGTAAAGGTCATCCATTTTATACATGGGATGGAACCTTGTGAAATGCATAGGCGTGTCTATACCCAGGTTATCATGCACCCATCGCACGATCTGTGTTATCTCTTCAGGCGAATCGCTCTTTGCTGGTATAATAAGCGTTACCGTTTCCACATGCATACCCAGTTCCTTTGCCAGTTTTGTCGATTCAAGCACTGGCGCAAGCCTTGCGCCGCAGGTTTTCCTGTAGAAATCCTCGGAAAATGATTTGATATCAACACGGAAGGCATCAAGATACGGCGCGATCCTTAAAAGCGCCTCCGGGGTAATATAGCCATTCGTTACATATATCGTCTTAAGACCCGCTCTTTTTGCAAGAACCGCGCTGTCATAAGTATATTCATGCCAGATGGCAGGTTCATTATATGTCCAGGATATCGATTTTGACCCGGATTCCAGCGCCCGCTTTATCGCAGTTTCCGGTGTTATTTCGATCGTATGTGACTCCTCAAATGTGGTCTGGGAAATATTCCAGTTCTGGCAATGCTGGCACCTGAAATTACACCCGATTGAACCGAGTGAATACGAAAGCGTACCCGGCAGGAAATGATACAGGGGTTTTTTCTCGATCGGATCAACAGCTTCACTTGAAACAGTATTGTATATCAAGGTGTAGACTTTGCCGTCCTTATTCTGTCTTGTCCTGCATAATCCCAATTTACCCTCTGCAATAGTGCACCTGTGGGAACAGACATTACATTTTACTTTTTTATCCGCAAGCTTATCAAATAATACCCCTTCCTTGATCATGCATATATTCCTGAATTTGACTCTATCTGCTTTGAGCGTCTCTTTCGCAGATTATCCTTGATCTTTTCATAATAGCTCATTATATCCGGCGTGACAGATGGTCCTGTCTCTTTTATTGCAGAAAGGAAATGCTTATGGCTTACTTTTTCCACATTCATATTTTCACGCATCGCAAAGCGTCCTGCTTTCTTGCACACAGCGGCAATATCTGCACCAGTAAAGTCTTCAGTTATCCTTACAAATTCCCCCAAATTTACATCCTCTGCAAGCGACATTTTCTTTGTATGGACTTTAAAAATCTCTAATCTCGTCCTGGGGTCAGGGACAGGCACAAGTATCATTTCATCAAACCTTCCGGGTCTTAAAAGCGCCGGATCGATTATATCAGGCCGGTTTGTCGCCCCGATGATCACAACCCCCCGAAGTTCCTCAAGACCATCAAGTTCCGAGAGCAATTGATTCACAATTCGCTCTGTAGCAAGGGGCTCACCTTCAATCGTCCCTCTTACTGGCGCAAGAGCATCAAGCTCGTCAAGGAATATGATGGCGGGCGCGACCTGGCGCGCTTTTTTGAATATCTCAGCTATATGCTTTTCGGATTCTCCATACCATTTTGATAATATATCGCTTCCCTTTACAGTCATAAAATTTGCCTCGCTCTCATTGGCAATAGCTTTAGCCAGAAGGGTTTTTCCAGTACCTGGCGGCCCATAGAGAAGTACGCCTTTGGGAGCTTCCACTCCTATTCGCTTGAATGATTCAGCATACCGCAGCGGCCATTCCACAGCCTCAGAAAGGAGATCTTTAACTTTTTCAAGCCCTCCGATGTCATCCCATGAAACATTTGGCACTTCGAACAGTATCTCACGAAGGGCCGATGGCTGGACTTCCTTCATTACGTCTTCAAAATCCGAAGCTTTAATAATGAGTTTATCGAGCGTCTCTTTAGGTATGACCTTCAGTTCAAGGTCAATTTCAGGAAGCACTCTTCGAAGAGAGGTCATTGCAGCCTCGCGGCATAATGCTGCGATATCTGCGCCCACAAAGCCATATGTTCGATCCGCAAGTTTATCAAGACTGACCTCTTCCTCAAGAGGCATTCCACGTGTGTGTATCTGGAATATCTCATGTCGCCCTTCCCGGTCAGGCGCGCGAAGCTCGATCTCCCGGTCAAACCTGCCTGGACGGCGAAGCGCCATATCAAGGGCTTCAGGACGGTTTGTTGCACCAATGACGATCACATTCTTCCTTGATTTCAGGCCATCCATAAGAGAAAGAAGCTGTGCCACGACGCGGCGCTCTACTTCGCCCGTTACTTCGGCTCGTTTTGGGGCGATGCTGTCGATCTCATCAATGAAAATTATAGCCGGGGCATTTTTCTCGGCCACATCAAAAGCTTCACGAAGCTTGTGTTCACTTTCCCCGTAATATTTTGACATTATCTCAGGGCCATTGATCGTGATAAAATACGCCTCACTCTCATTCGCCACGGCTTTTGCCAGCATGGTTTTTCCTGTTCCTGGCGGCCCATGGAGAAGTACTCCTTTTGGCGCATCAATACCAAGCCTGTTGAAAAGCTCAGGATGCTTAAGAGGCAGTTCAATGATCTCCCTGATCTTACTCAGGGCGGGTTTTATTCCGCCCAGATCTTCATACATTACCTCAGGCAGTTCCGCAGGAAGCTCAACAGCTTCAGGCAGGAGTTCCACCTCTGTAACATCGGTTATCTTTACAATTCCGGCGGGTGATGTTGAAAAAACATGCAATTTAATCTCGCCAAGACCAAATGAGCCACCAAAGAATTCCGGGAATACCTGCTCGAACATTACATCCGAACCGAATGATTCCCTCGGCCGCCTGACGCTTGTTGTTGATATGATATCTCCTTTTGAAACGGTCCTGTTATGAAAAATTGCACGCAGGCTTTCACTTGGCGCATAGATATGGATATTTTTTGTCACAGGGGCAAGTGTGACTTTTTTTGCTTCTTTCCACTCTGCTTTTGAGATATCAACATATTCCCCGAGGCTTGTCCTGGCATTTGTGCGTATAAGGCCGTCCATTCTAATGACATCAAGCCCTTCATCCTGCGGATATGCCCTTCCGACAACCGCAGATGTAGAATGCTGCTCTCCTTTTACCTCAACTACATCAAAAATATTGATGCCTATTATGTTCCGGAACTTTTCATCAATCCGGACGATTCCTTTGCCTACGTCCCTCTGGTCTGCTTCTGCTACTTTCAATCTAATTGATTTTTCCATGATGCCCCATATTATATCGACTGCCCTGCAATAATAGATAGGTATCTAAAGATGAAATAATTAACGGATTGAAACGAGAGACCATTGAAGCATAGAAAAGCGATATAATACTGTGACCAAAATGTTGTCATGCATTGTGGCAGAGAATTTATGAGGGTGTGTGGATGATATAATATAAGAATATAAGGTGTGGTATGATATGGAAAATGTTGGTAGTATCCTGTTTATTGACCCTTAGCCTCTTTTCATATATCGGTATGGCTTCAGAAATCACAATAAACCCCGACAAAACAATTAGCATCAATGGCAAAAAGACGTTCCCAATATATACCTATGGCGCAACAACTACATTTGCCGCAGCAAAGAATGATGGCATACTTGAAATAGCCCAGAGATACGACTTCACGTTAAGTGGATGGGGCACTTATTGGTGCGGAAATCCTGATTGGAGAACATATCAAGAACAGTATGAGAAATCAAAATTGCCTTATGCGGTACAGGCAATGGTTTGTTCACCCTGTCCCTCATCAACAAATACCTGTTGGCCTGTTCCGGATCAATCTATAGAGCCGTTTACTACAGCAGACCGAGATGCACCCCAGTTTTTTGGATATGTCCACATAGACGAACCCCTCAAGAAGAGATATGCAAATTACAGCAATCTGAAAGCTACATATAATGCGTTAAAAAAATTCGATCCGGATCATCCGGTCATTGTTAACCACAATCCATACGACAATACCGCAGCAAACGACTATATTTTCAAATCGCAGGATTATGCTGATATTATAAGTGAAGACCATTACACGATAAGAAACACGTATCCGACAAAAGAGGATTACCTGTATTATTTTGAGGTTATATCTCTCAGGACTTTCGCCGGAGGCAAAAGTGTAGACAATTACACGAAACCTTTCTGGGCAGTCATACAGGCAAACGGCAAGGACGCAAAGGATGCTCAGGGAAGCATAATATTGAAGACAAACCCGGATGAAGTAAGGTTAGAAACGTTTAATGCCATGACAATTGGTTATAACGGAATTGGGCACTGGGCGTATAATAGTCAGGTTAAGAAATATCCAGGGCGTTGGGAGAACGTTGGAACCTGGACGGATCCAGTTCTCTGGCAAGGTGTAAAAGATTTATACAACGAGATTAAAAAGCTCAATGACATTCTCGTCCTGCCAGATGTCGGAAGGTCATGGTATCAGCACGAAAATGATGCTACAGTTCTCATCACCCATCCAAACATGAATAAAACCATATCCCGATATGGAACATTTAGAAAAATAAATTATGTTTTGAAACGGGATGCTTCCATAAATATCTGGTATTTGATAGTTGTGAACAAAGACAAAACCTCACTTTCCAATGTTAAGATAAAAGTTAGGGGGCTAACCGGAAATATGACTGCGAAGACGCTCGGAACATTAGGCACCGGAAGCGGAGCTCCCGGCAGGAGCATTAATGTAAATAACGGACTATTTACCGATTCCTTCGATGGCTATGCAGTGCATATATACGAAATATCATCAAGCGCTGTATCTAAATATAATGCCGATCGCCCTGGCGTAACCCCCCTATTGTATTATAAACCTGTGGTTATAGTTGTAATTTCAATGATCCTGGTGGTTATGGTATTGTATCTAATCGGAAAAAGGATGCGAAAACGGTAACAAAAGTTTAATTCACTATTTCTTATTTTATAAAAGTTTGCTTTCTGCCCGGTCCAACAGAAATATATCCTATTCCTGCGCCCATCAATTCTTCAAGCAATTCAACATAAAGCCTGGCATTTTCCGGAAGATCTACGAAACTTTCGGTATCCGTGATATCTTCACGCCATCCAGGGACATCGATATAGATGGGCTTGCATCGAGCGACATCATCGGAAAGTTCAGGCATATAATCGATATTTTTTCCTTCCAGTTCATATCCAAGACACAACCTTATCGATTTAAGCCCTGAAAGTACATCGAGTTTTGTCAGGGCCATGGATGTATATCCATTGAGGTTGATGGCTTTTCTCGCGAGGGGCAGGTCAAACCAGCCACATCTCCTCGGGCGTCCCGTTGTTGTCCCGAATTCGCCGCCCTTTTCACGCAGGTGATCACCTGCCTGGTTTTTCTGCTCGGTGGGAAGCGGCCCTTCTCCCACGCGTGTGATATATGCCTTTATTACTCCTATCACTTCATTCACTTTTGTCGGACCTACACCCAGCCCGGCGCACGCAGATCCTGCGACTGTACTTGAAGAAGTGACGAATTTTTGTGTCCCGTGAATAATATCAAGATGCGTCCCCTGTGCACCTTCGGCAAGGACTTTTTTTCCTTCTTTTAATGCCAGGTTTATTTCTTTTGAAACATCTGTAATGTATGGTTTTAATTTCTTGCCGATCTCAAGATAAACATCAATTTCTGATCGCACGATCTTCGGGTCACCACCCATTTCTTTTAACGCTGCTTCTTTCTGGGAAGCTATTTCTTCAAGTTTGCGCATTAAACGGCTCTTATCCGCAATATCTGCCATCTGTATCTCTTCTCTGCCCACTTTATCAACATAAGCAAAACCTATACCCCTGTTCGTGGTTCCGATTTTCACGGCGCGCTTTGATTCGCGAAGACTGTCAAGTGCCACATGATACGGCATTATAATGCTTGTCTTTGCATCAATGCCAAGCTTTGATGGCGGTACTTCTACATTATTCTCAGAGAGCATGGCAATTTCATCCATTAAGATCCCGGGATTCATAACAGTACCCGGTCCAATAAGGAGACGGGCATCGAAAAGCACACCAGAAGGGATAAGATGCAGTTTGTATGTTTTTCCTTCTGCCACGACGGTATGCCCTGCATTATCCCCTCCCTGGAAACGAGCGACAATATCGAATTCTTTTGCCATCATATCCACGATCTTGCCTTTTCCTTCATCTCCGAATTGCGCGCCTGTGATTATTGTGAACATATCTTTTCTCGATTTTAATTGACGGGAAATATGATAAGGTTTGCCTGATTTTGTTGTAGATAAGGTATTATGAGATTTGAAATGGAATGTCAGGCAAGCTTACTCCTGACTTTCTCATAAAACCCATCCTCTCTCGTTCTCACGAACCTTGCGGGAATATCTGCCTTTGTAATAATGATCGTGTCATCCTCTTTTATTTTCCTCGAGTACTGCCCATCGATCACAAGCACGGCTTCTTTTTTCGGAACGGTAAGCTCCACCTTTATTTGGCTCAGGGCAGGAACTACCCATGGACGGGATGATAATTTAAAAGGAGCAAGCGGCACAATTACAGTCCCATCCACTCGCGGATCAACAATTGGCCCTCCTGCGCTCATCGCATACGCAGTTGAGCCTGTTGGAGTTGCAAAAACCGCGCCGTCTGCCCGCAATTCTTCAAGAGGGATCTTATCCACAAAAATCCGATATGAGAGCATCTTGGCGGGATTAGCGGTAATGATGACAACTTCATTCGTTGCACATGGAAGTACCTCATCATTCATAAGAATTGACAGGCGAGAGCGTTCTTCAACCTCAAAACCTGACAACACTTTATCAATGATAGAGAGAGAATCTTCCGGAGGCACATCCACAAGAAAACCAATAGTTCCCATATTAATGCCCAGGAACGGAAGCGGATCATCCATTTTCTGTATCCCGCGCAAAACCGTACCATCTCCCCCTATGGATATAATAAATTCAGCGCCATTTTTTCTCATTTCCGCTATTTGTGTGCCTTTCAAATGGAGCCTTTCGGCGGTTTTAGGGTCGATCATTACATCGACCCGGGATTTTACGTGATCAATTATCTTTTCAACATGAGAAAGTATTTCATCCCTATCACATCTTGAAATTATACCGATCTTTCTTATCATTTTTTGCCTCCACTATACAAGTTCAAGCAATTTGTCATGTGTTATTCCATTACTTGCAATGATATTTACCCGTTTTCTAACATCCAGCGGAGTATTTAGCGGATTTCCTTTTTCGTCAGTAATTGTTCCCCCGGCTTCTTCTATAATGAGCTTTGAAGCAGCTATATCTGTTACACGAAGCATTCCGCGCATATCGAAAAAAGCATCAAATATCCCTGAAGCGATATAACAAAGTTCAAGACCGGCGCACCCGAATACTCTTACCCTCCTGACATTATGGTTATTTATCAAAACTGCATGAGGGCGGTGGCTGTATGATAATACACTGAGTTTGGATAACTCCCGGACCTCAGATACAATTATTTTCTTCTCGTTTAAAAAAGCTCCTTTTCCCTTCTCTGCCGAATAGATATCCCCATTAATAAGATTCTTGACAAAACCATATCTTATGTCAGATAAATTTGATTTTCCAATTGCTATCGGCACACAGAAAAAAGGGATATTGTTCACAGCATTGAATGTACCGTCCACAGGGTCAAGGACAAACGTAAACTCAGGTTTTCCCCCGATATTTTTCTCACCCAGTTCCTCACTCACGAATAACATCGACCTGCCATCGGCTTCAAGTACCGATAGGGCGGCATTTTCTGCAATCTCATCGATCTTCTCAGTAGGCGTGCCGTCTGCCCCAATTCTCAATGTTACGCCGGCTTCAGGTTTTCCTATCAGTCCCGAAACCGCTTTTTTTATTTCGGTTACTACATTATTACAGAGAGTAAAATACTGGGATTCTTTGAACCTATCCCCGGCTAAATCCGGGAGATTCCCGCCGTTCATGCTACCTCTATCTGACTCTGGATTTTGTTAGCTAATACCTTCTTCCTTCTCTTAGGACACCGGATTAGATGATAGTTTATAAGATACACTTTATTCCTTGCGTGTTGATATTCTATATTGCATCTACTATATCGCTGTTGCGCATATAGTTATCGACTCATGCAAGGGGTTCGTTATCTCCTATATAATAAATTTTATTAGCGCATAATAAATTTTGATGTTATGCAAAAAAATAAAGGATATGTCAGCATTATCTAATACATGGATATATCTGGTATATTAAAAAAATTGAAAAATAATGAATTAAGTCTGGACGAAGCAGAAAAGCAGCTTCGCATTATAAACTTCGAATTATTATCAGATATTGCAAGGGTAGATGTTCACCGGGAAAAGAGGGTTGGTATTCCTGAAGCCATAATTGCTGATTGTAAGACCTGTGAAGATGTAGTATCAATTGCACGCATTCATTTAAATAATGAAGGGCGTGCCATAATAACCCGGGCATGTGAGGATAATTATAATTCATTGATATTATTGGCAAATGAAACAAATTCTAAGATCAGGTGGGAGAAACGTGCAAGGATAGTGATCATCGGAGAATCAATAACCAGAACAGGGGGAAAAGTGGGGATTATTTCAGCCGGTACCGCTGATATCCCAGTGGCAGAAGAGGCAAAAGTAATAGCAGAAGAGATGGGTTGTTCAGTAACCGCAATATATGATGCAGGTGTTGCAGGCATACACAGGCTTTTTCCTGAATTGGCAAGACTTGCCAGGGCAGGAGTTGATGCAGTTGTTGTTGCCGCCGGTCGCGAAGGAACACTTCCTGCAATAGTGTCCGGTTTAGTTGACGTCCCGGTGATCGGCGTTCCGGTATCAACAGGATATGGCGCCGGAGGAAAAGGTGATGCTGCACTATTATCTATGCTTCAGTCCTGTTCAGTCCTTGCGGTCGTTAATATTGATGCGGGTTTCGTGGCGGGCGCTTTTGCAGCAAGGATCGCCAACCTGGCATCTAAAAACCGGAAACAGAAGCAGGAATCCTGAATTTCCATTATTCTGCATAGATATTCATAAACAAATATATACTATTAAGAACTATTTTAAAGTCTATGGAATTGGATGTTGGTTGGTTAATGATAATTATAGGCTTGGGGCTTCTTATCGTGGAAGCGTCACAACCAGGTTTTTTTGTGGCTGTCCCGGGAACTACACTCATAGTCCTTGGCATTGTCACTATTTTGATTCCTGATGTTGCGCAGAATTATGCACCGGCGATAATAGTAATAACTGCAATTGTCTCAAGTATTATCACTATCGGCTTTTATCGGAAGTTAGCGCCTGGACAGAAACCCCAGACAACAAGTATGGATATACTGACCGGAAAGGAAGGAGTGGTCGTGAAAACAGTTCATCCCGATTCAATCTCAGGAAAAATCCAAATTGAAAACCGGATATGGAGCGCAACTTCAGATAGCGTAATTGAAGAAGGAAAGAAAGTAATAGTCATAAGCTCAGAAGGAGTTCACGTTAAAGTAAAAGAGGAGATGTAAAATGGCATATGAAATGTTTATCGCGATATTTATCGCAGTAGCAATATTGATACTGTTTATTTCAGGGGTTGCGATCATCCAGCCCTATGAACAGGCTTTGTGGATAGTCCTGGGACAGTTTAAGAAACGATTAAATCCTGGTTTTAACTGGGTGTATCCACTGATAAGCGATGTCATCCGGCTTGACCTCAGGACGCAGGTACTGGATGTACCGCGCCAGGAAGTCATAACAAAAGATAATTCTCCCACAAATGTTGATGCCATTGTATATATACGGGTCGTAGATCCTGGAAAAGCATATTTTGAAGTGGTCAATTATCATGTTGCCGTATTATCCCTTGCTCAGACCACACTTCGAAGTGTAGTGGGCGACATGGAACTTGATGAGATACTTTATAATCGTGATTTTATAAACACAAAACTCCGTGATATTCTTGACCATGCTACTGATGCATGGGGTGTTAAGGTTGAAGCTGTGGAGATACGGGAAGTCGATCCTGTTGGCACTGTAAAAAGTGCAATGGAAGAACAGACATCTGCAGAAAGAAAGCGAAGAGCAGCCATTTTGCTTGCTGACGGCCAGAAGAAAGCCGCGATCCTTGAAGCAGAAGGAGCGAAGCAGTCAAAGATATTGAATGCTGAAGGTGCAAGACAGTCAAAGATCCTCGAAGCGGAAGGCGACAGGGTTTCACAGATATTGAGATCCCAGGGTGAAGCTCAGGGACTCAGGATTCTGTCAGTTGGTGCAGTGCCTCTTGATAAGAAAGCGCTGACCGTCCTGACTATGGACATGATGAAAAGTGTGGCAAATGGCCAGGCCACAAAGATAATCTTCCCCATGGAGATCTCAAAGATGATTGAACAAGCTGCAAAGTACCTCGGAGCTTCTGAGAAGATACAAGAAATCGGCTCTCCTATGGACACGGAAAAGATCGTTGGCACAGCAGATGAAGTGCTTGGAAGGATTCCAAGACCAGAGGAGCTAAGGCAAGAGCTTGAATCCATTGAGAAGGAGATGGCGCGGGAGACAGAAGAGAGCCTGAAACAGGCCGAGAAAATTAAAAGCACTGATTTGCCGGAGCCCCCAAAGAAGAAAAAATGAGAATTAAAACTGAATGGATATCGACATAAGAAAGGCAACACAGTCAGATTTGAAGGATATAAGAACTATCCTTTCTTTTTATTATCTTGATACTGAAAATGTTGAAATAAACCTCCCTGAATTCATAGTTGCACAAACGAATAATAAGATAATAGGATGCGCATGTCTTGACCTGGGGGATGTAGTGGAATTGCGTTCTATAGCAATACTTCCATCTTATCGTAACAGGGGTGCTGGTTCAAAACTTGTGTATGCTATCTTAAAACGTGCACAAGATTTGACAGACACTGTTTATCTTCGTACTACATCACCCGTTTTCTTTGAGAAGAAAGGATTTGTGTGGCTTCAAAATAGAGAGAAAAAAATCATCTGGAAAGATTGCGTGCAGTGTGATAAGTATGATATTTGCAGGCAAACGGTAATGCAAAAGAGTTTTTAAGAACGGTGAAAAGAAACCTCACTGTAAAAGCCATTAAATACAAAGAGCCCAATTTAGGAACATCATTTTCGGAGGATTTCATTGCAACCTGTTGTAAATATTGGCATTGTAGGACATGTAGACCACGGCAAGACCACTCTTGTCAAAGCACTTTCGGGTGCGTGGACTGACAGACATAGTGAAGAGATCAAGCGAGGTATTTCAATCCGGCTTGGTTATGCAGATATAATAATCAGGAAATGTCCTGATTGCCAGGAGCCTGAGAGTTTTACTGTTAAAGAAATATGTGAGAAATGTGGTGCAAAAACAAATGTGCTTCGCTCTATATCTTTTGTGGATTCTCCAGGTCATGAAACCCTGATGGCGACTATGTTATCAGGCGCGGCTCTCATGGATGGAGCGCTTCTTGTAATTGCCGCAAATGAAAATTGTCCCCAACCGCAGACAAAAGAGCATCTAATGGCATTGAATATCCTGGGGATAAAGAACATAATTATTATCCAGAACAAGATCGACATTGTCCCGCGCGAGAAAGTGCTTGAAAATTATAACCAGATAAAGGCTTTCGTGAAAGGAACAGTTGCACAGAATGCTCCGATCATTCCGGTTTCTGCCCAGCAGAATGCTAATATCGATCTGATCATCGAAGCTATTGAAAAATATATCCCTACCCAGGAGCATGAACTTGACAGATCGCCTTTAATGTTCGTTGCCCGTTCTTTCGACATAAACAGGCCAGGCACCCCTCCTGAAGATCTAAAAGGAGGCGCTATCGGCGGCTCCTTGAATTTTGGTGTTTTCCGCCCCGGAGATGAGATCGAGATGAGGCCAGGCCGAAAAGTCGAAACTGGCGGAACTGTCAAATGGGTTCCCATAAGAACTGTTATCACAACTATCCATGCAGGTAAAGAGGAACTTGAAGAAGCAAGACCTGGAGGACTTATTGGAGTTGGAACTAAACTTGACCCCTCGATCACAAAAAGCGATTCACTTGTGGGGCAGGTAGCAGGTATTCCGGGAAAATTACCTCCGACGATAGAAGGGTTTGTAATGGAAACAAAACTTCTTGATAGGGTTGTAGGGGTAAGTGATGAATCCACGGTTGAACCGATACGTTCAAATGAGCCTTTGATGTTGAATATAGGAACAGCGACTACGATTGGTGTCGTCACAAGCGCAAGGCCTGTGGATGCTGAAGTCAAGCTCAAAAGACCCATATGCGCAGATAAAGGTTCCCATATCGCAATCAGCAGGCGTGTAGGCGCACGCTGGAGGCTTATCGGTTCAGGTATATTGAAAGAATATAAATGAGATCAAAAGTGATCATAGATACAAATGGTTTGATGATTCCGGGACAATTCGGGATAGATATTTTTTCGGAATTGGAACAATTAGGTTTTTTTTCATATATAGTTCCAAGCGCTTCTGTAAAGGAGCTTGAAAGGATTGCTTCGGAAGGGCGCAGCAAGGACAGGGCTGCCGCCAAAATAGCATTATCATTATTGAACAGGTGTACAATAATTGATAAGAATGGGTATGCAGATAATATTATCATAGACCTGGCAGTTGGTATGGACGCGGCAGTTCTTACAAATGATACTGAATTAAAGAAAAGATTATGTAGTAAGGGAGTTACTAATGTGTATCTTCGAGATAGAACTCGTTTAAGTATATAATACCTTTTTAAGAGGATTTAGATGTATAAGAAAATGAGATTAGCAGATACGGTGAGGATTGCACCAGAATTACTTGGTGAACCGGTTGAGCAGGCAGTAAAAATCGCTTTGCGGGAAAAACTTGAAGGACTTGTTGACAAAAGGATGGGTGCGATAGTTGCGGTCAAGGATATTATTGAAGTTGGAGAAGGACATATACTTGCCGGGGACGGAGGAGTATATTACGATGCAATTTTTGACGCATTGACTTTCATGCCTGAACTCCAGGAGATCATTGAAGGCAGTGTAGTTGAAGTGGTACAGTTCGGGGTATTTGTAGGAATTGGTCCTCTTGACGGGCTTGTGCATGTTAGCCAGCTAACTGATGAATTCGTTACTTATGATGAGAAAAATTCCCGCCTGATCACCAAGGAATCCGGTCGTTCGGTCACAGAGGGAGACCATATAAGGGCAAGAATAATCGCTGTGAGCCTGAATGAACGCGAACCAAGAGACAGCAAGATCGGCCTAACCATGCGCCAGCATGCCCTTGGCAAGATGGATTGGATCGAAGAAGCCCGAAAACCAAAAGAAGAAACCGAAGAAAAAGGAAAGTCGAAGAAGAAGAAGAAAGAAGACTTGCCAAAACCTGAGGGTGAATAATGCCGGATAATGTTTGCAGGGAATGCCACAGGATAGTGAAAAAAAGCCAGGTTTGCTCATATTGCAATTCAACGGCTCTTACTAACGATTGGAGCGGTTATGTGGTTATAATTGACCCCGAAAAATCACAGATCGCGAAAAGACTTGGAGTCAAATTGCCCGGTGAATACGCATTGAAGGTCAGATAACTTGAAAAGATATTGTCTTCCTATCGAGTTAAGAGATGAACTACGACGACTCCATGGAGAATTATATCCTGGAGATGGGATAGAGACTACAAAGAACATCATCAAGGATCTGGAAAATTGCACTAAAGTAATATCAGTCGGCGATATTGTCACCTTCAATCTTCTAAACGCCGGCCTTATTCCTGATATATCTTTTGTAGATAATAAGACAAAACGCAGCCCCGTTTCCGATAAAATTACACAGGGAACAAAGCATGGTCATTTCAGGACCATAATTGTGGAAAGTCCCCCTGGAATAATAACCGAAGAGCTATTGCAGGAGGTCCAGGCGGCTATGGAATCCGATAAACCCATACAGATTGTGGTGAAGGGTGAAGAAGACCTGGCAGCTCTTCCTGCGATCGCCATGTCGCCCATATCATCAGTAATTATATATGGTTTGCCTGACAAAGGGGCGGTTGTTGTTCGCGTTACCGAGGACAAGAAGAAAGAAATTCAATCATTACTTAATCGAATGAAATGTAAGGAGAAAAAATAATGGAAATTCAAATTATCAAAGATAAGACAAATCCCTTGTTAAACAGACGAGAGATTTCGGTGGCTGTAAAGAGTAAAACAACGGCTACAAGAATGGAATTAAAGAACAAACTTGCAGCGATGCTCAATTCAAAACCGGAATTGATCGTGGTGGAGCATCTCGGTACGATATATGGGAAGCAGGAAATGGTCGGGACAGCGTCCCTCTACCAGACAGAAGAACGCTTGAAACAACTTGCTCACAAGCATCTTATTGCAAGGGATGCGCCCAAAGTCGTTGAAGGGCAGGAACAGGCACCTCCGGCTGAACCCGAGGCTAAATAAAGAAAGGGATTTCAATGGCAGTAAATAAATTCTACAAAATTAGCGCAAATAAAGCAGAAAAGATAAAACCCTCATGCCCCAGATGCGGACCAGGGGTATTTCTGGGTGAGCACAAGAATCGCAATTCATGCGGTAAGTGCGGTTACACAGAATTCAAAAAATAATCTTTTTTTTACATTTATCTGTAATTCTACACCATAGCATATTCTATTGCATTATTCCTGGGCTGTATGCTAAATTAGATATGCTCATAGTTACAACTCTAATGACTGATCATGCTTACCCGAAGAGTCCAGCACGAACTTGAATTGCTAAAAAGGCACCTCATCATTCTAAAGAAGGTTATAGATAGTGGACCTATCGGAATATTAAAATTATCGCTTGAAACAGGTATACCTGATCACCTTGTACGGTATTCACTGCGTGTTCTTGAACAGCAGGGTTTGATCACTCCCTCTACACAGGGCGCAATAGCCACAAAATCTGCCAGGGAGGCATATTCTGAGTTCAAGATAGAGATTGAAAAGATCAAAGAGATACTGGAGGATATCAAGAGGATCGGATTCGACTGATGATGGCAGGGGAAAAAAGCGAAGGAAAATATGAAGGAAAATACGAATATCTGTACCACATAGCAGATGCCAAGTACAGGGCTTTTGGTCTTACACTCAAAGAAGCTTTTGAGAATGCTGCGCTTGCCCTGTTCAATGTGATGATAGATACATCAAACCTGAAAGCCAGCGAGGAAAGGGGGATTGAAATAACGTCACCTGATATCAAAATGCTTCTTGTTGACTGGCTTTCCGAATTATTGTACCTGTTTGAAGTTGATGAGATCATATTTTCTGAATTCATGATTGATAAGATCGAAAAAACAGGCGAGGATTTTTTTTTAAAAGGAAAAGCTTCAGGTGTGCCAATCGACCTTTTGCACCACAAATTTGATACACAGGTGAAAGCTGTGACTTTACATGAACTTGAGGTCGAGCAGGATGAGACCGGGAGATTCAGGGTTCAAGTTGTTGTAGATACCTGACATTGTACCTGAACTTTAACAATTATCTTTTGATATATTATTTGCATATGCTATAGCGTATGGTTCTGAACTGATATTACTATCTCCATAATCTATATAAAAAGAAACGTGTCCTAATTCATGATAGATTATATTAGTTTTTGTATGACATCCTGAGTAATTTGTAAAATTAGATATGTAGATGTGGGCATATTGCAAAGTTCCACTGGAATTAAATTCAGAAATAGTGCATCCTAATGCATCTTTATTATTACAGTCTGCTATCATATCTGCATTAAAATGCATGGGAATAATTAATAATAAAATAATGTCTAACATTTTTCCCTCGATAGTTTTAAATAGACTTCACATTGGTTGTTTTAGTGTATATGCCTCTCAAATATGATAAATTTGTGGGTTACAGCGCAAATATTGTTGGAGCGATTCTTTTTCAGGTCTTTCAGGGGAAATTACATCAAACTTAATAACTTTGTGGCGAATAAGGATATAACGCAAAGCAAGGAAAGGAACCATGTCTGAAGGAAGTACAAAAGATGCTGCAAGCATCCTTAAAAAAGTAAATGATTACACCTGGGACATACCCATGGATTACAAACCCGGTATGAGAGTGCCCGGGCGCATTTTTGTTTCAGTAAAATTACTTGACAGCCTTGAGCTTGACACACTTACACAGGTTTCCAATGTTGCAACCCTTCCGGGTATCCAGAAATTCGCCATGGCAATGCCTGATGCACATTCAGGTTATGGTTTTCCCATCGGGGGAGTGGCAGCTTTTGACAGGAATACAGGTATTATAAGTCCTGGTGGAGTTGGATATGATATCAATTGCGGGGTAAGGATAATCAAGACAAATCTCACAGTTGACGAAGTGCGTCCCGGGATGAAAGAACTCATCGAGCTTCTTTTCCATGAGATCCCATCCGGTGTTGGCTCAAAAAGCAAACTTCGCGCTTCTGATAGTGAACTGACAGACGCCTTCCTGCACGGCGCCAAATGGGCAATTGAAAGCGGATATGGCGTGAAGGAAGATATCGAGCATTGTGAGGAGAATGGTTACATGAAAATAGCCGATCCATCAAAAGTTGGCGAGAAAGTGCGAAAAAGGGGTAAACCACAGTTTGGAACCCTTGGCAGCGGGAACCATTTCCTTGAAGTGCAATATGTGGATGAAGTTTTTGACCCTGAAGTTGCAAAAGTTTTCGGGCTTCATAAAGGCCAGGTCACAGTCATGATACACTGCGGTTCGCGGGGTGCGGGTCATCAGATATGCGATGATTATCTCAAGATCCTTGATAAAGCCACACATAAATACGGGATCCAGCTTCCGGACAGGCAGCTTGCCTGCGCGCCTGCTGAATCACAGGAAGGACAGAATTATTATAAAGCCATGGCTGCTGGCGCCAATTACGCCTGGGCGAACAGGCAGGTGATCACCCATTGGGTACGGGAAGCATTTACCCGTTTTTTCGGGCGGGACGACCTTGGAATGGATCTCATTTATGATGTGGCGCACAATGTGGCAAAACTGGAAGAACATGCCATTGATGGTGAAAAAAAGATGGTTTATGTTCATCGAAAGGGCGCCACGAGGGCATTTCCTCCCGGACATCCTGATGTTCCCCGGATTTACAGGAAAGTTGGGCAGCCAGTATTGATCCCGGGCAGCATGGGAACTGCGTCGTTTATACTGCATGGAACAGAAAAGGCCATGGAACTTACATTCGGAAGCGCTTGTCACGGATCGGGAAGAGTCTCAAGCCGTGGGGCGGCAAAACGTGAATTCCATGGTGAGACTATACAAAAAGATCTTGCAGCAATGGGAATATCTGTAAGGGCCACGCATCCTTCGATAATTGCGGAAGAAGCTCCTGGCGTCTATAAATCGAGCGAAGAGGTTGTAGACGTAGTGCACCAGCTTGGCATTGCAAGAAAAGTAGTAAAACTCATGCCCATGGGAGTGGCAAAGGGATAACAAGTAAATGATCCTTGGTATCGATATTGGTGGGGCGAACACTAAAATAGCATCTGATGATGGTAAGATAGTGGAACTGCATTATATCCCACTCTGGAAGAACACGAGGCTGCCCGGGGCGCTCCTTGAGATCGCAGGGCGCCTGAAACCTGAAAAAGTTGGTGTAGTGATAACAGGAGAGCTTGCTGATTGTTTTCCCGATAAGGATGCGGGTCTATCATATATTATGGATGCAGTTAATAATGCATTTGCGGATGCTTTTTTTCTTGATAACAATGGGAATATCACAAAAGAAAAAATACGAAGCATTGCTGCTGCCAACTGGATGGCATCTGCTCTCCTCATAGGGAGAAAGTTCGGGGATTGTATATTCCTTGATATCGGATCAACGACTACGGATATAATTCCTATCAAGAATGGTGAGCCTCTTGCCGCGAAGACAGATTTTGAGCGTTTGAAAAAAGGGGAACTTGTGTACTCAGGGGCGCTTCGGACAAATATCACTGCAATATTGAAAAGAGTAACATTCGGGAATATAGGCTCACGGATCTCCTCAGAATTATTTGCAATTACAGCTGATGCTTATATTATTCTTGGTTTGATAAAACCGGAGAATTATACCTGTGATACACCGGATGGGGCAGGAAAAACGATCCATGATGCAAAAAGGAGACTTGGACGCGTTGTTTGCGCAGATCTGGGTGAAATAATGGATGGGGAGATTTGTTCGATCGCCCGACAGGTAATGGATGCACAGGTCAATGACATCAAGGATGCCCTTTGTGAAATATCAAAAAAGCACGGCATCCGAAGAATTGTAGCATGTGGTCTGGGGGAATTCCTGGCTAATAAAGCTACAATTGGATTTGAGACAACTTTGATCTCTGAAAAATATGGAACGGAAATATCAAAAGTATTTCCGGCCTATGCAGTGGCAAACTTGTTGAAAAATTTTAACATATAAAGGAAAAAAATCCTATATTTTCCAATGATTTAAATCTGTGCAAAATATCATTGTTTTTTTAGATAATATAACTAATATTAAACAATAAAAACTAAAATAAATCAATTACGGAGCTTTAAAACCAAAAACAAATCTTAGGAACTGTAGATTTATTTATATTTGATGCGCTTTCTTAGATAAATCCAGATGTTGGGATTTATCTCTTACTTTGATATAAAAAAACAGGAATGTGAAAAAAATGAAACCAAAAACAACATATTTATTGATCTTATTAACAGCGGTCGCATTGTTTGTTGCACCGCAAGCTGCCTTATTAAATCTGAAAATACCTGTGACATTCATACTTTTGATATTTATGGGCTTGTGGCTGGCAGTTTTTGTCAAAACCCTTTCGAGAACGGGATAAGGTATTTTATCTTTTGAACTTTGGAAGTATTTTATTTTTAATACCGAGTGTTATTAGAATTGCAGCACCTAAATAGATCAAGATCGGGATAATAAATCCTGTAAATATGATTATTCCTCTTACACTTTCAATAAATCCTCTTACTGAATCCCGAATTGCATCCGAAATCCCCATTCCATCACCCGTAATTGGCGCAGGCTCCATAACAGTTACTGCGATGGTAGACATCTCCACGCTCTGGTTCAGGTAATTTAGCCTGCCGGTCAAACTCTCTATCTCGCCCCGCACTCGTTCAAGTTCATGCTCGACTTCAATAATATCCTTAACAGTAGTTGTCATTTTAAGAATCTCTTGAAGCCGTGTTTCCTGTTTTTGGAGATTATCCAGCCTGGCGCCAAGGTCTATGAACTCTTCTGTGACATCCTGGCCTGAAATCTGCCTGTATTTTTCGGTTCCAAGCGCATCTATTTTTTCAATAGTTGAATAAAAACTCTTTTGAGGCACTCTTGCAGTAAAATGGCCGTTTTTGCGATTGCTTCCGACATCACTGATGGAAGAGCTTGAAATAAATCCGCCTGCTTCAAGCGTTATATTGGTTATATCATTAATTGCCACCTGGACGCTTGCCACTTCTATCGTCAGGGTTGCAGTCGAAATGACTTTTCTTTCTGGCAAAGTTTTTCCGTTTGCATTACTTTCTTCGACCATCAAATCTTTGCTAAAACCTGAGAATTGACTGTCTGAAAATAATTGAGATTTATCTCCCCCGTTCATCTGATAATTCCTGGAATTGAGACACCCCCCGAGAATTACAAAAAACAAAATTAATAATATAGCCAGTATCTTATTTTTCATAGCAGGATAATAAGATTCATGAAAATATATAAGAGTTGCTTTTTAAATCGAAAATCCTAATTAATTTGTGATCCAATTTTCATATCAAGAATTTTCAGGAATTCGTTTTTCGCTTCCTTCGGAATGAAAGCTCCTGCTGCAATATCATGACCGCCCCCTGTTCCACCAACTACTTTTGCCGCTTCACTTATTGCCGCTCCAAGGTTCAGTCCTTTCCTGATAAGATCCTGGTTTCCCCGTGATGAGACCTTAACTCCACCGTCAGAATCTGCAAAAGCGATAATAGGAAGATTCCTGTTATTGACAAACGATGCGCTCATTCCTGCCACGATACCTACGATGGTTTCCCTGATGAAATTTCCAGAATCGAAATATTGGAGGTTTTTCATTTCCGTTATTCCCTTTTCTTTCACAAAATTCAGTCCTTCTACAAGATTTTTCCTGTGCTCGCTAAGGAGAACGCATGCCTCATCGAAACCATTTCCCCTGTCGCCCATGCATACGGCAAGCCCGATGTCGGCATGATCATAACGCGCAGTGGAATTAAGAAGTGTTGAAAATTCCGAGGCGTCCCTGACCTCTGTGCCTTCCCGTTCGCATAATAGCGTATATACTTCACCTACAAGCCTTTCCACTTTAAAACCAGCAAGCCCTGATGAAAGCCCGAATTGTATGAGAGCGGAAACGATCTTCTGTTTTTCAGATGGTTCAAGATCAATCCATCGTCTCCATTTCTCACCCTGCTGCCTTATGCCAATTCGTTTGAGGAATTCTATACTTGCTTCTTCGCTCCCGGTCAGGCCGGGAAAATAAATATCAGTTGAGTATTGCAGGAGCTTGAATACAGGGCGTGTCTGCCTTCCGAATAACATGAGGTCTCTCTCATGCTTGATGACTTTGTTCTTTACTCCTTCTTCAAGTATTGTCCTGTTCAAACCGATCAATTGCCCGTACTTTGAATGCTGGAGATCCCCAACAGCTCCGACAATGGCAAGCGCTGCAAGATCCCCGTTATCACCCATTTCCCTTGCGATAAAATAGGTCATACCGGAGCCGCTTACTTCTATGCCCCCATTTAACCCGAAAATATGGGGATTCAGATGAAATTCATAGCTCCCCTGCGTCTGGTGATGGTCTGCGATCACCGCATTAAGTTTTAAGGATTTTATCGCATCCAGCATTCCGCTACCAAGGTCTGTAAATATCACAAGTTGGGGATTCCTGCTGGCTATTTCCTGGAGATTTTTATGGTCAAGTTGTCTTAGAAAAATGATCTGGCGCTCAATACCTGCACGTTCAAGGGCTTTTCCTATTATTGCTGCCGAAGTCAGGCCGTCTGCATCGATATGCGACACCACGAGAGCTGAAGAATGTTTCTTGATATGGTCAGCACATTCCTTTGCTTTTTTCACGAGTGTCATCTATAGTTCTGGTAGCTACAATTATTTATAAAACCTTTGGAAAGCCCGATAACAATTTTTTTATAGATTGCAATTTATCAGGGGGTTATATGAGTCACGATTATAAGGCGCTAGGATTAAAATCCGGGCTTGAAATACACCAGCAGCTTGACACTAAAGAAAAACTATTCTGCGGTTGTCCCACACTTCTTCGTGATACAAAAGAATCAAATTTTGAATTTTTCAGGTACCTTCGCCCCACCCAGAGCGAGATGGGGATCGTAGATAAAGCTGCGCTTGAAGAAGTAAAACTGATTAAAAAATTCATTTACAAAGTATATGACACAACATGCCTTGTTGAGAATGATGAGGAGCCGCCCCGTGAATTGAACGCTGAAGCTGTAGAATATTCCCTGATGGTGGCCCGCATGATGAACATGAAGATCGTGGATGAACTCTATACCATGCGAAAAATCGTGATCGATGGTTCCAACACATCGGGTTTCCAGAGAACGGGGCTTGTCGCAACGCATGGATATATCGATTCCAGTGCCGGGCGCGTGGGTATAGATGTGCTCTGCCTCGAAGAAGAGGCGGCGCAGAAAGTTGGAGATAAGGGTGATTCTGTTATTTATTCTCTTGACAGGCTGGGAATCCCGCTTGTGGAGATAGGGACTGCGCCTGATATCGTTTCCCCTGCACATGCAAGGGAAGTCGCGCAACAGATCGGTATGATACTGCGCTCAACAGGGAAAGTAAAGCGCGGCCTTGGTACGATAAGGCAGGATGTGAACATATCAATCGCCGAGGGCGCAAGGGTCGAGATAAAAGGAGTACAGGAGCTTGCGCTTATCGAAACAATCGTGGAAAGGGAAGTTACAAGACAGGCAACCCTTATAGAAATAAAGAAGGAACTCAACAAACTCAAAGCCGCAGTTTCTGATAAGATCATTGATGTAACATCTGTTTTTGCGAACACTACCTCAAAAGTGATTTTAAAAGCCCTGAAAAGCGGCGTGGTTTATGCGGTGAACCTGCCGGGATTTGTGGGATTTGTTGGAAAAGAGATCCAGCCTGGAAGGCGCCTGGGAACAGAGTTCTCCGACCGCGCCAAGAAATCAGGTGTAGGGGGCATATTCCATACTGATGAATTACCGAATTACGGCATAACCAAAGAGGAAGTAGAAGCGCTGAGGTTTGCCGTGGGCGCAAACGATAGGGATTGCGTGGTCATGGTCGCTGATTCAAAGGAGAAATCACAGGGCGCGATGGAAGCAGTCATAACGCGCGCAAAAGAAGCGCTGGAATTCATTCCTGAAGAAACAAGACGGGCGCTGCCTGACGGGAATTCAGCGTATATGAGGCCATTGCCAGGGGCGGCGCGCATGTATCCTGAGACTGATGTTCCCCCGGTTGTGATAACGCAGGAGCGTATCCGGAGCATCAAGCTTCCTGAATTGATAGGGGAGCGAAAAAGAAGATACATAAAACAATTCGGTCTCAATGAAGAACTTGCGAACCAGATAGCGCGGTCGGTAAATTTCGTGATTTTTGACAATATAATGCAGGAGGTACCAAAAGCAAATCCAAATTCGGTAGTGAGAGTGCTTGAAACAATCATGCATGAACTTCAAAAAGAAGGCGTTGAGGTCAATAAGATAACAGAAGATCACCTGATGCAGCTTTTCAGGCTCCAGGCGGAGGGAAAGCTTCCCAACGAAGCAATAAGCAATATCCTGAAAACAATAGCAAGAAAGCCTGAACTGACTGCTGATAATGCGGCGCGATCCCTGGGTATCGGGGGCGTGGAAAAAGGGGAACTTGAGACTGCTGTTGATAAGCTCATTGAAGAGAGGATGGATTTTGTTAAAGGAAAGGGTTTGAATGCGGTTGGGCCATTGATGGGTATTGTTATGAAGGAATTCAGGGGGAAGGTGAGCGGGGAAGAAGTCAGCAGGATGTTGAAGGAGAAGATAGGGAAGAATTTGGGTTTGTGAAATAGAATTTGATTTCATGTATTTCCACCTCCCATAAATGGGTGGTTACCAAGACTCCCCTAAAACCCCCTAAAACCATTGGTAGATTTTTTTTCACCTCCTATGTTAGATATGCAACGAGTCTGTCAACTTAGCATTTTCCAGTCCAATAATTAGTGAATCCAGTAAAAGCTTCTGCCCACCTTAGTGAACTTCCAGGGGTACTCTTGCAGGTAAATTTCTCCCAGAACCTTCGAGTTCTCCAATCAATTAGAGACAGAAATCTTTCAATAGCACTTCGCGGTCCAAAAGCCACAACTGTATATCTGAATCCAAGCCTTTCTAATGCCCAAGGATACCATTTTCCGCCATCGACAAATATTCTTGGCAATTTTCCTTTGCATAATTTTGCAACTCTTTTAAGAAAACTACGGCCACTCCACAGTTTCTTACGGATGATACATGGACGGCTATTACCATTTCATCATCAAGATCAGAAACTGCCCAAATCCAACTCTTCTCATTGCCAATGCTGATTTCTTTTTCATCCACAGCTATTCTTTTTCTCTCTTTTATCTCTTGTTGATAAGAAAATAACTGCCTTCCTTTCAAATACCACTTTCTCACGGCTTCATAACTAGTATAACGATTCCAAATTAACGTTACAATGATTCAATCTTTCCTGGCATTTCATCCATCTTGTACTTCCACTTAAAAATCACAGGTATTTCGTTGATTTCATCAAGATATTGACAAATCCGTTGTATCAATTCGTT
>CAJPFJ010000007.1 GCA_905339155.1 Methanosarcinales archaeon
CTATCAGACCTCAGGGATCATGAGGATCGATTAGAATGATGCTGGATTCTTTCGCATGGATGGAATATTTCATGGGGACTCCAAAAGGTGAAAAAGTCCAAAAATTAGTCGATGATGATTCACAATTATACACTTCCCCGATAGTAGTGGCAGAAATATACTCTAAATCTCTCAGAACAGATGGAAACGCCGAAGAGAGAAAGGATTTCATAATGAAAAGATGCGCTGTAGTAGCATTTGATGTAAAAATCTCAGTAGAAGCTGCAAAAATACATGCGCAGAATAGAGTTAAGACACACGATTTCGGTCTTGCTGACGCCATAATACTCGCTTCAGCCCGGAGCAGGAAAATAAAAGTTTTGACCGGAGATCCTCATTTTAAAAATTTCAAAGATGCTGTTATGCTTTGATTTTTCAAAGCGAGGTCTGTGATTCGCGAGCCTCGAACTCCAGCTCATGCACCCTGCGCTGCCCGGTCATCAGCTCGTGCAGCAAGGTTTTGAACAGGGCGGTGAGAGTTTGTTTTTTACTTATAAGAATGTTATTTCTTTGATCCAAAATATTCAAAGTTATTCCAATTTCTTTCTGTTCTGTAAGTTTAGGTAACGGAATATAAATTCCTTTAACATCTGAATCTCTTACTGCTGGATAACTTGCTCCACGTTGCAGTTTTTCAATTTTTTCAATAAAGAAATCTGTTTGCAGATATTGATATAAATACTCTTGAATTAATTTATCTGGGTCTGGTTTTATAACACAATAACCCGTACTACAAATTTGATTGTGATAATCTTGAGATATTTTAGCTATACGCTTTAGAGTCGGTCGGACGGTCGCAAAAATTAAATCTCCGTCTTGGATTATTTTTCGTGCTCTACTTGGCGCTTCTTTACCTAATATTTTTGAAGTGTTTTCTATTCTGAAAAATTCGTTTGAAACACTCGAAACATCGACATAAATAAATTCCTTATCAGGCTCTTTTCCTGGATATCTTATTTTTGTTTTTAGTATCAACTTCTCAATTTTCACCACTTCCCAACTCTCCGGCACTAATCCGATTTCGGTTTCCTTCTGATGTTCGCCTCTGGTGCCTTCGGTAAAAAGTTTTTGCATGAGGGCTTTTTTCAGTTCGGTGGTGGTGCGTATCAGATTGTCCTGCTGCTCAATGGCTTTCTGCACAGTGCTTAATACGTGGGCGATTTTGCGTTGTTCAGGGAGAGGGGGGAGGATGACTTCAAACGTTTTAATTATTGTTTGACTAATATTTGGTTGTGCTCCACCATATCGCTGTTTTAGAAAATCCTCTCGTTTAAAAATAAGTTGAAAACGAAGAAATTCGTTGTTGAAATTATCTTCGTTTGGAAGGATTCCGCAAACTGCTTGATTAGTTGTTGCTTCTTTCTTTAAAATCGCTGTTTTTCCAACCGTAGCACCATACATTGCCATGAGAATAGTTTCTTTTGGGAATAGCTTAGCAGAAGAATTTTTTATGGCATTCTGAGTAATCTTTTCTTCTGTGTCAATAATATAATTATCATCAAGCTCTCCAGATTTAACCCAAAGAACTTCACCATTATAAAACTCCTTTTTTGTTCTACTTGGGGTTCCACCGCTTGTAGTTTTTGCAATTTCTTCTATTCTCTTTATTTTCCAGCCTTCCATCATACCCCCAATTTTGTAAGAATGTTTTTCAATTCTGCATCAATTGTGACATACTCGCTTTCCTGTTCCCGGAGTTCCTCCACTAATTCTTCAATGGGGCGGTAGGTGTAGGCATCATTAACCTGTATGTAGCGGCTGGGTGAAATATTGTAATCATTCTTAACGATCTCATCTTTACCCACAAGCCGGGAAAATTTTTCCACTTCCTTAAAGGCTTTATAGGTCTCAGCAATGCGGTCTATACCTTCCTGTGTGATATAGTTCTTGGGATCGCCCTTTTCAAACTCCTTGCCTGCATGTACAAGGAAAAATTTGTCTTTGTGCTTTTTGGCTTTGTTCAGGAAAATGATAATCCCTGGCGCAGAGGTATTATAAAAAAGATTTTCCGGCAGGTAAATAACCCCTTCTATCAGGTCATGCTCAACAAACCATTTGCGGCACTCCTTTTCTTTATTGCTCCCCTGGTTGCCGCTGCCCCTGCTGGCGGCTCCGGTATCAAGTACAATTCCTCCCCTGCCAGTATCATTCATGCTGCTGTAAATATGCTGCACCCAGCCCCAGTCAATCTTGCCCCCGCAAGGACCTGCCGGGAAGCGTTCCATTTCATCATTGATAAAAAAATCGTCATTTATGTAGGATAAGCTGTCTTTTCCCTGGTTCCACATGGGATTTGCCACAACACGGTCAAACTTTTTCAGTTTGCCTGCGGTTTTGAAAATGGGATTTTTTAGCGTGTCGCCAATTTCAATTTCGCCCTCCATGTCGTGTATCACCATGTTCATTTTGCTCATTGCCCATGTGGAAGCGATAAATTCCTGTCCATGCAATTGAAGCGGCGCATATTTCTCTTTAGATCGCAGCGCCATTTTTTCTTCCATAACCATCTCACATTTAATGAGCAGACCGCCGCTGCCGCAGCAGGGGTCATAAATTTCCATGCCAGGCCCGGCATCCATGATCTTTGCAATGATGAAACCCACTTCGGTAGGTGTGTAGAACTCTCCGGCGCTTTGTCCGCTTCCTTCTGCGAACTTGCGTATCAGGTACTCGTAACTGCGCCCGATAATATCTGGCTCCACATCTTTTAATCCCAATCGCTTTTCGGAAACTTTTTCAATGAGTTTACTCAATCGGTCATCATCAATATCACGCTGCCCGTGTGTGGTGGCATTAAAGTCAACACGATCAATGATCCCTTGCAGGTCTTTATTTTCTTTGGCTACGTCACGAAGAATATCGGTAAGCTGCTGTCCGATTTTATCTGACAGTTTTCTAACCACATCCCATGTTCTTTCCTTTTCGGGGTCTTTTGGCTTAATGGGTATGTAAAAACGCACTATTGATTTATCCCGTTCCACCAATTGCAGGGCTTTCGTTCGGCTGTGTACTTTTTCTGCAATACGGTCAATCTCATCGTCAAACACATCGCATAATCGCTTTATAAAAATCAAAGGGAGAATATAATCTTTAAATTTAGCCGCATCAGCCGCGCCCCTGATACTGCAAGCTGCGTCCCATATCCAGCTTTCCATTGATTTTACTTTCTCACCATTTCCGTTTGTTTTTGCCATGCTACCTATCTATATTCGTACCTGATTCGTATATCCTACACTTTACCTGGAATCATAATCTTTTGCATTAAATAATTACCAAAATTATATCTCTCAAAGAGTTATGGTCTGGTATAGTGGAAAGACATAATATCCCGCAAATATAATGAACATCCAGAATGAAAAGAGAAATAAAAGAACGAACGATTCTTGATAAATTTGCCGAGGATTTTGTTAATATTGTCGAGAAACATGCAAAATACATTATTGTTTCAGGTTTTGTTGCGATCGCGCATGGAAGAAGCAGAGGGACAGAAGACATTGACCTGATCATTGAAAGGATAGGAAAAGACGAATTCAAAGAAATGAATAATGATCTCCTGCTGGCAGGTTTTGAATGCATACAGTCAGAAGATCCTGATGTGATCTATGATGACTATTTGAATGATAAGACCAGCGTGAGATATATCAGAAAAGGACATTTTCTGCCTGAAATGGAATTAAAATTAGCCAGGGATGAACTGGACGAATATCAGATCAGGACACGCAAAAAACTGCCATTGACGGGGCTGGATATATATTTTTCAAGCATTGAAATGAATATTGCTTTTAAGGAAGAACTACTCAGGTCTGAAAAGGATATTGATGATGCAGATCATTTGCGGATCATCTATTCTGACGTGCTTGATGAAAATGAGATCACAAAGAGCGCAAATCCGCAGGTTGAGGTTATCATGAGGGACAAAACTCATTCAGAACAGGTTATACGATGGGCAAAATATGTAAAATCTCATCCGCGCTCTGTGTGGATCAAAGAAGTGAAACCTTTCATAGACTCTCAAATAATCATGGCAAACAATTTCTATGATCGTCTTGCAAAAACGCAAGGCGGGATTGAAAAAATAAGAAAGCTGAGAGATTTAAGATAAAAAAAACAAATTACCTCAATAATGCTCTCCATCATCATCCACCCCCAGAAGTCAAAGCTCATCGTCCTCCCCATAAAAGACGACTCCAGAGAGCCCAATTTCTACGGTACCCTGATATTAAAGCACACCCCGAAAGGCGCGCGCGTGGGAAAATTCAGGATAAAGCAGGGTGAAAAAGAAGACTTCAGGGCTCCTGAGGAACTCGTTGAACTTTTGCGCCTTGCTGATAAGATACTTATTGCAGAAGGGGATGAGGCGTCTGAGGCTGGTTTTAAGGAACTTCTCACAGCATACCAGCTTGATTACGGATATACGACAACATGTCGCCTTTGTCTTCTTGCAGGTAAATTTACGACGAATAGTCCGATACGGTTCCACAATGAATCGGTATGCGAGGATTGTGCGAAAAAAGAACTGGTAAAGGAAGCAAAATCCATCAAGCTGGGAAGCCATGGCCAGGAACGTCTCATCCAGATACTGCTAAAAACAAGGAACCTTGACAGGGTGCTTGCAATGCTAAGCCCCGGGAAACTGGATTCGGGACTGACACGATTTGACACCATGGCAGCATGTAAAGTTGATAAAACAATAAAGGTGAAAGACCTGCCGCTGCACGATGAATTTAAAAAGATCCTCATCAAACAGATGGAATTACTTATGCCAGTACAGGCTCTTTCAATTGAAGCAGGTCTTCTTGAAAGAAAGAACCAGCTGATCATTTCTGCTACCGCAACAGGAAAAACACTCGTCGGTGAACTTGCCGGTATTTCCAACATTTTGAACAAAAAAGGCAAGATGCTTTTCCTTGTTCCCCTGGTTGCGCTTGCAAACCAGAAATATGAACAATTCACGCGGCGGTATTCCTCAATCGCAACCACATCACTGCGTGTGGGCACAAGCCGCATAACTAAAGGAATAAAAGGTATCCGCACTACACTTTCCTCGGATATCATCGTTGGAACTTATGAAGGGATTGATTTCATAATGAGGGCAGGAAATGCACATATGCTTGGCAATATCGGAACGGTCGTTATTGACGAAGTGCATACGCTTGAGGATAAAGAAAGAGGGCACAGGCTCGATGGTCTTATTGCCCGCCTGAAATTCATTGCACCCCTGGCCCAGTACGTTTACCTCTCAGCAACTGTCGGCGAACCTCGATGGCTTGCGGAAAAACTGGACGCGGGATTAATAGAATTCGAAGAAAGGCCTGTTCCTATTGAAAGACATCTGATCTTTGCGCCGGAATATGAAAAAAAGCGGATGATAGAACGCCTTGCCAGGCAGGAATATGACAAGAGATCCTCTAAAGGGTTTCGTGGGCAGACCATAGTATTTACTAATTCACGGCGCAACTGTCACATGCTGGCAGAAGGGCTTTCAATAAAAGCGCTGCCATACCATGCGGGTTTATCCTATCCTGAAAGAAAAAAAGTGGAAGAGCAATTCGGCAGGGGAGAGCTGCCTGTGGTCGTGACAACCGCGGCACTTGCGGCAGGCGTGGATTTTCCCGCATCCCAGGTGATATTTGAGTCGCTTGCCATGGGTATAGAATGGCTGACCGTGCGTGAATTCCAGCAGATGCTGGGACGGGCCGGAAGACCCGATTACCATGACCTTGGAATCGTGGTGCTTCTTGCTGACCCGGAGAGAAGGTTCGGAAAGGGTGATTCGGAGGATGAAGTAGCTTTTCGGCTGCTTCGTGGTGTACTTGAACATTTTGGCGTGGATTACGGGGATGATGAACAGCTTGAGGAGACTCTTTCCAATGTCGTGGTGGCGCATTCACTTGTTGACATCAGGAAATTAAATGAAACGCTGCTTGGCAAAGGAAACCTTGAGTTCCTGCTGGATAAACTCGGGGAATATGGTTTTATCGAGAAAAAAGATGGCGATTACCGCCCCACTAAACTTGGGTTTATTGTTGCATCACATTTCCTGAGCGTAGAACAGACATTCTTGATAAAGAATGCAATTTTTAAAGGAATTAAACCAATGGATATTATCACAGGCCTTGTGACCCTGGATTCTGTATATTTCAGATATGCTTCCCAGTTATCTGATGCCCTCGGGACTGATATCCCAACAAGGGTTTTCGGCGCCGGTCTTGATATTGTTTTTTCGGCTGATGGTTTTTCAAAGCTCAAAGAAAACCTGCGCCGCACAATGCTTGATTTTGCCCGGGAATTTATGTCATGCACATGCAAAGATTCGCCATACTGCGGCTGTGCCGAACGTAAATTCTCAGCAAGGGTCATTGAATTATGCGCCGAGGGTCATGCGCCTGATGGGGTGATTAAGGAGCTAGAGAAGCAGTATGGGGTTTATGCATATACAGGTGATGTTCTCAATTACCTGGACCAGGCTGCAAGGAACCTTGAAGCTGTGGAATTGATAGCCGGGATTTTCAGTAAGAAGGAGATTTCTGACAGAGCAAGGGAATTGAGGGAAAGGATGGAAGGTTAGAAGAATATCGAGGTAAACGCGACAAATATTCCACAATGTCGCAGGATACGAAAAAGCGTTTATAGTTCCTAAAATATAACTCTGAATAAAATCATAACAGGAGATGATCTTGTGGTTAAAAACAAAAAAATTCTAATAACCTATGCGTCTGCAATAGGAAGTACTGAAAAACTTGCACAGGTAATCGCAGAAGGGATTAGAAAAGTGGATGGCGTATCAATTGAAGTGAAGAGGGCAAGGGATGTCAAAACAGATGATGTTGTTTCAGCTAATGGCTATGTTTTTGGCTCACATTCTGCTTCTGAATATATTGAAGGAGAAATTAAAACTCTCTTTGAGGGACTCTCTCCTGTAAAAGAGAAAATGAGTGGTAAACCCGTATTACTTTTTACAACAGGACAGGGCATGCAAGTCCTGGCGCTTGCATCAATAGAAAAATTAGTGGATGTATTCAATCCCCAGTTGATCAAACCAAGCCTGGCAGTTAAAGGTATGCCAGGAGAAGCTGATAAAGCAAATGCCATTGCGATGGGAGAAAAACTGGCAGATGCGGTAAAAAAAACACAAGAACCAACATATATTGTCGCTTAATAGGAATGAAAGATTAAATCTTCGCTTATCTGCGTATCCTTACTGCATTTGCATGGGCGAAAAAACCTTCAGCTTCGGCAAGCTCAACAATTGTATCATTCATTTCCTCAAGTCCCTTCTTTTCAATTATCTGCACGCTTGATTTTGTCACGAAATGGTCAATATTCAAACCTGAGAACATCCTTGCGTATCCTCCTGTTGGAAGGACATGGTTCGTGCCCGAAGCATAATCACCGGCTGATACAGGCGCATACGAACCAACAAATATCGAACCTGCATGCCTGATCCTTCCGAGAATATCCTTCTTAGTCATTATTTCAAGATGCTCGGGCGCAAACTTATTTGAAAAATCAATGCATTCATCAAGTGTTCCAGTGAGTATCGCTGCATTCTCAAGCGATTTATTTATTATCTCTCCCCGCGCCGCTTTTTTTATCTGGATCTCTATCTCTTGCTCTACACTTTTTGAAAGTTCATCGGATGGAGTTACAAGCACTGAAACAGCATTCGGGTCATGCTCTGCCTGGGCGATCATATCCGAAGCTATAAAATCGGCTCTTGCCGATTCATCCGCGATAATGAGCACTTCACTCGGGCCTGCAGGAAAATCAATAGCAGTTCCGCAGGCCATTTTGGCCGCTGTGACATATAGATTGCCAGGCCCTACGATCTTATCAACTTTTGGAATGGTCTTTGTACCGTAAGCCATGGCAGCTATTGCTTGCACCCCGCCCACGCGAAAAACACAGTCTGCGCCTGCGATATGTGCGGCTGCCAGTGTCAATGGGTTCACTGTTCCATCAGGGTTCGGGGGCGTGCATATAATAACGCGGCGTACGCCTGCAACTTTTGCAGGGATAACAGTCATAAGAGCTGTGCTGGGATAAGATGCCCTTCCGCCTGGTACATAAGCGCCTACTGACCCAAGAGGTGAAATACGCTGTCCAAGCCTGATCCCCGGTGCAAATTCCTTTATCCAGTCCTTTGTGACCTGGGCCTCATGAAATGCACGTATGTTCGAAGCTGCTTTTTTAAGATGGATTAGGAGCTTTTTATCAAGCGAGAACACAGCTTCATGTATTTCCTTATGAGTTACTTCAATCTCCTTTAAGGTTGCTTTATCGAATTGCGCAGTGTATTTTAATAGGGAAGGGTCGCCATTCTCTTTTATATCGTTGAGAATGGATGTTACAGAAGGCATTACCTCCTGTAACTCGTCATGGCGCATCAGAAGGCTTTCAATTTCAATATTTGTAAGTTTAGAAATGGAATTTAATAACATTACATGCTGATTTCAAGGCCGAGAAAGATAAATGTTTGTGTGAAATCAAAAATATCTGGCTATTATCAAACTGAATTCAAACAACATTACAAGAACTAATGCCACTATCAATTCTGAAATGGCTGAAGGGTCAGGTGATATAAAAAATGCAAACGCAAGAAGGGCTCCATAAATGAATTTTCGTTTTCCTTTAAAGAACTCAAATTTCAAAATACCCATCTTGATGGCTGATATCAGCAGTAAAGGAAACTGGAATATAAGTCCAAATCCTATTATCAGCGTAATTATCGTGTCAATTGTTTTTATAACTGAAACCTGCGGGTCTGCAATATCATTTGAATAAAACATCGTATATTTAAATAGAAGGGGCAATATTAAAAAATATGCAAGAAACGCTCCCAATGTGAACAGTATAAATGAAAACGGTACTATCTTGATAAAAAACATCTTTTCATTTTTATAAAGTCCTTTTGCTATAAACATGAATACCTCATAAACAAGGAGCGGTATTCCTATAAAAAGTGATGCAACTAAAGAGAGTTTAAATCGTGTAAGGATCAGTTCCATCGGGGAGTATATGGTCATAGGCACCGGAATTGCATTGTTCCATATGATTCTTAAGAGCCCTCCTGAATAAATGAAAACAATAGAAGTGACCAGGATAATCGGGATAACCACTATCATCATCCTTGACCGCAGTTCTTTAATATGTTCCTCGAGGGGCAATTCCTGATCGCCAGGTACAGAATTCATTAGAGTGTATTGATTCTTTTTCTTATATCAATGTTTTTTATTAAAAAATATAAAGTTTGAGTCCAAAAATTATTCATTTATGGAAAAGCTATAATGTATATAAACCAAATTATCGCCAAATGAAAATCCGTGAACTTAAAGAGCGCGACTTAATTGAACATATTTCGGGATTACTTACAAAACCCGGAAAAGATACGGTCGTTGGCGCAGGAGTTGATGATTGTGCAGTTCTCGATATAGGGGGGAATGATTATCTTCTTGCGACTACTGATATGCTTCATCGAAAGACTGACTTTCCACACCGTATGTCGGGATGGCAGATAGGGTGGATGGCTGTGGCTGTAAACCTGAGCGATTTAGCTTCAAAAGGGGCAAAACCGCTTGGGATTTTAATGGCTATTGGTATTCCCCCGGATTCAGAGCTTGATCTTTTGGATGATATCATTAAAGGTATGGATGATTGCGCACGAAGTTTCGGGACTCGGGTCATCGGGGGTGATATGGATTCACATGACGAACTAACGATGACCGGGACAGCGCTTGGACTTGTAAATAAAGACTTGCTTATAAGGAGAAGCGGGGCAAATCCGGGAGACCTTGTGTGCGTAACAGGAAATCTTGGTACTGCTGGAGCTGCACTGATATTATTGCAGAAAAATATTAATGTAGACCAGCAGATACTAAAAGCCCTGTTTGAACCCATACCCAGAATAAATGAAGGCATGGCATTGGCAAAAACATGCGCAATAACATCGATGATGGATATAAGCGACGGGCTTGCGTTATCACTTCACGATCTGGCAAAAGCAAGTGGTGTTGGATTCAAAATATATGACGATAAGCTTCCGGTTCTTCCTGATGTTAAAAAACTATTAAAAGGTAATGAATTGCCTGGAGCCGTTGTTTTTACTGGCGGAGATTTTGAGTTGTTGTTCACAGTGCCTCCTGATAAGATAAATAAAGCCAGGAACGCCTGCTCATTTACCGTAATCGGGGAAGTCATAAAAGAAGGTATTTTCATTGAAAGATCGAATGGAATTGAAAAGCTTGAGGCCCGTGGGTTTGAGCACTTTTAGATTTTAAGTATCATCGAATTCCAGCGCTTCACCCAGGGTGAAATTCCCTACATATAGCGCAGCTCCGATAACGAGGCCTTTTGCTCCTGTCCCCTTAATTATTTCGATATCAGATAATGTAGTAATTCCGCCGGATGCGATGACCGGAATTCCCAATGCATCCACAAGTTCCTGTGTTGGCGCAGGGTTTACTCCCTGTAATAAACCTTCTGTGTTGATATCTGTAAAAAGGATGCTTCCTGCTCCGAGTTCTTCAAATTTCCTGCCAAGCTCGACAGTTGAGAAAGCGGATTGTTCAGCCCAGCCGTGCGTGGTAACCTTGCCATTTTTTGAATCAAGGGCAACCATGATCCTGTTGCCTCCGAATTCGTCTGCGAGTTCTTTAACCAGAGAAGGTTGTCTTATTGCAGCTGTACCCAGGATTATCCTGTCAACGCCCAATGAAAGAAGATCCTGTGCATCCTTTTTTGACCTTATTCCACCGCCTACCTGCGTTTCAACCCGGGAAAATTTTATTATGGATTCAATTATTGAACTATTTAAACGGAGTCCTTCGATTGCGCCGTCAAGGTCAATGAGATGGATTATCCTGGCCCCACCCTTTATCCAGCGCAAAGCGACATCTAATGGATTGTCAATTGATACCCTCTCTGTACCTGGGATACCCTGGACAAGGGAAACGCATTTTCTATTTTTTAGATCGATCGCCGGGATTACTTTGAACATTTGGCCACAATTTTTTTTTGACAATAGGGTGTCGTATGAAATAATAGTTTCGCAAAATTTATTTTGAATGTATGATACATAAGATATAAATGCTATGCAAAAGTATTAGGGCTGCCCAAATGTGAGGGCTGCGCCGGATAATTCCGGGGCTAAAGCCACAGGAGGAAAATATGGCTAAAAAAGAAGAAGCAAAAGAAGTAAAAGAACCCAAGAAAGAAGCTCCCAAGAAAGAGGCTCCCAAACAGGAAGCTGTACAGGAAGCGAAGAAAGAGAAAAAGCAAGATAAGAGACATGAGGGGAAAGGGGAAGGAAAAGAACACGAAAAGAAGGATCGCAAAGGTGCTCCGAAAGAAGGAAAGAAAGAAACCCCTAAAGCCAAGGAAACCGGCCCTGAGATCAAACATTTTGTACGAATAGCAAATACTGACCTTGATGGCAAAAAAAGCGTTCAGTATGGTCTAATAGGAATAAAAGGTATAGGCAGGCGGGCAGCAAAAATCTTAACCGTTAATTCAGCCGTGGATCCAAAAGCAACATTGGGTTATGTTTCTGATGTGGAAACAGAGAGATTACAATTATCAGTAGACAACATTTCATCTATTCTCCCGGCATGGATGGTTAATAAACAAAACGATATCATGTCAGGTGAAGATAAGCATCTTATCGGGACAGATGTATTACTGGGCCTTAATGAAGATTTGAACACAATGAAAAAAATGCGTTCATATAAAGGATTAAGACATGAGCGCGGTCTAAGAGTACGCGGCCAGCGCTCAAGATCAACAGGAAGAAGAGGAAGAACTGTTGGAGTCTCACGCGCAACACTCCAGGCAAAACCCAAAGAAGCAGAAAAGAAAGAAGAGAAAAAAGGAGCTGGTAAATAATGGGCTACCCGGGAAAAAACAGGAAATCATATAATACGCCCAAGCATCCATGGCAATCTGCCAGAATCGAACCTGAGGTCGAACTTGTAAAAAGATATGGTCTCAGAAACAAGAGAGAAGTCTGGAAAGCTCATAGCGAACTTAAGAAATACAGGGAACTTGCCAGGAAACTACTTGCAGAAAGCATAAAAGGAAAACTTGAAGGGCATGTTAAAACAGATTCGGAAAATATTCTTAACCGTTTGAAAAGGTATGGGCTATTAAAGACTGATTCAGTACTTGATGACATTCTTTCTCTTGATGTAAATAATTTCCTTGAAAGAAGGCTTCAAACACAGGTACACAAGCAGGGACTTGCCAATACCCCGAAACAGGCCAGGCAATTTATTGTCCATGGGCACATTTCCGTTGCAGGACGAAAGATCACCGTACCTGGTTATCTTGTTCCATCTAATGAGGAATTGTCATTGGGTTATTATACAGGTTCCGAATTGTCAAAAGAATCTCATCCGTCAAGACCTGCGCAGGTAGTAAAGAATATAATCGAGGAAACAACAAAATCGGACGAAACAAGAAATGTACCCATGAGGGAGGCTAAATAATGGCAACTGAGAAATGGGCTGTAGCTCATATATATTCCTCGTTCAACAATACCCTGATAACAATTACTGATTTAACAGGGGCTGAAACGATAGCAAAAACAAGCGGCGGTATGGTTACAAAAGCTGCCAGGGAAGAGAGTTCCCCTTACACTGCCATGCAGATGGCTAACCAGATTGCAGATAAGATAAGAGACAAAGGAATAATTGGTATTCATATAAAAGTAAGAGCGCCAGGCGGCAACATGCAGAGAAGTCCCGGAGGAGGAGCTCAGGCTGCTATCAGGGCATTTGCACGTGCTGGAATAAAAATTGGCAGGATCGAGGATGTTACCCCGATACCTCATGACGGCACAAAACCTAAGAAGGGCAGGCGTGTGTAAATGGATATTGACATAATCGAATTATCCGAGCGCAAGGCAAGATTCGTTCTATCTGATGTTTCTGCATCATTTGCAAATGCTTTAAGAAGAAGTATCCTGGCAGAAGTTCCGGTAATGGCTATTGATGATGTTAATATTTATGAAAATACTTCTGTATTGTTTGATGAACAGTTCGCCTTAAGATTAGGAATGATCCCGTTAAAAACAGATATTAAATCCTATGTGCTTCCTGAAGAATGTAATTGCAAGGGCGAAGGATGTACTTTATGCAAAGTATCTTTGACCCTTAGCGCAGAAGGCCCGAAAGTCGTATATTCAGGGGACCTGGTTTCTGCTGATCCGCAGGTGGAACCAGCTGATAAAACCATACCGATTGTTGAACTCAAGGATAAGCACAAGGTTGTTGTAGAAGCGATCGCAAGGCTTGGAACAGGCAGGAAACATAGTAAATGGCAGGCCGGCGTTGCAGCAGGATTTAAGAATATGCCAATTGTGACCATCCAAGGATGCGATTATTGCGGAAACTGCGTGGAAGTCTGTCCGCGGAAGATCCTGAAATTGGAAGGCGATACGGTAACTGTCACTAATGTAATTGAATGCTCCATGTGTCGGTTATGCGAAGAAGAATGCGAAATGGATTCAATTAAAGTGACCAGTGACCCGGAATCCTTTGTTATGACATTTGAAACAACAGGGGCTCTGACAGCTAAAGAAATCGCTCTAGAAGCGGCAGGTAATATTAAGAAGAGAGCCGAACAATTAAGTGAAATAATTGATGCCCTCTGATAAAAGAGAATACAATCTCTTTTATCTTATAAATATTTCATAATGCTTTGAAATAAAAGTATTCCATATGCGGAGGTTGCCCAGACAGGTCAAAGGCGCCAGCTTGAGGGGCTGGTTTCGAAGGAATTCGTGGGTTCAAATCCCATCCTCCGCATCAATATAATTCTTTGATCCTACCCACCGGAACACTTCCTATCCATTTGATCATTTCCGTCCAAAGGATTAAATATTTATAAGTACTATAATACGTACACAATGAAGCGGAAAGAATTGAGTGAAGCAAGTGTGCGAAGAAACTATGCATTCAGTCAGTGCACAATTGAAAACTTGAAATGGCTCATAGACCACAGGATATACAGGAGTGAGACAGAAGCTATTGATCTTGCAATTGAACGTATGCGAACCATCTATGAAATGAGTGAAGAAGCGTCAAAACCGTCGATTTCAGAAAATCTAGAAGATGCCAAAAAGTCAAAATAAAACTCCATGATGGCAGCGTGGAAGTGAACACCTTCAAATTTTCTCAGGATAAATCTATTTTCGGCAATCGTACAGCGAGCGGAGGGCAGGTGCAGCGCGTTTTTTTTTAAGTCTCTTCTCTTTGCGCTCAATTCGATATAAGTAAATTCGTAAACACATGAACAAACACGGGCGCATAACTAAAAACATCGCGAAGCGCGTGGAGATAGAGGTATCCAGGAAGGTTAGAGCCTGACCCTGCCACAAAAAAAGATCATAAGCCAAAGCAACCATTCAGGACCAATAAAAACATGTGCGTCCTCAATACGTGATAACCACAATCAGCGCCTGTGCAAGACCTCGGATGCCATAAGCCATTAATTTCCCTATTGAGATCTATCTTATTCTGGGATATGTAAACAGAGAGTACTGCCAGTATGACAAGGAGCACGAACCCGATAAGGAAATATCCTGCCCTTAAAAAGAATGGCTGATCATCCGGCTCACTGTTGATATCATTATTTGCATTAACATCTGCCATGTTTACACCAGCGTCCAGGGGATTATTTTTGCAGATATGATTCCTGCGGCGGCTATTAGCACAATAATAAAGCCAATAACAACTGCTAACCAGTCTTCAGATATTTTAAATGACATTTCTTGCTCCGGAACTCAGATTTTGGAAGTTCAGGATTAAGAGAAAACATAAGCATATAAATTTAGAGAAATGGACTGGAATTGGCTTGATTGTTCAAAAAACCGAATGAATGCGGCAAAAAGCTAATTCAAACCTGCATAATCCATTACTGTTTTCTGAGCATTCAGGAATTTAACGATCTTCTCAAATTCGATATCTTTTCCGAGTTCCTTGTTTTCGATTTTAAGACTCAATGATCTGCTCATTCGGGAGTTGCTACATATTTTTTTCATCATATCTATCACCACCAAGAGATTATACTCGATGATATATATTATTTAATAATGAGGCAGATGTTGACACCATTATTCCAACTTTATTAATTCTATACCGTGGCTTCTCTATTGGCTTCGATATCCCATCTGATCTCTTCGGCTAATGACCGTCTTGCAGTAGCTGCTATATCGAGCTGTTCATATATGTATTCACGCAGGTACATATCCTCGATATTTTCTGCATCATTTTCGATATCATGCTGACGACTAAGAATGGTTCCAAGTTCTTTTTGTGCATGATTCCTGTCTGTACGCTGCCAGCTTCCTGATATTGTCGAAAGCGAGCGCCTTAATCTTTCAAGGCCGATCCTTATTCGATGGAATTCCGGTCTTCCCAATCTTTCCTTTGCATAGTTTTCATATGGCGATTCTGCTTGTATTTCCTGTGTATTTTCTTCTATTTCTGATACTTCGCCATTCCATTTGTTATGGATGGCAAAAACGATCCCTTCTTTGATTGAACATATTTTTGACCTCTCGTTCTATATAAAAAGATGATATATATATCCCTGAATATACAGGCAGGTTTTGTCACCATCCAAACAGAACCGGAATTATTTCGACAATAATTGCCTGATAGGTTAAACTTATGATGATACTCTTCATAAAATGGTTTAAGTGATCAACTATGAGGGATATTTTATCAGGAGATGGGTTAAATTTGATGGATACGGGCATTCCAGGTAAAGGATTTGAAAATTACAGCTCGGTTAAGATCGATGGTTTCTCACCTTCGATGAAGCTTGTTCTTAATATACTTGAAAACCATGGGCCACTGACACAAAAAGAGATAACAAAGGTAACCCGCCTTCCCACAAGAACAGTTCGCTACGCCTTAAACAGATTAAAACAAGAAGATATTTTAGAAGAACGTGAATACTTCCAGGATGCCAGACAGTGCCTGTATTATATAAAATGATTTTGAGATTTTTTCAGGTAATAATTGCCTTTGTCACACTTATTCTCGTAAAACCTGAGAATTTGTTAGCATGTATTTAGCATAAGCAAGGACATTCTCCTCAATGAATCCTGGAGCTTCAACCGGCTCTATACCTATGCTCTGCAATCCTTCTGCTGCGCCTCCTCCGATCCTGCTGCACAGTACCGCATCGCAGTCGCTGATAATAGAAACACTTTTTTCAAGAGCATCGTCAGCATGCCCTCCGTACTCAAGCGTACCGCATGAGGGATCGTTCTCCCTCACTTCAAGGACTTTAATCCCCTCTCCATCCGATTCTATTATTATGAATTTTCTTGCCTTGCCGAAATGCTGGTTAATGACCTTGCCATCGCTAGAAGCAATTGCCATCTTTAAACTTTTCTTCATGATCTCACACCAGTGGCCCTGGCTGCCTTTCTTCAGGCAGGACCGGGAGCTTCATCGTATTCACAAGAATCGGGTCCTTAACTTCTTTTGCCCGCTCAAGCAACAACTCTCTTCCTCTTGTGGTGATCGCGAATATGGGTACAGCCGTGCCGAATTGAGCTATGGTCTTGCCAGCCACCCCAGCCCTTATCCATTTTGATGTGCAGCCTGTGGCCATATCCACAAGGTCAATAAATTCTTTTGCTTCGTTATCAGGCATGCCTGTAGAGTGCACTCCGAACGCTATTACTTCAGTGCCTGTCTCCTTTTCGATTCTTCTTATTTCTTTGAGATCTTTGAGATTTGCCACTGATACGCCTATCTTCCTGAATCCAAGTTCTATGGCTTTTCTCACCCCGCTCACCTGGTCTATTGCGGCAGTGCCAGGATCAATGACCACGCCGCCAGCAGCCTTTATCCTTTTGATCAGCCCCTGTATTGGCGACGTTTCCGTCAGTCCTGATATGCGTGAGCCCATGCCCTGGCAGAGCCTGGGATTGCCCGTGATTACTGTTCCTGCGCCGTCGCATACAGTAATCGTGGTATCGAGGAGCCCACGCCGCAAAGCGGTCATGAATGTCTCACTCGCCCCGAACCCGACAAAGATTTCCATTTCCAGTTCTCGGTTTTCTGAAAACATGCCGAAGTCTTTCATCCTGAACTCTATATTGTCCTTTGCCGTCTTTGGGGTGAATTTCTTGATCCCCCTGACCTTATCGAAGATAGGACAGTACTCGGTCATGGGAACACCGACCTCGATGACCTTCCCGTTCTCAACGACTACCCTGGTTCTGCCCTGAAGTTCCATTACATGACGTTCTTTTGGCATATTTTGCCTCCATATATCATGAATAACAATAGTCATTGGACGCATTTAAGGACTGGCTTACTGGCAAATTGATAAAAAATAAGGCAAATTTTGCCTTATTTAAATACATACGAAAACTATGATGTATCTGTGATAAAATGACAATACAACCAAACTGAAGGGATTTACTTTGTCCCCGAAATAGAATACAGTAAAGCCACCCCTATTTTATTACTTCCAAAAGAATCAGATCATTTGTGACAATAATTGCTCCAATAAATAGGTTTATAAAGATTAAATCCGAGTATAAGTTGGAGAATTTAGAAATGAATTTTAGAAGGAATCGTCTTTGCCATTAATGGCCCACAGATTGAATCGATAAAGATAGATCATTTACCGCCATCAGCAAAACTTGTTTTTAAAGTGCTTGAATCGAGCGGCTTTTTAACACAGAAAGATATTGCAAAGCAAACCTATCTTCCGGCCAGGACAGTGCGTTATGCCCTGAACAGGCTGAAAGAAGAAAAAGTATTGCAGGAGCGCTTCTATTTCCAGGATGCGCGCCAGAGCCTGTACGGGCTGAACGGTATTGTTCAGGGGGTGGTTACTCTATAATTTACCTCACCTCCCTAATTTTAAGATTTATTTAAGTGGATTTAATTATATATTCTAAAAATATAATTCGAATCCATGGATATTGAAATCATTCCGAATGTTTAAAACACTTTTCATTTCAAGCCCGATATCTAAGGGGCTGCACATCCTGTTACATTCACTCTTGCTATCACGAAGTCTTCATCTGCAGGTATCATCTCATATTCTTTCAATTCTATTAAACGAGACTCCATCTTTTATCTTCTCTATGGTTTTTTCGATCGTCTCACCTTTAGAATAACAACCAGGTAAGGCTGGTACCTCTGCCCAATAAACATCTTCTCGTGCTTTATGGACCAATATCGTCCTCGATCTGTTGATATGTATTATCTGACCGTTCTCCAAAAGCACCTGCAATTTTCAATCTTTAACTCATTTCTTATAATATGGATTGAACTTGTTTGTATAGATATCAGACGGCTTGAATTGCCCTTCTTTTATTTTTCCATCCTTTACAAGCCAGTCTATCCAGAACTGCGCATCGCTATCTGCCAACAGCGCATGTTCTCTTACTCCAAAGCCTCTCCAATATTTTGCCAGATCAGTATTTCCACCTTTGTCTTTGAGTACTTTGGCAGCCAATTCCTTTGCCTCCCCCGGGTGCTCCTTTGCCCAGTCTGCAGCTTTTGCTATCCCTTCTGTGAGTCGCTTTGCTGCATCGGGATTTTCCTTCAGGAATTTATCTGAAGTGAAAAGAACACAATGTGTCTGGTCTCCAATGATATCATAATCCGTGAACAGCACTCTTACACCTTTGCCTTCTTCGATCTTATCCACGACTACACCCAGCGGAGCGACTACATCCACCTGCCCCTGTTTGAGCACCTGCTCATGCTTGGAAATGCCTATTGGGACTAGTTGCACCTGATCCGTGGATATTCCATTTCGAGAAAGGTATTCACGCGTTACATAGTCCACATGCGCGCCCAGGATATTGACTGCTATCTTCTTTCCAACAAGGTCTTTTGCACTTCGGATGCTGCTGTTCCCAAGTACGATCCATTTTGATAAGAAAGGAGTTCCCTCATACCAGCTTTCTGGCGAGTTGCCCATAGGAGCCGCAAATGCTGTAATCTCACTTCCCCTTGCTTTGGCGTTGATCACTGAAACCCATGCAGAGTGACCTACGTCCGTACTGCCTGAAGCAACTGCAAGTATATCTTCAGGACCGCCGGTATATGAACCTTCGCGTGTGAGGTTTATGCCTTTAAGATATCCAAGTTCTTTTGCGAATTCATAAGGCTCAATGATCGTGCTGGCAGAAAGGTATCGTATCGTAATATCTTTCTGGGATCCAGTTTCACCTACTTGCAATGTCGGATTTGTAGTTTTTATTTCCTGTTTCGGTTCAGCTTTTGTTTCCTTGACCCATAAAAGGCCAGCAGTCAATATTAAAGCGATGCCAATAAGGATCGCTGCCGTTTTTATATTGGTATTCATTTTTATTTTCTTCTATGATATCGTCATTTCTTCTTTCCATTTCGTTGTGCTTTTCTCAAGCCATACAAGAGAATAATTAGTTATCAATCCAAGAACCGCAAGCACGACGATCGCTGCGTACATCTCAGGTATCATAAAATTATATTCCCAGTTGATTACCGAGTATCCAAGTCCGGATTTTGCTCCTATCATCTCAGCTGCCACAAGGACGATTATCGAGTGAGTCGCACTGAGTCTCACACCTGTGATTATTGAAGGAAGAGATGAGGGAAGGACCACTTTCCTGAACAGGGAAACTTCAGAGGAGCCCATGGAGCGCTCTGATTTTATGAGAAGTGGATCAACATTTCTCACCCCACTTATTGTATTTAGCAAAATAGGCCACTGTGCGCCCCAGAAGATCACTGCGATCTTGGATATCTCACCAATGCCCAGGAACAGGATAAATACCGGGAACAGGGAGAGGGATGAAGTCTGCCTTAATGTTTGTACCAGGCCGTCAGCGATCTCCTCAAAACCACTGTACCAGCCCATTAAAAACCCGAGGGGTATCATCGTTATTGCAGCAAGGGAAAATCCTGTGAAAGCACGCTGCAGGCTGATACTTGTATGCACCCACAACTCACCTGATATGAGCAGCCTGATCAAAGCTTCAAAAACTTCAGATGGCGGCGCAAGGAAGGTTTTGCTTATGATGCCGGATGCAGGCAGTAATTCCCAGATGAGCAGGAATGCAAACAGTAATATAAACTTTTTAAGGCATTTCCATATCGTTATTTGATGCTTTCTCCCTGACAAGTTTCCCCACCTCCTGCCGTATTTTTATAAAATCAACACTGGTTCTGTGCTCTTCAAATCTTGGTCTTGGCAATGGCACTTCGACTATTTGTTTTATTACTCCAGGTCTAGCTGACATCACCGCGATCCTGTCTGCCAGGAAAACAGCTTCCTCGATATTATGGGTGACAAAGAGGACAGTTTTTTTTGTTTTTTCCCATATGCGGAGAATTTCATTTTGCAGTGTCTCCCTTGTCTGGGCATCAAGTGCAGCAAATGGCTCATCCATCAGTAATATATCTGGATCATATGCCAGAGCCCTTGCAATTGCAACGCGCTGCTTCATACCGCCGCTTAGCTGGTATGGATAGTGCTCCTCAAAACCCAGGAGGCCGACAAGTGTTACAAATTTTGCGCATATCTCATCCCTTGTTTTCCCTGGGACCCCTTTTTCTTCAAGCCCATAGGCTATGTTTGCCAGCACGGTCCGCCAGGGGAACAAAGCATAGCCCTGGAACACTATGCCTCGATCATGATCCGGCCCATTGATGGCTTTTCCATCTATGTAGATATTGCCAGATGTAGGTTTTATCAGACCTGCCAGGATCTCAAGAAATGTTGATTTCCCGCATCCACTGGTACCTACGATAGCAAGGAATTCTCCTTCCTCAACTTCCAGGTTTATTCCGCCAATAGCTTCCACCTCTCCATTGGCTCCGTTTTTGCCAGGGAAAAACTTCTTGATATCCTCTACCTTTATTTTTATCATGCTCTTCCGATCATTTCACAATCTTTGGAATGAAAGATATATAGAAGTAGAGAAATCAGCAAGTGTTGTCTTTTTTATTCGGAAAAGTGAAGGATTGCGGCAAATCTATCTATCGATATTTAGAACCGTAATGCGCCAGAACCCCTGCGATAACACCCAGCGCCGGGTTTGTTGCCAGGCTCATAACTACAACCAGTAATGCAACACTCCGGTCTCCCTTATTCACATTTTTGAAAACACTTGCAAGTTCAAAACCACTGTAAAATAACAAACATCCAATTACTGCGATCGGTATGATCCTGAGAAAATCCAGTCCACTATCTCCAAAGAATAACCCTGTGAAGATTAGCAGACTACCCAGCATGATCGGCGCGGCTTTTGTCCTTGCGCCGAATTTGTAGTGCGCTGCAACACCTCCGCTGCCGTGGCACATGGGCATGCCCCCAAGAGAACCTGAAAAAAGATTTGCAATACCCATACTTGTGGATAGATTATTGGCATTTGCTCTTTTATGCCCGGGATAGATGTTATGGGATAATGCAGAGGTTGCAATGACGGCATTTGTCAGGGTCAAAGGAATCTGGATTAAGACAAAAGTCAGCATGGTTGTACTGAATAGATCGCCGACATTAGGTAAGTTGATTTCCGGAAGAGAGAATCCGGGAACTATAGCAGGAAATTCTTTAATCAGACCTGTTAAATATCCAAGCAGAATGCCAAGGATCAGGGCAATAATTGCAGTCGGAAATCGGCTATTTTGAAACAGCAAAAACATTATGACAAGTATGATCAGCCCCAGCAGCAGTTGCTGCATAATAAATTTTATTCCAACAAAAACAAGAGAAATTCCAAGGGCTGTCTGGATCCCGATAGAAACAATTCCTGGTGTATGTTTAACCAGCCATTTTACCGCACCTGTAATCCACAGCACCAAAAGTATGATCCCGATAGCCACCGATGCCGCTGCAATCGCTCCCGGAGTCAACTCATAAGATATAGCGTAAGCAGAAGCAGCTTTCATCGGCTGGACTGCCATGGGAAAACCGTAGAACATACCGGAAAATAAGTAAAATATGCCAAAAGTAGTAAAAACACTTGATGGGGACAGGTGGTTGATAGAGATCGCACTGATCACAAAAGGAAGGAAAGTCCCAAGATCACCGAGTGATCCGGAGGCTTCTGATATGATGAATTTTAAGCGATCTATAGGTTTCATTCACTACGAGCTGGCATAATTTTTAATCTGTGCGCATTTTGCGCTCTTCGCGGTTCAAAATATGTTATTGATTTTTTTACCATTTGATTCTCCTTATTTTTTTTCATTGAAGATCCATGATGTGATGAATAACATAAAGCTTGAAAAAACAGACAAAACCAAAAGATCAAAATACAGAGAATACTGGCTTTCATTAATTATGATCCCACGGATTGCATCCACACCATATGTCATCGGGTTTAACGAACTCAGGGTTTGTAACCACCCGGGGGCATTTGTAAGGGGAAACAAAGCGCCGCTTAAAAAGAACGTTGGCATAATTATAAAACTCATTATAGTCTGGAATCCTTCAAAACTATCCATGATGGAAGCTATAAAAAGTCCAAAACAATCAAATCCAAGGGATATCAAAAGCATTATTGGTATTATAAGAATAATATGCAATGGCGATATGTGGACGCCAACAATAAAAGATAGCAGAAGTAACAACGTGCCCTGGATCAATGCATTTGTAGCTCCTCCCAACGCCTTTCCTATTACGATCGACGTCCTGGAAATCGGTGAAACGAGGATCTCTTTTAAGAACCCGAACTCGCGATCCCATATGACGGATATCCCTGAACGCATTGATGTAAAGAGAAGGGTCATTCCTACGATACCAGGAAAAATAAATTCGTTGTATCCGGATGTTATCACGCCTGTCCTGAGATTGATCCCCATGCCTGCGCCAAATATGATAAGCCACAGGAATGGAGTTGTCATGGCGCTTGCGAAATGTATCCTTTCACGGTAGAACTTGATGATCTCCCGAAGCCATATTGAATATACCCCGCGCAGTTCTCTTCTCATCTTATCTGCCCCTGCGCTTTCGCTTATACATACTGATGAAATTATCCTCCCCTTCCTCGCGGATCTGCCTGCCCGTATGATGCAGGAATACATCATGCAGTGTTGGCTCATCAATATCGATTGAATCTACTGCTATATGCAGATCCTGTGCACTATTGATTATTCGCACAGCATTCATTGATCCCTGTTTCACATTCAAGCTCAATCTATCCTGTGATGCCTGCATTTGCAGGATATAATCCTGCCCGGAAAGTCCGGTTGCGAGCTTATCCGGATATTTTGTCCGTACTATGATGTTGTCACCTGCAAGGAAACTTTTGAGGTGTTCCGGTGTATCCCTGACTTTGATGATGCCATGATCAATGATCGCTATATCATTGCAGAGAAGGTCAGCTTCATCCATGTAATGTGTTGTCATGATAATCGTCAATTTTTCTTCTTGCGCAAGTGTTTTTATGTAGTCCCAGATGTGTTCCCGCGTTTGGGGGTCCAATCCGATGGTCGGCTCATCCAGGAATAATATTTCGGGATTATGAATAAGCCCGCGCGCCATTTCAAGACGCCGTACCATACCTCCGGAAAATGTCCTGACAAGAGAATCAGCCCTGTCCTCAAGTCCCACAAGTTTGAGGACTTCCCGTATCCGCCTGCCCATTATTTTTGATGGGACATCATAAAGCATGGCATGAAATCTCAGGTTCTCGCGAGCCGTGAGCCGATCATCCACGCTTATGCTCTGGAAGACTATGCCTATGCTTTGCCTTACCCTGGCAGAGTCTTTGATTATATCATATCCATTGACAATTGCAGAACCTGATGTGGGATTTACGATCGTGCACAGCATTGAAAGTATCGTGCTTTTCCCTGCGCCGTTGGGGCCAAGGAGACCGAATATCTTCCCTGTTTCTACCTTGAGGTTGAGGTTATTTACTGCGGTTAAGGTTTTGTATTTTTTTGTGAGGTTAGTTGTTTCGATTGCGTACATTTATTCTATCCTTTCTTCACAAATATATGGTATGCTCCCTCTTTGGTCTCGACATCCAGGAACTCATCACCGGATTTGGTCAACCATACATCAATATTCTGCCATGCTTCAGGGTCGCTTGCTATAACCTCAAGTATTTCACCCTTTTTAAGTAATTTTATCTGCTGTAATGTCCTTATTCGGGGATAGGGGCATTTTTCGCCCCTGACATCTAACTTAACATTTGGAACCATTGTCATATTGCTGCCTCTTTACCTCAACATCTCTATGAATATCTCAACCCTGCTATGCATCTGTTCATGTCCTTCCCGACTTTCAGCCATAGCTCGCTCGATAGTTATAGTTGGAATTCCCGTCTCTTCCCTGACAACATCCGCAACCATTCTTGCCGCACCGGACTGGTAATTGCATCCCCACTGGTGCATAAATATCAGACCGTCTGCATTTGATCTTACTACCTGCTCTGCCGTCCATAAACCCCGTTCTTCAGTTGGAAGTTCGTATGGGAAAGAAACAATTGCTTTCGCCAATTTTTCATATGGATCTCCTGTTTCCTCAACATCCACGGATACCTCACTCCATCCGTCATCCTTTCCTACTACAACTCCCCCCAAACTGTCCACATGTTTCATACTCGGATTTACACATGAACCGCATATGAACAACCTTACCGGATCGTCTTCTATCCCTTCTCCTTTAATTGAATTCTTAACGCTGTCTTTCACTTCATTGTAAGATTCCTCAAGTATCTGTTTTGCTGCCACAGGATCGCTGTTGCTTTCGTTGCCAAGCTGCATTATGCCTGTGTGATCCGTACTGTTGGTGGGCGGTACTTTTGCCCCCCACCACAGCTTTACATAATCCCTGGCAAGCCTGCGTTTCTGGTTGTGGAGTTTGATCTCATTCATGATATCTTCATCAGTAACTTCCCTATTACCCAACTCTCCAATTTTTTGGGTCAGCCTGCGAAGATTATCAGCCACATATTCTGCTGCCCATTTTTTATCGCGTTGATGGTTAACCGGGGAATCAACTAAAAGAAGCGGAATTTTTATATTGCCATGCCTGTGCGCTTCAACGCCATATGCGATATCTGAGCAGCGCAGGCACAGGTATGGAGCTATTAAAGCTATAGGCACCATGCCTTCCTGGATTATCTCGTATTTTGCCGTCTGGCATGCCTCTACTGTCAATTCCTGCCTTCCGATCTCTCTTATCTGGAGCCTTCGAAAATCTGCTTCCTGATAGTCCTGGTTTTCCTTGAGATTGGTAGCCCATCCATTCACCATGCCAGGTCTTGTGGGTATTCCTCCGGCTGCATAATACGGCTCGTGTGTTTGCCCACCCTGTATGAAAACAACTGGAACCCCATTGCGGGCTGCCTCTGTAAGGCGGTCATGGACAGTAATGCTAAAATAATTCCGTTTTACGCCGCTTATCAGATTCGTGTCTTTTGACAGGCCATGATATCGACTATCGCTGAATAAATGTGGATGTCTTCGCGGTCCCTCTTCAGTCATGAAGTCCCATATATCACCGGGCGTTACCCGCCTGCCGTCCCTGAATACAAGATCATCGGTTTCAAAAAACCTGGATCTTACTTCTTCTGGATATTGAAATAGTTCTTTAGTTCTTGTCATAGTGTCATCCATTTATTTTTTATAATAACTATTATATTCATTTGTATAAACATCAGAAGGCTTGATCTGGCCTGGTTTTAATTTTCCTTCCTTTTCCCATACATCAAGCCACCACTGTATGTCGTTGTCATTTGGGTATGGATGCTCTGGTGAATGTGTTGGTCTGTAATATTTTGCCAGTTTGGAATTCCCGCCTTTTCCTTCGTATATCTGTGCTACCGCTTTTTTTACCCGTTGCGGGTCTTTCTGGAACTCTTCCCATACCAAGCGTCTTGAATTCTCGTAAACCCGGACAAATCTTTTAACAGTATCAGGATTTTCTTTAATAAAATCCTCCCTGAATCCCTCGCCGTATGTCAGCACATCTCCCCTGACATCATATACAGTGAACAGCACCCTGAGCCCGCCTTTTTCAAGTGCCATATTGACATTCGGGGGTCCGATAGCTGCAACATCAACCTGTCCGCTTCTTAATACCTGCTCCTGCTGGGCAGCAGGCACAACGACAAGTTGAACCTGGTCAATAGATAAACCGTTTTGCTTCAAGTACTCCCGCATCACATAATCCACTTCAGCTCCCAGTACATTCAATGCAAGTTTTTTACCTACAAAATCATTGGCTGTATGGATCTTGCTCTCATTCAGGACAACCCATGTGAAACTTGGATCATCCTTTGACCGAACACTTCTCCCGACGACCGCCTTTATTTTTCCACCGCTTGAAATAACATTTATCCAGGATGTCCAGGACGAACCTGCAAAATCAATGTTTTTAGCAAGAAGAGCCTGTAGGCTCTGTGTACCACCCGTGCTCTGCACAGAATTAATCAATTCAAGCTTTATACCTTCTTCTGCGAGGAAATCTCTTCCAGTCAGTTTTTGTGCGATCTCCCAGCTATTCACTGTATCAGGGCTATCGAGAATGCGGATGGTAGCAAGGGTTTCAACCGGCTTATCTTCCTGTGAAAAAAATAATCCCGTACCAATAATGGCTATAGCAACTATGGACCAGACTTTTATGCTATTGTTCATTTTCTAACCTGCCTACCTGAGCATTTCTATGAATGCCTCAACCCTGTTGTGGGACTGTTCCAGAGCCTTGCGCCTGCCAAGTTCTGCCAGCTCAATGTTTATGGCTTTTCTACTCTCTTCACGAATTTTATTGCCTCTTATATCTGCTTCTCTAAGATTCAGCCCTTCTTTTTTGTTAAGAGCCCACTGGCTTATGAAAGCAGGTCTTGCAGGTATCCCTCCAGCTGCATAATAAGGTTCCATCCCCTGCCCGCCCTGTATAAAAACGATCGGTACGCCGCTATTCTGGGCTTTTATCTCTTCTGGATATCTGAAAATATCATCTTTTGACATTATTTAACTCCTTTTTTTTCAATATATTCTTTATAAAATGAATTGAATTCATATGTATAGATATCAGATGGCTTTATTTGTCCGGGTTTCAGTTTTCCTTCAGACTCAAAAATATCAAGCCAATACTGAATATCCCGGTCGGTAGCAAATGGATACTCTGGTGACCAGGTGGGTATGTAATACCTGGCTAACTTCGGATTCGCGCCTTTTTCCGAATATATTTCTTCTACAGTCTTTTTCACGCGGTCCGGATTCTTCTGGTACTCTTCCCAGACCAGGCGCAAAGATTTTTCGTATGCTGTGATGAAACTTTTTACAGCTTCAGGATATTTTTTTATAAAATCTTCCCTGAATCCATGCCCCAGGATTATATTATTCCCTTTTAGGTCATAACTCCTGCTGCCCGGCAATTGCCTGAGTCCACCCTTTTCAATTGCTATGTTGAAATATAGATCGTTAAACGATGCTGCTGCATCTACCTGTTTACTCCTTAAGACCTGCTCTTGCTGCGCCCAGGGTACTACAATAAGCTGAACCTGATCTATTGAAAGTCCGGTCTGGGAAAGATATTGCCTTGTCAAATAGTCATATTCAGCCCCCAGTACATTGACTGATATTTTTTTTCCTATGAGATCTTTGGCTGAATATATACTGCTATTTTCCAGAACTACTAACCCTGAGCCTGGTTTATCCGGAGTGACCACAGATGTACTAAAAACAGCCTTTATCTTTCCGCCACTGGCGAGTATATTTATCCATGCAGGCCATGCTGATCCGGCAAAATCAATATTATTTGCAAGAAGAGCCTGAAGACTCTGTGTACCACCTGTGCTCTGCACAGAAGAAATTAGCTCAAGCTTTACTCCCTCTTCTGCCAGGATGTCCCTGCCGTCCAATTTTTTTATGATCTCCCAGTTATTTATAGTATCCGGGCTATCCAGAATTCTGATCGCAACCGTTTCTTCATTCTGTTTTTCTCCATTCGTGAAAAACAATCCTGCTCCAACAATCGCAAAGGCAATGACCGCTATGGATAAAAATTTTATATTATTGCTCATCTAATAATTACCCCTGTTTTTATCCGAGAATCGCCCTATCCAGGTCTCCCTTCCAGGAAGTTGTTTTCTTTTCAAACCAGACCAGGCTATAATTTACAGCGAGTCCTATGATAGTCAGTGTAAGGATTCCTGCATACATTTCAGGTATCATAAAATTGAACTGTGCATTCTGGATAAAGAAACCAAGCCCTGTTTTTGCTCCGATCATTTCAGCTGCAATAACTACAAGAATGGCTATTTTCGCACCCAGCCTTGCTCCTGAAACTATGGATGGCATGCTTGCAGGAAGTATGACTTTCCTGAATAGTTCCTTATCCGAAACCCCCATCGATTTGGCTGCTTTTATAAAGATCGGATCAACATTCTTGACACCGCTAATGGTGTTTATCAGGATCTGCCATACAGCGCCATAAAATATGATTACTATTTTAGATGTCTCACCAAGTCCAAAGAACAAGAGGACCACAGGAAGCAAGGCAAATATAGAAATATTTCTCAGACTTTGCATGAAAAGATCAGCATAACTTTCAAATTTGCTATACCACCCCATCAAGAAACCCAGCGGAACTCCTACCAATACAGCCAGCCCAAACCCTATGATGGACCTCTTTAGACTTGCTCCTATATGTACGAACAGTTTGCCTGATACCATGAGATCGATCATGGTTTTAATCGTCTCGGAAAACGTGGGCAGGAACATTGGATCGACAACACCTATTCTGGGCAAAATCTCCCATAAGGCAAAAAATAAAAATACGACCAAAAGACCTCGTGAAGATTTGCTTATTTTTTCTTTTAAAGAAACAAATTTATTTGCTATACCGCCGATCTCAACAGATCGGGATTTGTATTCATCTTTCGAACTAAATATTTCTCCGGACATTATTATTAACTCCTTTTTATAATATAAATTCCAATCTCACTTCGCATAAACCGATGCAAGCTCCCAGTCCTTCTGCGCTTTGAGCACTTCTCCTTTGAGGGCATCCCATACTTTATGACGATTATTGGCAAATTCATTAGTTGATCTTATGTTCCCATCCCTGGGTCTTGGAAGATCGATGTCTATCATCGTCTTGACAATTCCAGGTCTTGCAGTAAAGACTGCAACCCTATCTGCAAGGAATATTGCTTCATCAATGCTATGAGTCACAAATATGACAGTTGTACCCGTCCCTTCCCAGATTCTCAAAAGTTCATTCTGGAGAATTTCCCGTGTCTGGGCATCAAGAGCCGCAAAGGGTTCATCCATTAAAAGCACATCCGGATTTGTCGCTAATGCTCTTGCTATTGCAACACGCTGCTGCATTCCTCCGGAAAGTTGATAGGGGAACCTGTCCCAGAAATCTGAAAGCCCAAAGGTGGAGAGCAGCTTTTTTGCGACTTTTGTTCTCTCTTCCCGGGGCACATGCTGCATCTCAAGTCCGAATTCAATATTCGAAAGAGCATTTCTCCATGGGAACAATGCGTACTGCTGGAACACATATCCTGTTTTAAGAGTTGGTTTATCGATCGGTTTTCCATCCAGGTAGATCGTTCCGCTAGTAGCGTTCGTCAATCCGCCTATAATATCAAGAAAAACAGATTTCCCACATCCGCTTGGTCCAACTATAGTAAGGAACTCTCCCTTTACGATACTCAGGTCAACGCCTGCCAGGACTTCAACTTCATTTGACACTATTCCATCGTTTTTTACCTGCTGACCTTCCTTAAGCTTGAATTTTTTCTTAACCTGGTCTGATTTTATTTTTTCTGACATACTTAGCCCCTTTATAGTCACCTAGTACCTGCTTCCCATTGAGATCTGCCGCCGAATTCAGCCATAAGGTCAGTTCAGCATCTCAATAAATGCCTCTACCCTGTTGTGAGATTGCTCAAGCGCTTCCATGCGACCAAGTTCTCCTACCTCGACGTAGGTGGTCGGGAGTCCGGTTCTGTCTTTAATTATGTCCGAGATCATCCGCGCTACAGATGTCTGGAAATTGCATCCCCAGTTGAACATGAAAATCACGCCATCAGCTCTTGATTTTTGTGCTTGCTCGGCGGTCCATTCCGCTCTTCCCTCAGTAGATCGCTCATATGGGAAAGACAATATCGCTTCTGCAAGGTTTTCGTAAGGATCTCCGGTCTCTTTTACAATTGTTGAAGCTTCGCTCCAGAAATCATCCTTCCCGACAACAACAGCGCCTGCTTTATCAACCAGGAAAGGGTTCGGGCCAACACATGAACCGCAAATGTAGAGCCTGGAAGGATCGTCCTTCAAACCTGCGCCTTTGACGCCATGTTTGACACGCTCCTTTAGCTCTTCTCGTGTTTCTTCCAGTACCCTGGTCGAAGCGGAATAATCACCGCAGCCATCTACACCAAAAGGTACGATTCCGCTGTGATCAACGCTATTGGTGGGTGGTACTTTTGCATTCCACCAGATTTCATAGCAATCGCGCACAAGTTCGCGTGCTTTATTTTCACGCTTGATCTCTGCCCTTAACGCTTCATCTGTCACTTCTTTATTTGAAAGCTCGCCAATTTTGCCTGTTAAAGTTTCAAGCTCTTTCTTGAGATACTCTTTTTTCCATTCGCCTGGATTGTGATCGATCGGATGGTCAACGAGATATGTCGGAACAGTTCTTTTTCCATGACGATGTGATTCCACAAGGTATGCCATATCAGAGCAGCGAAGGCACAGGTATGGTGCAACAAAATCCACAGGAACAATATTATCCTGCACTGCCGAATGTGCTGCTATCTGGTTGCATGCTTCGATAGTAACGCCCTTCCTTCCTTCCTCTAAGATCGACATTCCCCTGAGGTCTGATTCTCGCAAATTCAGTCCCTCTTTCATGGTTCGAGCCCAATTCATCACGAATCCGGGTCTTAGTGGAATGCCGCCAGCCGCATAATAGGGTTCAACGGTCTGTCCTCCCTGTACAAGGACTACGGGAACCCCATTTTTGTGCGCATCAAGCATACGATCACGTAGAGTAAGTGACAAAAAGCTTCGCTTTATGCCGCTTAAGAAGTTCACGTCACTTGATATGCGTCCGGCAAAGTGGACGCTTTTATCAAATGCATATGGAAATCTGACAGGTGCCTCTTTGGTCATGAATTTCCATATTTCGGCTGCTGATACCTGCCGTCCGTTACTGAATTCGAGACCATTGGTCTCGGAAAATGCTGGTCCAAGTTCATCCGGATACCTGAAAAGATCTCCTGAACTCATGCTTCCATCACCTGGAGATTCTTATTTTTTACTAATTCCACGAAAGCCTCGGCTCTCGTTCGAATAGCTTCGACATCAGAGCCTGCATATTCCGTATGGATCTCAAGCAGCGGTATTCCCTCTTTCCTGAGTACGTCCTTTGTTTCCCCGGCCTTGAAAGTGAAGGGATCGCAGTATCTAAGTGTGTGATAGATTACTCCCTGTGCCCTGTAATCCTTTATTTGTTGCTTCAGATTCGCAAGTCGCCCGTCTGTTTCCAGGTCAAGATAAGGCAGTGCTGCGTGAGGAACACGGTTGATATATGCATCTGCTATGCCGTTTATGGACGGCTCTTTAATATTGACGTTCAGTATCGGATTAAGACCGGACCAGAGATCATCACCTACGATTCTTCCGCCAACCTTCTCAATAATACTTATCAGCTTTGTATCTTTGGGAGGAATTATGCTGCCTGATAGGAAGATACGGGCATCCCCATTAAGATTTCCAATTTTTGCTATGCCATGTTTTTCTTTTAGCTCTTTTAGAAGTTCCTGCAGTAATGAATTATATCGCCCCCTATCCAGGTAATATCCTGCATGTATCACATCGAAAACTTCACGCCATTTTATGGGTGCTTTATCAATTGCCTGGTAGTTGTAAAGTTCTTTAACGGATTTCCTTATACTATTGTAAAGTTTGACGGAATCTGCAAGCTTATTCGTATCAAGTTTGTTTCCGGCAAATTCTTCTAATTTCTGTGTAAAGGCTTCCACTTCTTTGCGGAAATAAACCTGGCCTTCAGGTGAAGTAAAATTTCTTGGTACTCCAAGGATAATGGTATTTGCCTTGAAATAATATTTTATGAGCTCTGCAACGCGGTAAATTTGCAGGCAGGTCGCATCCACGGCAACCAGGTCCGAATTCCGGATATAGGGATCCTTATTTTCTGCAAAAAGACCCACGGTTTCTCTTGCGTATACGCAATTTTTTGTGGAGATATATCTTGCGCCGATCTCAACTAACCTGTCGTCTCCTCCTGCACCCAGCCTGATGGGAATTAATCCTAATGCATGGATTATCTCTTCAGGGATATTGTAATTAAGCCATCCAACTACTTTTGCTCCGGTTTTTTTTGCTTCTTCAAGTTCCAGAGGTCTTCCCTTTACTGCTTCTTCTATTTTTCTTAAAGTCTCTAATGCCATAATTACACCTTTTGGCCGTAGCTCCTGGCGAGCACTGCCGCTCCAAGAGCCCCAACTAACTGCGGGTCATATTCCGGCGCCACTATCTTTGCTTTAAGTACTTCTTCCAGCGCAGCTTTCATCCCCACATTTTTTGCAACTCCTCCAGAGAAGAAAACATCGCTCTCCACACCGACACGGGAAAACATCCCTGATATCCTGTTGGCAATAGCGTGGTGTATTCCTTTAATGATATTCTCTGGTTTCTCGCCTCTTGCAAGCAGTGAGATCGTCTCAGATTCTGCAAAAACCGTGCATGTGCTGCTCATCGGGACGATTTCTTTTGCCTCTAATGACATCGGACCCAGGTCGTTCAGTTTAACTTTGAAAACATTTGCCATTACTTCAAGGAACCTGCCTGTGCCTGCTGCGCATTTGTCATTCATTGCAAAATCTACAACATTGCCCTTTTCATCCAGGCGGATCGCTTTGCAATCCTGTCCACCCATGTCAATTATTGTCCTGGTTGTAGGGTGCAGGTAATGTGCTCCCCTTCCGTGGCAGGTAATCTCAGTTATTGTTTTATCTGCATAAGGCGCTGAGATCCTTCCATAACCGGTTGCAACTATGTATTTAAGGTCATCACGCGTGATTTTTGCAACGGTAAGCGCTTTCTCAAGAGCAAGCAAGCCACTCTCTTCTGAATTTAATCCTGATGGAACAAGACCATAGCCAGCTATTGAGCCATTTGATACAATTACCGATTTAGCTGTCAGCGAACCTACATCCACACCAGCGAATGGTGGTTTTATATTTTCTTTTTGTGTCATATCTTCCTCCTCTTTTAAATAAGAGTAATCTCAATATTGCCTGTGGATATATCACAGTTTAGAAATCAGCAACTATCGCCCCATTTCACCCAGAATCCGCATGATTACGGCAATATTTTCCGATTCAATTCATTTTTCTCACTAACAAAAATATAAAGTGTCATGATCCCAAAAAGAGGTATGAACGACAGGAATATCGCCTGTATGCTGAAAAAATCTCCGATCATTCCTCCCAGCGTTGGTCCCAATATTGAGCCCATGGCAAAACCGAAAGAAAAAATGCCTGCTATCTTGCCCTTTTCTCCGTCTATATTCCCGATCTGTGTAAATGTAATAAGGGTAATTAAACCTGAGCTCATTCCAAGGACGACAGATGCTATTGAAATCTGAAATATATCCCTGCTCATTCCTATCACCAGCAAAGCGAGAATGGTTACAATAAAGCTGAATATATACAGGTTAGTATTATTTTTGCGAACCAGCTGCCCGCATAAAAATACTACACATATCGTTGCTCCTCCTTTTAATGCTATTAACAAAGCGGCTACGTCAGGAGATAAACTAAGGTCTTTGATCACAAGGACAATGATGAAGGTTGAAAATGTAATAAAAAATGCCCCATTAATACTCTCAATAATAGTTGCAGATACTAAAGACCTGTTTTTTGCAAGTGCCTTATAATGATTTGAGGCATCTGTGAGCTTAAAATTTTTTGGTTTAACAGGTAAATTGCTTCCACCATTTGTCCGCGCAAGAATAACCAAAAACGGCGCCAGTAAAAATACTCCTGCAAGTGCGAAATAGCTTTTAAAGCTCATAGCTACTAAAGCTATCCCGCCAAGAATTGGTCCTATCAATGCACCACCCACACTCATCGAGCCCTTGAACCAGCCTCCTTTTTTTATGCCAATAATATCCATATTCTTGAAAAAATCAGCATTGAGTGAAGTTGTTCTTATAGATCTTGCCATACCGAAGAATACCATAATGAGAAGAAGAAGTTCAATACTTGATACATATGAGATGAGAACAATTATTGATGAACCCATCACAGCGCTTGCAGAGTACATCTTTTTCGAGCCTAAATAATCCACCATGAATCCCGCAGGTAATACTACAAGTAAATCCCCGATTCCAGCAATCCCTTTGATCAGACCGATCTGGGTGGAAGAGGCGTTCAGGCTGAGTGCGTAAATTGGTAGAATCAAATTCACCATACCCATCGCAATGCCGGTGCTGATATTTATGAGCATAAATTTTAAAATAAGCTCATTACCCTTGAAAATTTTCACGGCTAAACTCTAAAAGACAAATATATAGCACTATACAAATCAGCAAGTGTTACCGTATTTATTCGGAAAAACTAATGTTTGAGGCAAATATTTCCCGGACTGCCTTAGAACCGTATAATCCGTTTTACCCAACAGTATTTTCTTCAACATTTTCAGGTAATTTGCTGATGTTTTCGGAGACAATTCTTTTACCGCTAATAAAGGTATGAATTGCCAGTGCGCTAAATGGAATAATAAAAGCAAGAAAAATCGCCTGTACACCATACAGATCTGCGATTATTCCACCAAGCATAGGTCCTATGATCGCGCCGGCGCCGTTACCAAATGAAAAGAAACCTGTTATCTTACCTTTTTCTCCATCTAAACTTCCGACCTCTGTAAAATTGATCAGGGTGATCAGACCTGTACCTGCGCCATTTATCAACGATGCCAGCCCAAGCTGAATAGTATCTGTTCCATTCCCTAAAAGAAGAAGTGAAAGAATAGTTGTAATATAAGCGAATAAATATAATTTGTTATTGTTCTTCTGCAGGTATGCACCCCCGAAGAACGCTACAAGCAACGTGGACACCCCTTTTATAGAAATAAGCGCTGCTGCTATACCCGGTGATAAACCAAGGTCTTTGATCACCATCACAGTAATAAAAACTGTAAATGTCATGAAAAATGCTGTATTGAGGCCATTTTTTATAGTTGCGCTAACCAGGGTCTTGTTCTTTGTAAGAGACTTATAATGGTTAGAACTATCGATCAAACTATGGTTCTGTGTTTTCACATGTGAGCTGATCTCATTCTTTGAGGCAGCGTTTATCACCATGAATGGTATAAGTAAAATTGCGCCTGTTAAAAGAAAATAGCTTTTAAAACTAAAGGCTGTCACAGCTATCCCGCCAAGCATAGGTCCGATCAAGGATGCTCCTATGGTCATTGAACCTTTGTACCATCCAGCTCTTTTTATGCCAATAGTGTTCATATTATTAAAAAAATCAGCACTTAGCGCCGTCATCCTGAACGTTTTTGAGACACCGTAGAATAACATCGTAAATAAAATGAATTTAGAAGTTGCAGCCAGGGACAAAAGCATTATTACTGCAGCACTACAAATGCAGCTTACTGAATATGTCTTTCTTGAACCTAAATAATCCACAATTAACCCGGCAGGCAGAACAAAAAGCACGTCTCCTATGCCGGAAAAGCCTTTGATTAAACCTATTTCTGAGGAAGTTGCATTCAGGCTTAGGGCATAGACAGGGATTATAAAATTCATCATGCCAACTGCAATCCCGGAGCTGATGTTTATAAGCATGAATCTAAAAATAAGTTCGTTGCCCTGAAAAATTTTCACAGCTAAACTCTAAAAAAGCAGATATATAGCACTATACAAACCAGCAAGGGTTGTCGTATTTATTCGGAAAAGCGAATGTTTGAGGCAAGGTTCCTGTTGAGATAACGGTATTCTACCACAAATATTCATTCAATGACATATATCGGATATCTTGTTTTATTAACGATACCGATATATACATTGATAAACATATCGGTATAGTTTAATTATGTCCGATACCGATAGTCCATTGATTCATAAGAAACTCCTCACTCGTATAGAAGAGAAAATGGGCCGCCTCAACTCGCTGCGCCCTCTTCCGGCAGATAGCGTAATAAGATTACATGATGAAATGCGTCTCCTTCATACCTATCATTCTAATGCAATAGAAGGGAATACCCTGACACTTTCTGAGACAAGACTTGTTCTTGAAGAAGGTACTACTATAGGAGGGAAGTCCCTGCGGGAGCATCTTGAAGCAACAAATAATGCAAAGGCATTTGATCTGATCGAAGATATTGCAAACAAGAAAAAACCAATAGACCATATTACAATCCAGCAAATTCATGAGCTTGTAACCGCTGGCATACTCGAAGAAGCAGGCAAATACAGAAGAATTAATGTCAGGATTACTGGCGCGGTAAAAACTCCGCCTGACTGGTCAAAGATAGTAAAACTGATGGATGAACTGGTTAAGAAAATATCAGAAAGTAAAACACATCCGGTTGAAACTGCTGCATACCTCCAGCATCGATTTGTAAAGATTCATCCATTTATTGATGGTAATGGCAGGGTAGCGCGTTTACTTACAAACCTGTACTTGTTCTCACGTGGATATCCGGTTATTGTCCTGAAAAGTGAAGAAAGAGGGAAATATTACAAATTTTTAAGGGCTGCTGATGCTGGAAATCTTGGCACTTTTGCCAATTTCATTGCAAAAGCCGTGGATGAGAGCCTGACAATGTATCTGTCGATCTATGGAGGGATCGATGAATTGCTGCCATTGAAAGAGCTTGCAAAAGGAACTCCTTATTCACAGGAGTATCTGAGCCTGAGAGCAAGACAGGGAATTCTGGATGCTGTGAAAACCGGGAAATCATGGTATTCATCAAAACGGGCTGTGGAAGAGTATCTTTCTGAACATGGGATGAAGTGAATGGAAAAAGAACAAGAATCAGGATTATGACCCGCAATATCCATATCAGATGTAATTTAGAGGTATCTCCAATAAAAGGTCTTTTGACTATCACTAAACTCCGTTGAATCTCAAACTGCACCAACCTTTTTCCGATGCCTGACCAGCCCGCCATCAGCCAGTATCTCACGAAGGAACTCAGGAAGTTTTGTAGCCTGGTATTTCACATTTTCATGTACAATTATTCCATTTCCAGTATCTATTTCAATTGTATCCCCTTCTTCGCAGTCGATCCTGGCTTCAATAATTGTAAGACCTACATTGATAGCATTCCTGAAAAATATCCTCGCGAAAGATCCAGCTACAACGCAGGCAATGCCAGCATATTTTAACGCCAGCGGCGCCTGTTCGCGAGATGATCCGCATCCGAAATTCTCACCCGCCACTATTACATCACCCTTTTGCACTTTTGTTGAGAACTGCGGGTCTATTCCTTCCATTACATGTGCTGCAAATATAATCATCTCAGTAGTCCGCAGGTATTTTCCTGGAATAATCACGTCAGTATCTACATTATCGCCAAATTTCCACACTTTTCCGGTGATCTTGCCAGGATCATTTATGATCGCCATATCAAATAACCTCCCTTGGATCTGCTATCTCTCCACGCAATGCGCTTGCTGCTGCGGTCTGGGGCGAAGACAGGTAAATCAATCCTCCAGCCCCCATACGCCCTTTGAAGTTCCGATTGGATGTGGAAAGACATGTCTCGCCTTCGCATATCACTCCCTGGTGGGCGCCAAGGCACGGCCCGCATCCGGGCGGTGCAATAACAGCGCCTGCTTTAAGAAGTGTTGAAATTATCCCGGATTCTGTGGCTTTTATGAGTATTGAACGGGAAGCTGGCAACACGATCGTCCTGGTTTTTACTTGCTTTCCATTCAGGATCTTTGCAACAATCTCAAGGTCTTCGTATCTGCCATTAGTACAGGAACCTATGAAAACCTGGTCAAGTTGTGTCCCAACGAGTTCGCTTATATTGAAAACATTATCCACTTCATGTGGTTTTGCGATCTGCGGTTCAAGGTTTGCCACATCATAATATAAATCTTCACAGTATGTAGCATTTTCATCAGCATAAACCGGTTCATATTTTTCTTTTGCCTTTCCATTCAGAAAAGTAAAGGTTTTTTCATCAGCCGGAACTATACCGGTTTTTGCTCCCATTTCTATGGACATATTGCATAATGTCATACGTTGCGCCATTGAAAGGTCATTAATTGTCTCTCCATAATATTCGATGGCTTTATAATTAGCACCATCGGTTCCTATGTTTTTTATTATATTAAGTGTCAGGTCTTTTGCCGATACGCCCTTTGAAAGCTTCCCTTCTACCGTTATTCTGATAGTCTGCGGAACGCGAAGCCAGAGTTTTCCTGAGGCAAATATCTCTGCCATATCCGTCGCCCCGACACCTGTTGCTAATGCCCCGAATGCCCCGTAAGTACATGAGTGCGAATCCGCGCCTATTATGAGTTTTCCAGGCAGTGCAAATCCATTTTCAGGAAGCACCTGGTGGCATATGCCCTCGCCTATGTCAAAGAAGTTAGTAATTCCCTGTTCGCGAACCCATTGCCTTATTCCATGATGCAGTTTTGCACCAGTATCGGTATGGGCGGGTGTATAGTGATCAAATGGTATTATGATTCGTCCCGGATCCCATACTTTCTTTATGCCCATCTCTTTAAAGGCTTTCACGGCAAGCACTCCCGTACCGTCATGCGCCATCGAATAATCAATATTTGCTATCACAAAATCATCGGCAGCGACTTGTTTTCCGGCTGCGCGGCTGAGAATTTTTTCGCTGATCGTTGGCATGGTTATTTGCCAATTGTGTTAGAGCGGATATATAGCACTTATTATATCAGCAAGTGTTGTCATATTTATTAGGAAAAGCGAAAGGTGGGGGCAAAACAGCTAATCCAGATCCTTCCTTAACTGTGCCGCTTTCGTAAAAAAACTATCCGTAGAGTAATGCAGCACAAGGCTTGACGCGATCATTCCTGCCACAAAGATCGAAGTAAAAATCGCTATCTGTATTGATGCAGCTTCCATCGGGTCAGCGCCTCCAAGCAGCATGCCAGTCATGACACCTGGTATCCACACAATGCCAAGGTTTTTCATATTATCTATGGAAGGTATCAAAGCCGAAAGAATGCCCTGTTTGAGGCATGCTGCTGCTGCAAGCTCGGGTTTGGCGCCCATGGCCAGATACGCTTCAACTTCAGACCGCCTGTTCTTTATCTCTCCTTTATACCTGTCTATAGCAAGCGAACTCACATTCATGGCATTGCCAATAAGGATGCTGCCGGTAGGGACAATATATCGTGCTTCCAGGGGGAAGATGCCCATCAGGAAAAAAGGGAGAAGTAACAATAAAGACGCAGAAGCTATCGAAACGATAGCGACTGGCAAACCCTTCTCAAGCTTTCCCGATCTTGAATAAGTGGTATATCCTGCGATTGCAGCCATAGCCACAAGCACAAAAAAACTCCAGAAAAGAGGCTTTTCAAACAATATCAGGATGATGGAGGCAAGTATCAGTATCTGTACCAGGGCTCTTGTACCTGCCAGTAATATTTCCCTTCCGATGCCAAATCTGTGCGCATAAGCTGCTGACAGTATCACCAGAAAAACAGTAAGAGCAAGTGCAAGAGCTTCAAGCATTATAATCCCCCAGCCTTCCATCCCTGAGGATCAATCTCCTTCCCCCTATCCTTTCAACCTGTTCTTTCTCATGAGTGACCCAGAGTATGGTCAGATCCCTTTTTTTTTGCAAACCCAATAGCAATTTCTCGATTCTCTCAGCCGACAGTGCATCAAGAGACGAAGTTGGTTCATCCAGAAGAAGAATCTCTGGCTGGTTTGCAAGTGCTCTTGCTATGCATACCCGTTGTTTTTCTCCAATTGAAAGTTGTCCGGCATCCGCATCCAGCAAATCTTCAGGTATACCGGCATCCCTGGAAAGAGTTTCAATTCCAGTATTTCCATCCCACAATTTTATACCGAAAACTAAGTTATCCCTTACACTTCCTTTAAAAACGACAGGTACCTGGAAAACCATGCCGATCTTTCGCCTCAGCTCCATGGGAACATGGCTTCTGATATCATTGCCGTTTAGCAGGATGATACCGGAATCGATCTCGGAAAGTCTGTTGATCAACCGAAGAAGAGTTGATTTTCCGGAACCTGAAGCTCCCATGATACTGACAAGTCCACCTTTATTGACCTTAAGGTCAAGACTGTTTAAAATCTGTGTCCTGACCCTGGTATTATTTACGTTGCGAAAGACAGCTTTTGATACATTTTTCAACTCAAGGTGAACATGATTCATCTGTCCTGAAATGTCCTACAATTCTATAAACAATGCCATTACTTCCTCAGAACCAGATATCCTGTCGTTACAAGACCTGCCACAGCAAAGAATATCCAGTTCCATTGCTGGGGCTTGGCCGTATCACCAGGTGTTGTTACTGGCGAACTGGTTTGTACTGCACCGGGTGAAGCTGACTGTAACGAAGTACCAGGAGTTGTTGTGACTGATGCCCATGTTTCAGTGGAAGTTATGGGTGCAGCAGATGTGGTGGTTGCATTGGCACTTGCAGCTTTTGAATCAATTTTTGAATTGGCCAAGATCACCTGTTCAAAATATGGATAGAATCGCAGTGTAGTTGAACTGTCAGCTACCTTGAATTTTAATCCATTCCCAAGGTCAATAACAGCATTCTGGGCAAGGTTTATGGAGTTCTCCTTATTATATAGCAGCACATAATTCTCATTGGCTTCTTTTACCTCAAATACTCCGAACTTGTCTTGGGCTTTTACTTCCAAAACATTCTGGGATATAAGCCAGGTGTATCTTATCTGCAAAAATGTTTCCGTGTCTTTGGCACCTGAAAATATACTATCTACATATGTAACGAATACAGGTACATTTGATTCTCCTTTCAGGTTATTCGCAGTATAAGTGTATACTTCTCCCTCATTTACTATTTTAGTATCTAACGTTATTCCATCTTTTATCAGGGAAAGTGATGCCTGTCTTGGATTTGTTTTTACATCAAGAGCATCAACTGTAAGATTAAATCCTTCACCAAGGTTCCATGTCGTACCAATCTTCAGTGTCTGCTTTTCATCTGTCTTTTGTTCGATTATAAGTTTTGCCAGCTTGTTCGCCTTGCCATTCACGGCAACATAAACCTCCCCGAACCACCCAAGCCGTGAATAGTAGCCTCCATTCCTGCTATTTATGAACGTCTTTGTTGTACTATTGTACTCAAGAGCATTCTCAACTTTCAAACCTTTTTCACTGAATACTTTATATTTTTGGTCTGTCCGGGATGTATTATAAAGCAGCTTTTCTGTCTCAATAGTCCTCTTCATATTGGTCAAAGTTAATGCGCTCTGATCAACGAGAAGACTTTCACTTGATTTCCCTCCACCAGATGCATACCAGAATCCCGGGAATCTTTGTGCATCCCATACAAGAGTCTTATACTTGCTCTCGTCATAAGCGCCGCCTCTTAATTCATATTTTCCAGGTTTTGTTTTTTCAAGTATCGGATAAAAGCGAAGCGCTGTTGTGCTATCGGCTACTTTGAACTTGAGGTCGCCGTACAGCGGCTGTACCGAGTTCTGGCCAAGGTTTATGGACGTATCTTTATTATATAGGGTCAGGGAGTTTTCTGTTGCTTCTTTCACCTCAAAAACACCAAATTTATCTCCGCTCTTTATTTCAAGCACATTATTGGATATTAACCATGTATATTTAAGCTGGACAAAGGCAGCCATGCCTTCTGCACCTGTGAAAATTCCATCAATGTAAGTGACAAATAGCGGTACGCTGGATTCTCCACCCAGGCTTTTTTCGGTATATGTATAGACTTCACCTTCATTAACTACCTTTATATCCAGTGTTTTGCCATCCTTTGCCAGGATAAGCCATGCCTGCCTTGGGGATGTTTTTGTATCAAGGGCTTCAAGGGTAAGATTATATCCTTCTCCGAGATCCCAGGACACACCGAGCTTTAATGTCTGCTTTTCATCTGTCTTTTGTTCTTTTATAAGTTTTGTCAGCTTGTTTGCTTTTCCGTTCACGGCTATATAGACGTCACCAAACCATCCAAGCCGTGCATAATATCCACCTGTAGTATTTCTTGTAAAGATCTTGCTGGTGCTGTTATATTCAAGACCGTTCTCTACCAATTTGCCTTTTTCGCTGAAAACCTTATATTTCTGGTCAGTGCGAGAGGTATTATACAGGAGTTTTTCTTCATTGATTATTCGACTGCTTGTTTTCAAGCTTGACGAAACCTGGTCAATCTTGAGGGTTTCGCTTGATTTCCCGCCACCATACCAGAACCCAGTAAAATTCTGGGCATCCCACAGCAATGTGGTATTATATTTATTTGAGCTCTCATCAAAAACCACGCCATGGATCTCGACTTTAGTCACGTTGCCGGCTGTTACGGGTATTGCTGAAATTAATATGATCGCAAGTATTGCCAATATTTGTTTCATTTTTATAACCTCTTTGTTCAGAGATTTTTCCGAATCTATATAATGCTAGAGAAATCAGCAACAGTTGTCACAGTTCATCCAAAAACAGTATAAATGAAGCAAAAGATTCCGCTTTGGTTCAATAATGCAAGTATTCAAAACGAAATCAACTTTTTAGCAATTATTGAACAAAATGAAAAAAGTAATTACGAAAAGTCATCTATCTGACGAAGAATGCGGATTTTCAATGCTTTTTGATTATGACCATAAAATCGCTACCTGATTCCTCAATCTTTACAATTTCATGTCCCTGCTCCCTTGACCATTCCGGAATTGCATTTCTTGCAGTAGCATCATCTGTTAACACTTCAAGTTCTTCACCGGTTTTTAACCCATCGATCTGTTTCTTGGTATAGAACAATGGCAGCGGGCATACTTTACCTCTTGCATCTATTTTGTGCATGTGTTATAGTATGGATCCTGGTATATTTTAGGTTTGGATAAAGGCAAAAAATGTTAGGATTATTCGCTTTCTCAAAAAAGATATTCAGCCTTTCCGGACAAAGATCGTATAATTTCCTTTGACAACCTCGACCGCAAGCAATTCATTCCCGGATTTCTTTGCCCAGGCATCGATATGGCCAGGGATAATTGAGAAAAAGCTGAAGGGATAAAATTTTCCTTTTAAAAATGCCTGCTGGTTTCAGAGTATTGGGAGCTTTTCGACTCATCCTATATGAATAACCACTTTAAACCCTGAGGACAATGGCATCATTTAGGCGGGTTTGATCCTAATAAGAACGTAAATCTTATAACATCTCTTTGAAATGCTATTGAGGGGGCTAGTTTCGAAGGAATTCGTGGGTTCAAATCCCATCCCTGGCATCAATTGCGCTTCTTTATGTTCAGAAGACGGTTTCATCCAGGCCTGCCTTCCACTTTTATCAGACACACTGCACTCCAATTTGATGTGTATAAAAAAGCGGTCATCGGCATGGCAATGAATCAAAAAATTGAAAAGTCGGAATCAATATATGAATTGGTGGACGTACTTGCGGCTTATGGATGATGGGCCATATTGTTAATCCTGCACGGTTGATCCAGGATATGGAGCGAATGGGAATTGAACTACATATAAAAATTTATTAGTCAAATATTTATGACCACAAACACATCAAATCGATTTTATGCATAAATGGAAATTTATATGAAGTATCTTTCATATAAATTTATATGAAATAAAAGGCATAATGGTAACTGAAAACATGAATGATACAAAACGTGGACAGGCCATTTACACAAAATCGTTTTTGGCCCTCTATGATCTAACTGTGCTTGGTTTTTTCTGCAGTTTCATTTGGAGGTGTCCTTCACATCACATATTAGAATTGTATGATCAACATGTATCTAAAAACCATCTGGACATAGGTGTCGGTACCGGTTACTTTTTGGATCATTGCCGGTTTCCTGTTTCTAATCCGCGCCTTGCATTAATGGATCTGAATCCTAATAGCCTTATGAAGTCCAGAGAGCGTTTAGAACGATATAATCCTGAAGTTTACCGTATGAACGTTCTGGAAATTGAAATGGCAGGAATTCAGCACTTCGACTCGGTGGCACTAACCAATCTGCTTCACTGTTTGCCAGGCACCATGAAGACGAAGGGAATCGTATTTGAGAAAATAAGGAGTTTGTTGAATCCTGGCGGAGTTGTCTTTGGTTCCACCATCCTCGGAAAGGGAGTCGATAATAATTTCCTGGCAAAATACTTCATAAACGCAAACAATACAAGAGGCGTTATGACCAATATGCAGGATGACCTTGATAGTTTAATGAATGAATTGGAACAATACTTTCCTGAGAGCTCCGTCAAAGTAATTGGATCTATGGCGCTGTTTTGGGGAAAAAAGTGAGCCATTACATTTCTTTTCATTTGTTCCTCCTCTTCATCCCCTGTAATGGTTCAGGGGCTCTTAACCGCTATTACGGAGTGATGACGATTCATATCGATCCTGAACCACCACATCAGCATTGCACAGTGATATACATCAGCATGTTCTTTACAAAATATTTCATTGCATCGAAAGTTATTTTAATGAGCATGTGTTTAATAGAACCATTTGGGGGTATGTGTTTGAGTGAAAGTGTAAAGTTTCCCAAAAAAGAAGCTGAAAGAAATCGGTTTAAAGATCTAACAATTAGGGTCAGGGATTTTGCAAAAAGCTTTGTTGACACATTTCATGAGCCTTTTCTGCTCCTGGATAATGACAAAAGACTTCAATGACTTTGAAGTAGAGCATAATTTCCCGACCATTGGTCACAAAATAATGAGGCTAAATGCCCGGATTATCGAAGCGGAAGGGAGAACTAAAGAAAATAATTGATGAATGTGAAAAAGAGGTCACGTCTTTGAAAAAATCTGTGTTATGAATTGAATTTAATATAGTTTTCCTTCAAACCGGCTTTGCACTTAAAGTCGCACTTATTATCTTAACAACACCGCTTGTTCCATCCACTTCTATCAAATCACCATCTTCCAGAGCAGCGATAATCCCTTGAACGTTTACTACGCAGGGAGTTCCATACTCACGAGCCACAATAGATGCATGGTCTGGGGTCGCACCCCGGCGCCGTTAAAATAATGTTGACCCAAAGTGTTAATATTACGCATATCAGCGGTTTTTCCAGCACAAAAGATTTTACCCCCATCATATTTCATAATCCTTATATGCATTCTTCATCTGCCCGGCAACTTTCATTCTAAGAGAGATCAAACCCGGTATTTCTTTCAATGGATATTTCCTCATTAATGAAATACTCTTTCCCAGAGGTATTGTATCGAAATACAAAGAATTTAAATTATTGAAAAATTCTTTCAAAGGGAGTTTTGTTGGAAGCTGGGTATGAAGAAAATCAAAGAGATCGTAATCATGAGTAATGAGACGGTCTTTAACTTCTTCATATAGATCCGTCCCCGGCAATGGAGTAAGAACAGCAAAGCTCGCAAAATTGAGTTCCATTCCCCTGCAATATTCTTTAAATTCTTTAAAATCTTCTGCATTAAAATCCGGCCTGACAATAAACGAAGCATATATTTCTATGCCATTTGAATTCAATATTTTGATTGCCTCTTTATTATTTTCGACAGTTGAACCTTTATTTATATATTTAAGGTCTTCATCCCTGAAAAATTCAAGCCCCACAAAAACCCTTTCAAGTCCGATTTCTTTCCATATTTTAATAAGATCCGGATTCTTAACGATCGTATCACTTCTTCCATAAAGAAAATATCGTTTTTTGATTCCGGCTTCCCTGATCAATTCAGCCAGGATCTTCATCCTTTTAGCATCGACCATTGATTCATCATCGGCAAAAAAAACATATTTTTCTTTGATCCCGGATAGCTCCCTGACAATGTTTTCCGGCTTTCTTTTCAGGTACTTTCCGCCTGTAAGCTTCCATAGGGCACAGAAATTACACCTGTTCGGGCATCCCTTTGATGTTCGTATTGATGCAAGCGGTCTCATCCATTCGCTGTAATAGTATTTCCTGTATTTTTCCGTAAATTCCCTTGCCGGAAAAGGAAAGATATCAAGATCAGTTATGGGTTCAGGCGGATTCATTACCCTCTCTCCTTTTTTCAGATAGGATATTCCGGCAATTCCATCAAATGGTCTTTTGGATACAAGCCTTGAAATGATCTCCTTGAAAATAAGAACTCCCTCTCCCATTACTATAAGGTCAATATAGGGATTAGAGAAATCCTCAGGGGCAACCGTTGCATGATGGCCTCCGACAACGGTAAAGATACCAGGATCAATGGTTTTGATCTTATTGAAAAGGTCTTTGACCGTATTCACATGAACAGTATATGCAGTGATCCCGACAACATCTGGTTTGAATTCCTGCATTTGCGAATCAAGGTCTTTGTCAATACGCATATCAAGTATTCTTACGTCATGATCCTCTTTAACGCCTGAAGCCAGATATTCAAGAGCAAGCGGCTCATAAATAAAAACATCCTCTCCACCGATCGTTTTTTGGGCTTTCGCCGGCTGTATCAGTAATATTTTCATGATATTATTCTCCTTGCGCATTTCAGAAATATTTTTGCCAATTTATTTATTTTCATTTGTTCCTCCTCTTCATCCCCTGTAAACCTTCCCCTCATCACCGTCAACCGTAATCTGTTCTCCGTCCTTCAAAGTCTTCATCACTCCCGGCACATTGACGACAGCCGGTATGCCGTATTCTCTCGCCACAATAGCCCCGTGGGAAAGATAGCCTCCAATTTCCATTACCACGGCTTTAGCTCTTAAGAACAATGGTGTCCATCCCGGGTCTGTGGAAGGAGCAACCAGGATATCACCCGCCTGTAACCGTGTGTTTTCTCGGGGATGCCTGATTAACCGCGCCCTGCCTGAAGCCCTTCCTGCTGCCACACCAATGCCTGCCAGCAACTGCCCGTGTGCTTCAAGCGCCTGTGCTTTTTGCTGGGGCGCATCATCTATAATAACATCAGGCGGTTCCAGGCTGGATAATTCCTCCCGCATCTTTTTTCTTTCTTCCACCAGTATCTTCAACCCGCTGCCATCAAAGTATCCTGCCAGGATCGCCGAAAGTTCGTGCCAGGCACAGTGATAGACATTAGCCTGTTCATCAAGGATCTTCCGTTCCACAAGACGGCGCCCCAGCTCCTGAAAATACATACGTGAAACCTCAGCAGGTTTTACAAGGACGGATTTTGCCATTTCCCTCGTTCCTGCGTTTTTCCTTGCCTGCCTGGTAAGCATACTGATCGTTAACCGCCCCAAACTCCATTTGAGTTTGGCCGCGATCTCCTTTTCCGCGGCCTCGCGCCTGGCTGCCTGAACAGCCCTGTGATCAGTATTTCCGGGCGACAGCACCTGCGCCCTGATAATTTCCAGCAAATAGCCCGGATCCTCCCCCCAGCGGGGATTCAACAACTCCGCTTCATAGACCCCGCGGTGACCGTAGTCTTTCAGGAATTCTTCAAATTCCTTGCAGAATTGTGAACCTGCGGGAATTTCATCTTTCCACGCCGATGGTCTGAAGGGTTCAGCCGTAAAGTACAACCTGGCAGCTTTATCCATCTGAACTGTCTTTGCCAGTTCCATCAATCTGTAACCGTGTTCAGCGCTCGTTATTTCCGAAGCCCCGGCGAGCAAACCATTTGCCAGGGCTGCACCGCGACCTGGAAAATCCCTGTCCAGCGCCTGAACCAGCCCGGTTAAAGAAACACCGGTTGATAAGCCCAGGACCATATAGGTGCAAGAATACTCAAGAAGTTTCGGACTGGCTTCAGAGAAATAAGAAATTAGTTCCTGATCGTTCATGGCATGGAAATTTCGCTGTTTCCATAGCTCGACTGTTTCCCACATGTCTTTAAAGATCTTTTCAGCAGAATGCTGGGTTCCAAGAACATTGATGATAAGATGTATGCGCCGCCAGATCCGTTTAATTCCCGCAAGTCCTCCAAGAGGATTGCCAGGGGGGACCCTGATCTCGGGCTGGTGACCGCCTATATTGGCGTTAGTCTCTGCAGGCAAAGAGCCCAGAGCGTCATATAAACCCCACTGGAATGCAGACAGGTTGAAATATCCCCTGCCTTTGTAAAGCCGCACCCAGCGGGTTCCTTCAGGCAGCCTGTAGCCTGCTGCCAGAAGGTTAGCATTCATCATCATATCAAGAGTATTGCATAAGAGACTCCAGGAAAGCGTAGTAAGTACCATTGGCACAGCATCTTTAATGTTGGCATTGGACCAGATAACAGGCTGACCGACAAGCCCCGGGATCGCAGGTTCTCTGAGATTTGTCACAGGTCTGGCTTGCAGCACATGAAATTTTTTTCCATCAAATGCCCATTCCATATCCTGATCTTTCATACCCCTGCCAAGCGCTTCGTATACCCGAAGCGTCAGCGAACCCAGTTCTATGATCTGGTTATCGTTGAGAACAGGTCGTTTATCGCCGTTTTCTTCACCACCCGAGTTCACAAGTTCTGTCCCGCCTCTTTGCACAAGCCTCGTAAATTTCTTCTTGCTGCCGATCTTCTTCTCAACAATTTCAGGCAGTGAAGCTATTTTATGCAGCAGATACTCGTCCGGCTCGACTGCGCCGCTTACTACCGATTCTCCCAGGCCGAAATTGGCACTGATCGCGATCCTGTCGCGCCGCCCTGTTCGCGGATCGCAGCTGAATGCTATCCCGGCTGCCACAGCAGGTACAAGTTCCATGATAACTACCGCAGCAGCCACATCATTATCGCCAAATCCCATTTTACGCCTGTAGGCGACAGCCCTTGGTGTCCACAGGGAAGCATAGCAGTTCCTGATAGCCTCGCCGATATTCGAAAGTCCTCTAACATTGAGAAATGACTCATGCACTCCTGCAAAAGAGGCACGTGCAGAATCCTCGGCGGTTGCAGATGATCTTACAGCTACAGGTTTATCGAGAAGTCCCATACCTGCAAACCGATCTGCCAGCTCCTGCCATATGGCGTCAGGTAAATGACCTTCATTGATTTTGCGCCTGATCTCTCCCAGCATTTCTTCATTTTCCAGCGCCTCTTTGGCCTTAATGGAAGCTGCTGCATGAATGAGCTCAGCCAGTCCGTTATGCTGCATGAAATCCTGATAAGCCCTGGCTGTCAGAACGCCGCCTGCGGGAACCAAAAAACCATAGCGATGCAGGCTGCCCAGATTCTGTCCCTTGCCGCCAACTTCAGTTATCCCGGAATTGGCCGATCCTTCCCAGTCAAGGAAATATTGTTTCTCATTTGTGTTCATTATTTCAACACCCGATGCCCTCAATAATCATATCGATCTTCCCCGATATATCCTCTGAAAAGGAATAATCGGTCTCTGACCACAACCACTCCATAAGTGAATGAAAATAGATAGCTGATATAATATCAGCCGCTTTCTTTACTTCAATATTGTTTTTCACATCCCCTTTTTTCAAGCCTTCTTCAATCAGGCTGTAGAGAATGTTACTCAGACGGGAACTTTTCCTTTCATCCTGCCTAACACCATAGTGCCTCAGGTACTCAAATACGAACATTTTTGTAAGTTCTTTATCCTTTTCATTAGTCTTTGCAACGAAAACAAGTGTATTCTTTATTTTTTCCTTCGTGGGGATACTCCTTCTTGTTTCATGTTTGATCTGACTATAGGTCAATTCTTCTTTCAGTTCAACGAAGTACAGGAGCAGTGCAGTTTTACTCGGGAAATAATTGAAAAAAGTGCCTTTACCTATTCCTGCTTCCCTGGTGATCTCATCGACAGTGGTATTCTCGATACCCTTTTCTTTAAATAATCTGCCCGATACCTCTAATATCTTATTTTTTGTCTCTATTTTCTTTTTCTCACGCAGGGACAAATGAACCTCTCCTCGTCGTATAATGACTATGGTTTAATATGACCGCGGTCGTATTTAAAGATTTTCGTAATGAGATAATCTTAAACCGGGTTTATCCTCAATATAAGAAGATTCGACAGGCAACCTATCACATAATTTTCTCATTGCCGGCGCTTCTGTTGCATAATGGGTTGCATCAAAAAGGCATAATCCGTCTGCATACCTTAGGGCATCATGGCGCATTTCCCCTGAAACAAGCGCATCGACACAGTTCTCTATTGCAATATCAATGTATTCGCGCCTGAACCCGCTTCCTCCAACCACCATGATTTTCTTGATCATTCCATTTCCTTTATATTGGACATGAGTATCCAGCTTTTTTGAGATAAAAGCTGCGAATGCAGGCGCTTTCATTGGTTCTATCTCTCCGATCCTTCCAGGCGGAAGAGGAAGGGAATTCTTCAATCCCAGTAATTCAGCAAGCACATCATTCACCCCGCCCTGTGCTTTGTCATAATTCGTGTGCATCGTGTAGATGGAAATATCGTTATCTATCGCAATTTTCAGGGTATCTGACAATCGTTTCGATATAAGATTTATCGGGTCAAATATCAATGCGTGGTGGGTTATGAGCAGGTCGGCGCCTATCTGTGCCGCTTCTTTGAGAACTAAGTCGGTTGGATCAAGTGCAACTGCAATTTTTTTTATCTCGTTGCCCCTGTCAAGTATAAGTCCTATTCTACCATTGTCGAAATCTTCGGCAAGTGAGAGAGGTGCGATGGATTCAAGGATGGATGTTATTTCATTTATTTGCATGGTTGTTTGTTGGCTATTTCACAGACACTATCTTCACGATATCCCCATTCTTCAACTCGTGTTTCTCCCCAAGCCTCATCTTGGTGCGAGCATCTACTGCATGGAGGAAACTCTTTCCGATATCGGTATGTATCATGAAGGCAAGGTCTTTTGGCGTACTCCCTTTTTTCATAATGAATGCATCCGGAAGTATTGTGCCCTTCTTATCTGTGAACCTGTTCTCATCTTCCACCGGATAAACAACGATCAGTTCCAGAAGCTTAAAAACCGTCTCATTGATGCATTTCTGGATACCTGTGCCGCCATTCTTCTTCAAAAGCAGGCGAATCTTTGAAAGCGCTTCTTTCTGGGGACCGGAAAGGTTTGGGGATTCAACAAAATCAGCATCTCCGGGAATGTATTTTATGGCTCCGCTCTTATCGGCAAGGCGCAGCACAACTTCCGTTGCCCCGCTTACCGGGATAGCTCCCTTTTTCACCAGGCGCTCGATATTTTCCTGTGAAGCAATATCTATTTTATTTGCCGCAATGATAAGCGGCTTACTTTCAACCCTGAGCATATCGGAAAGCTCAATTATCTGCTCTTCGGTCCACACCTGGGGCTTATCGCGCGGAAGTCTCATTCTCGAAAGAATGGTTCTCACGTGTGCCTCTGTTATTCCTGCGCCTTCAAGTTGTGCTGCGATAGTCTCTTCGATCTTTAATCCTTCTGCATTTACTTTTCTTGAAAGCCTCTCCCAGTTGCGCTTCAGGATGCCAGCCATCCACATGGTTATCTCATGAGCAAGGAATTCTACATCTGCAAGCGGGTCATGTGAACCCACAGCAACAGGATTTCCTTCGATATCCGTGCCGCCAGATGCATCTATTACATGGATTATAGCCTTTGCCTGCCGAAGATTATCAAGAAATTCATTGCCAAGTCCCCGTCCTTTATGGGCATCAGGCACAAGACCCGCCACATCGATCATTTCAATCGGCACGAACCTTACACCATCCCGGCAATTGCCGCAATCGAGTTTCAATTCCCTGCACGGGCATGGTGTCCTTACATATCCCACACCATGATTCGCATCGATAGTTGTAAAAGGATAATTTGCAATCTCAACATTCGCAAGTGTTGCGGCTTTAAAAAATGTTGATTTCCCTGAGTTTGGTTTTCCGGCAAGAGCTATTGAAATGGCCATGCTACTAATACATATCTTTTAAACTTAACTTTTATCTATATTGAATCGACGATAAATGAACCGAAAATATATATATCATATAATACAACTTCTGTTAATGCCCCATAAAAGATCAATTTTCAAAGACCTGTTTGAAAAACGAAAGAGTTTAGCGGTAAAGGTGGGTCTTACCGGTGTAATCCTTTTGCTTGTTTCGTTACTTTCAAAGGAAATTATGCCCGTTTCGCAGCCTACCGGATTCTCACATATTCTAAATGTAATTATTGAGTTGTTCGGTAAAGTAGGTGAAGCCTTCATTCTATCCGGATTCGTTGTTTTTGTTCTGGAAGAGCATCCTCTGGCACTGATGGTGAAAGATGTATCAAAATCCATAATTGATGAGATCATTGACAGGCATTTCACAAGGAACGAATTGATAGGATTTATATTAAAAGGTATAAAGAATTTAAATAAATATGAACATATTGATGATGAAATATACACTTTGTATGAAAAATATGGGTTGCTTGAACTGACAGATGAGCCAAGAACGTCCAATGTCTCAATCATATTCAAGAAGGAAGGGGAAGTGGAAGGTGAAAAAGATAATATAATCTTAAGCAGGGTTTATGATTACAGGGCAACAAATGAAGCGCAAGAAATTGGAAATTCAAAACTGATAAACAGGGATGGACTTGTTGCATTTTTCGATTCCCCTATACCTCAATTAATGAATGAGACCGAAGATGAGATATTAAAGAATATCCATAAATACCTGGATATTTCTTTTAAATTTTCCACATCATTTGAAATAAGCGGATATATTTGCAATAAGAGCCTTTTACCACTTGAACCTGTTTTTTTGGATCGGATAAATTTTGACCTTGAGAATTGCAGGCCAGTAAATTATGTTAATAATAAAGAGTTCAGCCCAGAATTATATGTTGTTTATGAGATAATAAGCCAGAGCGATGGAAATCGCCTCCTGAAATTGAACGCATATTTCAATGTCAAGATCCCTCCAAAAGAGTATATCGAATTATTTTTTGAAATAAAGGGAATTGTATCTGATTATGATCTATGGACATATGAGTTCATTTCATATACTAAAGGCGTTACATTTGAATTGCAGTTAGGAGACGATTTTGAGACAAAAATAGAAGAGGTTTTGATCGGTGTTCCAAATCCCCCTATTAAATCTAACTCCAAATTGAAATATAATGGATGGATCATGCCACATTCATCAATATCCGGGACATGGAGAAGAAGGATTTGATTGCCAGATCAATAAATTAAAGGATCTCCTTTATTCTACCGGCTGTCTTTTCAATTTCCCTGATAATGGGATCAAGACTTGCATCCTGTTCGGCCATAACGGAAATCAATGCCTTTGAACCCGCATAAGTGGTAATCAGCTTTCCGCCATTATAATCCACGATCACACGGTCAGGATTGACTTTTTCAAGCTTATTGGTGGCCGTTTGCGCAGCCCGTAACATGTTTGCCGACATCAATGTAAGCATTTCGGAACCTTCTGTTGCATGTTCACCGATAAGGTAACCATCACGGCCTGCAAGTGCGATCATTTTCACCCCATTCATTCTCTTCAGGTCTAATAGAACTTTATTATATACATCCATATTTTACCTTCTGTCAGATTTTACCTTCTGTCATATATTACCCCAATAAATCATATACTTGTGATGTTATAATCCTTTCGGGTCTGTCTAAAAATATTAGTTTTTAAAAGTTTATTCTTTGAGACATAATATATCACAAAAATGACTAAATATGTATCTTCACCTCATCAAGAAGAAACGGCGGATGAAAAATCCCGTTTTCTGTGATGATAGCAGTCACATTCTCCATTGGAGTTGCATCAAAGGCAGGATTATAAACATTTACCTCAAGTGGAGCTATCTGGTGCTTCCCAAAAAACTTCAGTTCTTCAGGTTTTCTTAATTCGATTGTGATCTCATCTTCAAAACTTTCATAATCAAACGTTGAAACAGGCGCTGCTACATAAAAAGGCACCTGGTGCTCTTTTGCTATGACCGAATGGGTATAAGTCCCTATCTTATTGAATACGGCATCCTGGGTGATCCTGTCCGCGCCCACTATGACTTTATCAACCATTCCTTTTCTCATCACATGACCAGACATGCTGTCTGTGATAAGCGTTACCGGGATTTTATCTTCCATTAATTCCCATGTTGTTATTCTGCTTCCCTGGTTAAGCGGGCGTGTCTCGCAAGAAATGACTTTTATGTCTTTTCCCTGGGCGCGGGCAGACCGGATAACCCCAAGGGCAGTGCCCCAGTCAACGCAGGCAAGCCTTCCGGCATTACAGTGTGTCATTACGGTATCCCCGTCTTCAAGAAGAGCCGCTCCATGCTCCCCAAGCTGCATATTCTTTTCCACATCCTCATCAGCTATTGCTTTTGCCTCATCAAGCGCAAACATTCTTAGTTCTTTGATGTTCTTTGCATCCTCTAAGGCCGCCAATACGCGTTTTACTCCCCATGAAAGATTTACTGCTGTGGGTCTTGTGGCGATTATAGCATTTGCTGCATCCAGGATATCATCCATTGATCTATCCAATGAGTTGGCTTTACTTCGAAATGCAGCAAGAGCGACACCAAAACCTCCGGCGGCCCCGAGTGCAGGTGCGCCGCGGACGCGAAGTGTTTTTATGGCTTCGCATAGTGAATCAATTGTAACGCATTCTATGACCTTAAATTCTGCTGGCAGAATGGTCTGGTCTATCATTGCAATATTGTTGTTATTGTTATTCCAGTCTATTGTTCTCATTGAAATCGTATTTATCATTCGTGTTTAAATATATTGCTTTTCAAAGTTAATCCAGGAATATTGAATGGTCCACTGATTCCACATAACTAAGAATGTTCATATCCTGTCTGCCTTAATAGCATTGTATCCGTTTGGATAATTCAAGAATGATATCTGCAGCAATTTGTGATCCTTTCATGTCCCGTGCATTTTCAGAATATTGCCTTGCTTTTTCCTTGAATCTTTTTTCATTCAACAGAACGTTGATCTTTTCATATAAGCCTTCACCGTTAAAAGATTCAAAATCAAGGGTTTCGCACATTCCAAGTTCTTTCATTCGTTTTGCATTATATTCCTGCTCGACCTGTCCTTTAATGGGAATTATAAGGGCTGGTTTTCCAAGCGTCAGGATTTCCATGGCAGTGCTGTGACCTGCCTGAGCAATAACAAGCTGCGCTTCGGCCATATATGGGGATGGATCCTCGCAAAATCCCACAACAGTTGTGTTTTTTTGAATATAATCACTTTTGAATTTGGCAAATACCAGAAAATTAATGCCAGGAAATCTATCCGCTATATTTAATATCCCATCAAAGATGGGACGGCTGAATGAATGTCCGCTAAGAATGGTTAAGATGAATGGACTTTTTATGCCTGAAGGCACAGGTTGCTCATTTTCGTATTTGGCAGATACTACAGGCCCGATAAATCTTTGTTTTTTCATAACATGCGGGCTTTTACTTAACATATTAAGACAAACAGTATGGGGAGGTGCAAAATCAGGGATCAGGACTTCTTCGGCAAGCGCCATCGTTGTTTTAAGGGTTAGATCCACTGACTTCCCGACAAGGTTCAACAGGAATTTACTTTCCTTGAAAAAAGACTCAATGCTTGTCTGGTTGGATATTATTATGCAAGGCAACCCGAGTTTGAAGGCCGCAAAAACAGATGCGCTCCTGCCATCTGCAACCACGCATGTTGCAGAAAAATCCTCCATGATCTTTTTTTCCTGCGATATTATTCTTGAATAATGAAATACTGAATTCCTGCTTTGTGATATTGTAGCTTTGAGGTCAAATGACCCTTCTTTTGCTGTCATTTCGAATTCTTTTTCAATTTCAATGGCATCAAAATTCTTTTTCAAGCGATCCAGCACATAACCATAACTCCCCATGAGAACACAGGCGCCAGCATTCTTTAGTGTCATGGCTATTGCCATATCCCTGCTTGAATGACCGTAACCTTCCCCGCATACTGAAAAATAAATTTTGTGAACCATGACTTTCTTAGATTCGGTTTGAAGTATATAGATTGCGATTGGAGTGCGCCCTTAAAGTGGACTGTTAGTTAAGGTGCTGATGCTTTCTCAACGAAAAAGATATTATGAACTGCGCCAAATATACATTATTGTAAAGGAGTGACAACAAAATGAACCGAAAGATTGAAAGCATATCCAAAAGCAAACCCACACTGGAAGGTGCAGGAGTTCACCTGAAAAGGGCATTCGGTTACAACGAAGTGCCTGAACTTGATCCTTTCCTGCTACTTGATGATTTTCATTCCGATAACCCCGCAGACTATATCGCCGGGTTTCCATGGCACCCTCACAGGGGTATTGAAACAGTGACATATATGCTGGAAGGCATGGTAGAACATGGCGACAGCATGGGAAATAAAGGTGTGATACTACCGGGAGATGTGCAATGGATGACCGCTGGAAGCGGGATAATCCACCAGGAAATGCCAAAAGGACATAATGGGCATATGTGGGGTTTCCAGTTATGGGTGAATCTTCCATCCACACATAAAATGATGGAACCCAGATACAGGGAAGTGAAGAACTCACTGATACCAGAGATCACGATAGATAAAAACGTTAAGATCAAGATCATTTGTGGGGAATCAGGTAACACAAAAGGACCTGTACAGGATATCGTTGTTGATCCTGAGTATCTTGATATTACAATGGCGCCAGGCGCGGAATTTGAACATGGCATCAAGAGAGGGTACAGGGTATTTGCCTATGTGATCAAAGGAAGCGGGTTTTTTGATGCGGATAAGAAAAAATCAATATCTAACGAACATCTTATAATTTTCAAAGACGGGGATAATATAAAAATTACAGCAGGCGACAGGAGTCTGCGTTTCCTCCTTGTATCCGGTAAACCTATTGGCGAACCTGTAGCATGGGCTGGACCTATTGTTATGAACACGCAGGAGGAACTGGATATAGCTTTTGAAGAATATCGCAAAGGTAGGTTTATCAAACATAACAATATGAACTAATTCTCAAAAACAAAGAATTTCCCTGCAAATTCGTGCAAACCTTTATAATTAATCATGTATATTCAGGGAAGAGGAGATAGGAGTATCATGCAATGAGCGAGTTTATTTATGGTGTAATAGATTATATAATTTTTCCATTATATTTGGTTTTCGTTTTTTTATCGATCCAGATATGGTTTTTATGGAAAGATGTTGATAAAGAAAAATTCAAATTCAGACTTCTTGTAAGTCAATCTTTTTTCAGGAAAAATAGTGTGTTTGTATTCTCTTTTAGCACTTTTTTCATGCTCCGTGAATTTGAATTTATCGAGGTATATTCTGGTATTTTTGATATGATGGCGCTTATTAGTATAGTATTATTTACTTATAGCTGGTATTCGACTTTAAAACCATTTGCAGTTCGAAAGATTCTTCCAAGGGAATTCAAATCCGATAAAAGGTATCATTGAATTGGTTTTGTCCAAATAAAGAAATTATGAACAAGATAAATGATAAAACCGAACGTAATAGCACCTAACAATGCACTTTGCCAATCAAGGATCTTATTTTGTAAAAAAAATTTTAACATAATATAGATGATAAAATATGCGACTGAGGCTGTAAAAGTTAGAACAATCGTTTTTTTCATGATGTCATATATTATCATTATATTTTATAATAAGCATTCCCCATAATTATATCCAAATTATGACCATATCTAAAAATCTTCCAGGGTATTGGATATCGATAACAAAATACTTATGATATTAATTTAATGTTTGATAAGAAATGTTTCGAATTATCTTAGTATTGGACATACTAAATGGTATTGTAGTGCACGCGGTGAGGGGCGAACGGGCTAAATACAAGCCCATCGAAAATAGCCGGATTTGTGATTCATCAGATCCGCTTGATTTAATTTGCACAATTGGGCCTTCACAGGTGTATATTGCTGATCTTGACCATATCCAGGACATTGGTGATAATTTTGGGGTGATAGGAAAAATATCTCAAAAAACAAACACTATGGTGGATATTGGCGTAAAAAATATGGATGATGTCCGTAAATGTGCAGAAATTGCATATACAGTCATCATTGGCACTGAAACCGCTTCATTAGATATCATAGGAAAAGCAACCATCCAATTTCCAGGAAGGATCAATGTGAGTATAGATATGAAAAATGGGATTGTTCTGACAAAAGACCGGGAAATGGATGTGCAGCCAGAAGAACTTATGAGAAAACTGAATGAATTTGACCTGAAGGAAATTATCATACTGGATTTAGGTAAAGTGGGGACAAGCGCCGGGATCAATAAGGATTTATTAAAGAAAATGGCTGGAATATCAGCGCACAAAATTCTTGTTGGGGGGGGTATAAAGGATCTGGATGATATCGTTGTCCTGAAAGATCTGGGCATCGATGGGGCACTTGTTGCCACCGCGGTCCACAATGGTAAAATACCGATAGAACTTATTCATTGAAGCACACTTTCCTATATCCGCACCCGGCACAAAATTGCACTTTCCATTCTTCCAGAATATCGGGTAATATAACTGCGATCATCTTCCAGTCAACGATCTTCCCGGCCATGAATCCCAGCAATCTCAGGGCTTCTTTGTCCTGGACAAGTATCATTTCATCCGAATATTCATTGCTAGCACATTTTTTATCGTTAAGATACGGGCATTTTGCGCATACCTCATCCGGGCCTGATACTATTTCCACTTTTTCTTTTTTGAGGACTGCATATATATTTTTGATGAAATCTTCTGAGTAGCCTTCACCCCTGAAGAAATTAAGGCATATGAGATGATGACCTCGAAGTCTTGATTTCATATGTTCATGATCCATCTTTCATTCAAAAATTCTCATCCCTTAAAATATCATTAAGATACAGCTTTGTTTCCCTATACATATACTGCTTCCTTCAAGATATCGTCTTTGATCAGCAGCTTCAGGGTTTCGATAATCACAAGGTCAACTTTTTTTTTCAGGGTATCCTCTAAAAAGAATTTGAGACCCATATAGTTCTTGAACGTCTCCTTCCCGTCCTCCAATTCTACCAGAATATCTATGTCGCTGCGCTGCGTTTCCTCCCCTCTGACAATAGAACCAAAAATACCTGTTTTCTTAACACCATATATTTCCCTCAGGCGCAGCTTGTTTTTATCAAAAAAACGCTTTATTTCCTCAAACGATTTTCCAGGCATCATATTATATCATCTTTGTATATTATTTTCTTCTTCATATATTCAACCTTCTATCGCACAGATTTTTCCTTATCCTGCTTAGCCAATCTCCATAATCCTGTCGTCCTCAATGCTCACCCCCTGCGAGGCTCGACCGCGGATTAAGCTCAGGCTGCGGCGGCGCGCATGGGTGGAAAAGTTGCGCAAAGGATGCAAAGTTTCTTGCTTGATCGCTTTGGGTCCTTTGCGGTGGGTTTTGTTGTCAAATCCCGCTATGCGAAATGTTTTTGAATCTATTTCCATCCATACTCATTGTACATGTCCTTCGAGAATGGCAGATCGATGCTTTTTATTTCGCTGATATCCTCCAGATCGTTCATCATGACCTTTCTTGCCGATATCGTATAAAGCACATCATCCATGAACAATGACCTGCGAACGGCGCCGGGTGAGCCCCAGTAATAAAACGGCTCCTCGAAATCATCAAAGTGCGATATCTTGCCCTTGAGATTGAAGCCGTTAAGGGTGATGTTGAAGACATAAGCGCCCTGCCATACTCTTTGCACGGTTTGGCCGTACCTGCTGTCGTATTGCTCTTTTCCGGTAACTTCTCTGACCGGGATCACCAGAAGGTTCTTCTTTTTATCAAACAGGAATGCCTTATGATCTTGAAGCGCCTCTGAATCCGACCCGGCTTTTCCTATTTCATAGGTATCTATCTGTTTTGGATCATTGACATCAGATACATCGAACAGTGAGAGTTTCACTCCTTTTATCGATACTCCACCCCATTCATTCTCGGCGGTTTCTTTACCCACTCCGATTATATGGTTTTCATCATACGGGTGCAGATAATCTGAGAAACCCGGTATTTTGAGCTGGCCAAGCACTTGCGGGTTATTGGGATATGTGAGATCTATCACAAACAGAGGATCCATTCTCTTAAATGTTACCATATAGAGCCTGTTCCCGATGAATCGCGTGGAGTATATTCTTTCATCCGGCGCTATCTTTTCCAGCTTCCCGGCAATTTTGAGGTCGCTATCCATGATATATACGTTATTGTACTGGATGTTGCTGTTTATGGTCCAGAACTGCGAAGTGGTGGCAACCCTGAAATAATCCCCTGATTCATCCATAGAGAACTGGTTCAGAAGGCTTCCCGGTACTTCGCCTTTTGTTTTATATTCAATAATGCCCTTATCGATGCTAATTTTCTGGATGACCGTCTTTTCCCTTTCCTGTGCAAGCTTTACCTCATATTCATCAACTGCTTTCTGGACATCATCCCGGTATTTTTGTTTTTCATTTTCCGTCATCCTGTTGAAAGTATCCTCAAGAATGGATGATATCTTATCCCACTTTTCATGCTGGTCAAGGTTACTGTTCTTGATCTCGTTTATCTTGTCCCGGGCATCCTGCGGAAGCAGAGGCATTACCACCTCATAGAACCGTTCCTCACGCTGCGCTTCATAATACAATACAGGCATATTCTTCCTGTAAGTGATGTATATATTATTCTGGGAAACATACAAATTGTCAGAATAACCCATCATGAATGTTTTTGCATTGATGCTATCTGTTTGTTTAATATTGATAGAGGCGATGGTATGGAAAACGTAATTCTGTTCCGGATTATCAAAGTAGTATACATCCGGAGTCATGATCCTGGCTGACCCCTTCATTATGACAGGCATATCCACAAAATCATTGTAATAATAAACCGTATCTTTTGCAATAAAATATACATTATCCCCGATCATCCTTGACTGGAAATAATTGCCACTGATGCTGTAATTTGCCACTTCTTCAGGGTTTTTCCTGTTTGAGATATCATATACCATGGCTACTGTTTTCATAGCGTCCCTTGGCCTTGGCATGTAATCATATTCCGGAATACCATAGACGGTATCGGTATCTTCCATGAAAATTAAGAGCCTGTCGCCATTCACGAATAGATCCTTTGGTCTTCCCTGGATCAGTGTGGAGGAAAGGATTGTTGCATCAGATGCAGGGAACGCATCTAAAATTACAAGCTTGTTCTGCGCGATGACATAGATGTATTTCCTATCATTTTTTACAAAATCAGCTTCATCCACACCTTCTACCTGGATATTTGTTTTTGAATAATCTGTTGCAGTCTCACCTGATGGCGCTTGAATATTGGAAGTTACAGCTTTGGGCATTACCCCTGACTGAATCGGGACGGCTGCTCCTGTTGCTCCCTCTTGTGTTATGGCCCTTCCCATAACAGAACCAGCGAATGCACCTGTACTTTGTGCGCTTGCTTTCATGTATTCCCGCAATTCATATGCTGAAGAAAATTTCTTTAATTCCTGGGTTGATCCAGGTATTGAAATAATTGTTTCGTTCCCCACATTCTTTTCATTGTCTATTGTTTTTATGTCCTGCTGGGCGCACCCGCTGAAGATCGCAATGCTTATAATTGCTAATATCAAAATTATCACTCTTTTGTTCAATTGCTATCACCTGTTTGGTAATATATGGTCGCATAATGATAAATATATCTTTGACTTCGAATTGAATTGGAGTTATGGTTTTCCTGATATTTTTCCATTACAGGTATTTTTTTATATATCTTAAGAAATATAAGCAATATGCGTTTTGATCTGCATATCCATTCAAACTATTCATCCGACAGTGGATTGCCTGTGGATGATATATTAAAAATGGCTGTGAAAAAAGGATTGGATGGGATCGCGATTTGCGACCATAATACCATAACGGGGAGTTATCTTGCCAGGAAGCGCGTTACGGAATTGTATCTCCCATTGCTGGTTCTCCCTGGTGTGGAAGTCTCAACTTCGAAAGGTCATCTTATCGTTCTTGGGGTAAGGGAAAACATTCAACCAGGACTGACGCCCGGTGAGACTATAAGGATCGCAAGGCAAAAGGGTGGGATCATAATTGCCGCTCATCCTTTTAAAAAAAATAGCATCGGTAATGTGGAAGGAATGGATATTGATGCGATCGAAACATTCAATTCAAGATGCATTTTCGGGGAAAACAAGAAAGCAGAAAAGATGGCAATAGAACTTGGAAAACCGCAAGTCGGCGGAAGTGATTCACACATTATTGGAACTATCGGGATCGGATATACAGAAATTGATTCAGAACCAGATGAAGAATCCGTACTGAATGCTATCAGGGAGGGAAGAACCCGGACAGGTGGGAGGATCGCACCTGTATATGTTGTTATTTTCCAGGTAATGAGAGGGGTTTTACGGCGCATTAAGACAAAAAATAGGGAATAATTAGATTTTGATTGGGTCAATACAATCCCATAGAAAGATTTTTTATAATGTTTAATCAGTATAAGAGATGCAATGTTAGATTATGATGTGATTATCGTTGGAGGAGGAATAAGCGGGCTATTATCAGCCCTGACTCTTTCAAAGCACGGGAAGAAAGTGCTTGTACTTGAAAAGGAGGATGCCGTAGGTGGCAATTGCAACAGTTACATAGTGGATGGTTTCCAGGTGGACACGGGGCCTCATGCGATCACACACCTGCGGGAAGGGCCACTTCGCCGGTTGATGGATGAATATTTCACTTACTTGCCCTTTTTTGTGGATTACGGGCACTATTATGTGCGTACCGAAAAAGGTCTGACAAAAATCCCATCAAATATAAAAGATTTCGTCACTTTTGATGTACTTCCAAGAAAAGACAGGCTCATGCTTTCACAGGCATTAACAAAAGCGCTGACCCAGATGACCTTCGGGATGCTGGATGGCGATCAGCCTGTTTACGATTACCTTCCTAAAGGACTTTCCGAGGATACATATGATTTTGTGAATGCTATAGCATATTTCCTTTCCGGTAAATCCATGAAAGACACATCCGTAAACCGTGTATTATATGGGAGCAGTTTTGTAAGAGACAGTGTTTCCGAGGATGTTTTTGGGGACGTTGAGGTGGCATCAGGTACTTCTTATGCTTCAATGATAAGTGACAAATTGTCAAAATACCACTTAAGAGATCATCTTACATCCTTGAGCAGACTTGCCACCAATAAAGTATCTTATGCGCAGGCTTATCCTCGCGGGGGATTGAGATCACTGTTAAAAGCTGTATTATATTCGATGCCTGAGACAGTGCAAATAAAAACATGTTCAAGAGTGAGCAAAATATTGACAGATGGTGAAAAAGCGATCGGTGTTGCTAACGATACTGATTCTTATTCTTCGGATATAGTCGTTTATACGGGTTTTGTAAAAAGCCTTCCTTGCCTTATCGAATTACCATCGGATTATATAAAGAAACTTTCAACGATAGACCAGACCCTGAGCCTCACGGTCTGGCTTGGATTGAAAGAAAAAATGAAAGAATTTGATTATACAGGCTCTGAGGTCTGGTTCAAGGGTGGCGCATACTGGGCGATGCCCATCAGTAATTACGATGCGAGCATTGCGCCTAAAGGTAAGCAGCTTGTGGGATTTACATTTGTAATTGATGATAAAAATAACATCGAAAACGAGAAGAAAAAAGCGCTGGAATTGATCAGGAGGGCAGTACCTGATATAGAAAATAAGATCGAAATGACACATTACCAGTTGACAATACCCGAAAAAGCTGCTGTGACAATTAACGGATTTTTTACAGGAACACGTTCACCGGTCAAGAATCTCTATCTGGCAGGGACTGACACCGATAGCCGCAGCATGGGAGTAACAAGGGCGGCATATTCTGTTCTTGAGATGCTAAAAGCCATGAAAGAGGATAAGATTCTCTGATTTTTTTAGTTTTTATCTTGTTTTTTCCTGTTTTTTAAATAATCCGAAAAACCTGAATTCAGGACGAAAACAATTCCAATAGTAAAAATCACAAAACCAAGCAATTTTGAATTTAATAAGTTTTCTTTAAAGAGAATCAATACACCAATATGCAGTATTATGAGGCCCAGGATAATCGATGTTATCTCTTTGAATTTTGGGAAAAATACGAAAAAAATCAGGCCTGCGAGCCATGTACCCACACCCAGGTATTGGAAAGTAGTATTTCGGGAATATATTCCTGAAACGAAAAAAATCAAACCAAGTACGATTAACAATGCCTTTTTTTTATTCATAGATCAAGATATGTATACCTGTTCATGACATTCCTGTAATTATTCATAATTTCTTCAGCGTCCGAACTTGATAAACCGCACTCTTTTACCGCCTGGTTTACCTCGGATTCAAATGCTGATAGAAGATAATTATTATTATATTTTGCATATCCAAGGACATCGCAATTCCTGTCGCCGTTCACTATTTGTTTGATGTGCCATCCACCACTTTCATCAACAATGATATGAGCCTCATTTGCCGAACCGAACAAATTGTGATAATCGCCAATCGTATCCTGGTATGCGCCGATCAAAAGGACTGCAAGATAATACGATCCATTATTCAGCTCATGAAGTTCAAGAATTTCTTTTACATCCTTTAAATCCACGAATTTGTCGATCTCGCCATCGGAATCACATGTAATATCAACTATAGTACCATACTCCGTGGGTTTTTCGTTGTTCCTGCTGACAGGAACTATCGGAAATAATTGTTTTATTGCCCAGAAATCCGGAACTGACTGGAAAACCGAAAAATTCCCGATATACTTCTTGGAGAGAAGCTTATTCAGGTCATCGAAATCATCGGATTTGTTCTGCGTCTCCTTTGCATAGCCGACAGCTTTTTCACATATCTGCCAGAAAAGGATCTCACCCATTGATTTGTCCTCCAATTCAATTTCACCGAGATTAAACAGGGAAAGAAGTTCTTCCCGGTGAAGCAGGACATCGTGATAAAATTCTACATAGTTCTTTATATTAATTTCTTTAAGAGCATCATATAATTCCGTTATGATATGAGGCTCATTTCCACGAAGTTCAACATGTTTATTTAAATCCCCATTCTTATTTCCCTTGATATTAATGACAAGAACGGAATGGTATGAGGAAATCGCACGGCCACTTTCGGATAATATTATGGGATGAATTACATTTTCTTCATCACATACTTCTTTAAGTGAATAAACAACATTATTTGCATATTCCTGGATCGTGTAATTGGCGCTTGATTCGGATGAAGTCTTGCTGCCATCATAATCAACACCGAGACCTCCTCCGATATTGAAATATTTGATGTTTATATGCTTTAATTTTATTTTGGCATAAACTCTTGCCGCTTCTTTGACCGCTTTCTGGATCCTCCTTATTTCGGTAATCTGGGAGCCGATGTGGAAATGAAGCATCTGGAGCTGGTCGAGCATATTGTATTCTCGGAGGATCTTTATACATTCGAGTATCTCTGTGGTTGATAGGCCGAATTTTGCTGATTCTCCACCTGATTCAGCCCATTTGCCGCTTCCCTTTGAATAGAGTTTGGCCCGTATCCCGATTATCGGTTTAACATTTAAACGTTTTGCGATCTCAAGCAGGCGTTTTGTTTCACTGAACTCATCGATTACTATGACAACTTTATTGCTCAGTTTGATAGCATTCAAAGCAAGATGGAGATATTCATCATCCTTGAATCCATTGCAAATAAGAAGTGCATCGTTGCTCAGGTCGAATGACAGTGCACCAAGAAGTTCCGCTTTCGTCCCTACTTCTAGGCCTGTATTATATTTCTTGCCTGATTTGACGATTTCTTCTATTACCTCTTTTCGCTGGTTCACCTTCATGGGGAAAATTGCCTGGTAAGTGTTATTATATTTATATTCTGATATTGAATGTGAAAAAGCGCTGTTCAATGTTTTTATTTGTGACTCCAGGATTTGCGGGAACCTGAATAATATTGGAAAATTTATTTTTTTAGATACAAGATAATCAACCACCTTTTTGATATCTATGACCAGGGCATCGTTTTTTGTTGGTTTGACAATCAAATTACCATTTCTATTTAATGAAAAATAACCACTTCCCCATCGATCTATTCCATAAAGTTCTATAGCATCCTCAATTTTCCACATTTATTTAGAATTCACGTCCTCATTATTGATAAATCCAGCGCAATAATACTTTATCAAGTTTAAAGTTTTCCGTCGAATATCTTAAAAATATAATACTTAATATAATGTACCGTCATTTAATTCCTTATGAAGATAATAAGTTGCAACAACAATCCCGAGGAATCCAAGAACCCATTCAATATACTTTATTGACAATACAGGTTCGCCTGCGGAAAAATAGACATATCCATCTAGGTTTGCAAATATCCATGTGAACAGTATTACTATCATGTAGCTTATCAATGCCATAAGACCAAGGATCCTGAATATTTTATTTGATGAATTTGGTTTTTCTCCTTCAACCTGATATTTATTATACTGATTCACAACAGTACTTTCTCCCATGATATATTATAGTTAACTAATCATAGTTATCATCATAATCATACAAAGTTATGGGCATATAAATTATAAATAGTTGCATCTTCAATTAGCATGTTCAACACATGAAACTGACAATCAATAGATCCGAAGTAAAAGGCACAGTTAATGCTCCACCATCAAAAAGCTACACTCACAGGGCTGTTACCATCGCAGCCCTCTCAAAAAAAACAACAGTCAATAATCCCCTGATCTCAGAGGATACAAAAGCGACTATAAGAGCCTCCGAAGCTTTCGGGGCAATTGTTGAACCAAAAAACGATTCTCTACTTATTACAGGATTTGATGGAAAATTAACAATTCCTGATAATGTGCTTGATATTGCAAATTCAGGCACAACACTTCGTATAATGACTGCGGTGTCCTCTCTTGTTGATGGAGCCACTGTACTTACCGGGGATGCAAGTATAAGGACAAGACCAAATACGCCCCTCCTGAATGCTCTCAATGATCTTGGAGCAGAGGCATTTTCTACGCGCAATAATGGTCTGGCTCCAATAGTTGTCAGGGGCAAAATGAAGGGAGGAAAAGTCCAAATTGAGGGCTCGATAAGCTCGCAATTCGTTTCAGCATTGCTGATCGCATGCCCTTTTGCAGAAAACGAGACCACCATAATGATACAGGGCGAATTGAAATCACGGCCGTATGTTAATATTACAATTGATATGCTAAAGGATGCAGGAGCCAGTATAAGTATTGATGAAAGAGATAATTCTTTTACAATACCCCCCAACCAGAAATATGATATGCGGTCATATAATGTTCCGGGGGATTTTTCTTCAGCTTCCTATATGATGGCAGCAGGAGCTTTATGTGGAGACGTCACTATTAAAAACCTGTACCCTTCCCAACAGGGTGATTCTGCATTGATAGGGATACTTGAAAAAATGGGAGCACAAATCTCATGGGACAGAAAAAAAGGAGAAGTGAAAGTATGCAAAAGCGAGCTTTGCGGCATCAAAGTGGATGTGGGCAAGACGCCAGACCTGGTTCCTACTCTAGCAGTGCTCGGGGCAGCTTCTATGGGACAAATGGTTATCGAGAATGCGCAACACGTAAGATACAAGGAAACTGACAGGCTTCATGCAATGACAGTTGAACTCAAGAAAATGGGTGTTGATATCACTGAAGAAAAAGACAGGTTGATAATCAAAGGCGGGAAAATAAAGGGAGCAAAAGTGCACGGCTGGGATGACCACAGGATCGTAATGGCGCTTGCGATCGCAGGAATGGTAGCTGGAGAAACCACTATCGATACAATAGAATCCGTATGCATTTCATACCCCGGGTTCTTTGAGGATTTAAGAAAGAGCGGTGCGGTTGTTGATTTGCCAGAAAAATAGAAAATATTCTAATAGATATCTAAACAAAGACGATATATTTTAATACATCTTTGCATGTAGGGGAGGGATATGCCCAGGTGGCCTAGTTGGTTAGGGCGCCAGACTCATAGGGTAAATTTGAATAGGCGCTTTGAGTCTCCTGAGAAATCTGGAGGTCACGGGTTCGGATCCCGTCCTGGGCATTGTACTTTTTACTCGTCATAAAAACTTTTTGGTGACTATTTTAAGTTCTATCGGTTCCAGGATATTATCTCATTTAAATCAGATTCAATATTCTTTGAAATAAAATAAATAGTGGTCTTCCCATCGCTTTCTTTAGAAACGATTTCATACCTGACTAAAACATCAAGATGATGCCTGATAGTCTTATAATCCAAATTTAGGGATTTAGTTAATTGATGTGCATTATAAGACTTGCCAATAAGGTTTTTCAGGATTTTCGCCCGGGTCCTTCCTCCCCTGGAACCTTCAATCAGATTGAATAGAAGCTTCATTTGTTTATTGGATTTCTTCAATTCTTGTTTTAGTTTTATATTTTCAGTAATATCTCTTGCTATGCCATGAATTTCTATTATCTGCTCACCTTTTTTTATTTCCCTATTATTTATCTCAATCCATCTATGTTCACCATTTTTACATACAATCTCAAGGATCTCTGTCTGATACATAATTTCCCCGCGAAGACGTCTTTGCTTGATTTCTTGAACGGTTTTCAAACTTTCAGGTGTGACTATTTTAGAAATGTTGCAGCCAATAACTTCTTCTCTTCTATAGCCGATTATTTGAAATCCAGCCTGATTCATTTTCAAAAAATTACCATCAGGATCGACTACGTACATAACATATTGAGCGTTTTCAAAGAGTTCACGGAATTTTGCTTCGGATTCGAATAATTTATTGTGCGATATCTTGATCTTTTCTTGAAGATGCTGTTCATAATCTTTTAGTTCAAGGATATTTTTTTTTAATCTGGTGCACATCCTGGCATTTTGGACCACGGATGATGCCTGAGATGCGGCAATGTTAGCAAAATCGATCTCTTCATCCGTAAATTCGTGGACTTGCGCATTATAAATATTTAACAGGCCGATGACTTTGGCTCCTTTTTTCATAGGAGTAAATATCTGGGATGAAAATCCCAGTTCTTTTGCCAGCTCCACCCAGGGCTTATCTCTGGGTTCTTCAAATACATTCGGAACCAGATAATATTTACCAGTCTCCAGAACAATACCTGAAGGGCTTGTTGTTATTGGCATGTTGAATTTTTTTGCCAACTCATATACCCTTTCAATATAATCACATGGAAGCCCGTATGAAGCAGCCATCTCAAGCTGTTTAGTAACTTCATCAATAAGCATTATCGTGCCTGAATGTGCATTCATCGATTCGCAGGTAATTTTCAGTATATTGTTCAGAATTTTACTAAATTCAAAAGTCACATCTATTGATGCAATATCAGATAATGCTTTCAGTTTCGTTGATTCGTTTTTATCCATCCTGGAGCGCTGGGTTCTGGGGACAGGAGACATATTTTTCTCCTTTTAAGAAATAAAGGCAATTGCCACAATCTTTACATTCATTATAGAATTGGCTATTTAAGGATTTCCTAATAAAAAAAGGGTCAGCTACCTGCGGCCTGCATATTGCAACAAGGTCCGCCTTTTTTTCTGAAATAATATTATTCGCATATTCAAGATTTCGAATATTATCAGAGCATATGACAGGAACATCCACTGCTTTACGAATTGCGGTAGCAAGATGAACATGGACGCCCTCACCCAATTCCATTTTCGGCGCCATCCTGTGAATACTCGAATATGTTCCTGCCGCCACGCTTAGAACATCAGCTCCGGCTTCCGCAAGCCTTAAAGCAAAGATCCTTGTTTCTTTCAAGGTAAGCCCACCCTCCACGAATTCATCAACACTGATCCGGCATGATATGGGAATATTTCCAATACTTCTTTTGACCTTTTCGATTATTTCAGTAAAGAAAAGAGTTTTATCGCTGCCATATTCATCTTTTCGTTTGTTCGAATATGGTGAAAGGAAACCCCCGATAAGGTAGCCGTAAGCGCCATGTAGTTCGATTAACTGTGCTCCCGCTTTTTTTGCCCTTGCTCCAGCGTGCACGAAATCATCCTGAATCTTCTTGATCCCTTCTATATCAAGTTCAACAGGATTTTCTTTCATTAAAGGGCAAGGGATCGCTGAAGGTGCAACGACAGGATAACCTGTGATCGCGGATAAGGTCTGCCGACCTGCATGGATCAACTGTGCTCCTGCAACAGAACCATTATTTTTGATGTGTGAAAAAAGTTCTTTCAATCCTGGAATGTTTCTGTCATCATTGATCTTTATTACATTCGTTTCAGGTGCTCCTTCGTCGGAAACTGCCATACAGCCTGCTATGACAAGACCGCTTCCTCCTGCAGCTATTTTTCCATAAAACCGCAGCAATCTTTCAGTAATATACCCCTCTGATGAAGCGTAATTTGTCTGGAAAGCTGGAAAAACTACTCTATTTGGTAATATAATGTCATTGATTTCTAAAGGTTCTAATAAACTCTTAAATACCATATGTTTTTATGGATATGATTTCTTTCAATATTTAATATTTCCTAATGATAGCATTGGAGCTTTATTTAGAGCAGACATGAATGCAGGATTTGGCTCTATTAAAAGAACAAATATTTATTACAATAAACTAATGATAAGACTTGTTTTCAATGATAGTCTTGCATGGAACATGGAAACCGCCTGCTTCAATAGAGGAGCGAGGAAACTTCTTTCTATGGGGTGAGTCTTCAACATCAACAAGGGTAAAACGCACAGGTCGTCCCCGGGCAGGGATGCCGCGTCCCCATCCTTTCCAGGCTTCGCAAGATGATATTTTCAAAATTATCACATCACCTGATTTTGCAAACAGCGGCATTAAAAAGGCGCGCCAGGATAGCGTATTCATCACGCTCCCCTCAATTTCAAATTCCCCGCAGGCTTCCCCTGACCTTATAAGGGAAGATAGAAGCGAAAATGGAACAGAGAAAGTCGGGCTGACAGCATGGAAAATTGATGGTTTAAGCCTTCCGCCAGAAGATGCTGTGTCGCTCCTCACAATGTTTTCCGGTTTTTGGACAAAAATAGACGGTTTTGCCATCGGGACAGATTTTCGGTTCTGGAGCAAAGTCTCAAAATTCGCAATGGAACTTCTGTCAAAACAGCATTTTGTTCCCGGACTCGTCTCCTCCGGGAATAATGGTCACAGCTTTGCTCGATGGCAGTACGTGCTCAATGACCAGGACGATATGACGCGCATGTCAATGCTTGCCGGCGCGATGCCGCCAATATGCAGATCTATCCTCCGGAATGGGCATCCAGGCCTTCCCGAAGCATTAGTTTCAGTTTTTCTAAATTCGGCAATTGACGGGTGCATCCGGAGATGGATACCCATTTCTGAAATACAAAGGAAAACTTCGGGTATATCAATGGTGGTTAGAATCCCTTACAACAGGCCAACCGATAAAAACCAATACTCATGGACTTAAAACCCTATCTGAAGGAATAAGATCATGGAGCGGGCCAATACACGAAATAGAAAAATCCGGATTTCGCACATGTTTTCGCCTTGAACCGCCTGTATCGGAAGTAGATGATGGCTGGAGTCTTCGTTATTTCCTCCAGGCATCGGATGACCCGAGCCTTCTTGTTCCGGCAGATGAGGTTTGGAAGGAGTCACAGGACACTCTTTCATTCCTGACCCGTAAATTTGACCATCCGCAGGAAAAGCTGCTTGCTGACCTTGGAAAAGCCTCCCGGTTATTTACCCCGATCGAAGATAGCCTGAATATGGCAAGACCTGTTGCCGCAGAACTTGGCACCCGGCAGGCTTATGCCTTCTTAAAAGAGGCAGCGTCCCTGCTTTCCGAAAGCGGCTTTGGCGTGCTTATCCCTCAATGGTGGAACAAGGGCGCGGCAAAAACCCAATTCGGGATAAAATTAAACGTAAAACCAAAACGCGAGCCAAAGACGGGAAAAGGAATATTTACGTTTGATTCAATAATAAGTTACAACTGGCAGCTTGCACTCGGGGGCGAAGCCATAAGTGAGGAGGAATTTGAGCGTCTTTCAATCCTCAAAGAGCCACTTGTGCGCATACGGGGACAATGGGTGGAACTGAAAAAAGATGAAATTGATGCAGCAATAAAATTCTTCAGATCAAAAAATTCCGGCGAAATGACCTTGAGCGAGGCTATGAAGCTCAGTATTGGCCAGGGAGTATCCCAAACAGGTCTTCCAATTGCAGGATTTGAGGCAAAAGGGGGTCTATCTTCCGTGTTCGAACAATTATCCGGACGCAAAAGGGTAAAACAAATTCAGCAGCCAGACAGCTTTACAGGTGAGCTTCGCCCGTATCAGGTGAAAGGTCTCTCATGGCTTTCATTTTTGAGGCAGTATGGACTTGGAGCATGCCTTGCTGATGATATGGGGCTTGGAAAGACTATACAGCTCCTTGCTTTGTTATTAAAGGATAAAGAAGAAGGCATTGACAGGCCGACACTCCTTATATGTCCCACGTCGGTTGTCGGGAACTGGCAAAGAGAAGCAAAGAAGTTCGCCCCATCCCTTCGCGTACTTGTACATCACGGTATTAACCGCAGGAAGAAAGAGTTTCTCGAAGAAGTTCTTGATTACGACCTCATTATCAGTACCTATGCGCTCACTCACAGGGACGAAGAAATACTCGCCGGGGTTGAATGGAATGGCGTTGTTCTAGATGAAGCGCAAAACATCAAGAATTCGTCAACCAAACAATCACAGGCCGTAAGAAGGATAAAAGCCGGATACCGGGTAGCTCTGACGGGGACCCCTGTTGAGAACCGCCTGAGTGAATTATGGTCTATCATGGAGTTCCTGAACCCGGGCTACCTCGGCTCTGCTGCAGGATTCAGGAGGGCTTTTGCTCTTCCCATTGAACGTTATAACGATAAAGAAGTTGGCTCGCGCCTGCGCAGCATTGTCACACCGTTCGTACTTCGCCGCCTGAAGACAGATTCTTCTATCATAAAAGACCTCCCCGATAAAATCGAGATAAAAGAACACTGCAACCTCACAAAGGAGCAAGCTACGCTCTATGAAGCTGTTGTCGGGGACATGCTTAGAAAAATCGAGGAATCCAAAGGTATAGAAAGAAAAGGCGCGGTGCTTTCTGCTCTTATGAAGTTAAAGCAGGTGTGCAATCACCCGGCCCAGTTCCTTGGCGATGGCTCTTCCATACCGGAGCGATCAGGAAAGTTGAACCGCATAACAGAGATGCTTGAGGAAGTGCTTGCCGAGGGTGATTCTGCTATTATCTTTACACAATTCGCACAGATGGGAAGTATGCTTAAGACTCATTTCCAGAAGGTGTTCGGGCAGGAGGTACTCTTTTTGTACGGCGGAGTAAACCAGAAGCAAAGAGACCATATGGTCATGCGGTTCTCAGAAAAGAACGGCCCAAGGATATTCATACTTTCACTAAAAGCGGGTGGCGTGGGTCTAAATCTTACGCGTGCGAACCACGTTTTCCATTTTGACAGGTGGTGGAACCCGGCAGTGGAGAACCAGGCTACGGATAGGGCTTTCCGTATAGGGCAGACAAAGAAGGTACTGGTGCACAAGTTCATTTGTGATGGGACGCTTGAAGAAAAAATTGATGAGATGATAGAGGTAAAGAAAGATCTTGCCGAGAATATCATAGGCACAGGAGAAGGATGGTTGACCGAGATGACTACCCAACATTTGAAGGAGCTCTTCACGCTCAGGCGCGAGGCGGTGGCGGATGAATGATGAGGAAAACGGGAGTTAAATGGCCTGGCGCGATAATTTCTGGGGCGGCCACACCGCTTCAAAACCTATAAAAGTGGAAGGCGGCATCAAAGCTAAAAGCAAGCGAGGCAGCATCGGTGATACATGGTGGTCAAAGCGCTGGGTGGCGGTTCTTGAATCCTTCGGGTGGAGCAACAGGCTTGAGCGAGGACGAAGATATGCAAGGGGTGGGCAAGTTCTTGATTTTAAGCTAACGCCAGGAAAGGTCACAGCACGCGTGCAGGGTTCTGTTTCTAAACCGTATTCTGTCGTCATAGAGGTAAAGCCGCTTTCCGTCGAAGCGTGGACCAAAGCCACTGAAGAGATGGCCCAAAAGGCGATCTTTGCAGCAAAATTACTTGCTGGGGAAATGCCGCAGAATATCGAAGAGGCTTTTAAAGCAGTCGATGTGGGGCTGTTCCCCGAATCTTCTAAAGACATCAAAACCGACTGTTCATGTCCCGACAGCGCAAACCCATGTAAGCACATCGCTGCTGTATATTACATTCTGGCCGAGGAGTTTGACCGTGATCCGTTCATGCTTTTTAACCTGAGGGGACGGACAAAAGAAGATATCACTGTTTCACTTCGCAAAAAGCGCCTAGGGGATGAGAAACCAAAAGAACCACAGAAAGAGGCTGAAAAACCAAAGGATGTTCCTTTGTCAGCAGAGGGTTTCTGGGGCGGCGGGGAACTTGAATCATTCTCTGTCAATATATCACGCCCCGATGTGCCCGCCGCGGTCATAAAACGCCTGGGTACGCCGCAGTTCTGGGACCGCAAGGAAGATTTTAATAAGAAGATGGAAAAATACTACGAGGAGATAAGCAGGAAAGCGATTGAAACAGCTTATGGGGAGATAGGGAAGAAGAAGAAATGAAGGATGAAGAATATGAAAAACATATCAAAAAAGAATTTGGTTTTCATTGCACTGCTGGCAGTTTTTGCAATAGTCGTACTTGCATGGTTTACGCCTCTGCAACGAACCGCGGGGGTACATATTGTTAGCGATGTTGGTATTTCGCAGGGAGCGGAAGAAAACAATTCAGAAATAGAAGGCATAAAAGTGCATGGAACATTCTGGAATGAAGGGGATATAATTGCCAAAAATCTGACTGCAACGGTAATATTTACGGACGCTGCCCACAATAAAGTTGTCAGGAAAAAAGTCCCTGTGGGAGGCGATCTACCTGCGAACAAAGGGCAAATTATGGAATTTTATTCAGAGTATTTAAGGGAGAGGACTCTACCGAAAACAGTGGTGAACGTAACGATCCGGTTCGATTGGATGGAAAACGGACAATTAAAAACAACTGAAACATTTTTATCGGGCGATGAGTTGGATTTCGGGAATAATAACACTGGCAAATTTAATTACGGCAATGCCATTGTTGAGAGTATTGAAATAATGGTTCTTGAATCATTTCCTGTGCAAATAAAAGCCAATGCCAGAGGCTATCTGCCTGATGGCTGCACCAGGATAGACGAAATCACGACAGAACAAAAGGATAACACTTTTTTCGTCCGAATTAATACAGTTCGACCTGCGGATACATTTTGCACAGAGGTTATTGTACCTTTCCAGGAATTGATTTCCATCGATGTTGATGGACTGAAAAAGGGAATATACATAGTTGATGTCAATGGTATAAATGGAACATTTGAATTGGTGACAGATAATATCATCCGGGAATGAAAATCATGCGCAGAATAAAACATTCTTTATTGGATAAAGTATTTTCTCGTGAGGACAACTGGCAACATTGCTATAATCAGTAGACCAGTGTTAAAAACAGCATTGAAATAGACTTTGTGGAAAATGGAAATAGATGTATCCAAAACAAACCATACAAGCATTCCCACGAACATACAATTCCATGCCCATTTCTCTTTATTACGGAAAGAATAGTGGGCGATGAAAGTCATGAAAACTCCCCACCCTGCCATAGTTGCGCCTAAAACACCATAAATCCATTGCTGAAAACCCTTTGCGTTGTCCTCTACAGTGTTAGGACCCCAGAAAACAGGATCAATCTGCCTATTGAACATATCAAACAGCGGAGTTCCACTCAAGAGTACTATCATGATTCCAGATACTGAAATGACCACGCCGACAACCAACAGCCATCTTTGCCAGAATGAAAAATTATTGTTTATGCGTCTTCCATCTTCGCTCATCAATCCTGATATCGCATATACTTTAGTTTGTCAAATATCTTATAAATTCCCATCTGGCATGTTGTTGCTGCCAGGGGGAAGTAGACAATAGCTATAATTGTATACAAATATTATCCATAAAGAGGAAGGGTACTGGCGATATATTATTAATAATCTGTGAATAAAAATAACAAGTGAATATTTGGTTTGCCTTTAATTTACAGGGCTTGGTGGCCAATGTTATATCCATTTATGATTATAATATTAATTATGAGATTCCCTCCCTGAGACCGTAAGGTTTTTAAAGGGATATATCTAATTATAGGATAAGTTTGCATAGATAAATAAATAATACATCAATGCGAACATCATCCAGCGGAAAGTAATTAGAATTAGATATTTCAAAATCATACAGGGGTCACAGATGCCAATTGTGACCTGATAGATCAATGTTATTGTCATTTACGGTTTGGGTTATAAGATAAAGTCAAAGGGTCCGGGACTAATACGGTACTTTAGTTCAGGAAAGGTACTTTCAAAAATAGCATAAGCTCAAACTAATGAGATCTTTTTCTAATACTTTTCAAAGGGAGGGTACATTATGCAAAATTCAGATACAACAAAATATATCATTCATGCAACAATAAAAGCAGACGGAGTAATAGAACGCCCGGATGTTGTCGGAGCAATATTCGGACAAACTGAAGGGTTGATCGGTGCGGACCTTGACCTGCGGGAACTGCAAAAGAGCGGCAGAATCGGAAGGCTTGAGGTCAACATAAAGTCAAGCATGGGTAAATCGGCAGGAACTATAGATATCCCTTCAAGTCTTGACAAAGTTGAGACGGCAGTCCTTGCAGCAAGCCTTGAAACCATTGACCGGATCGGCCCTTGCATTTCCAATATCAGCATCGTGAAAATAGAAGATGTGAGAAGCTCGAAACGAAAACAGATAGTGGACAGGGCAAAACAAGTCCTTACAGCCATGTTCGATGAAATGCTTCCGGAAAGCCAGGAGATCATCGATGAGGTAAGGCAATCAGTAAGGATAGAGGAAATGACCACATACGGGAAAGATAATATCCCCATGGGCCCGAATGTGCTTGATTCAGATGCCATTATCGTTGTTGAGGGGCGGGCAGATGTCCTGAACCTTCTGCGATACGGCATCAAGAACGCAATAGCTGTTGGCGGTACCAATGTGCCGCAGGCTGTTGCAGACCTGTGCAAGAAGAAGACCGTTACAGCCTTTACAGACGGCGACAGGGGCGGAGAATTGATTATCAAGGAATTGCTCCAGGTCGCAGATGTGGATTTCATTGCACGTGCCCCTGACGGGAAAGGCGTTGAGGAACTTGTCCAGAAAGAAGTTGTAAAATCATTAAGGCAGAAAATACCTGTTGAGAATGCATTGGATTATTACCAGGTCAACAAGAAGAGAAGAATAGCGATACTTGCAGCAACAAAGAAGAAAGCCGGAAGAGGCGAACCTCTACTTCCGGAAGAAATAGAAACAAAAACTGTGAGGGAAGGACCTGCAGAAAATGAGCCGGTCGCAGAACCAGAAAGACCAAGGGCAAGAGTTGAACCAAGGGCAGAACATAGATTTGAATCCAGGGCGGAAACAAGAACTGAACCCAGAGCAGAATCCAGATTTGAACCCAGGGAAGAACCAAAATACGAAAAAGAATTAAAGGAAAGTCCTTTCCAGGAACATATAACCGATTTGAGCGGCACCCTTAGCGCTCGCTTCTTAGATGAAAATAACAATACAATCAATGAAGTGCCGGTTCGTGATCTTGCAACAGCATTGAAAGAAGCAAATGGCAATATTAAATGCGTAGTCTTTGATGGCGTTATAACCCAGCGTATTGTCGATATTGCATCTGAGAAAGGTATTGAGAACCTGGTAGGCGCAAAAATGGGAAATATCGTGAAAAGCCCGGCATCGATCCATATCGAAACATCAAACCTGCTATAGGAAAAAGATGTGGGTTAAGCCCAGGCCGGATTTTAGCCCGGAAAAACCCCTGTTCGTTTGCATACTTGCAAATACGGACACGGCTAAAATCCCCCATATTTCTGCAGCAGGAAAATCTCCGGAACTCACCGATTTTACTCCTGCTGCAGATGCAGAACTTGTGGAAACGGGTTATGCCATGAGCATAAATGAACCGGCAATGACGCCATCAGGAGCTCCTTCTCCCGCAGTTTTGACAAGAGCTTCAATGCTGCTTACAGAAATTCCCTGTATTTTTATTAACTCAGGACTTCGCGTCCCTCCAATGATACCGACCTTAGACCTGAATGCCCATCCTGGCGGTGATATCCGAAAAGGTCATGCAGTTATTGATGCGTTTGAAATTTACAATAAATCAAAGTCACTTGGTGAAAAGCTCGGAAAACTCTCGGATTTTGTGATAATTGGTGAAAGCGTGCCAGGCGGGACAACTACTGCAATGGGCGTGCTCAAGGCTCTTGGATATGACGGTAAAGTCTCATCCAGCTTCCCGAAAAACCCCCTGGGAATAAAGAATAAAGCTGTAGAAGAAGCGATGAAATATTCAGGAATATCCTTTGGAAGCTTAAGGAACAGCCCGCTTAAAGCTATTGAAAGTCTTGGCGACCCGATGATGGCAGCAGCAGCAGGACTTGTTGACGGGCTCAATAAAAAGACTATGCTTGCCGGGGGGACACAGATGGTATCTGTCCTGGGCGTCATCAAACATCTTGGTCTTGTGCGTGATGTTTCCATCGCAACTACGCGATATGTTGCTGATGATAAAAGCGCAAATTTTCGGGAAATGACCGAAATCCTGGGTTACGAGGCTTTTGCTGCTGATCCCGGTTTTGGAAATTCACGGAGAAAAGGCCTTCGTATGTATGAAGATGGCGATGTAAAGGAAGGAGTAGGCGCGGGGGGCGCCATGTTCGCAGCGGCAATGATGGGTTTTTCCCGGAAGGAATTCAGGGAAAAAACAGAAGAAGTGTGCGATAGTATTTTTGGAATTTGAATTTATATTATATATAATTATTTATTTCATTATTTCTATATCAATATTAGCTGCTATTTTCTTCATTTTATTATACCAGTCATCGATGTTTCCTTCTACCATCTCTTTTAGCTTTATGGGTTCAAGCGCTTTATATTCATAGTAATACCCGCCTTCTGTGATGGTTTTTGTCTCGCGGTGAACAAGACCACTGGTCATCAGGTTTTGTAACGACCTGTAAGCAGTGCTTCGCTCACGGGTAAGGATTTCACCCAGGCTTTCTGCTGTCATGGGGCCTTTTGCCACAAGTACTTTATAAGCATCTATATCGATGTTCTTAAGACCGAGGATACACTTTGCGATATCGTCACATTTGAAATTTCCCCGGATCATTTCCGGAATTGATCTTGGCATAATAATCCTGTGTTTTGCACAATTTGTACAAAACCTATCTATACATTTAAGTTTAAATAGCTTATGAATGGAAACCGCAGGTTTTATTATTGTTCTTGGATGTAAGAAATGTGGAAAGTGCGATGGGGTGTGCGAAACCGGGGCTTTGACGCATGTGGATGGCATTGCCATGGTAGATCATGAAAAATGCAATTTGTGTATGCAATGCGTTAAAGTATGCCCGAATAAAGCACTTGTGTATCTTGATTGAAGAAACAATAATAAATTATTGACATTACCATAATTATATATTACATTACCTCCATTATAATAATCGCGCTAACAGCGTGAGGTGAATATATGGAACCAGTAAACGCAGTCGTAGGAATTATACAATTGGTTATTGCCATTATCCTTGCAGTCGTTGCATTGTATATTGGTTTTTCCGTATTAGGAAAGATAACTAAAGGAATTGACGAAGAAAAGGAGATCGCCAAAGGTAATACTGCGGTAGGAATCCTTGTCGCATCAGTATTCATTGCGATCGGAATAGTTGTCCAGTCAGGAGTTTCAGGTATTTCAGTGGGAATTTCACAGGCTATCAAAGCTGGTCTGCTTTCCTCTTTAGGTATAACGATAATTGTTGTAAGCATTGTTCAACTTATACTTGGCATAGTGCTTGCAATAGTAGCAATATATCTTGCATTGAATATTCTCGATAAACTGACCAAGGGAATCGATGAATTCGCAGAACTCAAGAAAGGAAATGTTGCAGTAGCACTTGAAATGGCAGGTGTAATAATCACAGTTGCGATAATTATCCAGTCGGGAGTAATGGGTATAACAGCAGCATTGATCGGATAATTCCTTTTTTTTTATTTTTTTATTTTATTTTCTGCAAAGATTCTACTGTGCAGATCAGACTAAGAACATTATCATGAGTCAATGCTTTGCCTTTCCATCAGAGCCCCTTGGTTTACATGATGATCGTAGAGATTCCTCTCTCCAAAACAGAAAGCTAAATTAGTTTGAAATTATATTAACTCACATGTCGCATACAAAGGACCTTCAAATCGTAGCAATGATCATTATTTTAACGGTATTATTCGTATTGCTCCCTCCTCTAAATACGAGCCCTGTCAGAACAATTCTGGCGATCCCAATGGTATTATTTTTGCCTGGTTATGCCCTGATCGCAGCACTTTTCCCGAAGAAAAACGATCTTGATGGCCTGGAAAGGCTTGCATTGAGCTTTGGATTAAGTATTGCAGTTGTTCCATTAATTGGTCTTGGATTGAATTTTACTCCTTTTGGAATAAGACTTGTCCCGATCCTTGTCTCCCTTTCAGTTTTTACTCTGGCAATGTTACTGATAGCTTATCTTAAAAGATCGCAGATGCCTGAAGAAGAGAGATTTGAGGTTCCATTTTCATACATGTATTCTTCTTTAAAAAGTGATATCTTCAGTTCAAAGCAAGGGGCAGATAGAATCCTTACTACAATCTTGATCTTATCAATTGTCGCCTCAATAATTATGTTGATATATGTAATTGCCACACCTAAGCAGGGTGAAAAATTTACGGAATTCTATATTCTTGGGGATGATGGAATGGCGCAAGGCTACCACACACAGCTGGAAGCTGGAAATACCAGCAGCGTGATCGTTGGTGTTACAAACCAGGAACATGTACTAACGAACTATACATTAAACATATTACTTGAGAACGATACTCTGAATACAATGCAGGTTCAACTTAGGGATAACTCTACATGGGTGGAAAAGGTTTTATTTACTCCTGAAAAGACTGGCGATAACCTTAAACTTGAATTCTTGCTATATAAGGATGGAAATATTACCGCACCTTACAGAGATCTTCATCTATGGGTGAACGTGTCATGAAAAAAAATGAGGTTCCTTCAGTAACCACACCAACCAATTAGATGGTAACTCCCACTTAAGTTGGGTAAATCGATTCATTAAAATTCAGCAACACGAATTGAAACGGTCACAAATAACCGTAATCTTTTTTTATTATGTCAGGCATTACACTATTGCCTATTGGGAATATTACATTTTCATTCATGTTTTTCACAGAATGTCTGAAATGTGACATCCCTTTTTATAGGCTAACTGGCGAAGTCAGGTATATAAAAGAATAGTTTAGAGGAGGTGAAAAAATGGTCGGACTAGAAAGCTCAATGGATAATGCAGCGGCAGCAAAAAAAGTCAAAGCAAAAGAAGATCCTGCTGAGAAAAAGAGATTAGATGATTTTAATGCAAAACTGAGAGCTCGCAAGGCACCTGTGCCGAAATAAAGAAGATAATTGCATAAACATATCAATTCTTATATACCTGCAGACACCAGGACGATGCGTTTTGGACTTGCTCTTTGCATGTTGCTGGCGCATAATGGCACCTTATGTCTAAAGGTCATTTTTTTCATCAAATCCATAATCCTCATATAAACAAAAAAGGCAGGTTAAAAATGAAATGGAGATTTATAGGGCTTGAAACGCATGACGCCTACCTCAACATGGCTCTTGATGAAGCCGTATGCGAAGGCGTGAGAGTTGGTTCATCGCTGCCCACCATAAGGTTCTACAACTGGAAACCGAATGCTGTTTCCATAGGATATTTCCAGGGTATAGAAGATGAGGTCAACCTAGATGTATGCAGGGAACTTGGAGTGGATTGCATAAGGCGCTGGACAGGCGGAGGGGCGGTTTATCACGATTTTGAAGGGGAGATAACATATAGCGTGATAGCGCCTGCAAACGTATTCCCTAAGAACATAATAGAGTCGTACAGGTTGATATGCGGCTGGCTTGTAAGCGGCCTTAAAAGCCTTGGAATTGAAGCTGAGTTCAGGCCGGTTAACGATATTCTTGTAAATGACAAAAAAATATCGGGAAGCGCCCAGACAAGGAGAGGAGGGATATTACTTCAGCATGGCACCCTTCTCTACAGTCTTGACCTGAAAACAATGTTCAGTGTGCTTAATGTGAGCAAACAGAAAATTACAGATAAGATGATAAAGAGTGCTAAGGAGCGTGTCACCTGCGTTCAAATGCACTGCGATGCAGGAAAGATGGAGGTTTATGAAGCTCTGGTTTATGCTTTTACAGAAGGCAAGGATTATGATTTCGGCACATGGAGTAAGGATGAACTGGCAAGAGCTAAGGAGCTTGCTGAGAAGAAATATAGGAGCGAGGAATGGATGTATATGAGGTAATTTTTATGAAATTTCAAAATTCAGTAAAGATTAAAAGGGTATAGAGCCAATTAATAATCAGGGTGTTAAGTTGCCAAGGCAAAAAATTCTGGATATGAGTGTGGATTGGCTTTCGATTCTTGACGCGCAAAGTAATGTGGATGAGAGCCTGGAGCCAAAACTGGATAAAGGAACACTTGAAAAATTCTACCGTACAATGGTGCTGACCCGCATGTTTGATGATAAAGCATTGAAGCTTCAGCGCCAGGGGAGGATGCTTACATACGGCTCTTCCCTCGGGCAGGAAGCGACGGCGGTAGGAAGTGCTTTTGCCATGAAACCCGATGACTGGTTTTTTCCAGCTTTCAGGGAGCACGGTGTCCAGATAGCAAGAGGTATCCCTCTCTCACTTCTTTACATTTACTGGATGGGTTCAGAGGACGCAAACCTGACGCTCCCCCCGAAGAACTTTACAGTGGCTATTCCTGTCGCTACCCAGATGCTCCATGCCGTAGGAGCCGCATGGGCAGCGAAGCTTAAGAAACAGAATATAGCTTCTGTAGTATATTTCGGGGATGGGGCAACCTCGGAAGGAGATTTTCATGAAAGTATGAATTTTGCGGGCGTATTCAAGACCCCGACGGTTTTTATCTGCCAGAATAACCAGTATGCTATATCCCTTCCCAGAGAAAAGCAGACTGCATCAAAAACACTTGCACAGAAGGCTTTAGCATATGGTTTTGAAGGCATCCAGGTTGATGGTAACGATATTCTGGCTGTGTATAGCGTAACTTTAGCCGCACTTGAAAAAGCCAGGTCTGGCGGTGGTCCCACAATGATAGAGTGCTTCACTTACCGCATGGGTCCTCATACAACATCCGATGATCCCACCAAATACAGACTGGCGGCAGAGGTCGAAGAATGGAAAAAAAAGGATCCAATAAAACGTCTGCGCATATACCTTGAAAAAAAAGGCATCTGGGATCAGAGCCGCGAAGATGCAATGACAAAAGAAATTACTGAGCAAATCGAGAAGGCTGTAAATGAGGCTGAAAACTCTAAGCCTGCCGTTGAGAACATGTTCAAGTATGTGTATGCCGAAATGCCCCAACACTTAAAAGAACAGATGGATGAACTCCAGGTCTCCATTTCAAAAAAGAAGGGGGAATGAGTCTGGCTAAACTCAATATGGTACAAGCAATCAACCTTGCGCTGCATGAAGAAATGGAAAAGGATCCCACGGTTCTGGTCATGGGCGAGGATGTGGGTGTAGATGGGGGAGTATTCAGGGTCACAGAAGGTCTCCTCGGCAAGTTCGGAAGCGACCGCGTAATCGATACGCCCCTTGCAGAGTCCGGGATAGTGGGGACTGCAATAGGAATGGCAGTTTCGGATCTAAAGCCCGTTGCTGAGATACAATTCGAGGGATTCAGTTATATGACCATTGACCAGCTCGCAGCCCATGCTTCCAGGATCAGGTACCGCTCCCGTGGGACGTACCACTGTCCCATTGTCATCAGGGCGCCTTATGGAGGGGGTGTAAAGGCACTGGAACACCATTCAGAGGCAGTGGCAACGTTCTTTATCCATATCCCGGGTCTTAAGGTAGTGATACCATCGTCCCCATATGATGCCAAAGGACTCCTTATTTCCTCTATAAGGGATCCTGACCCTGTTTTCTTTTTTGAGCCCAAAAAACTTTACCGGGCTTTTAAGGAAGAAGTACCGGAAGGTGAATACACGGTTCCGCTTGGCGTGGGAAAGAAGCTTACGGAAGGAGGGGATTTGACCCTTATAGCCTGGGGTGCCATGGTCAGGGTGTGCCAGGAAGCCATGGAGCAGGTCAAAGATCTCAGTGTTGAGCTTATAGACTTGCGCACGCTCTCGCCTCTGGATGACAAGATCATAATAGATTCTGTTAAGAAAACCGGCAGGGTGGTCATAGTTCACGAGGAGCCGAGGACACTTGGTCCCGGCGCAGAGATCATAGCAAGAATTAATGAAAAAGCTTTCCTTTCCCTTGAAGCACCGATTAAAAGGGTAACAGGATTCGATGTTCCGGTGCCGTTGCCCAAGCTTGAGGATCACTATCTTCCGGACGCCGCGAAAGTAGCTGATGCAATAAGAGAGGTTGCGGCTTTTTGAGGTGAATATATGGTCGATTTGAAATTTCCGGATGTTGGCGAAGGTGTGACTGAAGGCACGATTGTCAAATGGCTGGTAAAAGAGGGAGAAGAAATCAAGGCTGACCAGGCAATTGCAGAGATCGAGACCGATAAGGCCATAGTTGAAATACCTTCACCGAAAGCAGGGAAGATATTGAAACTTGTTGGAAAAGAGGGGGATTTGATAAAAGTCGGCAGCACCCTTGCTTCACTCTCATTACCAGGAGAAGAAGTAAAGGTGCCTGAGGCTAAAGTCAAGCCTGCAGAGGTTAAACCACCTGAAGATAAGACTTCGGGATTAGAACCGCTTGAAGTTAAATCCCAGGAGCCTGCCCGGATGCCGGGTAGAGTTTTAGCTACGCCATCTACAAGGCGCATTGCAAGGGAACTTGGCGTGGATATATCAAAGGTTAAGGGTACAGGGCAGGGGGGAAGAATAACTGATGAAGATGTCAAAAAAGTCACAGCCCAAACGCCTGAAACCAGGCCGCTTGAGCCTTCTGAACTTGCCCCGGAAATACAAGCACTGGAAGAGAGAATCCCCATAAAAGGTATCAGAAAGACAATAGGTGAAAGGATGGTTCTCTCCATATTTACGGCTCCGCATGTTGTTTCCATGGATGAGGCAGATGTTACTGAACTTGTCAAACTCCGTGAAAAAGAAAAAAAAATGGCCGAAGAAAAAGGTATCAAGCTTACTTACCTTGCATTTATTATCAAAGCAGTGACCGTAGCGTTGAAACAGCATCCATACCTGAATGCCTCCCTTGATCCGAAGAAAAATGAAATAGTTCTTAAACGATACTACAATATAGGGATAGCAGTAGACACTCCCGAAGGCTTGATGGTCCCTGTTATCAAAAATGCCGATCATATAAGCATCATGGAACTGGCACAGGTGAGCGAGAAACTCGCGCAAGAAGCAAGGACAAGGAAGATCAAACTTTCGGATTTAAAAGGAAATACCTTCACGATAACGAATATAGGGAGCATCGGAGGGCTTTTTTCTACGCCCATTATCAATCCTCCTGATGTTGCCATACTCGGCATCCACAGGATAAGGGACATGCCTGTTGTATTAGATGGGGAGATAAAGATAAGAAAAATACTTCCTATTGTCCTGTCGTTTGACCACAGGGTGCTGGACGGTGCGCAGGCGGCAAGGTTCATGAATACCCTGATAGACCACCTGAAAGATCCTGATCTGTTGCTTCTGGACGTGGAATAAATGGTAATGGGAGATATCGTCACGGGCTGCGACGTTCTTGTAGTTGGCGGGGGGCCTGGTGGATATACCGCTGCCATCAGGGCATCGCAACTTGGAAAGGATGTGATACTGGTGGATAAATATGACCCTGGCGGCACATGTGTTTACCGTGGCTGCATTCCTTCAAAAACTTTAATTCATGCGGCCAATTTCATTTATGATATAAAGAATCCGGGAAACACGGGGATAAAGGGTTCTGTCGAATTTGATATTAAAAAGATCCAGCAGTGGAAGTACGAAGTTATAAAAAAGCTAAGGGACGGCATAGGAAACCTTTGCAGGAAATATGGGGTGCAGGTGGTAAAAGGAGAAGCATATTTTGAGTCATCTAGCAGGGCAAGGATAACCTCCCATGATGGAACTTCCTCTACCTTTGAATTTGAAAATGCAATAATCGCTACAGGTTCGCATCCGCATGAGTTCCCGGGATTTCCTTTTGACGGCAAACTTATTATAAATTCCAATGAAGCTCTTGGCCTTATGAAGGTACCTGAGGAATTGGTGATACTGGGGGCAGGTTATATCAGCATTGAACTGGGGACAATGTTTGCCAAGTTTGGAACTAAAGTAAAAATCGTGCAGCGTTCTTCCCGGATTCTTTCACAGTTCGATAAAGAACTGGTTGAATTGGTAAGCCAGAAAATGAAAACGCTGGGTATAGAGATATATTATAATTATACGCCGCAGAAGTTGAGCACAGAAAATAATAAAGCCGTGATAACGATTGTCGACAATAAAGGAAAGGAAACGCAACTTAAAGCTGATAGAATACTTGCAGCCGTGGGTGTAAAACCGAACATCGGGAACCTGGGCCTTGAGAATACAAGGATTGAACTGGATGATAAAGGTTTTATCAAGGTGGATGAAAAACGAAAGACAAACGATCCAAAAATATTTGCGGTGGGTGATGTTGCCGGACCGCCATTCATCACCAATAAAGCTTTCAGGGAAGGCAAAGTTGCAGCAGAAGTGATAGCGGGTAGCCTGAGTGCCTTTGATAACAGGGCAATACCGCTGACTATATTTTCAGACCCCGAAATAGCTACCGTCGGACTGGATGAAGAAAGTGCGAAAAAAAGCGGTTTCGAAATAAAAACAGGCAAGTTTCCTTTTCGTGCATCGGGAAGTGCCCTGATAATGGACAGAACAGAAGGCTTTGTGAAAGTGGTGGCAAAAACAGATGGAGAGATTCTTGGTATACATATAGTCGGGGCAAACGCATCATTGCTGATAAGTGAGGCATCGCATTCCATAGAGATGGCTGCTTTTTTGGAGGATCTGGCAGGGACGATACACCCGCATCCGACTCTTCCTGAAGCGCTTGCTGAGGCGGCAGAAGCAGCGCTGGGGAAGGTTATTAATATATGATTGAAAAATACCTGATTAGGCCAGTCGAGTTCTAAATCCCCATATGATCAAAAAAATCCCAATAACCGTAAGCGCCCAGAACAATATTCTCTGAGATTTCTCTGATATCCCGAAATCGATAACAAAAACACGAAAACCATTAAGCGCATGAGGGATCACGAGTATTAATAATATCAATATGGAGAGACTACCCGGTAAAAAAAGCGTATTAATCAAGAAATCAAATGGCGTCTTCACACCAGGAAAATGAACCCACCAGACATGGATGAACAGGTAAATTACAAGCAGAAGTCCCGTAACGCGCTGGAGCAGCCATGCCCACATACCTGTGCCGTAAGCTCTTTGTTTATCCATAGTTACCTCAATATGTTCTTTATTCTCTGCAATATTATTTTTCTTGTAAGTCCTGTAATAGCATTTGTGGGTGGCACCTGTTTGGGACAGACTTCGACACACCTGTAAACGTGGTCGCACGCCCAGACACCGTTTGTAAAGTCCACTCTTGAAAGCATTATTTCACGACCCGGGAATCTTGGGTCCGTATAGAACCGCCATGCTTTTGCAAGCGCGGCAGGACCCATATAATCTTTATCTCTTGCAGAAACAGGACATGACCCGTAACAAAGACCGCAAAGGATACAGGAGGCATATTTATCAATTTTTTTTGTAGCCTCCTGCGACATCAGGTTAATTTCCGGATTTGTGTTTTCAATATCGAACCATGGTTTTATTGATTCATAATGTTTGAAAAAAGGTTTCATATCAACGATCAGGTCTTTGATCAAAGAAAGGTTCGGTAAGGGTTCTACCAGGATTTCATCGCCAGTTTTAAATTCCGGTTTTGCAAGAGGGCCGTATGGTGACACCGTTAGCACTTTCTCACCAACAATTTCAGATACCTGGGTACGGCATGCAAGCCGCTGCTTTTTGTTTATCAGCATGGCGCATGATCCGCATACTGCTCCGCGGCATGAATACCGGAATGCCAGGGTGCCATCATTTTCATCCTGTATCTGGAAAAGCGCCTCCAGCACTGACATGTGAGGCTTTGGCTTTATTTCAAACATGTCAAATTTAGAGTTTTTTCCATCAAATCTCTTGATTTTAAATTTCATGAATTCCCCATTACCAGAATACCATGTATAGCTATTATTTGAGTAAATATTAATAGTTTGTTTTGTAGCAGTTCATCCTGATGTCCAATCTATTTTTTTAATTTCATTCTAATTTTCATCCCAGATAGTTTCTTAAATCAATACATTGTTAACCATACCAATGATTCTTGATTACAAAGATATTGCAGAATATATCATTAATAATTACAGGAATAAAGTCGTGGAAGTGGGGATTGGAAGCCTTCCCCAGGTTGCTCTTCTCCTGAAGGATAAACTGGATGTAGTGGTTACAGATGTCCATGAACAGAAATATGCGGGTGTAAGATTTTGCAGGGATGACATCTTTAAACCGGATATGGGAATATACAGGAATGCGTCCCTTATTTATGCTATTAGACCTCCCATTGATCTCCAGGATGCGATCGCAGCAATTGCCAGGGAAGTTGGGGCTGATCTTATCATACGGCCATTCGGGAACGAAAAAGCAGATTTGATAAAGTATTTTAAAGAGTATTCCCTGGTGAATCATAAAAAGGCAAGATTTTATTTGTACAGGTCCTGATCCGGGCAATCCTGATCCCGAATAATATTCACACCTTTATCACAAATCCATTTATAAACTCATAATAATATCAGATTCATATTTCATTTCAAAATAATGATGTTGAAATTTTAGAATAAATGGTAATAAAATGAGAATAAGATATAAATTGATCTTAGCGTTTATTATAATCTCATTATTAGTAGGTTTAGTAGGAATTATTGGACTATACGCCAATAATCGTGTTGTAACGTCCTATGAAATAGGAGAAGAACATTTCGGAAGCATAATAGAAGCATCTAATGAAGTGAGCAGCTATGCAAAAAGGGCAGAAGGTCACACGTTTTTATTCTTAACATTGCATAACGAAAGTGACCGCAAGAAACTTTTTCAGAGGATCGCCTCTTTAAGAGAACAAACAGCAATTATGGAAGGCAAAGTAAAAAATCCGGATGCTATAAAGATAATAAGCGATACAAAGTCCAAAACCGATGAGCTGCAATCTATTACAGATTCGCTGTTTAAACTTTACGATAATGAAATAAAAACAACGGGAGAATTTGATTTTAAAAAGCACGAAGAATTGATACGAAAGCTCGATGCTGTTTCTGCTGCCATCCGTCAAAATGGCCTTGAACTGGGAAAAATTGAAATTGATCTTCAAAATAAACATAATCTACAGGCAAAACATGAGGCTTCTTCTCTTTATAATTTAATTTTCATAATCAGCGGGATTGCTATTTTTTTCGCATTGATCATTGGAAGAATAATTGATAAAAATATCTCAAACCCCATTAATAAACTCAGGGATATAGCTGTCAAGATAGGAAAAGGTTATCTTGACATGAAAATCGATATTAAATCAAACGATGAAATTGGTGAGCTTTCAAATGAATTCAATGGAATGGTACAAAAATTGAAGAAATCAAATGAAGAAATAATTTCATCCAAAGAATATACAGACAATATTATTAAATCCATGAAAGACAGCCTGATCGTTGTCTCACAAGATGGTATTATCAAAAGAGCAAACAACGCCACAATTTTGCTACTTGGGTTTACAGAACAAGAGATCATCGGCCAGCCAATTAACAAAATTATCCCGGATGGAGATAAATTGCTCCTCAATAATATGAAGTGTGATATCGACAAAAAGAGAATTCCTCCAGGTGAAGAAACATCTTTCATTTCAAAAGGCCAAAAAAAAATAGATATCATTTTTTCTGCTTCTATAATGTATGATAAATATGGGAATATCCAGGACATAGTCTGTGTGGCACAGGATATTACAGAGCGCAAGCGATCAGAGAAGATAGTTGAAGACTCTCTCCATGATAAAGAAGTACTTTTGCGGGAAATCCATCATCGTGTCAAAAACAACATGCAGATAATTTCCAGTCTGTTATCTCATCAAATGGAAAATATCAACGATAATAAGATCAAAGATATATTCGCACAAAGCCAGAACCGGATATTATCAATGGCTCTTGTCCATGAAAAACTCTACCAATCCTCTGATCTGAGGAATATTGATTTCAAAGAATATATAAATGATTTAGCAGAAAACTTATTTGAATCCTATAGAAATTCAGAAAACATAAAAATAAATATTAATGTCAAAGACATATTTTTGGATATTGATCTTGCAATTCCAACGGGATTGATAATAAATGAATTGATCACTAATTCATTAAAATATGCATTTCCCGGTAGTATGAAAGGCGAGATCAATATATCATTCAGATCAACAGATGAAAACTTATTTGAACTTGTAATAGGTGATAATGGTATTGGTTTTCCGAAAGACCTGGATTTTCGAAAAACCAAATCGCTGGGTTTACATCTTGTAACCATACTTGCAGAAAAACAACTCCATGGTAGTATCGATATTAATCGCAATAAAGGAACAGAATTCCAAATTAAATTCTATGGAATAAAATCATGACATTGAACGCAAATAGCAGGAGCACAGGATTAAAACTACAAATTCTTTCTTACTTTAAAAACATATATTATTACAATAAAAATAATTCCGATCCCGATAATACTCCATTCTCTTATTTGTTTAGAAATCCCGGATGCCGGTTCTGTAATATTTTCATTTATTTCAGTAGATATGATTTCTGTTTTATTCATCACTGGAGAATTATTCATCACTGGAGAAGTAACGATGTATGAAGTATTTTTTGTAATATTGATCGTGATCTGTCCTCTTTTATTAGATAAATTTGAAAAATACCCGGTAACCTCAGTATTCTTATCGATATTCTTCGTTTCATTGTCCATGCCTGAAATATCCGCAACATCGATGCCCTGGGGCAGAATTATTGTTACAGGGGATTTTGGTTCCCCAAGGAACCAGACACTACTTGCGTTATAAATGCTTTCTTTCAATCTGTAAGTGACGATATACCTGTTCTCAACAGTATCCGGAACCTGGGTTTTTCCGATAATTGACTGTGATAATGCAGATTCAACATCCATCATTTCTATACCCGATGTCTCATTATTTATCCTGATATCAAGTTCATTTTCTATAGCGCTTTTGAACCTTTTGCGCTCTTCCTTATCAGCTTTCAGGACTTCCCATGCATTAACAAAACTGTCATTATTCCCCATCCCTGTGTCAATTCTCGTCTTATATCCTATGGAATCCATACCTGTATAAATCTCGTTATAACCCCATGTAACATTATATTCACTTACTGTTATATTATTTATCCATTGAGTTTGTGCGGCAGCTAGATCTGTTATGGCAAAAAGAAGAATTATAGATAAAAATAACCGCAATATTTTCATCTGGTGATTACCTCGCATCCATCTGCTGTCACGATGATCGTATGTTCAGCCTGTGAAATAAGTCCGCCCTGGATTTCCTTAAGTATCGGGTATGGCCGGATAATATTTGCCCTGATAAGAGCAAGCATTGCAAAATCCACACGCTCACCGAGCCATCTTTTTGCAAATGGGAGGGTCTTATATTTCTCTATTTCCTGCAGTAATTTCCTTGCCGAAGGGTGTCTCACAGGTCTTTCGGAAACAATATGGAAAATCTCGGCGCTTCCTGCATCATGAATTTTTCCTGCGCCGTTTGTGGCGAATGGTTCAATTGCAATTATATCACCTTCCTGGAGAACTACACCACCCGGCATCCTCTTATTCGGGATCGCAGGCGGAGCGTGCTGGATATATTGCGCAAGCCCATGTCCTGTGAGGTTGATTATGGGTTTATAACCAAAGGAAGTTATTGCATCTTCAATTACTCCCCCGATATCTGAAGTATTAACACCCGCTTTGACGAATCCAATTGCCTCCTCAAGTGCTGATTCAGCAGCCTTGACAAGCTTTGGGTTACCAGAAAGGTCAACGGTTATTGCAGTATCGGCAATATATCCATCGATATGGACCCCGATATCAAGTTTTACAATATCTTTTCCAAATACTGATTTATCATTTAAACATGGGGTGGAATGAGCAGCCTCGTCATTTCGTGAAATGTTTACCGGGAACGCAGGCCCCCCGCCTTTTTCACGGATCATGTCCTCTGCGAATTCCGCGACCATAAGAAGGCTTGCGCCTTCTGTAACTTTTTCTGCTGTAAGTTTTCGGACTTCAGACAGGATCCTTCCTGCCTGTCGGTATTTCTCAATAATTTCATCGGTTTCTGTCATTATAGCACCAGATTCTTCTCAAACATAGTTAAATTCTTGCATCCGCTGTGGGAAACAACAACCACATCCTCAAGGCGTACACCGCCGATATTCTTATAATAAAGACCGGGTTCCACTGTGACAATACATCCTGCTTTTAATTCTTTTCCATTTTCCCCAAGGTTTGGTCCTTCATGGATATCAAGACCCACGCCATGCCCTGTTGAATGGATGAAGCCTTCAGTGAACTCTGTGCTTTTCCCTCTTGAGGTCTTATATCCTCTTTCTTCCAGTACATCGCATACGATGTTATGAATTTCGGCGCCGGTTACACCTGCTTTTATATTATTTAAGGCAGCTTCCTGCGAATCAAGGACTGCCGAATACATACTTTTAAGTTCATCCATTGGGGTTCCATGCATAACTGTTCTTGTCATGTCGGAATAATACCTTTCTTTCTTAGATCGCGGCACCATGTCAATAACTATTGGCTCATCAGCGCGCAGTTCTCCCTCCCCTTTCCAGTGTGGGTCGCTGCTTCCTCTCCCACATGCGATAATACTATCCTGCGCCTCACAATTAAAAGAGAGTAGCGATTTATCGATAATAGTTCTTACGTCCTCTGTTTTGAGGGGGGAATTGTTATGCATGAGAACTCCATCAATGACAGAAGCATTTTTTATTGCCCTGATGCCTTCTGCGAGCGCTTTCTCGCCAGCTCTCTGGGCATATTCTATCGCGCTTATTTCTTTTTCACTTTTAATTTCGCGCATTTCACGCAATGGGCTTTTTATCGGGATTATCTCAAAATTTGCTTTCCGCAGGCAATCAGCAAGCTGAACCGGGAAATTATATGGCACAGCAATACGATTTAAATTCTTTGAATGAAGGAGTTCAGAGATAATTTCACAATATGCGGCATCAGCATCCTTGTTTTTTCGGATCTTATCCATAATGTTGTATCTGGATGTAGGGATCACTTCATGGACTTTTGATTCTTTTTTTGCCCTGCCCAGTTCCATATCCGATACAATGATCATATCATTCCCTGAATTCAGGTAAATGAATGAATCATAAGCCAGGAATCCGCTGGCATAATACATATCAGCATTGTGTTCACTTTCACTCACCATCAGGAATGCCAAATCGGGAAGAGTCAGTTTCATTTGTTATATGAGGTAAATTATTGTACATATTACTTTGTCTTTTTATTCTATTTTTATTCCCTGTTTATGATTCCGTTATTATCATACAAGATAGTATTAACTCGTGGGTTCAAAGGGTTGAGAAGTCCCCTTCCGACAGGTAGGGATGAATCAGATCCTTTGCACTTGTGTCATTATTATGATATAGGGTAAATATATATCCCCACAAACCAATATAAAAATGACGAACACCACACCCTCGTGGTATCAAAGCTGATGTTGTCAAAATGAGGTCTTGATCAGGTTCAGGACTGATGCGGATAACAGGTTGCAGCACAGCGTAAAATCTGCTAAACAAATTGTGCATATATGTAATAATGTGATATATTACAAAATGCCATGTACTGGCTATCGGTAAAACGGTAATCTGCGACAAACAGCCAAAGTTCCCCGAAAGGGTTACGAGGACTCGTAGGAAGCCCCAGCCCGAAAGGGTGGGGTAGTTCACATATGTTAGGTAATTGAGAATTTTAGGTTTGTTGTCCCTCTGGAAAAATAATTTGGGGCTGCTTTGCTACATATCGGATGAAGTGAAATAATGGGAACAGGATTGAATAAAGAAAAGGATTGCAGAATTAACTTGATATTCATTGCAACAATATTGGGCTTAATTATCTCAATTTCGGTATCAGCTGGGGCCATAAATAACAATGAAAGCACACTTCCAAACATCACAATCACATATCCGGTGGAGGGACAAAATACAATTTATTTGCAAGCGATTGATGGGGTCGGGGACATACTTGCACCACTATTTAAACCTAAACCACATAAACCTATACCTACAGACACGCCCACAGATACGCCCACAGATACGCCCACAGATACGCCCACAGATACACCCACAGATACACCCATAGATCCGCCCACAGATACACCCACAGATACACCCACAGATACACCCACAGATACACCCATAGATCCGCCCACAGATACACCCACAGATACACCCACAGATACACCCACAGATACACCCACAGATACACCCACAGATACACCCACAGATACACCCACAGATACACCCATAGATCCGCCCACAGATACACCCACAGATACACCCACAGATACACCCACAGATACACCCACAGATACACCCACAGATACACCCACAGA
>CAJPFJ010000008.1 GCA_905339155.1 Methanosarcinales archaeon
CTCTTATTCCGGATGTATTTTTATCGCCATAGTAAGGTATGTCATGAAAATCAATCGCAGCATCTTGATATGTTCCTTTTAGATTCGTGTGTTTAATTATTTCAGTATTTATCTGCCTGAATGAAGAAATCATGTAGTCAAAAGAGTTTGAATTTATGTAGCCGTGAATGCAATCAGCGGATGGTACATTTTTATAAGGAGTCTTCATTCTAAGGTCATTGCTTGGTGATTCTATCGAATTTGAAGTCGAAGTTGCTGCACGAAGCAATACATTCAATGTGTCTTGAAAACTGTATTCTGCTTTTATTGGTTCTCACCCTTCCTATCTCATTTTTAGATTTTAGAATCTCAATTATTAACGCAATGAACTACCCGTATTACCTCCGACCTTTTCAAGGATGCCGATAAAGTATACTTCAGAGAATCCTGCCAGGAAAGCGATGAGCGCATAAGCTTCTGGCCCCAATTCCTTCATTCCTCCTATCTGGAGCAGTCCTGCTTTAAAAATAAGAAATAGTACCAGCGCGGAGGTTGCGCCGATGACCAGCTGGGCGATAAAGACCTTCCATTCAGAAATAAGTGACCTTATTCCAAGGGGCTGCTCCCGGGTCTTATCATTTGCCTCTGTGTGAAGGGGCTGCTTGCCGAGTTTGAATGCATGGCTGAGTATGCTTCCGGCGGCTCCGGAGAGAAGAACAACGAGAAGCAGGTATGCAAGATTGTCCTTCCAGGTGGCAGCGATATAGAAATAGGAAAGCAAGGGAAGTATCAGGGCAAGCATCAGTGCCATGCGGCCAAGGTAAATCCCACGAAGTTGGGCTTTTGCCCTGTCACGGCGGTATTCAGAGATCTGCTCCTGACGAAGGTGCTCTAGGAACCGTCTGGCTTCAAGGAGGTGCTGGCAGTTGTCAAATTTGCCGCAGCTATAACTGTCGATCAGAGTATCAAGATCCCTGCCTTGAAAATGCTTTTCCCATCTATGAGGATCAGTAATATCGGCCTTTTGCTGGGCTTTCAGGAGCATAAAGATATTGACCGGGTCTCCAAGCCGGATGAGCTCGATTTCAAGCATGTCAGCGAATTCCCACGCATCGTTTGATGAAATGCAGCATGGTTTTTGCATCTGTTCAAGAATCAAGCACAGTGTTTTTGTCTTCTGTTCAGTGAAGCACGGTTTGTCATCCTGGGATTCCAGGAAATTAAGAACACTATGCAGGTGACCTGCGATCTTCTCAAGATTCTTGATCCGCACAGGGTCTTCTGGTGAGAGCCATTTAAATCTCTTTTTTCCCAGACGGTCAAGATGATCACGAATATCTTGCTCTATACTCAGGATTCGTTGGAGGAGGTTTGTGGTTTCTTCGTTCATTTAGATACTCCTATTTTGTAGCTAAAGATAGCCTTCTTGATATCAAATTCAACCGAAGCAAAATTAAAATCTCATTTATCGGCCCGATCCGTTATAACCTTTGTTGGCATAGTTTCTTCTTGCTGCACGTGTGTCGGACCTGCACGTCTGTCTACTGGCAACTCCGGGAACGGGTGGCCTCACACCTGCGCGATTCGTGATGTTATCGCGGTGGCTCACGTCACATCGCGATGCGCGGCTTAGCCAGATTATCACGTAGCGAGCGTAAGCAAGAAACAAGACCCCGCGTATTTCTTGGATGTCATAACTCAAGACGTGAACCCTCGTCACTATCAACGCATGAAGCCTACGAGCGCAACCGACATGGCTGTCACTTGCCGGGATTCAACTTTCGCACAAGCAGGCTGTGGCCGACTGCCCAGGCGAGGAAGTCGCATAGACGGTCCAGGTCGAATCGAAGGTCGGCGAGATCTACATGCTGGGAGTAGAAGAAAAGCCGTCCTTCACCCGACTGCCCAATGAGAGGGTGCTCAGCGAGTGTTTGGCCCTTTTCACCCGCCGGACGGCCATCGGAATCGACGGCGTCCGCGAGCGCAGTAGCCACTTGGCTGAACACAGCAAGGAGAAGGGCCAGATCCTCTTCAAGAAACACATGTGCAATCGAATCCGGGAGCATATCGACGTCCTCGATGCGGCGTCGGGCATCTTCGGTGTCGATGCTGAGGATCTCTCCGATAAGCAGTCCAAAATTGAGCGTTCGCCCAGCCTGAGCTAAGCGGACGGGCACCCCAGAAGAGACCGAGGGGAGGGAGCCCACATCAGGGGGATGCTCCGGGCTCACCCAAAATTCGAAATCGCTGTAGGAAAATGGCATTGGTCAATACCCCGGTGTATGCATCAGTTGAATTTCCTTCAGGAGCTTGGCCAGTATAAGGATTTCCCTGGCTGAGTAGCCGAGTGACCCGGTGTAGCCTCGCGCACCTTGCGGGCCCAGCGTCTCCGATCTTGCTCCACCCTGCGCTTCCTGGGTGGTGGTGAAATCGATGGTTTGATTTGTCGCAGTATCCACACCGCTCACGCTGCGGATGCGCGCATAGTAAGTATGGGATCCTTCGCGAATGGGCACAAGCTGGCCGCGCGGCGTCTGGATGCAGCTCAGAGCGTTCGCATTCTGCGTGGACGCGTCACCACCGAGACCCGTAACGGCTTTGATGTTAGTCACCGAGTGGACGTCAAAGCGGCCGCCGGACTCAGATGCCGTCATGTGGTCCAGTTCGGCAACGTCCGTGTTCACCATGGGCCGGCCACTGCTCATCTGCCGCGGTGTAGTGCCCTGGGCATCGGTGAACACGTCGCCGACGAAACGGACATTCCGAAAGACGCGAGCGCCGGCCGGTGCAGCGCCCTGCACCACGCTCCATCCCAGCCATTCGCCCACCACTCCAATGAACTGATCATCGGTGCGGCCCGACAGCCACTCGCTTGAGCGTATAATGCCAGCCGTGACGAGTTCCTGGGCTTTCGTGACCAGGGGGGCTGCGGGGGCCGTGGATGCGATGATGCCACGCCCACGGAGTTCCAACACAAGCTCCTCGACAGTCTTGCCCGCCGGCGCAGCACGCCGCATCCCGTTCAGCGACAGTTCGACCTGCCGCGCCGCCCAATCCACCGTTTGTGTCGGCGCCCGCGAAAGCTGATAGGTCAGCATCTGAATGATCATCCGCTGCGCCTGCGGGTCGGCGATCGAGAACCGGGTGTAGAGGTTTTGTACCGACGGGTGCGACGCATCGATGTTCACTTCGCGCGTCCCGTAGGCGGGCCGTTGGCGTTCCTGGAAAGTGAGCGGTGGATCGTTGCCGAACTGGGCGGTGAGCGTGCGCTGCCCGGTCACCGACTCCTGCGTCTTCGTGACGCGGGCATTGAGTGCTCGCAGGCGGCCTTCGAGATCGTTCGTCTTGCCGGAACGATAGGTGTACGCGCGCTGAGATCCGGCGGATAGGAGACCGGTATCCTCCGCCAAGCCCAGCTCGAGTGCAAGGAGTTCGGATTGCCCCTCGATGACGGTAGTGTGCGCCTGCTTGAGCTGGGTGCGGATCTCAGCCAGGTTTACTTTAGGGTCAGTCTCGGCTTCAGCGACGATGCGATTGCACTCGTCCTCGAGGATGTGTGCCCGCGGACGGATGGAGTCGACTGCCGCCTGATCGGTAGCGCGCCCGGCCCGCACAAGCTGGCCCAGTTCCTCGATGAGGCGCTGTCGGCCCGCATCGATGGCTTCGAAGCGCCAGCCATAGCGCTGGCGGAACACCTGGAGGGCCGTCGGGCGTCTGCCCGCGGGTATCCAGCGCTGGACCGCTCTCATGCCGACCATCAGACCCACCATCATGAGGAGGTTCTGGGCGGTCATCTGGTCCAGCTCTTGGTCCGATGGCCAGCGCCCAGATTCCACGCGGAAACGCAGAACGCCATATCCATGGAGCACAGGGAACGTGGCCGTCGTCTGGATAGGGCCGCTCAGCGCCGCAATGCTGGTGCCGTACAGCCCGCGGCCGATGCCGACGGACAGCCCGCGAAAAACCGAAAACAGTCCGAGATTCCAAGCGAAATCGACGAGCAGGTCGTGCGCTGTCGGCCTCTGCCCAAGCAACACGGTGCCAAGACCCTGGCTGACCAACGTGAAGGTGAGCGCTTCCAGTGTCACGGCGCCACCTATGGCGAGGCCACCGCGTACCGTGAGACCGCCGCCCGTGACAAGCGTCCGTGTGGCAGCGCCGCCGACAATGCCTCCCACACTGGCCGCGGCCCATGATGCCGCGAAGGCCACCGCCAGCGCGGTTATCAAGCGCGATGCGCCGATCAAACCGGGCAAAGCGCGATAAAACCGGTCTACGTTGGCGTCACCGCGAAGGCTGGTCACCCGTGTCCGCAAATCGCCGAGATTGGCTGCTTGCGAGGCGGTCATAATGGCACGTACGCGGTCCATCAGCCGGTTCATCGCGTCTACGAGTTGAGTGCCCCCGAAGCCTATTGCTTCGCGCATCATGTACTCACGAGCGCGTACAGCAGCATCGAATTGCCCCAGCCCCTCGATGCTGAGCTGGATGATCTGCACTTCCTGTTCGATTTGCTGTGTGCGCGTGGCGACGTCGGGAGACTGTTTCTGGCGCGCTTCCTCAAGCGCCCGGACTTGCGCTTCAAACCTGTCTAGGCGGATGCGCACCCACCGCACCCACTGGAAGAGCTGCTCGGAGGGAACCAATTTCGCGCGGTTGAGCTCGGCATGGCTTTGCATGCGTGCGAGGTCAACTTCGATGAGCGCACGTGGGAGACCTTTCGCACCCTGCTCAGCTTGATTGAACACTGTTATGAGGTCGGGCTGGAACAGATGTCCAAGCGCATCGATATATAGCCGCTGTACCCGGCCGATGGCGGGATAGTAGTCGGGGCGATCCACCAAGGCAAGCCGTTGCTGACCCAGGTTCAAGAGCGCCCGCTCCACCCGCTCCACAACATCTTCTGCCAGAAACAGCACACGTACGTCGTCGGGGACACCGTGTAGCTGGTTCCGGACAGTCACCAGATTGGCGCGCCCACGGGCGATCACAGCCCGCAATTCGGAAGCAGCGGTGTGGCGCTCTTCCAGACGCGCGAGGATAGCGTCCAGAAGATTCAGGCGCGTCTGTATCTCTGCTAGGCTGAGCGTTGGCTCCTCGCTCACTATGAGTTCGACGGTGCTCGCGTACGACAACGCCCATGGATCTGCCCCTTCTAGCGTCAGGTCGAACCGAAGTCCTGGCCGGGAACCCGATATGACCCACCGCCTTCTGCCCCTGTCCGGAGTGATTTGATAACGACCGGCAGGGAGATCCGTGTCCACGGTGCCGATGTATCGCGTGCCCGTGTCCATGATTATTACTATGTGGCGGCTACGCGGCTCGATCTCCATGCGCGCAACTTCGTCGGGTTGTCTCTGGAGGATGGTTCCCCCTTGCGAACTAATGGAATCAGACACAGTTCCATATCTCGCCCGCTCCCCCTGATGCATACCAATCTGCTGCACCACATGCGTCAACTCATGCGCAATCAGGTGTTTGCCCCGCCCGGTATCGGGTGCATAGTGCCCAGCGCCGAAGACGATATCGCGCCCGACCGTGAAGGCTTGGGCATTGACTGATCTGGCGAGGTCGTGAGCGTGGTGGTCGGTGTGGATACGCACGGCGCTGAACTCAGTGTTAAACCGCGGTTCCATGAAGGATCGGACGGGATCTGGCAAAGATTGGCCGCTGACCTGGAGGGTATGGATTGCATCTCCCACGCTGGGCCTGACGGTGCTAATACTGCCGGATTTCGATTGGGCCTGAAGGCGGTATGTCTCCTCCGGCGTCTGTTTCTGGGACAGCGGCCCCGGAACGATGTTCTTGGTCTGGACCCTCTCGACCTCCTCGTCGAGGAGTTGGCATTTAAGGTCGTCCTGGCATTCGGGGCAAAGGCGCTGTATCTTTGGTTTCGTAGCCCGGGCGATACAGACCGCTGGTTCCGGCATTCGCATCACCTGCTCTGCCATCCTGTCAGCTTCCTGCTCATATATGTCGCCAGGTTGTCCGATCCTGAGTTTTGCCTGTAAAGCCCCTGATTTTATTAGCCTCCCAACTGCTTGATTACCTATAGTTCTCTGAAGGAAAAGGATTTGATCTACAGGCGAGCTAATAGATTGAGAGATGTCTGTCTTTTGCGTTTGAGAGACTTTATTCTCTCTTTTAAGCTCAGCCTTTTTAGTCGTTGCCTGGACTCTTTCACTCATCTGCTCCTCGATTTATGATCATAAACAAAAGCTCACGCTCTATCAAAATAAAAAATATTGAAAAAAAAAACAAATTATGACTTCAGCCCTTAGGTTTCACTATCGAGCCGTTGTAAATACCCTCAATTTCCCTGTCTACCTTCTCCACCAATTCAGGATTGATCATCCCCTTATCATAATCTATCCAGATCTTCCACTTCTCATTATCCTGGCAATCAAATCCCCTGCATGGCACTGTGCGATGCTCGCGCACTATGCATTTGTAAGTATTCCTGTCCATATGAACACAGTAACCATCATCCCCATGGGCGATCAGATAGGGTCGGCCAAATTCCCATCGAATGATCCCCTCATCCACATCCTGCCTGGAAAGGGCGAACGGCAGTTTGCAGCAAACTGCCTTGCAAACAGCCAGCCGGCTCTCGCAATCAACATTTGCTTCCTGGTCAAACGTGTACTTATCATATTCAGGATCCTGGTACATAAGGCCAAGCCCACTGTCAACGAATCGTTTGACAAGCCTCCCTGCAACCTGCTTTTTCCGTTCATCCAGTTCTTCTATGGTAAGAAGTCCCTTCTCGTTGAGAAGTTCGATGAGGGCGTAGAGAAAAGAAGCTGCTTCCAGGTTTTTGGTTGTGTTGGCATTGATGCGATTGTGAGTGTAGAGAAGACCTGAGGAAATGTCTTTATGAATCCTCGAAAGGATTTCTGTTGACTCTCCATTTGATGAGTTCATTTCTTACCTGTTAATTACTATTGGTAGTGTTATGGCGATTTTCCGGATCCTGGTTTTCCTATCAGGCGCTGGACAAAAGCATTGCCTTCCCGTTCCTGGAGAAGTTTGATTATCTGCTGGCGAAGCACTGCGTCCACGGGCTTTGCCAGTTCGGGGCTCATCAGCATCTTCACAAGTTCATTTGTGGACATGGCGTGCAGTTGTTCCATGCCTTTGGGCGCGGCAGTGGATTGAATGACTTTCCTCACAGTGGATTCTTTCTTTGTTTCATGTTCCGGTTCTTTCATAAATATCTCGCTAATAAGAAAGCATCTATTTGATTGCTTGACGAATCACCTGTGCCACAAAAATATATTAATCTGACCAAAAAGACAATGGCTCCAAGAGCGGCGAGCAGCCAAATTGAATAATTTCCGAATTTCATTCTAAAATGCCGGATTTTCCTTTCTCGGACTCAGACGATCTTGCTCTTCCCCTTTTTGACACCTGATTCACTTATGACCTTATTTATTTCCTTATATGGTTTGCTTGAGATTGCTTTTGCAGCTTCCATTGAATATGTTGTATGCTCAATCTCAGGGCAGAATTTTTCTCGTGCTACTTCTGCACTTTTGCATGCTTCACCAATAAAAGAATAATCAGCAATATTTTCGAATTCAATCTTATTGGATGCCATTACTCTCATCCAGTGTTGCAGTAAACCGAACGTCATGACAAATCTTCTGCAATCCCAATTATCTATACTATCTATTTTTTTAGTATCTTTGTTCAAGATGAAACTTCCGAGTACTACCCTGGAATCACGGCAGCAGTCGTCTGGATATAGCAGTTCTTCACAAAAATATTTTTTGATTTCTTCGTTACTAATTATATTCGAATCTGTATCACATAATTCATTTACCGAATCTGATAATTTTTCATGACAACAGATTTCCCCATCTTTATATACATCTAAACAGAATCCTTCCTGCACTCTGGAAGCATTGCATACATTTCCTGCACATTCAGATGTGGCGGAAGCATGCACAAGAGCCTGATCTGTACCTTTTTCATAGTATCGTATTACCACATACCATTTGTTTGGAGTTGTTGGATCCCCATGAGAACATTCAGCAACAGGTTCCTCAGAGCTGTAAAGTTTTTTAATCTGTGAAAGGTCAAGTTCGTACTTTCTACAAACAAAAATTTCATTGCCGCTGCAATCAAGCGCCAGACCGGGATCGATAATTATGGACTTTTCATCCGAATTCGATCTCATCCCCAAACCCCGAACAACTCCCCGGCCATGCAACATGCGGTTATGGAGTTTCATTTTCTCAACGTGGTACCTTTGCTCCTCGGTGAAATCCCTGTCGGTCATCAGCATTCCATGGAAATATTTTCCTCTCTTGAAATCATTATATTCGCAATTTTCGTTATCTGAACATTTATTTTTTATTTTTTCTGAGTTCATATTAATCCTCCCATTCTTAATTTAAATATAAGCATTCACTCCTTCCCTTTAGGTGAACGTTTTGATCTATTTAGCTTGTGATATATTTGGTTTTGTTCCTTTTCTCCAATGTGGAACCAGCTAACGAAATCACCACCCTGTGTCCCATTGCCAGATGGCAGTTTACCGCCAATGAAGTTGCCATCGAGTGCTTTATGTGGCTTATCATGACTTATGATGAAATCACTTTTCAGCACTATGACGAGTTTTCCACCGATTTCCTTGACTCTGGACCCTCCGTCGATAAAATCCGCCCTCCATTCACTTTTCTCCCCCATGAATTTAAATGTGGCTGTCATTTCATTTGTATTGTCCACAGAAATCTCTCCGGGTATCTGCTCCCAGATATTATTTATATTAATGTCATTGGTGACCACGAAAACCTCAAATGTATTTTCATTAATTGACCCCTCCTTAATGTTCCTGTCAAAAGTCACTTTTAAGCCACTATTTGATGTTATTGAATTAGCAAATTCCTCCCAATCCACGTCTCCATCGTGCGTCCAGCTAAGACCTATAACGTGAGGCAGGTCACCATGATAGCAATTAATGAGGTCAAACAACAGGGGATTATTATAAACAAGCCGCCTCCTGGAACATTGGTCTATCACAGGAACGTCTTCCCCTTCACTGCGAGAAACGATGTCGCCCTGATAAGACTGCCTGATACTATTTTTTTGATCTTCCCCCTCTGTATCGATCGGTTTCAGATTGATCGTCGCCAGGACAACGCACGAATGTTCACATCCAGGACATGGTTCCTTCAGTTTATCGCACAAATACTTATGTATCTCAGGCATATTTGTTGTATCGGATTTAGCTTCACAAAGAGGACAAAATCCTTCATGTTGAGGTTTTGTTTTAATGCCCTTTCTGATACGTATCTTATAGCTATCTCTTACGCGGTTAAATTTTACTTTATGATCAGGGTCACACATTAATGATGGAAATTCCACCGCTTCTGTCCTGCATTCATGGTACTCAAGACAAACTAAAAGCTTATCCGTAATATTTTCCTGTGCTTCATTTCTGCACTCATCTTCTTCCGGGATTAACTTTTCTTCTTTAGGCTCAAGTACAATTATTTCCCTCCCATAACAGTCGATAGCCATCCCCTGAGAAATTCTAACTTTCTCTGTCTCCTTATTCCATGTAACATCCAGTCCACAGACCACACCCCAGCCGCTGACCATCCTGTTAATGAGCCAACGTTTTTCATTGTAGTAACACTGTTCATCTATGAAATCCCGGGCGGTCATCAATTTCCCGTAGTAGTAGTTGTTCCTCTCAAAAGGATTTTTATGGATACCACCATGTTTTTTGTGTTCTTCTTTCATATATTATGTCCTCCTAATGTTAAATCAGTTCAATATCATAACCCAATCTTGAACGCCTTTCAATTCTGCTTCCCTGCTCTTCGCCTCCGGTGAGAACCCCGTATCCTATTGTGTTGTCTGTGCTGTCGCGGACTGGCTTACCATTTATCCGCTGTTCAAGATAAATAGGCTTATAGCCCCCTACCCTGGTGTTTATCCCGACGTAGATACCTGAACCCAGACTCATCTCATTTGCGATCCGCAGATTAAAAGATGTATGAGCCGGTTTTTCATCATTCAAGATCCGGGACAATCCATCACCATATTCTTCAAATTCTTCATTGGAAAGGTCAAGCACAACCGTAAAACTATGCGCAATTGGCAGGAACGGATCTTCAGGCAACTGTACAACCTCACGAAGCGCAACCCTTCCCAGGATAGAATCATATCCGAGCCTGAATCCACGGACAGGGGTCTGCAAAAGCAAACTGTTCATACCCAGTATGAAACTGGATTTCCCGTCCAGTACGAGAGGCTTGCCAGTCTTCCAGTTTTCCACTATTAATGGTTTCTTTCCCGTGTATATCTCGATCAATTTCTCAATGCCTGATGGAGTCCCTTTAAATTTATACAGGAAAGAAGCCCGGCGAATGAATTCACGCTTCTTTTCTTCCTTCCATCCTTCCTCCAGTGCCATATTCATCCATGAAGCAAGCCATGAGAGAAAATTCTCCGGGGTGGTATCCGGATCGAAATATTTGAATAATTCGCTTATCTCAGTTTCAAGGTCATTAGACATGGTCTCAAAAATGGAAAGGAATCTATCAAGAAACTCCCTGCTGGAAGGGTCTTCCTGGTAGATAGCTGGAAGATACCGCAGATAAGAAATACGCGGATAAAAGACTTTCATCTCCCTGATAATCGGTCTGACATTTTCATCAAAGGTTGAAATGACGATCTTTAACCAGAGGTACCTGCCGCCTTTTCCTCTGAAAAGAATGTTTCTCGGATTTTTTTTGGAACCTACCCATGTTAATTTTTTATCGTTTAAACCTGTATTTGTTTCTTTGGTTTTTTGAGCGGTTTTGTTTTTTTCGTCGTTTAATATTATTTCTTCAGATGAAATATATTTTTCTGGTCCTATCCAATGAAATTTTTCATCTAAAATTGATGCCTTTTCCTGTATCGTTTTTTTGTCATTCCTGATTAGTTCATCTATTTCATTCTTTATATTGATATTATCTGAACTATAAAAATATATTTCAAGTATGCTTTTTTGAGGTATTTCCGCATCCAGAGCCAGTCTGTGCCACTGGCATTCCTCTATGCCGCTGTCAAGGGTTTTTGAGTAATAAAATCCCTGTTCCCTGGTATATTTCTTCTGTGTGACGAAAATTGCGATCCCTTTATTTCCGCTTGCGTAAAGGTTGCCCTTTGAATCGACTGCGATTCCTGTAATTGTATCGCTGGAATCTGGAATGTTGATTTTACCCTGACAGCCTCCGTCAGGATCGAACTGGTAAATCGAACCTGTATCATCAAGGATGAATATATTTCCGTTTCTATCGATTACAAGGTTTGCTGGTCGTATTTTACTGAGATCTCCAAAAGGTTCCGAACATTTTCCATCAGTTAATCTAACAAACTTTTTCATCTCCATGTCAATGACATATATGCTTTTATCCGTGCAAACTGCCAGAGCCAATGGATCTTTCAGGCATGATTCGTCAAACACCTTTTCAATCCTTTGACCATTGGTGTCATAAGTAAAGATATGAGAGCCGAGATCATCTTTTTCGATGACATAGATATAACCGCTTTCATCCAGCCCTATATCCACAGGGTTTTCAAGATCATCAATTATATACCTGATCTGAAAATTTTCCCTTGAAAATGCCTGTATCCTTCCGCTTATCCTTTCATTCCCGGCATCCAGAACCCACATCGTGTACTTATCAAAAAGAATTCTCTTAGTAGTTTCAACTTTTCCCGGTTCGCCCCCGCAACCGCTAATGCAGGGGATATGCTCCTTACTCTTGATTTCCGGGTTGTAACGATACAACTTACAGGTTCCTGTTTCTATGTAATAGATCAGTCCGCACTCATCTATTGCAAGAACGCCAGGATTTTTCACGCCTTTTTCTTCCCATTGCGTAAAAGTTGGCGTAGAATAGAGGGTTATTCCCCCACCGGTTAATTTCTCAAGACGATAAGTAAAACCGCTATCCCATTGATCCTGCGTCCTGAAAATCCGGGTATTGAACTCCTGTTGTATCATATTTGCCTCTTTTATATAAATTCTATTTCATGCTCCCCTGAAAATACAAGCCCGAATGCAGGGATCCTGATAGCATCTTTCTGGTATTGTATGCAGTCGTTTCTTGCGAAAGAGGAGAGTAAGACATTAGTTGTATAATCAACACCCTCCACACCATCTATTTTCTGGTAGATCTCGGATGGATAGACATATCGCCCGAAAGGCCAGCCTTTGCCTTCCTCCCCTCCTTTTATCGGATCAAGGAATTCAGTGAGATTTTTTTTAATGCGTTCGGCTACCATCTCCTGGCTGCTTTTTTTCAATACCTTTACCCTGCACTTTACACAAATTTTTATATATTCCGGTTTAATAACATGCACATCGGCTGTTATCAATCTGTGTCTATCCAGATGATTCGAAACCATCCTTAGAAATTCATCTCCCGGAGCGGGTTCTTGTCCTCCCCTGATATGAGGAACTACTACAACGCTAACCGAATTCGGAAAAGCTATACAGGGGTAATCCGGATTATAATTGGGTATTGCTTTTGCCCTGGATATCCGCAATCCCGGGGTTTTCCTTGCTAGCTCTTCGTAATCTTTTGAGGTGATCGCCCTGTATATTTCTCTGCAATCTTTTTTTGCCCTTTCCCTGGCATGTTCTATGGATTCTGCATCTTCACCACCTGTCGCATATTTCAGGTTCTTCCCCTGGATATTTACTAAACCGGCAGAGTTAAACTTCTGGTCTTTTGGAATGTTTCCTTTTGACCCAAGAGTAGTAATATATGATGCTGTAATTATTTTCTTGTCTTCAGGAATCCTGCCATTCAATCCGTTGCCAAAAATGATTTCATTTTTTTCAGGATTGAATATGTAATGGGTATCTTCCGGTCCGGAGGATTCAAAATCATCCACCTCATACCAGCTTTCACATGCACCATTTTCTTTATTTTTTACCTGGATGATCAATCGCTTCTTCAAGATCATATCAGGATAAGCGGCTTCAAGCAAATAACGAATCAGGATCTTTAGCTCATCAATCGGAATAATGCTAGATTTATTGTTCAGGATTTTCCTGTGAACATCGGAAAAGCTGATATCTTTGAACGATTCGCTATCGTACAGATCTCTGCATTCACTCACCCCGTTCAAAGACTCGATTGCGGCATATTTCAGGGCATCATCCGGCTCTTTATCATCGTTCCATTCATTGATCAAAGCAAGGTTTTTCGGATCAAATTTGCTCAAAATCCGTTTTCTGGGACATGGTTCTTTTTTCTCATTCTGGTCTTTGAGTTGTTTTAAAAAGGGGATCCAGTCCGGAATGTCATCTACCCTGAACATGGCATCCCTTATTGCAGGATTATTCTTTAGCTTTACAACATAGCCAGGTTTTCTGTCACCTGTCTCAAAATCTTCATTTATCCTTTCGACCTGAACTGCGCAAATTGTGTTAAGAAGTATCTTATTGAAAAGAGGGACGATTTCATAGCTTCCTTCTTTTAAACGGCATTGTATCCAGTAATAACCGTCTTTATCCGCCTTCATATCTGCCAGGCCATTAAATACAATTCTTCCACTTCTGTTAAAAGCCTTCGTGGTATCTCTCTTAATGGGAAATTCTTTCCATTCACTTCCATTATAATATTCCCATATGACTTTCGCAGAAGGAATTATTTGCGCGATTTCATCAACATGGCTTCCCGGAGCAGGAAGATCTTCTTCAAACAAAACAAAGGTGATCTTGATCTCCTTTTCTTTAAGAGGAGTATTAAATCCTAATTTAAATGTAGCTCCCTGAGCGACATTTTCACCAAAAGGTGCAAAATACACATCATCTTTCTCATTGGCACTTGTGTTGTCGATTTTCTGTGAATTTGCAACTGTTATAATCTTTTTTAGAATTGCAGAAGTAGGTATGAGATTTTCCTCAGTTTCAAAATATATTTTTTCTCCCCCGATTAACGTAAAAAATTTTTCACCCGCTTTTATCTCACCTGTTGCATCCTTAAAATTAATGTCAACTCTGGCTGGTTCTAATTCTGCCGGATAGATCCCTGCCAGTTTGAGGAACTTTTTATAGTTAGCGTCGGTCACCCTGTTGATCTGATATATCTGCATCTCAGCCAGCCAGGCAAAAAGCTCAAGGAAAGTAATTCCAGGGTCGTGCACATTATGGTCTGTCCAGTCCTTGGCATACCTGGCAAGCAGAATGCGTGCTTCTTCTACTAACTCATCATATTTCTTATCATCCAGATTCGCAAGTTCCGGAAATCCTTCAAGCAGACCCATAAAGACCACTCTCCTTTTTCAGCATTGTGTTTATTGTATGCCTTCCATTAGCTACAAGAAAAACCCCGGATTTCCATAGCACTTCTCCCTCAGGATCGGGAGCAGGGATAATTTGCAGATTTTCAATGTGGTCTACTCCTTCTATATTTTCAAGGATGGCGTAAATGTCAGAATCGGAAACATTTCGCCCGAAATCCCATCCTTTTCCTTCTGTTCCTCCTGTTAATGGATGGAAAAAATCATCCAGCTTTTTTTTCGCATCACGTTCTGCCATGGATGCCTTGTCGATGGAAATAACATGTACATCTACCGAAACACTGATCTCCATATAGGATGGACCGTCCACAAAAATATTTGATGAGATGATATTTGCACAATGTTCTTCCAGATAAGTCTGCACTTTTCGTTTCAATTCCAGTGATGGGGTCGGTCTGGACGTATTCTCATCCGGAACTATGATCACGGCGACCCTGCCTGTTTCATTCATACTTGTTTTGCCCGTATTTGGCAGGCATATGGCTTTGACCACTTTTCTTGAAGCTTTCTTTGAAAGCCATTCAAAATCTTCCGCAGTGACAGCACGGGTGCGGTGGCTTATTTTTGCCGGACCTATTTCCAGCATATTTTCAATAGTAGCCGCATTTGAGCCGCCGTCTGCTGCGACCGGATTCATTACTTTCTCAACTCCGGGAACGGATGTTTTCAAAGATTTGATTTCACCGATGCCTGCATTTCCCAGTGCTCCTCCGCCTGACTGATAGAAAGCTTTTATGTTGTCATCACCTTTTGTCGGTATCATACCATTTGTTTCGTCGCCAAACTGTACCTGACCTGTCGCGCGGTCAAGCGTGTAATGTCTGCTCTTTCGATCAGAATCATAAAAATCGGGGACTTCTGTCCATAAAATCCAGGTCTCTGTTACCTTTCCTTTTTCATCTTTTATCTCTTCAATTGCTGCTTTTCCCAGCTCATTGATTATATCTTGCTTTTCTTCCTCCGAAAGTAATTCTCGTACCCGGATATTTTCTCCTTCAAGAACCGGGATTTTGAGTAAGGAAAATACCTGATCGGGATTTCCGTTGCTTGATCCGAGTATTTCCTTTTTTATGGTCGCTGCCTGGAGCGCCCATGTTGTGTTTGGGTAGATGCCATCAAGGAGAGGATATGAATTATTTAGATAATTTCCTTTTATAAGAGAACCTTTTATCCAGAAAAGATCTTCTCCAAACAAAGAACGGAGTTGGAATTCCAATGGCCCGATAAATTCCAGGATGTCAGTTATTATCAATCCTTCCGTATCATCCTTATAACCTTTTAATTCATCCCAGCCGTTATTAATACTATATTTCCATTCCAGTTTCGGCTTTGTTCCTTCATCGTACCGGAGTTCCCTGGCAGCAAAGAATATCCTGACAGGTCCCCCCTTAAAGTATTTTTGAAAGCCAAGGTAAATAGTCAGGGATTTTTCATCCATCTGCACAAACGGCTCAAAGAATTTATCCTGGATCTTACTTAACGCGGTCTGGTCAAGCCAATTAAGGTTATTATAGGTCAAACACTTCTCAGGAAACTGTTTTACCCCGAGTTCATAGCCGATCTTCATAGACTTAATGATGGGCGGTCGGATGTGCTTTCTTGAGGATGTCAACTTCTGTTCAATTATATATCTATTTAACCCATCCGCAGTCGCGGATTCCAATTTTAGGGTCTGCTGGGCCAGAGTAAATATCGCATTTCCAAAATCACCGCTTGCGATTCTTGCCAATATCCAGTAACTCTTCTGCCCTGCGATCTCAGTCTCATCGATATCATCCGGCAGATAAAAAATAATCCTGCCGTTCTTAAGAAGATTTTTCGTTTCATCTGCTTCTAACTTTAGCCTGACCCATCCTTTTTTGTTCCAGTATTCCCAGGAAAGAACAGGAATGAAGGATGTTTCATTTGGATAATTATATTCATTCCATATCATTATCGCTTTGTCTAAATAAATCTTCCTTTCAAGGATGGAATGTAAATTATTGACAGCAAAGACATGTTCCTTGTTTTTATTATCTTTGATGAGAAAAGGAGAGAAAAGAAGCTCTGAATTATCGGGAAACTCATGCATTCTCCATTTATTTTTATAATTCCCTTTTTCAATAACTGTTAATAGTTCCCATAAATGATTGTCAGAACCTCCAATAAATATGTGTTTTCCTTCATAGATATCATCTTCACAATTCGGGGCAATAAGATATCCATGAGGAGCCGACTGAATCGATACCCCCGCAGACGGCATGGCAAGATTTGACCATTTTTTTATTCGTTCCCTTGTATTATATTTCCACAAGTTACCATCATTCCCTTTTGCAAATATTTTCGCATAATGAGCGTTATATCCCAGAGTAACATCGTATTCCGGATAAATTACAGCAAAGGGTCTTGATTCCAATTTTATTGAATGGTTTGGTTTGGAATAATTTGTCCATTTATCTTTACTAATATCACCAGGCTTGCAGTCCAGCTCATATAGATTTCCATCTTTTCCATTTACAAATACTTTAACTCTAATCTCACTTTGAGTACTTGTAGTAAGTAAATAACTTTGCGCATAAGGTGGCGAAACGAGTGATATACCTGGTTGTCCATGATTAAACCAGCTTCCTTCAATATTATTAGGACTGCGACTGAATTCATAAAGACTTCCGTTTGAATCTGTGACAAAAATCGAAATTTTTTCAATTATCATGATTCGAGCAGCATCATTATATATTCGATCATATACCGCTGAAGGATCGAAAATGAAATCAATTCCCCTCGGAATTCCATGGTCTTTCCATTTCCATTTGACAGAATCATAAAATATTTCGACAAGATGAGAGTTTTTGGCTTTTGTGAAAACTGAGATAAATTTGAATGGTTCTGCGGCTGTTTCCAGTTTAGAATTGGTTATCGCACTTGGTATGGAATCTGTATCGATCTCTATATTTTCCGGGTGTCCATGATCATCCCATACCTCTTCACTTCCATCCGGATCGATTTTAACTTCGATCAACCTCCCGTCAGTTGTCACAGCAAAAATTCTAATTTTTTCTATGGGAGCTGAACCCGATACATTCTCATAAAAAGAAATTGCCGTGGGGGCAGCAAGAATTCCTCTTTGTTCCAGTATGATGTTAATTTCACTCTTCGCCCCTTTTTTCGAAAAGGCTTCCTTACTGGCGAAGGCAAAAGTATCCGACAATTTCGGTTCCTCACCGAAAGGTTTGAATGTATCGGTAATATCGAGGGGGGTATTATTAAAAAAAGCGATGTCCGGATCAAGAGTAGCACCCCCGGAACCTACCTGGAACTGAATATTATCCAGTTCAGGCAATTTCCATTTTGTATCATTTGAAAAGTTTCTATTAAGCTTGCAGCGGATCCACCTGTTTTTTTGTCCATTGATCTCTCTTTCCTTGATTTCACCCCGTGTTGTTTTGGAGAGTGTTGTTACCCCGGATCTGGTAAGTTCATTTGTACCATCAGAAACAACGACAAATTTATGCCAGTCCTCTCCTTTTCCTCCACCGTCTTCTGATTTAACTTCGCCCCAGTATTCCCACGATACATCAAGCGGTGTGATCCCTGCCTCAGTACCTTTATGATGAGTTATATAAACTTTGAATGTTAGAGTACTTTTTACATTAAAAAAATCCTTATGCGCAATATATACGCAATGCTCCTGCATATCCTTACCTTCGATAAGGCTGAATTTTGTGACCTTCTCTACGGGTGTATCGACAGGGAACTCATTCTTGAATTCATCGGTCATCTCTATCACGGTTGTATCGATCTTGTTAATTACCTTATATTCAAAGGCATTATCTGCCCCAATTTTTAGGAAATCCCCTTTTTTTAATCCTTCCGCATAGTCAAGCTGGATGTGTTTGGTAAACGTCAATGCAGATGTAACGGCTTTATAACTCCCCGGAATGCTTTGTTTTCGTTCCAAATCCAGGAAATCCTGAGGAGGTACATAAATGGCATCTTTTACGGGGTCAAAGGCGGCAACCTTTTTAAGCTGGCTTGCAATGGCAAGAAGGTTTTTCTCGGTCTCAAAAGGAAATTCTCCCTGGCCACTAATATTTGCGGCCACCTGTGCCCTCTCTGGAATCAGTATATCTTTTTCTATGCCCTTTGCGAGCATGAAAGTCAACGGTGCCCTGGATGGCTGGGCTGGAAGACGCTTTATCCCCATCATATCCAGAAAAGCTATGAAGTTCTTTTGAGGCGCCTGGTTGAGATGAGTAACCACATTTTCAGTAATAAGGGAGAAAATCTTAAGCAGAGCTACGCCCGGGTCATTTACATCAGAGGCTGCCCATTCCGGAGTATAGTGCGGAATAAATTCTTTCAGCAGTTTATAAATATCACTGCATTTCCTTTCTTCTATATTTGGAAGTTCGCTTTTCATTTCACTTCACACTTCTTTTAAATAAAACGGATAAACAAGATTGGATCTGTTGTTTGTAATACGCACCCGGTAATCAATACTGATCATAAGTTTCCCTTCGAAAGCCCGGTCATCTCGTGCCTCCACTTTGATCACTTCGATCCTGGGTTCCCAGTACAGAAGCCCCTCACGGACATTGTTTTCAACCATACCTATCGTTGTGGCGTTTATCGATGCAAAAACCAGGTCATGGATACCGCATCCGAAATTCGGTCGCATCACACGTTCTCCTTTTGCAGTTCCCAGTATTATCAGAATGGATTCCCTGATATCTTCTTCGTATCTGGACACTGCGATTTTTCTGTCGTTGTCCGCCCTTACAGGGAATTTCCACCCTACTCCAAGAAAATTTTTATCCATAAGTTTTCACCCTATTAGTACCGTACCTACCGCAAGCACAGTGCCTGACGGCAGGTCAGAAGGATCATTGCAGGTCATTGCCGTATCGCCATTTCTTGCTGCCATCTTTCCGTTTATCTTCACGGTCTGGCTTCCCAGTTTTATTGTAGCCTTATTTGAAGGCGGGTTCTGGAATGACGTTCCGGGCGGCGTCGCGATATGGGAGGGCGTATTCGTGGCTGTCGAATCCGCAGTGGCTGCGGACATGCCCATTATTTTTACGTCCTGGCTGAGATTCCCGTCTATAATACCGACAAAAGTATGAGGCAGCGGAGTAGGCACGGTGCCCGAAGCTGACGGTACCAAAACAATATGAATATCTGTTGCCATAATTTTGTCCCCCTGTTTGGCTGCTATCATTCCCATATCAATTAATGTTCACCGTAGCCCCTTTTATAGTCATTTCAGCGCTCGCCTCGATCTTTGCTGAGGTGGAGGATTTGATTTCAATTTCATTAGCATCGATACTGATCTTTCCATTTGGCGCCGAAATTTTAATATCCTTATTCGATTTTATGGTGATCATGTCCATACTTGTGTCTATTATTATACTATTATTATTGCTTTTATCTACTATCTCGATTTTTTCCTTCCCATCAGTATCATCGAATTTGATAATATGACCGCTTCTTGACTTGATAAACCGGAAATTGTTTTTGCCGTCCGAGTTGGTTTCAGGGGGCTTTTTTCCCTTCTCGTTCCAGAGCGACCCTATTACATATGGTGAATTGATATCGCCATGCGCGAAGGCAACGAGAACTTCATCCTTCACCTCAGGAAGGAAAAAACCCCCCTTTTCATTTCCGGACATGAAAGTAGCTATCCTCACCCAGTCAGTCTCATTATCATCGGAAAGAAAGGGTAACCACAACTTGACCCTTCCTAGTTTATCTTCATCCTGGTTGTTCGTTACTACACCGAGGGCTACTCCATAAATCTTTCCGACATTATTATCTTCACTTTCAAGGGCATCAAGGATAGTCATAAGGCATTCCTCTTGACCGTAAACCGTGTTCTGTACCCGCTCTCATTAATTGTGTGTGTCGCAGCCTTAACGAAATATTTTCCTGTGAACCGTTTTCCCATTTTATCAAGATAGATAGTGGTTCCAGGTCTAATTTGCGGCAAACCTATGGTTTCCACGTTGCCCTCTATGAAGGTATCGCTTGCCTGGTTCAATATTGATAAAGCTATGGAATTTGCATGTTCTACTGAATTCACAACGATATTGGTCACGACCCGTTTTCGTAAGCCAGGCTGACTACCTGCCACCTGGCTTCCTTTTTTTTTCCCTGATTCCTGATCGCGTTCGCTCCCTGCTGTCGCTATTCCGATAAAAGGCGCGTTCGGATCTGTTGGGTTGTGCCCCCTCACTTCCACCTCATTCAATAATCCCGTGTTTCTAAGAGTTGGGTTGAAACTGATAATATCCTTCCCCAACTCCATTTTCAAGACTTCTCTTTTATCATCTTTTGGTTTAACAAAATACATATTCTTCCTATCTATGTAGAAAACGAAACCAATTTCTTTTGCTCTGGCTTCAAGGAACTTGTAATATGTATCTTTATTATTTTTTGTGATTTGAGTTTGAAGTTTCGCAGATTCATCGACCTGTGCATCCATCCCTGCCTCGGTGGCGATCGTCCTGGCTACTTCGCTATATGACTTATCTTTGAAGGTTCGCTCAGGAGCAGCCTTTTTGATATAATCATAAGCCAGGTCATGCCCCCTGATCGTGATCGTAGTAGTCTCCCCACTAAAAAAACTTGACTCAAGGGTGGTAATTGTCCCCATGAACATTGTGGTCATATTACTTCCATATCCCATATTTATATTAATCTTGTTCCCAACACTGAAATCAGGATGGTCAAGCCATTTGAAGAGCTGCTTATTCATGTCAAATTCATCATTGACCGTCAACTCAAAACTTGCCCCTTCATCAATTTTTTCATTAACTGTCACATTAAGAATCGCCTTTGAGATAATTTCCTGCGAACTCTTACCATTGATCTCCACCTTGAACCCTGGATTATAGAAATCTGACATCTGTTTTGATAATTTCTCTAATACCATTTTCACTCCTTTCTCGGAATTATGAGCTCCCTGCCAGGTGTGAGCAAACGTGGATTGTCAATCCCATTTTCGTTAGCTATCAGCCTCCAGTCTCCTGGATTCCCGTATTCTCTTGATGCTATTGTCCAGAGACTGTCGCCCTGGGTTATCGTCCATCTTTTAGTTATGTCAGAGGATTGGGCGGAAATACGTTTGATCTGTTCCTCTTCATCCGCATATTCTTTCAACGTAATATTTAACGTTGCCCTGACCGGCATTCCTTCAGGAAGGAACATCGTGAATTTCTTTGTTGCCCTTTCAATTATGCACTGGAAAAGAAAGGTCCCCCAGATAAATAAACAAACAGGAGGAGCGTGGAGATCGGAATCTATATCCATCAAGCCTTTGGGAACTTGGCTGAACATGCTTCCGCTATCGCATCCTGTAATTCGATCCGTATAAAGTCTCACATCCATACCTTGCTCATAGGTATCGAAAAAGAGATCCATGGTCAAAGATCTTGCATTTCCCCTTACGAATTGTAATATCGGGGATGAAAGACCCGGTATATTCACATCGGCAAATTGATTGCTCTTTTCCACATTCAGTTCTTTTGGGTTGAATAGGAAGGGCACGATATTTTCAGGTTTATCCTTCCTTGTTAAAAAAGCTTTAATTAACATCTACATCCCTCTTCTCTCTCTTTCCATCCTGATACTTCGCTCGATATTCTGGTAAACCTGGTCAGCTATTCGATTAATATCAAAGTTGGGTTTTGCGGTATTCTTCAATAGAATGGATGTGGATTTTTCTGCCAGGGCATTTTTTGTTTCAATAACCATTTTCTTAATGTCGTCTACTTCCTGATCTATTTCCCTTGTTTTATGAAAAATATAGTTATCATTTTTCATCATAAAAGATGTCCCTTTTTTACCAGGAGATGAATTGAGCGAATCCTGGATTGTATATCCGGGGTTTTTTATAAACGGTTTCAAGAAAGTGAAAACGTTTTGGCTATTATTATCGTATGACTTCATATTTTTCCGGAATTGAATCTGAACCATTTTCGAAATTGTGGCAGTGGGCATCAGACTGGTTAGCATAATATTTTGCATATTTGCCTGTTCAAGGTAACTTTTCATCCCCGCCATTTGCGGGTTTGTTATGTGTAAATTGTTATTCCGGATCATATCATTATTGAATAAAACAGCATCATTCATTCCGGGATTATTAACGTGAATATAATTCACTTGATTTAATAACCGGTTCACGTTTCCTTGTGATATGCTATAAAATGACTCCGGATACGTTTGGTTCAAGATATAATTCCTTGAAAAATCTCTCTGAAATAAGATTGCTGGGCATTCACGTCCAAATATTGAACGGACAACCCCCGAACCTTCTTTTCCTGAAAATGACGGCTTATCTGTATGCTTTTTTCTATCGCTTCCCGCTTCATGCATTCCAGGATTATTAACGTATATATAATTCCTTGAAAAATCCCGCTCAAATAAGATTGCAGGAGATTCATGTCCTAAAATTGAATGGAATACCTTCGATCCTTGTGTTCCCGAAAATGACGGCTTATCTGAATGTATCTTTGCAATTCCTCCCTGGTAAATTACATTACCTGACTCCCGGAATATCATATTTGATGAGAATTTCCTGTCCCGGTATCCGGAATGATCAGACAATATATGCGCAGGTTCTTTAATTCTCAAGGTATTTTTTATAAACTCCTTTATATTCTGAATACCCATGGAACTCAAAGATGATACAGGCTGATTATGAAACTGGAACTGTAGAAATATATTGAGATTATATTTTTGAGGCAAATAATGGTTTGCATTTTTGCGTAAGATCATGACAGGAAACCTGAATCTGCCTCTTTTACCCATCCGGTACTTTTCCAGGATTTTCCTGAAAAAAATTGTATTCGAATGGGTTAACATCGTTGATTTCGCCATTTTCACCCTTTCTTAGTATTTATTACCCGGAATCGTGCACAAGTTCGATAGTCTCAAATGCTACCGAGTTGCTATCAGCCCTGAATTCCGGGCCTGTCCATTTCACCGGATATGCCCGGAAGAATTCCCATTTCCTTTCTTTTCCTTCTTCATCCACATACTGCAAGTAGATAGTTACTGTTTTCCTCATATTTTTTACGGTTCCGTTCATCACCTTCTGATACCATTCCCACAGAGAAACATCATCAGTGATGCCATGTTTCAGGATCAGGTTCTGGCGTTTTGTTCTCTTTGGCAATATATACACGTAATCGTTAACACCGCCTTCTTCTATGGTTTCGGTTTCTGTTTCAAAGGCAAGACCCGTCACCTCGGAAAAACCTGCAACTGTAATTCCATTGATTTCTACAAGGAATTTAAAGGACATATAAGGATCACTTACCCGATTCATAGCTATACCTCAAGAATGCTCCTTTGTTTTTCCCCGCTCAACTGCTTGTTAATACTGGAAATCTCTTTCACCCAATTTTGCCTGTCCCTGTGTTCCATGTTCATTATCTCTTCAAAAGACCAGTGGAAGTGATAAGCGATAAAAGCTACCTCCTCGTATATTTTTCCGAGGGGGTAGCTGATCATTCCCCCTGGGATTCTACTTCCACCTCGAAATTATGTTCACATTTGGGACATACGGTCTTTATTCTATTAGATCCATTTTCATTGATCCTTCTATAGAACTCTTGCAGGTATGAAAGATCTGATGCAAACAGGTTCTCGATCACCTTTGTGTTGATGGTTTGTAGAGTCCCAAGCTTTGTAATGACCCTTGAGAACAATATGATGGTCAGATAAGCCGGATTCGACTGCACCCTCGCCTCTTTCAAAGGTAATATTTCATCAGCTGCTGTAGCAAGCTTCATTATACCTTTTTTCTGGAGATTGCCTTCTTCATCCACATAGCCCCTTGGTAAGATGAACTCAAATTCTGTCTGGAATGCCATTTATCTTACCTATTATTGTACCCGCTCGAAATGTTCGTGGACGAGTTCCAGAGTCTCGATTGCCACCTCGTTCCCTTTGGCGCTGAAATCCGGCGGGTCGTATTTGCTTGGCCATGCCTCATAGACATTCCATTTAGCTGCTGGCTTTCCTTCTTCGTCCAACAGGGTAATTACGACGAGTTTCCGTTTTTTTATAGCACCTGTTGCTATCACCGCCTTTCTCCAGTTATATAGATCCATGTTGCCTGTAATCCCCCACTTCAAAGTTATATTTCCATATTTTGTTAGCCCTGAAAGCTTACGAAAATAAGTGGCATCAGGTCCTTCTCTATACTCGACAGGATCAGTCGTTGTGTCTGCAAAGGTGCATTCACTGAATCCTGCTTTAATGTCACCAGCCAAAATTTCAAATCTAAATTGTCTGTACGGATCGTTTCTATCTGCCATGTTATCCTCCTTTCTTATATTAATATTTAATATTTTTTTATTTTGTAAATATATTTTTTTCTTGGTTATTCTTTACTCGATGAACCGCCAGCCCACTGAGCTATGCGGAATATAACGAACTCTGCCGGCTTTGCCGGGGCGATCCCGATAATGCAGATCAGCCGTCCATTATCGATATCATCCTGCGTCATGGTTGTCCTGTCGCACTTGACGAAGAACGCTTCTTCTGGCTTCCCCATGAGAGCTCCGTCTTTCCAGACACTATTAAGGAATTGTCCAATAGTTGCAACAACCCTGCCCCAGAGCCTTTCGTTGTTGGGTTCAAAGACGACCCATTGGGTGCCTTTTTCTATGGATTTCTCTACATAGATGAATAATCGGCGGACGTTGATGTATTTCCAGAGGGGATCTATAATACATGTTCGTGCTCCCCAAACCAGGATGCCCCTTCCATTGAAGGATCGAATCACATTGATCCCGCGTGGATTAAGAATTCCCTGGTCTGCTTTTGAAATATTGAATTCTAAATCATTTGCCCCTTTTACGATCTCATTAGCCGGGGCTTTATGAACTCCGCGTTCTGTATCCGATCGTGCATATATTCCCGCAATATGCCCTCCAGGAGGGACTTGTTTCATCCTCTCAGTCAGGGGATCAAGCAGCTTGATCCATGGGTAGTATATCGCTCCGTATTTGGAGGATCTTGCAACATTTACGATATTCAACGTACTGATATTGGAATTATTCTCTTTAACATCAATGATTGCAAACCTGTCCTTGAGAAGTTCGCATTGCGTCAGGATATCGCCATAGAATGTTTGACGCGCCTCTACATTTGATATCATATGGGCGTCAGGGACATACAGGATTGAAATATCATCCAAATCATTCAAGGCTGTAAGCCCACGTTTTTCCCCGGCGTCTGCATTTGGATTTCCCAGAAAATCTCCTCTGTCCCATGGTTGGTCTGCTGGCCCATCACTACCTGCTGTTAACAGATTGAAAAAATTCCCCGTTGTATTAGGTGGCTTTCCTGTTGCTGTGCTATCGCTATCCAGATATACAAAGAAAGAAAGGGTGTCAGATACATTTAAGCGTTTCAGATAATAATAAGGAGAATCCGGATCGTCCGAAAGATCATCATATTCTTCTATTTTATTTGCACTTTCTATCAAGTCTTTGAATTTCTTTTTATCCTTTTCGGTATCTCCAGTTATCTGAAATTTCTCCGGAATTGGAACTTTATTCTTACTCCAGTATGCTACGGTCAATTTAAATTTAGTTAAATCATTCGTGGCGTCTTCAATACGTACTGCCACCCTGTTTCCCCATTCTCCTTCACCGATAGCGTTGATCCTAAAAGGGCCAACAGGCAAACTTGCTTTAACAGCTAATGGATTCCCGTCCGGATCCAAACGGACTATCCGTCCAATATAGCAACGCTGACCTCCATTATTAAAGAATCCTTCTACTGCATAGGTCAGGTAGGAATCCTTGGTGTATCCACCATAGTATCGCATATATTGGGTCAGACTTGTTACAAGCATTGGCTTATATGGACCCCTTTCTGCAAGGCCTAAAAACCCAGCAGTACTCGTACTAACTCCTTCGATCGGCCTTGCACCGATCTCAAATTCTTCAACATACACTCCTGGTGTTAAATATTCTGGCATATTTGTTCCTCCATCACATGTCTTTTATTTTATTTATTATATCATCCCGGCGACTTTTCGTAAGCAATTCCAAAGTTTTTTGTTTGCTATCTAATGTATTTTGAGCCGTTTTCATTTCATCTTCCTTTTTCCTGAGATCGGTTCTTGCAGCATCCATTTCTTTCCAACCGGAAATCAAAGCAGACTTCATCTCGGACTCAGTCTTAATCTCAAAATCTGAATTTTTTATCAATTCGTTTATAATAAAATACATTATTGAAAAATGACTCTTCTCTTCTTCCAGTTCAATTGACTGTTTTAAATTCTTAAGATTTTTAATATCATCCTCAAGACCTTTCTGATATATCTTCAGGTCTTCATACTCTTTTTTCTTGGTTTCAAAAGTTGTGCTGGCTTCCTGGTATGTTATCTTAGCATCTTGTAGCCCTTTTTGTGCGTTACTGACATCAGTTTCTTGTAGGGCTATTGCAGCATTCACATCTCCTATCTTAAGGTCGATCTGGTCTCTTGTAGCTTTTGGAATTGCAGCATCCACCATTGACTTCTTTTTTTCGCGGTAACTATTGATATCCTTTTTGTCCTTATCGTTATTCGGGTAATTCTTGCTGTAAGCATTAAATACCTGGTTTACATCACTCAATGTTTTTTCAAGAGCTGATTTATCGGTCTTTAAGATATCACGTTCTTTTGTTTTGGTACCGATTTCAGTATCTGCATCCTGCAATTGTTTTATTAACTCATTCAATTTAGTTTCAATTTCATCTGGCATTTTAACCTCCTTTCCTCACTATCGAATTTTCAAACAGGGGCTGTCATGGGAATAAAATATTTCCCATAAATTGCATTTTCCACTCCTTCACTTTCGTATCAATTGTTTTTATTGATCCATCCTTTTTGATCTCAATCGTAACCACCTCCTCCTTATTAATTTTTGCAAAATGGAGGACAAATTCCCCATTATCATCAGACCTCGTTTGTATGCCCCTGCCAGGTACATTCACTTCTGCATTGATGATTTTTTTATTAGAAACAGAATCTTTTATCAATCCCCTTACAAGCGTTGCATTGTTTGGAAATGGATAGTACACACGGGGTATTAGAACAAATTCGATAAGATAATTCACTGCTTTTACCGTACTTCCCGATTTATTGAAACCGTATTTCAGGGGTTCATCCCAGAATATTGTTCCCGGGCTATCATTATTGACAGGAAAAGGATTGATTTTAGTAATACTGCGCTCTTCTATCTTACCCTCCGGATTTCGGAATTCCAGGACATAATTCATATCCAAATGCAAAACATTGGAAAGTTTTGCACTTAATGCCTCAATATCAGGCCCATCTCCATTGAAACTTAAATTAAGGGCGGAAAGGTTCTTTAATTTAGATGGATTGGTTTTTTTCTCATTAGGAAAATAGAATTCTGGCTCAATACTCACTTCATAATCCCTGTTCTCAAGATCTGTGAATATATGGTAACCACTCGGGTTTTTTATTGATTCTATATTTTTATGCCCATCTTTTATCATGACCCTAACATTGCCCACGGGTGTTTTTTTCGTATAATCATCTTTCATCCAGATGGCTATTGAAAGAAGCTTAATCGTTTCTTCTTTATTATAAGAAGTGAATTTATCAGTTTCATAAGGACGAATAAGAGCCATCTATTATTCCTCTCGCTTTGGTATAATTTCATCTTGTTCCGTTTTCTTTGATATTACTCTCGTTACTTCTTCTGCATTTTCCGATTCTATCATTACAGGAGTAACAAGATAGCAGGCAGAAGGTCTGTAGGATCTTCCCTGGAACGTCGTCCATATCTTGGTCATGTCATCAAGACTCATGGTATTCAGGGTTATTCGAGGTTTTTTTCCTGAAATATTAAGTATAGTGTTATCATACAGGATCTGCATTGCCTTTCCGAGTATGTGGTGTTCATCTTTTGTTCTCTCATTACGATTGGCGTCCCCGGCAGCCGGATAAGCTGTGAGCATGTAATACAATTCCAGGGGCAATGGAGGATTTTTGAAATGCTTGGAATCTATCTGCTGTGTCTCCTGGTTTCTCATGTGCACGTATTCACGAACCTGATATAAGAATAGAGATATGCGGACATTATCATTGGCTTCGATCTCCCCGGGTGAAATTAGCATGATTGTTGAATCATCGATTCCGATATCCCCTTTATTGGCCCTTAACAGGTTTATTAATGCTATTCCTACGTCTGCTATTGCTGTATCTGACATGGTTGTTTAAATCTCCGAATCAAATCAAGTTTTTGGGTTTCCGACTGAAAATTAATATTTATCAATTTTGAAAAAATTACGTTCTTTTAGGTTTTTATGAGACCTATAAAGCTGAGAATTCCTTGAATACCTTTGTTTACGTCCTTATTATGAATTTTTTGTGCAATCGTATCTCTGGATACTAACCAATTTAAAAAGTAACCTAGTTTGTAAGAGTTTCATCGCCCCACTGCTCACTCTTAAAATTACTGAAACCACTAGTAACACAAAAATGAACATGCTCATATATATGTGTTTCGAAACCTAAAAGTTGATAGAATGCCAAAAGGGCTGGCAATCGCCACTTCATGCGCCCACCCTGGCTTGAGATGTGCAAACAACCGATCTGGAGTCATGTCCATGACCGCACACAGGGGATCATTGAAGTCATTGCCCGGTCCCCATTCCCACGCGTACCAGCCGAGTTGTAACTCGTGACATGCGGCCAGAATTGTCTGGTCGTTATGAGGGCATCAAGCGTCAGCATTGACGTGGCCGGGCCGCCCGGTTGGAGGTTGTTTGTGATCGCCCACACGATCCGCACAGTGTTTGCCCCAGGTAAGTGGCCCAACGATCCCATCAACGGTCAACGCATTTTTACGCTGGAATTCCTGCACGCGGGAGTTCAGAAGTTCTTGCAGGAACTTGACATCGTCACCGGTCGAACGGGTTCGAAGTGTTCTGGTCATGGGATTGCCTCCTTAAAAGTTAGACATTTCTTAATTTCAATATTTTTCTCGTGCATCACCAACGACAATCGGGTGACCGGGTTATTTTTCAAAGCACTGCTACTTTGCGGCTGCGACGTGCCCGGATCAATCAGCACAAAGCTGCCCTTGCTTGGACTTACTCTTTGGAGTCAACATCTGTTTCCATTGTTGGGACGCCAGTACTGGTTGTAGGTCGACCATCCAAGTTCCTTCCATGTCTTTACATCATAGACAATGTGGTATGGAATGTTGAGAATTCCCCAGCTTGGCGAATACACGTCCGGTGTACCGGCACCAGGGCCAGATGTAATTAGACGATCTGCGGCATCGTAAGTACACTGTTGACCATGACGACTTCCCCCAGTAGCTGTTGCTGTCGAACGATAGGAGGAAACGGCGCCTGGGTGATACGTTTGGAGATCTGGATTGCTGTCACGTACCCAGTTTGCCGTGTCGCGTTCAGGCACTGAGCACGGACAGTTCGGCAGTGCGCTTAGCCACCCAGGATAAAGCGTGTCTAAGTCTCGAGCGTATCGTTCTGCACGTGCACGAGTCATGCTGAGGTAATCTATCCCCCCGGCGATGAGGAATCCAGCCGCGGCTGCAGCAGCAACCGCGGCTGCACCACCAGCAGCAGCTGCAGCTGGACCAGCACGCTGTAGCAAGCCCGCCTGTGGACCTGGAGTACCCAATAGAGTACCAGCGTAATCTGTGCTTAGCGAGACTGTGTTGCACTTTGCATCTGCTTCAAAGGTGTCGTACCCGACACGCTTCATCTTAAGAGCCTGTTGGTTATCCCGCTGCTGCACAACGTGGGTCAGCTCATGGGCAATAAGCTGCCGACCCGCGCCTGTGTCCGGCGCGTATTGCCCCGCACCGAACACTATGTCACGACCGACGGTGCAGGCCAGCGCATTCACCGCCAGTGCTGACTCCGCCGCTTTTGCACCAGTATGCACCCGCACCTGGCTGAAATCATGCCCAAAGCGCGGCTCATAAAAAGAACGCATGGATTCAGGCAGAGGCTGGCCGCCGCCCTTCAAAGCATTAATATTATTCTCTATTTGTGGTGTGACATCAGGAGTTTGGCCGGGAGTTTCCTTTGCATGTAGTTTTTCATCTTTCCTATCTTTTCCTATCAATCGCCGCACCCCATTCAGGCATTTTGGACATTTTCTCTGGATTCTTGTATCTTTAGCTTCGGAAACATCAGGCATCCTCATCACCTGCTCCGCCACCCTGTCCGCCTCCTGCTCATAGACATCCCCGGGCTGGCCGATCCTGAGCTTGGCCTGCAAAGCCCCAGACTTTATAAGTTTTCCAACAGCCTGATTCCCAATAGTTCTTTGAAGGAACAGGATGCGGTCAACTGGGGAATTCATTGATTGAGAGGATTCGGTCTTTCTTCGAATCTGAGGGGCTGAATTCTGATTCTTTGCATCAGGTTTTTTATCTGTTATGCTTATTCTCTCATTCATTGTTTCCTGCAATTTATTCATTATCTCATGGAGTGGCTCGGAGGCGCATGTATTCACGTTGGATCTTCTGAACCACGGGCAGAAGCTCGCGGTTGACCCGATCGGTGTTCTTCGTCAGGAAGCTCTGCAGATCGGCGCGAACGAAGATCACCCCGCTGTCCCAGTAGTCCGACGTCAAGAGCCAGCCCTGCGCCAGGGCCGACAGGTCGGAGCGGCGAGAGAAGCCCCCTTGCCCTGCCGCAGGTTCATGTACACAGCCTCCTCGACCCGGGACAGGATCTCGTTCGCGACTTTGATCCATTGAATTCCGCTGAATCCCTGCGGCGTCGGGGGCTTCGACAGAGTCATCTTGAGCGGGACCGTGGCCAGGGCATCTTTCCAGATCGGTTCGGGGGCGGCGCGGAACTCGGTCTCAAATCCCTGGACAAAAGCGTTACCGGGAGTCAGCCTTGGTTGCAGGCAAGCCCCTCGAGGGGGGAACTCATGCCCAAGATCGCCCATCGGTATTCAGAACGAAATCAGGACAATGCAGCCCCATCAGAGACTGTTCTGAGGGCTTTTGCCCGGCTAATGCCTCTTTGCTTGATCTCATAGTTCATACCCTGGTCGATTCATCGCGATGTCACGAATGGAGGTGCCTATTACAACTGTGACTCTAGCCAATCGACAAATAGTTGAGAAACGCCTCCCGAATACGAAAACAGCATCATGGTCTCGACCGGGCCAATGGCAAATAGCGGAACGGTCACCAGACTCAGATAGAACGTTTCCGCAAAAGAGCGCACACGAGGTCTCATGGCAGCGATCAGCGTCGACTTGTTTGTAATGCGCCCGCCCACTATGGTCCCGCCGAGGGCTTCGACCATGCAGTGGTAACGGTCCGCCGCAGTGACACCCGGACCCGCGCCATAGTAACTAAACAGCAGCTGCGAAATCGGCGTGGTCGGGACGGAAAGGGCAGTCATACGCGTACCTGCACACCTGGAAGCCAGACCGGCCCGGATGGCGAAAGCGTCGATGTCTCCGCGCAGATCTTCGTAGCTGGCCATTGAGCCTGTGGTTCCGAAGTAATGCGACCAAGGACGTCGTAACCCGCGGTCCGCCTCATCGTGCGTTCGACTGGCAGCAGCCGAGCCAAGGTCACCGCCCCAAGTGGCGAACTCCTCGTTGGGCATGGCAACGATCGGGTTGGGCCCGAAGACCTCGATTTCAACTTCGGGGGTCGGGCAGACCATAGCTTCAAGTCCGGTGAACACATGACCAAGATCGACATCTCTGACTACCTTTGAGGCGATCAACGTATTGTAAAGAGCCCGGTGACTGCTGCGCAGCGAACTGAGAGCAGTGGAGCCGCCTGTCGTTCCACATGGTATGACTTCGCCCCAATGACCGGTGCCGTAATAGGCCTGGCGCAACATGCTGAGTATGTCTCGTGAGCTAACTGTAGGCATAGCGCGTTCGATGCAGCCAACCAGAAACGAGTAATCCTCCAGACGGGCTACCGCTCGTGGCGGATGGACGCAGTCGATATCGGCGGTTACGGTTTCCGGCTCCATTTCGATGTATTCGATTGGCGGCGTCAGGCAGATCTCCACCCGCCGGTTCCACTCACGACCTGGCATAGTTGTGCTCGCGCCAAGACCGACGGCGGTCATCTGTCTGCCAGGAATTCCGGCCGACTCGAGCAAGCTCCGCACGCGTTCCGCCCGGCGACGCGACAAGTCCAGATTGTGAGCGCTATCGCCTTCGTTGCTGGCGTAACCCCGGAGCTCTAAACGGCCGAGGCCGGCGGCGTTAGCAAAGTGGCGTTGCACCCGACCGATGAGTGATGCCAGGTGGACAGTGGAGTCGACTGCAGGGTCACTACGCAGGTCGGTCGAGTCGAAGCTGAACCAGAGTATCGGATTGGATTTGCTGGTGTCGCATTCGATATCTGCGGCAACGCCAGGATCGGAAACGGTCTGCCGCTGAATGATCGGCTGCCCTGAGCTGTACGAGACGATGCTCGCGGCTTGCATGCTGTGCTGGGGGGCGTCAGAAGCGGCGACAAATCCGGCATCTCTGCTGTCGCTACCGCTTTGCCGGTCAGTCACCGCGGCTGTGTCGGTGTTCGAGTGACCTCGATGTTCCGACGTCGCGCGTATCGACCGGTGACCCGACTTACGCAACCACGCAGTTAGGTCATATTCCGCGGGAGACTTGGCAATAGTCCGACTGCCGGCATCGCCTTGTTGCACCACATGCGTCAACTCATGCGCCATTAACCTTTGCCCTTCGCTTGTCCCCGGCGAAAACTCCCCTGCTCCGAACATAATATCCTGTCCCAAAGTATATGCTCTTGCATTCACAGTTCGCGCCGATTCAGCTGCCTGTGAATCTGCATGTACCCGCACCCTGCTAAGGTCATACCCGAAGCGTGGCTCGAAGAATGCGCGTGTGGATTCAGGAAGGGGCTGTCCTCCCTTCAGTGCATTTATATTAGCCTCTGTCTGCGGGGTAACCTCAGGGGTCTGACTGGCAATTTCCTTTGCCTGCAGTTTCTCATCTTTTTTATCCTTTCCCAATAATCCGCCCAAGCATTTTGGACATTTTCTCTGGATTCTGATATCTTTACTTGAGGAAACATCAGGCATCCGCATCACCTGTTCCGCCACCCTGTCAGCTTCCTGCTCATAGACATCCCCGGGCTGGCCGATCCTGAGCTTTGCCTGCAAAGCCCCCGATTTTATAAGTTTTCCAACAGCCTGATTGCCCATAGTTCTTTGAAGGAACAGGATGTGGTCAACTGGAGAATTCATTGACTGAGAAATTTCAGTTTTTCTTCGAATCTGTGAAACCGGATTCCGGCTCTTTACCTCGGTTTTCTTATCAGCTAAACTTATCCTTTCGTTCATCATAACCTCCAATTCATTTCACCAGATTGTAATATCCGCCAAAGTCCGCTGCAGTGCATAGCTTCCCCATCTTCTGGAATTCCCGCTTTGTGGCTCTAATAATGTGTTCCATTTTTACATCCCCTGGATCACCGGCTGCAAGGAATGCAGCATTCAGTGCAATATTTTTTATATTTCCTCCAGTAATTTTAAATTTTGAAAGGAAGCTGTAATCCACATCTTTGTTAAGAGGGGTTTCTTTCGGGAATATGTTTCTCCAGATTTTCTCCCTGAGATCATCATCAGGAAGGGGGAACTCTATTACAAAATGTATCCTTCGAAGAAATGCCTCATCGATGTTGCTCTTAAAGTTGCTGGCAAGTATCACGATCCCTTCATATTCCTCCATCTTCTGGAGCAGGTAATTTATCTCGATGTTGGCATAACGGTCATGCGAATCCTTTACCTCTGATCTCTTACCGAAAAGGGCATCTGCTTCATCAAAGAACAGGATGGCGTTGCTTGTTTGCGCTTCATGGAATATTTTACTCAGGTTTTTCTCTGTTTCGCCGATATACTTGCTTACTAAAGTTGATAGGTCGATCTTATACATATCAAGTCCGGCCTCTTTAGCAAGGATCTCAGCCGCCATTGTCTTACCTGCACCCGAAGGTCCTGAGAAAAGGACATTCAACCCTTTTCCAAGGGAGAGTTTATTATCAAATCCCCAATCAGCGTAAACTTTTCCTTTATATTTAATGTGTCCTGATACTTCTTTTAGCTGTTCTCTTAAATCTTTTGGAAGAACTATGTCGTTCCATGTATAACGCGGCGTGATATTCTTAGCAAGAGATGATAAGTTCTTATTGGACTGGGCTTTGCATCCCTGATAAAGGTCTTCCATTGATAATTCATATTTCCCTGTTTTTACCATCGCAATGTTACGCGCGATAAATATGGCATCCCTTATCTGACCTGCGCTAAAACTGAATTTACTTGAGAGGGCGTCAAGATCCAGACCCTTGATATTTCCTTCCAGCAATGTTTCCCATAATTGTTTACGATAATTAAATGAAGGCAAAGGAAAGGCATGATCTATAAAGCTATGGTTTTTCAAAATCCCGGCAGGCATCCAGGGAAACTCTCCAGACAGGAAGACCAAATTTTGATAGGAATCCAATTCTTGAATTAGATTTCCTAGATTAATTCCAGCATCTTTCTCCAATAGAGCGTCGAATCCCTCAATAAACAATGGGGAATTTTGCAGCCGAGCTTCGCGAATAATAATATTTAATTTTTCAAGAGATTCATCTTTGATCAATACCCTTGAATCAACAACAAATAGGGGTTTTTTCAATTCCATACAGATAGCTTCAGCCGTCATTTTCTTTCCCGTACCATATGCGCCGTGGAAAAAGAACATCGGAACTTTCATACTACTAATGTTTTTTATTAGTTCTATGAATATATTTCTCTCTTTTTCAGCAATAATAAGGTCTTTCAATGACTTTTCCGGCTCCAGTAATGATGAAGAATTCTGTATCCTATGGTCGATTTCGTTGCCCCCAAGCAAATAGTTTATTATCCTTTCATCAACATTGATGGATCTGGATAACATGGGGATTTGTTCGTCATGGGCATTTCCATTAAGATAAATGAGACGATTTGTTATCAAAGTGGATGCTGGAGAAAAGTATTTCCTTGACATTAACTTTTCTTCTGCGGATTTGCACAGCAGGTTAATCACCAGATCCACGGTAGGACGTTTCTTAGTTACATCGTTCTGGAGGTAAGAATACACCTTTTCGTATTGTATATCAAGCTCAGGAACAAGACATATCAAAAGGGCATCAACTTCAAAGGCTTTAAGCTGGAATATATCCATCAGATTTTCAAGACGCATCGATTTTTCTTTTTCAAGTTCTTTTTTAATATTCCTGGATATAGCCTCTAATCTCTGTTGCACTTGTTCTGATTCAGCAGTAAGTTCATGAGGGGACTGCAAAATAGCATCCACTTCATTTTCTGAAATGTATAAACCCATAAAATCGTCCGCATTTTCACTATGCTTTTCCTTCCTTCTCTCAAGAATGTGACTGACTGTCATATCAATTCTTTTAATTTCATTGAGGAGAGATTCAATGTTATTTATATTATGAGTCATAATACCACTTGATATGGAATATATTGTAGGTTCTGGAGTTATATCCTTTGTCACTTTTTTCTCAATATTTTGTTCTGAAATTGGTTCGCTTGCCACCTGTTGTTGGATCCGTGGTTCGGAAGTACCTTCAATTGTCACTTTTTTTTCGATATCTTGTTCAGGATCTGTCTCGATCGATTGTTTTTTTTCGATAACAAGTTCGGGGATTGTCTGAATAGCTGATTTTTTGCTTCGTCTTATCGTTTTATTTGCAAACATTACAATTGCCAAAAATATCATTAATATTACGACCAATCCTGCAATATCAACTATAGCTCGAGAGGGTTCAACACCTGAAACTGATTTAATCCACCCGATTATTTTTTCAGTAGTAATATACCAAATGGTGGTTATGAAATCCAGAATTGATGTAAACAAGTCTTCTACCATTTTTTACCTTCCTGACTTATCTCTTGCTTTTGTTATACTGCCTGTAGTCGTTTCTCTCCTTTATCCCTGGTTATACTATTCTCCTCAAAAACCATAGCCTCTCCTACAGTACATTCAAGCTCCGCCACCTTACCATCCTTTTTCAGGGAGAAACTCGATCCACATTTCTTATTTCATTTATTTTGTAACATTTGAAATGCCCTGACCAATATTTTTCGATCAGAGAGATTCCCTGATGACTTTAGCCTATCGACTTCCAACAGATACCTCTCACTATTATAGGCATCAAAATGATTTTTCTCGACAAAGCTCAATGCAAAACTTTTCAATTCTTTTCTCGATGAATATTTCCTCGGTTTCTTTCCATCAATAAAATTGAATATATGACCACATTTTTCATGGCCTATAGTCGGAGTTGACGGACCCGCAGAAGTTTTAATAAAATCCTTGAATGTTTTTCCTTCAATTATCTCTCCACACTCACATATTATCGTTTTTAACACCACCCTTCCACATCAATAGTATCAACTAATCTAAAGGAGTTTCATCGCAATATTGCTCGCCCTTAAATTAAATACATATGATACCAAAAAGGTACATGTATATGCTCATATATATTTGTTTGGATTGAGGGCTTTGAGAAATACTTTTGTTTCCAAACCACTTCTTCCAAATGATACCCAAAAGGCCAATATTTTCTCATCATCAAGATCAACAGCACCCAAATAAAAATAGTTGTTCCGTTTATTGTTATTTCTTTCTCGTCGACTGCTATCCGTTTTCTTTTCTTCTTCATAATTGATGCCTCGAACAGTTCCATTCCTTTCTGATACCATTCACGGACTGCTTCGTAGCTTGCACCAACAAACACTCCGGCTTTTTCATAACTCAAGCCTGTATGATAAAGTGGCATCCCTAAGGCCCTATGCTTGTTGCTTTTTCTTTTACGGGAAAAGATTTTTCTCTCTTCTAACCATTTTATAAATCCCTAAGTTGAAGGTCTCGTTTGGATTAGTGGAAAACTATATATATCTATAAACGGAATCCTATAGTCGGTCTCACATATCCTTCATTTGAGTTGTTTCTCAAGTTGGGTAAAAACATTGTAAAGGTTGATTCGTAAAGCGAATCAAAAAACCAGATGGGGATATGCAGGGACCATAAATCAAAGGAGAAAAGAAAATGGCAAAACCAATAACGGATAAGTTTCCGGCGTCAAGTATCATAAAAAGGCAAAATTGGCAAAGCGGGACAGGTAAATGGGATTTTATCACAACACAGAATGATTTATAATAATAGATAGTAATAAAGTGAAAAAGATAAAGAAAGATAATAATAGATAAGTGATGAATATGGCAATAACAAATGAAGATATATTAAAATCCATAGAGGAAAACCAGGTCAGGTTTTTAAGACTCCAGTTTGTTGACATTGGCGGAATGATCAAGAACGTGGGCATCCCTGCATCACAGGCAGAAAAAGCCCTTACATCAGGAATAGCATTTGACGGTTCATCAATCGAGGGATTTGTCAGGATAGAAGAATCCGACATGATCCTGAAACCTGATAATAACACTTATATGATACTTCCTTGGGACGTTAGCGGCGGAAAGGTGGCAAGGATAATATGCGATGTTTATAGGCCGGATGGAAAACCCTTTGAAGGCGATCCACGCTATGTCTTAAAGAGAGCTATACAGGCAGCCGCCAGGAAAGGTTTTGTAATGAACAATGGGCCTGAGCTTGAATTCTTTTTCTTCAAGAGAAAAGACGGACAGGCAACCGTCGTCCCCCATGACTTCGGGGGCTATTTTGATTTCCCTCCCATAGACCAGGCTGAAGATATCAGACAGGATATAGTTGTTGCCCTTGAGAACATGGGATTCAACATCGAAGCTTCTCATCATGAAGTCTCTATAGGACAGCATGAGATAGATTTCAAATATGCAGATGCGTTAAAGACAGCGGATAATGTCATTACCTTCAAGTTCGTAACCAAGACAATCGCACAGAAAAATGACCTGCATGCATCTTTTATGCCAAAACCCATCTTTGGAATAAATGGTTCAGGTATGCACACGAATATATCGCTTTTCAAGAATGGAAAGAATGCATTCTACGATGAATCAAAGGATATGCAAGTCAGCGATACTTTGAGATATTTTGTTGGCGGCCTTAAAAAACATGTCCAATCCTTTACTGCTGTCACAAATCCTATTGTTAACAGCTATAAGAGGATCGTTCCTGGTTATGAGGCTCCGGTATATATTGCATGGTCAGGGGCAAACCGTTCATCCATGATACGCATACCGGCAGCAAGAGGCATGAGCACGCGCGTTGAACTCAGGAGTCCTGACCCGGCATGCAATCCATACCTATCTTTTGCAGTAATACTGATGGCTGGACTTGATGGTATTGATAACAAGATCGATCCGGGTGAGCCAACAACACTCAACTTGTTCCATCTCAATGACGAAGGACGCAAAAATCACAGGATCGAATCCCTTCCCGGCAGCCTTAAAGAAGCGCTGGATAACCTGGAAACCGATAGCGTAATAAAAGATGCGCTCGGAGAGCATGTCTACGAGGATTTCATGAGACTTGGAAGAGCAGAATGGGATGCTTACAGGATAAGCGTACATGACTGGGAAATTGACCGCTACCTGAATATTATATAATCAGGAAAGGTATTACAGGCGAATGAACACAACAACTATAGACTCAATGGTTCAAAGAAAACTCATAGAGATACTCAGGATTCTCCATGAAAACCAGGGGCCTATAGGGGCGCGGCTAATTGCAGACAGGATGAACGAGCGCGGATACCCCATCGGAGAAAGGGGTGTCCGTTATCACCTTCGCATCCTTGATGAGCGGGGCCTCACCAAACGCCAGGGCTACGACGGAAGGATCATCACAGAGCGCGGGACAAAGGAACTTGAAAATGCACTGGTGGGGGACAGGATGGGTTTTATTATAACAAGAATTGAGAAACTCATATATGATACCACTTTTGATCTTAAGACCGGGCAGGGAAATGTGATCATTAATACTTCGATAATCGATAAGAAAGACATTGATGAAACTCTTGGGATCATGCAGCATGTGATAAATGAAGGTTATTGTTTCAGTCCTTTTATAAAAATAATGGAGGAAGAGACTTCAAATTCTGATATCAATATCCCTGAAGGTAAAATTGGAATTGCAACCATGTGCAGCATAACGATTGACGGGATTTTGTTAAAAAACGGTATTCCAGTTACTCCTAAATACGGAGGATTACTGGATGTGAGAAACAGGAAGCCAACAGGGTTTGAGGATATTATTGTTTATAATGGTACATCTATTGACCCTATGAAGATCTTTATCTCTAAAAAAATGACACGCGTGCTTGATGCTGTTGATACGGGTTCAGGCAGGCTTCTTGCAAACCTTCGTGAGATCCCGATGTCATCGGTCGTGGAGGCGCAAAATGTATTGAAATCTGCAATGAACATAGGGATCGCGGATATTACCCGGATCGGGGAACCCGGCAAGTCGGTGCTCAATGCACCTGTTGATTCGGGAAAAATAGGGGTTGCCGTATATGCGGGGACAAATATCATGGCAGCAGTTGAGGAAAGCGGGATTAGTGTGACGACAATTCCGATATCGACGATCATGGATTTTAAGGAATTGAAAGCTATATGAAAATCGGGAATTTTAGCACTTTCATTCTGTTTTCTGTATCACTATCTCCCAATCCGTTTTATTTATCTGCTTCACGCTCAATACCTCATTCCCGTCAGCTTCCATACCCCTTGGAACCTCTGTGACCGCAAGGGGATCATCCACTACCAACTTAAGGACTTTTCCCTTTGAAAGCTCATGCAGCGCCTGTTTTGCCAGGACAAAATTATATGGGCATATATTTCCTTTAAGATCGACCTCTTTATCAATTTTCAGATCAGAAAGAATAGTCCCGTTAATATAAGCCCGAGTCCTCTCTTCCTTCGGGTTCTCAAATACATCGTTTGCAGGGCCATGTTCCACAAGCTCCCCGAGATAAAGGTGAATTACATAGTCGGCAAGCCTCATTGCCTGGTGGATATTGTGAGTTACTATCACGATGGTATAATCATTCTTGAGTTTCAGGAGCCCTTGCTCGATATGCTGCGAAGAGACCGGGTCAAGCGCTGATGTGGGTTCATCGCACAGGATAATTTCAGGTTCAACAGCAAGCCCGCGCGCAAGGCACAGTCTCTGCTGCTGGCCAATAGATAGTTTTGATGCCGGTGACTTTAATCTATCTTTCACCTCATCCCACAAACCCGCGATCTTCAGGTATTTTTCCACTATCCTATCAAGTTCTTTTTTATCCGGTTTCCCGTGAAGCCTCGGGCCATATGCGATATTGTCATATATAGACATCGGGAGCGGGTTTGGCTTCTGCGGAAGAAGTCCCATCTTTCGCCTTACATCCGTAACATCAATACTGCCATTTAGAATATCAATTCCATCCACTATGATTTTTCCTGAAACACTTGCCCCGTCTGTAAGATCAATGAGCCTGTTGAAGCATTTGAGCAGGGTGCTTTTCCCGCATCCGCTGGGGCCTATAATAGCTGTTATCTTTTTTTGCGGAATTTCAACCGTTATGTTCTTTAGCGCCTGATGGCCGTTGTAGAATGCATTTACATCCCGGATACTGATATGAGATTTCAAATTTAATCACCTGATAATGTTTATTGCGAATTTCCTTGATAAATATCGTGAAGCTATGCTGAGTGCAAGGACTATTATGAGAAGTATCAGCGCGCTGGCATAAGCCCTTTGCTGGACTTCGGGAAAAGGCGTGCCAAGCTGGAAAAATACAGCAAGGGGAAGTGAAGCCACAGGGTCAAAGAGGGAGCGCGGCAGGCTGTCCGTATAGCCCGCAGTGAAAAGGACTGATGCAGCATCCCCGATACCCCGTCCGAATGCAAGAATGACCGCAGACAATATCCCCGGCAGCGCCTGCCTGACCACAACCCCGGAAGTAGTCTCAAACCGCGTTGCTCCGAGAGTATATGAAGCTTCCTTCAACTCATTTGGGACTAATTTTATTACTTCTTCCATTGATCGGATCATTATGGGCAGCTGCAGGATGGTAAGAACGATTATTCCTCCCAGAAGCGATGCCCGCATACCGAAATATAACATTATAATAAAACCGAATGCACCATACACGATCGAAGGGGTGCCCCAGAGAACATCCAGGGAGAGCCGGATATAATATGCAAGTCTTGTTTTCCCGATATAATCCTTTTGAAGAGCAAGAGCTGCGGGCAGGCTGATAATTAGTGCAAGTATAACACTTCCGAACGCAAGGTATAGCGAGCCCACAATGGCATTCAGTATTCCGCCCTCTTTTCCAAGATAGTACCCGCCTTTTGGTGTTTGTGTGATCATGGAAATCGAGAGCGCGGGCATACCGTTCCAGACGATCACAGAAATAACCATAAAAAGGCTTCCTACAACGATAGCAAGCGATGCTATCATCAGGAACTTCCACAATTTCTCTTCCCGAAGTTTATCCATTTGCCATTCTCCTTTCAATCCTTATCAATATTAAACGTGCGGCCAGGGTAAAAAACAGAATGACAAGCATCAATATCAGGGCGGCAAGAAGCAGCGCTGAATCATAAAGTGGTATTGACATCATCTCACCGTAATTATTGGCAATAAGCGCTGTCAATGGATATGCGGAATCAAAAACTGAAGATGGGATATTTGGCACATTTCCCACGACCATCAATACCGCCATGGTCTCACCTATCGCCCTTGAAAATCCAAGAATTACAGCGGCAGCTATTCCCGGATAGGCTATCCTTATTACTGCATTCTTGATGGTCTGCCACCTCGTTGCCCCAAGCGACAGGGATGCCTCTCTTATATCAGAAGGTACGGCTCTTAGCACCTGCTCTGAGATCGAAATAATGATAGGAAATACCATTATCGCAAGCACAATGCCGCCTGCCAGAAGACTGTATCCTGTGGAGTAACCGTTAGTATTCAGAAAGGGTATCCCCAGAGGACTTACCAGAGGAGCAATGTATGCTACGATCGGAACAACAGCAAGCACGCCCCATACCCCGTACACCACTGGAGGTATGCCTGCAAGTAGATCTATTACAGGGAGAACCTTTGTCCTCAGGTTCTCGTTGGCATATTCGGCAAGATAGACCGCGCTAAGTATTGATAGGGGCACTGCGATCACCATGGCGATTAAAGTAACATATAATGTGCCTATGATGAACGGAAAGAAGCCGAACTCACCCTGAAAAGGCATCCATGTACTGCCAAGCAGAAGGTCCCCCAATGATTTTACTTCAAGTATCGGCCATGACCTGATGAACAGGGTAATAGCGATTACCAGTACCAGAATACATGATAAAATAGCAGCAGCTTGCATGAATCTGCCCGCAACTAAATCCTTAATTTTTCTGGAAAACATGAGTTATAGATAATCTATTAGAATAAAAAATATAGGGTAAAACCCATTCATTCAACTTTTTTCAATTCACTGTCAAGCGCTTCTTTTGACAATTCGATGTAGCCAACCTCATCAAGGAACTTCTGGCCGTCTGTGAGGGTCCATTTTATGAATTCTGCTGTCAGCCCTGTGGGTTTACCTTTTGTAACGAAATATTCCACTCTTGCCGGAGGATGCGGGAACACACCTTTTTTGATCGCAGCAATGGTCTTTTCTTTCGTGCTTATGTCCTCATCAGGATCAACTATACCGTTCTCATTCACATCGAAAGGTATTACCTGAATGCCTGGTATCGGAAGTCCAGTTTTCATATCGAGTGCGTAGTTATAGTTATTGTATCCAAGACCTAATGGGTCTTTTTGCACCGCTGCAAGCAGTCCAGGATCACCATAAACGCCTGTTCCTTTGAGACTCTCCTGTTTCTTTCCAAGATACTTTGCCCATATCTCAGGCGCACCTGCTGCGTCGCTCCTTGTATATTTATGGATCTCCTGTTTTAGCTCTGGTTTACCTATGGCTTCACCCCAGGTTTTCACTGTCTCGTTAATGTATATGTCCACAAAAGTTTTTCTCTTTATACCTGTCTTCAATATATCCTGAGCTGCAGGATTATTAGCATTGATGGTAGGTACAACGGCATCCTTTGTGACTCCAATCGGATATGCTCCTTTTGCAATCTCTGATGGATCAATATCTCTTGATACCATTCCGATATCCACAAGCCCGCCTATGGCATCAGCCATGCCTTTGCCAGCGCCGCCTGCTGAAACCTCTATTCTCACTTCAGGATGAAGTTTCTGGAATTCCTCGCCCCAGCGAACTGCCATTGGATAAAGCGCCCATGCGCCAGATAGTGATATTGTGCCTTCCTTTGCGCTTACGGCGGTCTGGACAGCCGTGGAGCCTGGTGATGCAGTGACAGCGGTGGTGGTCTGATCCTCGGTCTTTGGATTATCGACACAGCCTGATAATAATGCACCTGTTAAAATTGTGATTAAAATTATTATTAAAAATGTTCTTTTCATTAATTCCACCTCGAATTGTTCAATATTATTTTCTGTCTTTGCAGGAAATCCCTGATCAGCAGAAATTCTGCAGTATGTTCTTTAGATCGATCCATTAAATTACTGTCATCAAATCCAGTAACAGCAAAGACGATTCCTTCTTAAATTCATTTTTAATTCACCTGCTTATGATATAAGCATTTCCAAATTATCAGGGATATATAAGAATGCACAGAAACAGGCGATAATTGTTAATGTGATTACAAAAACCGAATGATTGCGGCAAAAAATGTCTTGACATTGAGGAAAGTTCCAGGTATATTATTTTTGTGGAGTGCAAATGGGAGATAATTTCTATTCTGGAATCACCAATCCTTCCGATAAGTCTGGAAATCACTAACAATTAAGTATTAACAAAATTATAAAGACTCTAAATGAATAAAGAGGATATTTGTATTTTAATACCCACCCTCAATGAGGGAAAAACAATAGCAGGATTGGTAAAAGAATTCAAATCATTGGGTTATTCAGATATTCTTGTCATAGATGGTCACAGCACGGATGATACGGTATCAAAAGCACAAAACGCAGGCGCACGAATCGTTGTGCAAAGCGGCACTGGAAAAGGACAGGCTATAAGCCAGGCATTTCGTTTATTATCAAGTAAATATATAGTAATGATAGATGGAGATGGAACATATCTTCCTGAAGAAATACACAAATTACTTGAACCTGTAATATCCGGGCATGCTGACCATGTTATCGGTAATCGCTCCTTAAATTACCAGAAAGGTGCATTTACTGGCTTTAATCTTTTTGGCAACATGATATTGAACAAGATATTCGGTTTAGCTTATAGCGTCTGGCTAAATGACATACTTTCCGGGTACAGGGCATTCAATTATAATGCTTATAAACAAATTGATTTGAATAGAACAGGTTTTGAAGTCGAGACAGAAATTACAATCGAATGCGTAAAAAAAGATCTTAAGATCGTCGAGGTGCCTATAACATACCTTGCAAGAGTAAGCGGCGCAGCCACAAAACTTCGTCCTGTCAGGGATGGCTTCAGGATCGGTTCAACAATATATCTTCTTGCCAGGACGCATAATCCTCTATTTTACTTTAATTTGATAGGCGGTCTTTTAACTATCACCGGGATAATTGTTGGTATATATGTCGTTAACGAATGGATAAATAATATAACACATGTCCCCCTTACAATCTTTGCGACCCTTCTTATTGTAACAGGGATACTGATGTTTATTTTTGCTATCCTGAGTGATCTGATCGTTTCAATGAACAGGGAAAATATGCGAATAATGAGAAAAATCTTAAAGGAAATTGAAAAACCATGAAGATAGCAATACTAGGAGGCACAGGCAGCATCGGGGAAGGATTCGCATTGCGATGGGCAGGAAAACATGATATACTGGTTTGTTCCCGCGAAATTGATAAAGCTGTCAATGCAGCGGATGAGTATACAAATATACTTTTATACAGAGGTATGTATTGCTGCGGCATTACAGGATGCGGTAATGAAAAAGCTGTTGAGGAAGCTGATGTGGTTGTGCTTTCAGTGCCATACAAGGGGGTAGTTTCACTTTTACAAAAACTCATGCCCGGTTTTAAAGACCAGATCGTGATCTCACTTGTGGTTCCCATGACTAAAAATGGTTCGTTTGAATATACTCCACCGAAACAGGGAAGCGCAGCGCTTGAGATACAGGAGATCCTTCCAAAAACCGTTAAAGTCGTATCGTCATACCATAATGTTTCAGCGCGAAAACTGGCAAAACTCGAATTAAATCTTGATTATGATGTTGTAGTCTGCGGGGATGACGAGGTTGCAAAGCAAACCGTTATGGAACTCACACGGGAAATAAAATCCCTTCGTCCTCTTGACGGCGGCGGTCTTGCATCATCGTATATGATCGAGTCCTTGACGCCATTTTTGATCAATCTCGCTAACCGTAATGGGCTTTCTGACCTTGGCGTTAAATTTGTGTAAATCGCCTTTTCGGATGGATACCACGAGGTTTGGATGAAACAGATATATGATATGCTCCTTCGTGAACTTGGGTCTAAGTATTGGTGGCCTGCAGATACACCTTTTGAGGTTGTTATCGGAGCGGTTCTTACACAGCAGACCAGGTGGGAGAATGTTGAACGGGCGATAAATAACCTGAAAGATCATGGATTGATAGAAGCGGATTCCCTTTCAAAGGTTAAAACAGAAGAACTGGAAGAGCTTATCAGATGTACGGGATTTTACAGGCAAAAAGCTTTGAGATTAAAAAATATTTCGAAATTTTTCGATGAAAATCCTGATATTCTTCGAAAACCTCCCGGCGAACTCAGGGAAGTTCTGCTTTCCCTGAATGGAATAGGAGAAGAAACAGCTGACAGTATTGTCTTATATGCGGCAGATAAACCAAAATTCGTGATCGACGCATATACAAAAAGGATATGCAAATGTATGGGGATAGAAGGCAATTACGGAAAACTCCAATCGATCTTTGAGAGTTCGCTGCTTCCTGATGTTCCCGTGTATAAGGAATTCCATGCGCTCATTGTTGAATATGGAAAACAATTCTGCGGGAAAAAACGCTGCACTGATTGTATACTGGTTGAAAATGGCAAAATGTAACAACATCCTTATCCGCGATATCCCCCTTTTCGGGTGCATCGCATTCGGTATAATTGACCGCGGGACGAACGTATTGCAGGTGCGCCCAATAAGTGAGTGCCCTATTTCCTGTATTTTTTGTTCAACCGATGCCGGCCCTTATTCAAAGCAGAGGATATCGGAATATATGGTTGACCTTTCTCAACTTCTTGAGGCTTTTGAATGGGCTGTTTCTTTTAAAGAGATCGATGATATCGAAGCTCATATTGATACAGTGGGAGAGCCTTCAATGTATCCGCAACTTGTTGATCTTGTGAAAAAGCTTTCTGAAAACAAAAATGTCAGGACCATTTCCATGCAGACCAATGGCGTTCTATTGAACACGAAACTCATTGATGAGCTGGATAATGCGGGACTGTCCCGGATTAATCTATCAATTGAAGCGCTTGACCCGGAACTTGCAAAGAAGATTTCGGGAATTGATTCATATAATATTGAAAAAGTTCGAAAGACTGCCGAATATATAGCCATGAATACTGATATTGACCTTCTTATCGCCCCGGTGTGGCTTCCTGGTATAAATGATGAAGAGATCCCAAAATTGATCGAATTCGCGCTTAAGATCGGCGCAGGTAAAAAATGGCCTGCTCTTGGAATACAGAAATTCCTTTCCCACAAGAACGGGAGGAAACCTGATGTGAATGTGATGAGCTGGGGAAAATTCTATTCACATCTTGAAGGATTAGAAAAGAAATTCCGGACAAAGCTTATACTTTCCCCGCAGGATTTTGGAAGCCATGTATGCAAAGCGCTTCCCAGGATGTTCAAAAGAAACGAAAAAGTAAAAGTAAAAGTTATCGGGCCTGGCTGGATGAAGGGTGAGAAACTTGCGATTGCAAGGGACAGGGTATTGACGATCGTAGATGCTGGCAATATCCCCATAGGAAAAGAAATCCCGGTCAGGATCGCAAGAGTAGTGGACGGGATATATATGGCAAGATGAGCTAAAGTTTATTCAAATGCACCACTTTAGTCGGCGGAAAACCATTAAAATAAGTGCTTGAAGCGATCGAATAGGCGCCAATATTTTCAGCATAAAGCAAGTCGTCTATTTGCAGATCCTCAGGTAGCTCATCGGCTAAGGAAATAGTGTCAAAAGCGTCGCACGTGGGGCCAAAAGTTGCGCAAACTTTTTTCTCTCCGTCTTTGAAGGAATGCAGCGGATAGGGCTGGTGATCAAAAACCTGTCCGGAAAAAGTATGGTAGACACCATCATTCAGGTAATAGCATGTTTTCCCATCACGGACAGCTTTGCCAACAATTTTCGTGATTAAGGTACAGGCCGTCGCCACCATAAATCTCCCGGGCTCTGCAATAACCTGAATATCTTTATCTGGGAACAAACGCTTTATTTCCGAATTTAGTTTTTCAGAAAGGGCGGTAAAAGATTTTACGTCCGGCGTATACTTTACCGGAAATCCGCCGCCAATATCTAATATCTTTCTTTTTTTGCCTTCCCTGTCAATAAACCCAATCTGATAATTTCTTAATTCTGCTTCCTTGAAAATTGAGGAGGCAAAATTCAGGGCCTGGGAATAGTTATCAAAATTATTGCACTGGCTTCCAACGTGAAAACTAATCCCTTCAACTCCAAGCCCTAATTTCACGGCTTCTGCTATAAGATCAACAGCTTCTCCCGGATGGGCTCCAAATTTTGAAGAAAGCTCTACCATAGAACCGGTATTAGGCACGCGGATCCTTAAAACAAGACCGACATCCGGGGCGTGTTTTTTTATTTTTCTTAATTCTTCAATATTGTCAAAAGTAACTAATATTTTATATTCATTTAACTTAGCCAGGACTTCGGCAGGCTTAATGGTATTAGCATAAATAATTTTATCCCATATAAAATCTTGCCGTTCTTTCTGTGGAAAATGTTTGATATTATCATGAACCAGCATAAATTCAGGGAAGGATGCCACGTCAAAACTTGCGCCTAAATCATACATAGTTTTGATAATTTCAAGATTAGAATTTGCCTTAACAGCAAAATATGCCTGGACATCAGGCAATTTTTCCCTGAATTCACGATAATTTTCCCTGATTTTTTCATGATCTATAATAAAAACCGGTGTCCCATGTTCCCTGGCAATTCTTTCTAAAATTTCAAGTTGTTTTCGGATCATGATGTGATATTATAAACAATTGTTATTTATTAATCTATAAATAGAAAATTTTCAAATTGCCAGGGGTCGGGATTAAGTTTCGCCGCAGGATGTTCTTTAAAAAATATTTTGCGATTTTTAAGAGGCGTCCAATCTGAGGGAGTCGAAATAAATTTTCCGAGATATGGTTTGGCAATATCGAGAACAAAATCATGAGGCAGGTCGTCAGGCAATTTAATACCTTCTCGCGGATTTTCAAGCATCCAGAGTACAGCAGCGACAATTCCGGCTGCTACCTGAAGGGTGGTAGCGTTTTGGCCTGGAGCCAGCGACCTGGCTTCATCAATGCCAAGAGAGCTGCCTGTCCACCAGGAATTATAGGAATGCCCCATCAAGAGCGCTCCAAGTGTATCTTCACCGGATGTAATTTCATCTTTTAAAATTCGGATCCTGGGCTGGAGTTCGTAATTCCGGCCGCGCAATTCATGAAGCGAAGAAAGCGTTTCATGACAGGGCATATAAGCATAATTTACGGTAGGCCGATATATTGCCAAACCATCTTCCCAAACAGTTAACCGGTCTGAAAGGCCGAATGCTTCACCATGGCGGATCATCATACCCACAATTTCTTCATGTGGTATCCACGATTTGACCCATGTATTAATGCCCATTTGAGGCAAAAAGATCTGATTCTTTGGGCCGCGCGGAGGTATATTCGCCCATTGAGGCAATTTTTTCTCGTGCGTGCCCCAACCCAATTCAGCTGGTGCCGTCCCTTCCTCCCATAACCCTTCAATGCTCCATGTCCCTACAAATTCGTTAACTTCCTTTGGCTTATTGGTAATTTGAGTATCTCGCTCGCTACAATGGATTACTTTTATTCCTAATTTCTTTGCGAGTTGTGGAAAATCCATCTTTTTTGCAAGATGGCAGATTTCTTCTTCGTCTTTCGGAGAAACTTTTTTATCAGTACAGATACGCGCAGTAATATCCAGCAGAGCCTGTTTTACGAAGTGAGAAATCAGGCCGGGATTGGCGCCATGGTCAATGACAGCAGTGGGCGCATTTTTCCAGCTCTGTGAAAGTTCCAGCAACTGCATTTGACGCCAATAAAGAGATTTTTCAAACAAACTCTTCGTATAAATTCCCTCAACGGGATCCCAGAGTTCAACCGAAGTATTTACGTATAATACATTATGATCATGGCACCACTTAATAATATCATTGGCACCTATATTCCACGCCAGATCAATTAGCAAACCCCCATCATCAACATATTCAGATAAAACTTGATTTAAATTTCCAGGGGTAATTTTTTCACAAACATATTTTAATCCGTGATCTGTATATTTTTTCAAAGCTTTAGATTTATCTTCAAAATCAATTATGGTAATGTTTTTTAACGGAACATCGATTTTGTCCATTAAAACAGGCAGGGTGCATTGTGAAACTGAGCCATATCCGATAATGAGAATTTTATTGTGGAATTTCTTTTTCATTGTTTGTTAAATTATCCCTTAATTCGAAAAAATTATTGAACTTTCAGTATCTATGTTAAGGTAAATAATACTTGCGATTATCGGTTCCGGTTTATTGATTTGAATTTAATTTCCCCCGCGCCTATAACCTCATAGGCATTAATTAATCGATAAAAGCCGCCCGAACGGACTATCAAAAAAATAACTTGTAAATGATGAAACATCTGTTTTCTCGCTGCCAAACAATAAGCGTGAGAGAGATGGCCTGTTTGCATATCCAACTTCCGGTTTTCCCGCAATACCACCAAGTCTGGCAGCAATTTCAATAGCATCATCAAGACTTCCAAGCTCATCCACAAGACCCAGTTCTTTTGCTTTTGCGCCAGTATATATCCTGCCGTCGGCAAGATCTTTCACCTTGCTCAATGAAAGATTCCTGTCATCTGCCACTTCTTTAATAAATCGGCTGTAAGCTTCAGTTATCACCTGGTCTGCATACTGTTTTTCTTCATCCGATAATCCCTTCCAATCACCACCCATGTCCTTTAATTCGCCTGATTTTGCAATATAAAATGATGTTCCTTCCTTATCATAAAATCCAGACCTGTTCTGGAATTCCCATATCACGCCTATGCTTCCTGTCATCGTATCAGGATTGGCAATTATTTTATCAGCAGGAGCGCTTATGTAATAAGCGGCGCTTGCCGCTACATCACCCATCGAGATAACAATTGGTTTATCGATTTTTTTCATTGCTTCCACAATTTCTTCTGCAGATGCAGGAGAGCCTCCAGGACTGTTTATCCGCATAACGATAGCTTTGACACCTTCATCTTCGTTCGCATCTTTAAGGCTTTTTACAATATCCTCGGATGTTGCTACCCCAAAGCCGGTGGGAATACTGCCTGTCAGCATTATTCCCTGGACATAAATTACTTCAACACGATTTTTTGAAATCCCAAGGTCTTTACCCCCCATGATCAGATAGAAGCTACCTGCTATTATGAACAGCAATATAAGAACAATAACAATAAATTGTAAGATTTTTCTTGAGGATTGTATCATTTTAAGATTATTTATTTCTCCTCAATACAGTGGTCAAGGTATTTTGCATGGCTTGCTTTTATGAACTCATCACATACTTTTCCGGGAGCTCCATCCATGACAATATGTCCCTTATCTATCAATATCGCCCTTTGTGCGACTTCCCTTATGAAATCAATATGGTGACTTATGAATATTATAGTAGTATTAAAAGTCTTATTGACATTCTTAAGGGCATTTGCCACATCCCTCAATGTAATCGGATCAAGGTCGCCAAACGGTTCATCAAGAAGCAGTACTGAAGGCTGTGTAGAAAGAGCCAGAGCAAGAGCAGCCCTCACATTTTCACCCCCGCTTATCTGGTATGGCTTTACGTCAAGAACCCCAATAGGCAAATCCACTGCCTTAAAAACCGGTTCAGCAAATTTTAAAACTTCTGTAAGCGGATAGCTCGGGAAAAGGACGCCAAGGATCGCAGGAGTATAGCCCATCTTGGCGAGCTTCTCTTTTCCATTTTCCTCGGGCATATCGGTCATCTTGTACATTTCATCAAGATCCACATCCGATATACCAAGCTCCTTGGCGCGTTTTCTTGCTTCTTCAACAACATTTTGTCCCTTTACGCCCAGCCTGAATGCAAGCTGCTGCTTAATAGTTGTATGCGGTGTAAGAGCAAATTCCTGGTACATTATGCTTGTTATTCTTCTGACCTCCATTCTTTTTGGAGAATACGTTGACATTTCAACCCAGTCATCATCTACACGGAATTCAATATCCCCATCATCCGGAAAAATAAGCCCATCCATGGCATGGAGCAATGTTGTCTTTCCGGCCCCGCTCGGGCCAATAAGTCCAACCATCTCTCCCTGTTTGAATTCAAGATTTATATTATCAAGATCAAGCACTTCTCCCTGCCTGATAAGCCAGTATCTCTTTGAAAGATTATTTACCTTGATCACGGTCTTATCTGAGGTTCGAACTGGCATCGGGATAGCGGGTTTCATATTCTTAAGGAATTTTTTCAATATTTCCTCAGGCTCGCCTTCATCTATTATCTTCCCGTTATCAAGCCACAGCACGCGGTCTGCAAGATATGAATGTATTTCTGGCAGATGGGATACAACAATTGTCTTAAGTTTTAATTTTTCATTGACATTCTTTATTGTGTCAAGAACTCCCTGTTTTGTTGCCGGGCATGTCATTGTGGCTGGTTCATCAAGGAGGAGAAGTTTGGGTTTTGATGCCAACTGCCTTGCGATCAACAATCTTTGTTTTTCCCCGCCGCTTAATACCTGTGAGAAATGTTCCGCCTTGGAGTCAAGATTTACAAGTTTTAAGTATTCAAGACTTGTTTCATAACATTCTTGATAATAGGGAGAATCCCTGTCCGGGAGCGACTCATATCCGAATTTTTCGGCATAAACGCGGCGCAATACGTTTTCATATGTAGCGCCAGACCATAACCCGAAATTTCTCTGGAGATGGATCGCCGCCATTTTCATAAGTGTTTTTTTATCTTCTATCGATGCATCCGGTTTTACCGTAAATCCATCGAGTTCGAAACTCCCGCTCACGAATGGTTCCATTCCCCGCAATACCTTTAATATTGTTGATTTCCCGCCCCCGCTTCTTCCTATTATACCAAGTATTTCTCCTTCATTTACATTAAAACTTACATCATCAAGTACTCTGATCGTATCAGAATCGATCACATAGTCTTTAACCAGATTATTAACTTTGAGCATTTAAGATCCTCCAAAACATTCGGCAATTAATGATTACTAACATATTGCTAACAACACATTAACCATGAACGGTTATAACCGTCATACGGCATTTTAAAGCTATAACTACTATGCAGTTTATAAGGTTTTTGCCATAAAAAATATCGCAGGTATCGCATAAAGCGTTTAAAACCATTAATAATCTTCGGGGAAAAATAATGTAAATTTTTACCTTCAAATATGTATGATTATGATGCTTAGTATATTGATTTTAATATATCATAATATATATATAATCTAAAAACATTTTAGATATTACGATTCTTATATTAATCTTGAAAAGGGTCTGCCAATAAAAAATATCTAAGACATAAAAATATAAAGAAGAAAACAGAGAAAAAGATATGAAGAACGTGAGAAAAACGCTGGTAAGGGAATATGATACAAAAATTTTAGTGGCTAAGGTACGATAAGTGCCATCCACGAAATATATGGATGTGAATAAAAATGGGATTGAATTTATTGGACTACATAGTTGAAATTGCTACAGGAGTCGTGTTATCTCTTTCTTTAGCTGTCACAGGCGAGGCGGGAGATGGAAATAGCGAATATATGTTCGACAGAACTAATTTTGGATGTAGTGTTGAACATCCTCCTGAGGGTTCCGTTGTGAGTGAACAGATGTCCTTAGAAAGAGGTCACCCTGTATCAATTGGTAATGGAGATACATACTCATATTATACATGCTGGTTCAATTCGTCACAAGTGATGGATTTGCCATTGGATGTATTTATGTATGGAGCCTCTCCATTGGATGCACCAGACACAAATTCAGAATAGGAGAAATAATGTTATTTGAAGCAATGACATTAACCCCTATTTTTTTATTTTTTCGTAATCTTATTAAAGAAAATGATGCAATGAATAATGCTCATAAATCAATACCAGTAAGAATTTTTGTAAATGGTATCAGAGGAAAAACAAGTACTACAAGAATGATACATGCTGTATTGAGAAATCATTATAATACTGTTGGTAAAACAACTGGAAGTGAACCTGTCATTATTCACAAAAATGGTGATGAAGAACATATAAAAAGGGTAGGACTTACAAATATAAATGAACAGATTAGGGTAATGAAATTAGCAAATGATACAAATGCAGAAGCAATAGTATTTGAATGCATGGCTATTGAACCTTCATATCAAAAACTTCTTGAAGAAAAAGTAATGAGAAGTACAATAGGAGTAATAACCAATGTTAGATTTGATCATGAAGATGTAATGGGAGAATCTCTTGAAGAAATTGCCGAGTCTTTGTCGAATACGATACCTACCAATGGAATATTAGTGGTTCCTGAAAATATTGAAAAACTGGATATATTACAACAGGTTGCAAATGGCAAAAATACCAGGGTAGTATTGGCAAAATTGGACCAAGTTCCTGATGGATACGAGAAAAGATTTTCTTTCATGAACTTTAAGGAAAATGTGACTATAGTATTATCAATAGCAGAGATTTTGGGAATTGATAAAGAAACTGCATTAAATGATATGTTGAAAACAAAGCATGATATAGGTAAGGGAAATGTTTATACAAAGATTATTGATAACAAATCGATAAGTTTTGTAAATTCCTTTGCCAATAATGATATTGGAAGTTTGACATTGATGCTTTCATATGTCGAAATTCCAAAGACAAATAAAAAGATAGCACTTTTGAATCATCGAAAAGATAGGATGAGAAGAACCTATGGTTTTATAAACTTCTTGTGTAGATATGGTTTTGATACAATTGTAATAGCACAGGAGAACGACAGTAACATAATAGAAAAAGAATTACGTTTAAATGGCTATACAGGTGATGTAAAAGTTCTCACCCCTGAAAGTAATCATATTCAGGAATTGCTAAAGTTGAGCAATAAGGATAGGAATACATGGATCGGATTAGCAAATATAAAAAGCGAATTTGCTGATTCTGTGATGAGATTTTTTGAAACATACTAGGAAGGATTTTATGGACTACATATATGGAATTAACTATCAGGAAGTAATATTGACGCTGGTCATTGGGATTGTTATATCGATGTTTCTATATGAAAAGTACAATGCATTGACAGGTGGAATTATAGTCGCACCAGTATTGAGTTTATTTTTGTATAAGCCAATTTTTGTAGCATCTACATTGTTAATGGTAGTTATTTTGCATTTAATGGTAAACGTTATAAGAAAACGGACGATCTTATACGGAAGGAGGTTATATGTGTCCATCTTGTTCATAGGAATTTCGTTATCATTATTGACAGGTTTAGTGGCAAGATTTATTCATTTATTTGGTTATGGATTGTTCTTATATGACGGTACTGGAATATTCAAGTTGCCATTTGTTAATGTAAGTATAAGTGACACGATAATAGATTTAGGATTTGGTGCACATTATTATGGCTATGTGATAGGATTGTTAATGGTTCCAATAGTAGTCAATGATGCTCAGAATCAAGGTCTTACCAAAACATTGAAGCTATTGTTGTTTGTAATGACATCTACATTTATAATAATTGGTGGATACAGGTTGATAGTTGCGCATTAATATTCACAATGCAGCTATAGAAAGGTATATACTATATAAATACTCTAAAAACCTAAATCATATTGATTTAGACTGAGGTATAAAATATATGAAATTAAGTGGGTTTTTTAAGAAAAAAGATTTAATGAAAGAAGCACAGGATTATAAGAATGCGGGAAAATACGACCGTGCCCTGGAATCTTATGCGAACATTCTCAGGATCGAACCAAAAAATCTTAAAGCCTGGTATGACAAAGCCTCGATACATCTTACGCTTGAACAATATCTTCCGGCTCTTGATGCTTATAAGACCGTCCTGGAACTTGACCCGAAAAATATAAAAGCATGGCATGAACTGGGATTCATACTTGTGAATCTTGGAAGACTGGAAGAAGCGCTTGTTGCTTATGACAAAGTGCTTGCATCCGAACCTGAAAATATGAAATTGCTCAATGAAAAGGCAATGATATTGAAGGAATTGAAGAAGGATTCCGAAGTATTAAAAATTTACGACAGGCTTCTTGTGAAGGACCCTGATAATGTTAAAATGTGGTTTGAAAAAGGATTAATGCTATCAGGTCTTGGAAAAGAAGCGGATGCTTTTTTAGCATACGAGAAAGTCCTGGGAATAGACCCGGGTCATGCAGGAGCTCTTGCCAGGAAAGGATTGATCATAGGAACCAGAAGACAATACGCTGAGAGCTTTGACTTACTTGAAAAATCTATTAAGAGCGACCCGTCTAACTGGAATGCATGGTATGGTAAAGGAAAAGTTTGGGGATTAAAGGGCAATGACCTTTCTTCAATAGACCGGAAATATGATGCAATGAAAGCATTTGAAACAGCTTTGACCGCATATGGAAAAGCACTTGAATTAAATCCGAAGGATGCAGTATTATGGTTTGAAAAAGGTGTTATACTCAATAAACTTGGCAAGGCTAATGAAGCCCTCAAGGCTTTTGATAAGTCAATTGAAATAAATCCTGATAGCGCGAACACATGGTATGAGAAAGGATTGATTACAAAGGAACTTGTAAGCGAAGCTGATGCACAAAAGTGCTTCAAGAAAGTAATGGAATTGGATCCTTCACATACTCTTGCCCGACATAGATTAAAACACTAAATATTCAAGTGGGATATTTGATATGAGAAATAATATGAAAAATTCCAGGATGATAATAATATGTTTGTTATTAATATCAATGCTTATTACCCCCGTATATGCTGCGGATTGGAGCATGTTCAAAAATGATCCTTCACATTCCGGCTATACAAATGATGCGGTCAATCCTCCGCTCACATTAAAATGGACAAAAGACATTGGATTTGAAACCGACTCATCCCCTGTGGTAGTTAATGATGTTTTGTATATTGGAACAACTTTTGGCATTCATGCACTGGACATAAGATCCGGAAAGGAACTATGGACATACCATACAAATGGTTTTGTAAAATCAGTTCCAACGGTTTCAAACGATGTTTTATATTTTGGCGCAGATGATCGCAAGTTCTACGCAGTGAACGCAAAAGATGGAACACTTCTATGGATAAATGATAAAGCTCTGGATGGATATGTTGCTTCGGCTGCGGTTGCAAACAACATGGTTTATGCGATGCCAAAAGATGGTTCCTTTTATGCATTTGATATCAGGAATGGTGAAATTATCTGGTCCACACTTATAGGAAAAGTAGCTGAATCATCACCGGCTGTTGGAGAAGGAATTATTGCGTTTGGAACTGATGGTGGAGATATAGTCGCGCTTGATGTTTCAACAGGAAAAGAAAAATGGCGTTATTATACAGGAGTGATTGAAATTAAGTCTTCACCTGTCATAGCGGACGGAACCTTATTTGTGGGGTCAAATGACGGATCAGTCTATGCAATTACCATAGATAAAGGGACACTGAAATGGAAATATTCCACAAGTGATAATGTTGAGTCTTCCCCATCTGTGAAAAATGGTGTAGTATATTTTGGCTCAACAGATTCAAATTTCTTTGCGCTTGATGCATTAACTGGAAAAGTTATTTGGAAATTCCCCAATTCCGGCCCTGTCCTTTCAGCACCAGCAATTTCAAATGATATCGTCTATTTTGGGACAAGAAATAATTTCATATATGCACTTGATACCAATACAGGAAAAATGCTCTGGAAGAATTCAACCGGACAAAATGATAAAGATTACATAACTTCTCCTGCGATTTCAGGCAACATGCTGTTCGCATCAACGCATAGCGGGCTATTGTATGCGTATTCATCAGGAAATATGGCAACCTCAACACCAACGCCTGCTATTGAGGAAACAATAGCCACGCCAACAGTAACACAAACTGCCAGCCCGACTGTTGCAACGGTTAAACCTTCACAAACAAAAGGGTCTCCGGGATTTGAATTTCCGGTCTCGATCTTACTGATACTGGCGGTCTTTGGAATGTATCGTAAGAAAAAATAACAACACATGCAAACCCTAAAGGGAACAATAATATACGGCGATGAGTTTGAACCAATTGATGGTTATATTACTATAGATGATGGCATAATAAAGAAGATTGAAGAAAGCACCGTTGCCACTGATGTAATAATCGCTCCCTGCTTTGTGAATGCACATACTCACATAGGAGATTCGGTCATAAAAGACCCCCCTTTTTTACCCCTTCCTGAACTGGTGCAACCTCCTGACGGATTGAAACACAGGATCTTAAGGGAAACCTCTTATTCCGATCTGGTTTCTTCAATGAAGGCAAGCATTGAAGACATGATACAAACAGGAACCTGCGCTTTTTGTGACTTTCGTGAAGGTGGTTATGCCGGAGTGCAGGCTCTTCATGACGCCATCGGAAATGATCCACGCATTAAAACTTTGATTTTCGGACGGCCTGATGATGAAGGTATGAATTATCTTGATTCTTGCGATGGAACCGGGCTTAGTAGCACGAACGACCTTGAACCTGGATATATCCAGGATATTTTAAAACAAACGAGGGAAAAAAAGAAGAAATTTGCACTCCATGCAGGTGAAAGGGATCAAACAGATATTTTAAGTGCGCTTGAGCTTGGTCCGGATTTCCTGATACATCTTACAACGGCGGGAGAAAAAAATATAAAGGATATTGCAGATGCAAACATTCCTGTTGTGGTCTGCCCGCGCTCGAATTACATCACGAGGTCCGGGATTCCCCCAATTGCGAAAATGCTTGATGCAGGGATTCTTGTTGCTGTGGGCACTGATAATGTAATGCTTAATTCCGTTAATATGTTCTCTGAGATGGAATTTCTTGTTAAAACAAATCTTTACGATGATAGGCAAGTATTTAAACTGTGCACACTAAATGGAGCAAAAATATTAGGTATGGATAAAGAATCAGGCTCCATAAAAATAGGGAAAAAAGCAAGATTGATGATCTTGACTAAAAAATCTTATAATATGCAGGGAATACAAAATCCATTGAGTGGTTTGGTGAGGCGGGCCAGACCGGATGATATTATTAGGATAATTTAATAAATTGAAGGAGGAAAATTATGGCCAGTAGATTGTATACAAAAATATTGATTGCAACAGATGGTTCGGAATATACAAAAAATGCGGTTGATTACGGTATCGACCTTGCAAAGAACACGGGAGCAAAGCTTCTTACAATTTATGTTGTTGATACTGCTGCTTTTGCTTCAATCCCCATGGATGCTGCGTGGGAGAGCATGTATGAGCTTCTTAAACAGGAAGGAGACCAGGCTATAAAATATGTGTCAGAAAGAGCAGAAGCAGAAGGATTGCAAGTTGAAGGAAATTTAATTGAAGGGCATCCTGGTGACGAAATAATAAAATATTCTGAAAGTAACGCGGTCTCCCTCATTGTATTGGGAACCCTGGGAAAGAGCGGGCTTGACAGGTTCCTTCTGGGAAGCGTTGCCGAGAAAGTAGTTCGCAATTCAAAAATACCAGTGCTGGTTGTCCGCGCTAAAAAATAAAAAAAAGGGAGACAAAAAATGCCGAATACGCCGCAAAGCATAAAAGTTGATGACGTGATGGTCAGGGACGTTGCCCGCGCTGAATTGCCCGGATCAAGGGATGAAGTTCTTGAAATCTTAAAGTCAAAGCATATTTCTGGAGTTCCGATAGTAAAAGGCAGCGAACTGGCAGGGATCGTTACAAGGACTGATCTATTGAAACATCCTGAAGAGGAACAGATAGCGCTACTGATGACGAGAAATCCCATTACCATCACATCCGATAAATCGATCGTAGATGCAGCCCGGATAATCCTGAATAATAATATTCGGCGTTTGCCGGTTGTTGAAGATAGTATACTTACAGGCCTTATAACCATAGCTGATATTGTGGGCGCAATAGGAAGACTGAATATTACTACCCCAATAAGTGATTATATTGGAAATGGCGTGGTTTCGGTATGGAGCGAAACACCTCTTTGTGTGGTTGGTGAGATCATGGAGCTTGCCGACGTTAAAGCAGTTCCAATGCTGGATTCGACACTTACACTGGTTGGGGTCGCATCTGATAAGGATCTAATAAGCGCAAGCATGATCGAGGATAAGACTGAGATGTCAAATATGTCTGCGGGATCTGATGATGATGCCTGGACATGGGAATCCATGCGGGACACCATGAGCCTGTATTACAGCGTCTCTAAGATCCAGCTTCCTGATTCGCCTGTGAAAGAAATAATAAAATTAAAAGGTGAACCTGAAACTGCACTGCTAAGCTCGGCAGTAAGTGAATGTGCGCGTAAAATGAAGCGCCATAGAATTGATCAGCTACCAGTTGTCACCAACACAAAAAAGCTACTGGGTTTGGTACGCGATAAAGATCTGTTAAGGGCAATAGTATGACGTAAATCAAATATTTAACATGATAAAAACAACAGATAAATATCCTTATTCTGAAACTGCGGCAATGCAAAATGTTTATACACGGAAGATATTGCAGCTTTCACCTTCAGTAAAGCTTGTTTTTAAAGTGCTTGAATTCAAGGGACTCTTGACCCAGAAAGAACTTGTCTCTGAAAGTTATCTTCCTCCCCGCACTGTGCGATATGCCCTGAACATACTTAAGAGAGAAGGGATACTGGAAGAACGCCTCTATTATAAGGATGCGCGGCAGTGCCTTTATGGTGTGAAAACTCCACAAACTGATGAGTTATTATCAAACTTTGCATGCGGTATGGTATGATTTATATATTTTTAAACTAACTGGAAGCACATGGACCGAAACAGTTTGAGGGAAATAGTACATCTTGTAGCTTCTTTACTGGTTCTTACAATTGCGTTTTCATATCCCAGCACCAGTATAGAAGCGTTAGCTATAGCCGCCGTTGGAGTGGGTACAGGTTTCCTGCTTCATGAACTTGCCCATAAGTTCACAGCCCAGAGATATGGTTATGTTGCAGATTACGAGGCAAGCCCCATGGGATTGGCCATGGCTATAGGGATATCTATATTCACAGGTGGAAATTTTGTATTTGCAGCACCAGGCGCGGTAATGATCAGGGGCAAAAAAATTCCTTATGGTCAGATTGAAAACTATTATGTTAATAATCTCCAGAATGAAAAAGAATTTGCCTATATTTCTGTTTCAGGAGCTGTGGTGAATTTAATACTTTCCTTCTTATTCATAATTATTTCATTAACAATAACTGACCCATTAGCAATAAAAGTACTAACAAGAGCTGCCTTTATTAATGTGTTCCTTGCAGGATTCAATATGATACCATTCGGCCCGCTGGATGGGGCAAAAGTTTGGCGGTATAATCCTGTCTTATGGGGTATTGTAGTTATATCAACGATTATCCTGTTCTTTTATTTGTGATCCTGGTGACATCCTCCCCGGCCTAAAGGCACGGGGCTTCCATTCTTACGCACTCGCATGTGGTTTTTCTCCTTTCATGTTCATCTGCGCTTTCAGCCAGTCATCTTGGCATCGAAAAGCTATATTGTATGCACCTGTTATATCTGCATCTTCTTTTGAATTACAGGAATAGCAAAGGATATATGAACTATCGCTTAACCATGTCCTTGTTATCAAT
>CAJPFJ010000009.1 GCA_905339155.1 Methanosarcinales archaeon
ATGGTCGAAACGACTTAAACGTAACATCCTATTCCCGTCTTTCGTAAAGCCGAACTGGATAAGGGATGTGACATAGTACGGCGGGTATCGCCGGAATTCAAGCTTGTCTGAGAATCCAGTAGGTATTCTATGAAGCAGGAAACCCCTTGTAAAAGCAAGGGGTAGTTCACAATCCTTTCTCCATGTTTTAAATACAGGGGTTTTAAAAGGATGAAAGAATTCAACAAGGAAGAACTGGCCAAAAACAATGGCGAAAATGGGGCTCAAGCTTTCATAGCCTATCAAGGAAAAGTATATGATGTCACAAAAAGCCCTCGATGGGAGGATGGGGAGCACGAAAACATGCATAATGCTGGCAAAGATCTCACAGATGATCTGGAATATATGTCTCCTCATGGAGCGGATGTTCTCGTGAGGTTTCTTGTTATTGGAACGTTAAGTAAAGATTGAATTGATGGTGCCGGTAATAAGAACAAAGACATGAAAGATTAGGCATTGGGGTCTGTCCGATGTGCGCCCACAGATATGTTTGAGAAAATGAATTAAACGCGTTTATCTCAAATGCATCCACGCACGCTTCTTAATCAGAGGATGATAATGGACGGAGAATTGATTTGTTTCTGAATGGGAGGCAACTAAACCCTTTCATTTCATTTCTTTTTGATATTCAAAATACGAATACACAACGGTATAAATAGAAACCATAATCAAAGGAACACAGTATCTCCGAAGGAAAATGAGCCTATTGACAGCCCACCCTTTACAAACAGCGTCTTAGATAATAACCGATGTGGATAAACTACCGAAAGACGTACCTGATGTTCTCACAGCCTGCATGTCTTGTTACTGGGGCTAAGACATGGCCATCAATTATGATCCCTCCGACTTAGAGTTTCTACTTTTGCAGAATTCATATAAACCCAATAAAAACTCTTTGAAACTCACCTCCTCTTTATATAGAACAACCCATAAAAGCTGAAGCACCTGCTCATAAACAAAATAAAAAAAACGAATATTAGCATGTACTGATTTGGACATTATGTGAGCTTCATCCTGAACTCTAAATCCTGTTTCAATCCGCCATCTACACTTATAGGTCGGAACAAAAGAATCCAATTTAATTTCCAATTGATTTGTAGCGAATGACCAATCGAATTTTTTTCCACTTCTTTTATCAAATATATTTTTTAACAAAGCGAGAGTTGTCTCGCCCTTTATTACGGTTTTATTCTTATTTAATCTAAATTCGTAAATGATCTTTTTCTTTTCATATAATGCCATTTGTTCCAATTCTTTTTTTACCTTTTCATTCTTGGGAACAAAAATCAAATACGGATAACATGCTGTATTCAATGTGATAAGCAAATCTTTACTAAAGAATCCCCTATCAAATATAACCAGTTTTATTGATTTTACTATCGGTTTTACCATCGAATAGCACCTGCATACTTCATTGGCCATACTATGACCAACGTATACAGGTATCGAAATCAAAGGTATCTTTTGAGGAATATCCGAACTGACTATTGAACAAGTTAAAAATTTGAATTTTCCAGTAACAGCATGCTCACCTGTCCAGCCATATATCCAAAAACCTTGAACATCGCCATAGAAATTTTCTTCAGTGTAATCAAATGCTAAAACCACATCTTTTTCAATGAGTTGAAATCGATCGCTAAGAATTTCAACTGTTTTAAGATATTCTGAATAAATATCTGAAGCTGTAACTCGTTTTATAGCAAGATGAAGGGAATCTGCATGTGATCCTACAGTTTCTATATATGTATTCGCAACTGCTGCATATAATAAATCGAGATCATAATTAAAACCAGAAAGGTTAGGAGCATTAGGCATCAAATCCAATGATCGATCAACGAATGTATCAAGCGTTTTGATAGTACGAAAGTACCTGTCTGGATTAATTGTCAAATTATCACCAGATATGCGGTACGGCCAAGGTAATCTTTAGGGCAATCTACCTTTGCACTATTGCCAAATTTTGTTACTTTGCGGATGAAAAAACCTTCCACCCCATCAATCTCAAGATGAGTTTGCGTCTGAATTTCAACTTTTTTCATAGGATATATTATGGATATCCTATGATATAAATCTTTCGGTCTGATGATATTGTTTTATCGAAAAAATGGATATTGGTATTGATGGTGAGTGCTAAAATTTGTACTGTATTAATTTTTTAACATTCTTTCGGAGATACTGGAACAACAATAATATATATTGCATAAGTTTCAAAAAATATTGCTAAAAGAGTGACAACTCCTGCAATTTTAAACAACTTACCGCCAATTTTATGAGTTTTATCCCATACTTTATCGCTGCTCATCGTCCAGGGTGTTCTTATTCCAATAAACCAGTTCCTTTTTGCATTTTCGATCAGGATACCAGAATAATAAAAAAGTATAGCAAAAGCAGGGGATAAAAAAGTAATCATATTAAATGTATATCCAGAGTTCCAGAAAATTGTCAGTAGATATAGATAAAATAGAAAAACCATTATCAAGACTACAAAGCCATCAAAATATTTTCTGAATTGCTGTATATTGGATTTTAACGGGTCTATTCTGGGTATTAAGATAAAGAGCAATAACATTCCCACTGAAATAATCGGCATAAGAAATAATCCCCAGAACTTTGATGTATAGCCATCAACTTGTCCTTGAGCGTTCCAGTGAGATGCCAATTTTTCTGGCATTTGTGGATAATAATAGATGCCAATAGCGAAGTATAGAAGGATTATTCCAAAGATGATTATTTCACTTTTTCTCATGTTTATGAATATTCACTCATGTTTTATTAATAAATTGGCTTTATTATTTTCTTTTAGGGTAGGAAATTTGCGTCATCTTTAAAAGATGCTAAACATTCATCCACAGATATGCCTGTATAAATTTCTAACCATTGTCCTGTATGTCATATACGAGAGATTGAAAAGGTCATTTCCAACATAGACGAGCAAACTTTGTTTCTAAAAATGAATACTCTGGTTTATATTTTATAGCAAAAAATGTTGAATCTGATTTGGATGAGATGCTAATTTGAAACCCTCCCGCCAAGACTTAAAAATATTGTCATTGTGCTTCATTATACTGGTTTTGAATAAATGCCGTTTAATCAATATGCTGAGGCACAATTCATGATTCATAGGAATATCAGCAGAATCAGTGTTGGCAGACATAATTAGCTGGAATTATTCAATACAGCATGTAGATGAAAAACTAAAATGGGCAGGTTGGGGAGTGGGTGGTATCTTTAAAAAAGAATTGTCCTGCCCATTACTTTATCTTCAAACTTTCATGATATTTAAGAATTACGATTGTTATAAACTTTTTTTATGTTTATTACAATTTTTTTATGTCTTACCATTTCAATATTCAAATGTCAAACCACCCATTCCCAACCTGCTTATTCCAATACCACCGAATAATGTTAATGATTATTAGGTTTAAAATGATTTTCCCAAACATTACCCTATATTCTTTTTGTGGTTCATTTTATTCCAGTATATCTTTGTCATAGCACCGTAAACATTTGTCTGCGCCCATCAGCAAACAGAAAGGTCAAATCCTCTTTGTATAGAAGTCTTTTTGTCAATGACCTTCTTAAACATTGGCGCGAGGATATAGAACGCATGAGAACCCTTAATAATATACCTTCCTGCTTGTTTCCACTGATTGAATCCGCGCGCATCCTCAGTATTATTGCAGTACATCAACAGGCGATTTAAGAAGCTCCACTTATCCGCTATCAGAGACTTTAAACGAATGGAGTTCTCAACCGGACACTCTAAGGTCAAGATTAAAAATAATGCCCTCAAAATATCCATTGATAAGAGAAGGGCTCAGAGATTGCCCGTCTGAAGCTATACAGAACCTTGAAGAATCGTTTGCAAAAGCAAGACAAAGAGCGCTCATACAGAATGCAACCGGAAGCGGAAAGAGCCTTAAATAGATTCCATAAATTATATCCCTTATTAAAATCAATTCACCATTCATGGTTACAGTTATGGAGCTATACCAGCTCTTACCCAGAACCAACTGCAAGATATGCGGGGAATCTACCTGTATGGCATTTGCGGTTGCAATGCTAGGAAGAAAAAAGAACGTGGCAGAATGTACACCCCTTCTTGAAGTGAATTTCAAGAAGCAAAAAGAGAAACTTGAATCACTTCTTTTGCCATCTGCGGGGGCCGAGGAAACAGGCATGATAGTGCATACTGAATTATGCACAGGTTGTGGGAATTGCGTCGTTGCATGTCCTGTTGACGTAGCAAATGACCCACATGGCGCAGGTATGGGTTGTGCTCCTACAAATGATAAGGTGATCTTCAAAGTAGTTGATGGAAAAGTCCTGGCTTCGAATATCAAAGAATGCCGACGCTTTGGGAAAAGCCGGGTGTTGTGTTATGCATGCATCGACCCGTGCCCGACCGGCGCGATAGAGTTTGTATAGGAGGTTTTTATGATTACATGCACGGGATGCGCGCTGTTATGTGATGATATTGAAGCAATTGTGGAGAACAACAGTATAAAAGAGGTAAGGAACGCATGCAGGCGCGGCGCTGCAAAAATAAAGGGTTGTTCAAACAGGCTTGTTCCTTCAATAGATCAAAAACCCACAGATATTGAAAGTTCCATAAAGAAAGCCGCGCAAATCATCCGTAATTCAAAAGCGCCTATGCTTTTTGGATTGGATAACTCGACATGTGAAGCGCAGATAAAAGGAATTCAATTTGCTAAAAAAATAAATGCAATTATAGATGACACGTCTTCATTTTGCCAGGGAATGCTTATTGAAAAGATCCTTCAGGAAAGATTCAGGACATGTTCGCTGGAGGATATAAGGAACAAAGCTGATGTGCTTGTTTATTGGGGATCCGATGCCCAGGACTCACAGCCCCGCCATCTTTCAAGGTTCTCGTATTTCCCGCGGGGAGAATCACGCCAGCGCGGTTATGAGGAAGATAGGCTGGCAATAGCCATAGATGTGCGGGAATCAAATACTGCAAAGATCTGCAAAGGACATTTTTACAGGATACCCCCCAAAGGAGACCGGGAATTTATCCTGGCACTGATCGAAGCGCTATCCGGAAAAGTACCGGCATATGACACGAAAAAAATGCTTGAACTGGCAGGCATATTGAAAAAAGCCGAGTTCGGGGCGATTTTCGTGGGTATCGGACTTACGTATTCGATAAAAGATGATTTTGACATATTGATCGCTCTTGCGGACAGGCTCCCAAATTTTAATATAATGCCTATGGTTGGCCATTATAACATGCGCGGTTTTAATGAAGCTCTTTTTAAAGAGACAGGTTTTGTTAACAAGGTGAAGTTTAATGGAAAAGCGGTACGCGATATGAAATATTCAATTATGGAATCACTCAATAAAAAATTCATAGATGCAATTGTTATTGTGGGTTCCGATCCGGTTTCAAGTCTTCCGGGTCCTGTACTTTCACACCTTGCATCAATACCGGTGATCTGTATCGATCCCTGTATGACCATGACATCAAAAATCGCGACTGTGACAATCCCTTGCGCTGCATCAGGGCTGGAATCCGGAGGGACAGCAGTAAGGATGGATGGAAAAGTGATTGGAATACCAAAGATCATCCAGAGCGATCATTTAACGGATGAAGATATCCTGGATCGATTGATGGAGGCATTTTAATGAGTATGGATTTTGGAAAATTCCTGAAAAGCCCGGAATATGATATCAAGATCATCACATATCGTGATATCTTCCAGGTTGAGGCGCTTGAAAGCGACAGGTTTGGTGAGGAATATAAGAAGCTTTCTGCTTCAATATCAATGAGTAAGATCGACCTTCAAAAAATGGGTATAAAGTCCGGGGACAGGGTAAAAATATCCAATAATTTCGGAAGTTTAGTGGTGCAAGCAAGGGAATCTAAAAGAGATGAACCGGAGGGATTAGCTTTCATGGTTAATAGCCCGTGGTCAAACTCTCTTGTATCGGGTGAAACCGGGGGAAAAGGTATCCCGGAGTTCAAAAATATTGACGCAAAGATATCTCTTTCAAAAGAAGAAATTACAACGCTTGACAAATTAATGAAGGCATTTAGCCATATTTGATAACAGGCTTATAGAAAAGGGCGAACCTGTGCTCATAATCAGGCGGTCTGTTCAAATTCCTGAAAAGGATAAATTCAGGCGTGAGATCAGATGGTCTGAACCGATACCAGGACAAACTCGCGCTGTTAAGCCGGATGTAATCGCTTCCAAGATTGCGCTGCATGACGTCAGCTTCAGTCTCATTCGCATCGCCCGTCACGATGAGCGGGGCATCGAATCTGGCATCCATACTCATCCTCCATTCTACATATGGATAATGGCGTGTGTACCACAGCAACTGGGTTTCCAGATTTTCATCTGTAATCTGGATCCTGGTGGACTGGTTATTGTACTGCGAAGATATCTCGAACATCTTTGTAACGAATTCGGAAAATTCCTGCGGCGGCTGCGATGCCTGTACCATCGGTTCGGCTGCAGTAGCGTAATTAATAAAATTCAATTGAATGCTTGAATGGACAAAAAATAGAATGCTTACTATAAGGAAAACGACTGTCAAAGCTCTTGACCTTATTTTCAACCCGGGCAGAAGTTCTCCCAGATATACGCCAGAGAGTATTGCCAGAGGCAAAAGCGGGTTCAATACAAGCCACTGGACTTTTTCCTGGACATATGAATATACAAAAAAGTTGGCCAATGCCCAATAGATCAGAAAAGCAAAAAAAAGGTTTCGAATATACAGGACGCCAATAATCCCCAGTAAAAGAAGCGGGATAAATATGATAATAGATGACTGGAGGTAGGATGTTGGCAAGAATCTGCCTGCAAATGCATAATTCTTTGCCAAAAGATACATTATGCCTGCAGCCACCCAATAAAGAAGCAATATTATCAGCAGCTTACCTTTTTTCCTGTCGCTGAATCCATAATACAACATACTTAAAATACCAAACACAAGTACGGGTAATTCATAAAGTGCAATAATGCCCAGATAGAAAAAGTAAGGCCCTCCCATACGTTGTATCCTGTGCATCTCATACCAGTGGGATATCGCTTTTTCAACGCTTATTTTCATGCCCGCGATATCAAGGATATTCCCTGTATAGAAAAGTGAAAAAACCACAAGGATTACCAGAATGAGAAATACCCCTTCTGCGATCAGGATAATAAATTCCTTACCAGGTCTTATCATTCTATCTATCGGACTTTTTAAATACTGTTCTCTTATGAAGAACAGGAACATGAACAGGGTTATTAAAGCCATTGTTATGTACGCGTTCTCTTTGAGGGCTGCCATAGAGGAAAGTGATATCCCCATAAGAGCAAGATAAAAGATCCTTTCAATTGAATACCCTGCGATAAAATGAAGGTTCAAAAACGAAATGTGATGCCTGTCTTTATCAAATGTTTCCGCATATTTTACAGCGCATGTCAGCGCCAGCATTGTAAAAAATGATATGAATATGTCTTCCCTGTAGAATCTGGAGTAATACAGGAACGAAGGCGAAAGAGCGAGAAAGAATGCGGCAAAAAGCATCCCTGAGTTCCCCAGATATCTTCGAAAAGGTATCAGCAATAAGATCATGGATGCTCCTAAGATCGCAGGAAGCAACCTTGATGAATAAATAGTGTCCCCAAGAATCCGGTAGATCTCTGATGTGACATAGTACATGAACGGACCATGGAAAGACGGATCGTAGGAGTAGATACTGTCGTTGAATAATTTGTATGTGATATAGCCCACTGCGGCTTCATCCTGGTGAAGAACTCTCTCATCAAGACTATATAGCCTCAGGAAAAATGCAAGAATTATTATGGAAAAAAAAATACACGATTCAAAATGTCGCTTATTTATTAACTTATATAATGGCATTTATTAATAAATCTATTTAGGTATGATCTTTACAGAATTAAAATTCTAACCGAAAATCATCCCCATGCCGCTGGCGGCATTCTCTTCCTCAGCTCTGAAAGCGGCTGTGACAATTTTCATTTCTTCTCCAATGAGTTTCTTGATTCCAACTCCTTCAAATTTCTTTTCTGCACGGTCGATGTCTTCTGAATTTGCTTTTATGTACAGGAAATAGCCCTTGCGCTGGGAATCCAGAAGGCTGCATTCACGTACCGTGAACCCCAGGCGCTTAAAAAAATCTTCCTCTAATATTTTTGAAATATCTTTACTGACATCCTCTTCATAGAAATATACAGATTCCATAATTCATCCTCAATACCTGAATAGCAATAAATGCTGATAAATTATCCTAATACATAAATGGTTCTGCGATGGTTTTTTATCTTATATTATCCTTTTAAGTCATATCCCATTGGTCATAAGGAGCTTTATGGAAATTGAATTTGCGCCACATGTTGAAGAAATAAAAATGGCGCTTGATAACGAAATAGAAGAGAGAGACATAATTGAGGATTTAAAAAAACTGCTCGAATACAGGGTACCATTGAGCGAAGCAAAAAGAAGCCTGATAAAAAAATACGGAGGATCTGAAAAAGGTACTGGCAGAAAACTGAAAGATATCCAGACAGGAGAACACAATATCGAGATTATCGGGCAGGTCATTGAAGTGACTAAGAAAACTGTCAACATCAAGAATGTCGAAAAAATCCTTTTTTCAGGAGTGATCTGCGATGAGACCTCATCAAGAAGTTTCACTGCATGGTCTGATTTTAACCTTAATCCGGGTGATGTGATTTCAGTCACCCAGGCTTATGTCAGGAACTGGCAGGAAAGGCCTGAAGTAAATTTCGGCCCCCGATCGAAAGTCACAAAACTTACAACCAAAATCCAGGTTCCGGAAAACTCTGAGATTAAAAAACTTTCACAGTTAAGAGACGGCGATATAAATGTTCATACACAGTTCACTATCCTCAATATTGATATCCACGAAATCAATACAAAGGATGGCCCAAAAAAGATAATCGGGGCAATTGCGGCAGATGAGGATACAAAACTCCCGATCACAGCATGGGTATTGTTACCAGAACTTGAGGTGGGCAATTCAATTGAAGTAAAAAATGCTTATGTAAGGTCATTCCGGGGAGTTCCCACATTGAATATCAATGAATCAACCATTGTAGCAAAGCTTGGAAATAAGATCGAATACAGGGAAAAAAATGGATTAAAGATCGGTGATGTTATCATGAAAGATGCGGCTTATGATATTGTGGTCGAAGGTAATATCCTTTCAATCAGGCCTGGTTCAGGATTGATATCCAGATGCTGCGAATGTTCGCGTGTGATCCAGAAAGGTATGTGCAGGGTGCATGGAAAAGTCGATGAGAAGAACGATATGCGTATCAAAGCTATAATTGATGATGGCACAGGTGCGCTCATGCTTGTTCTTGATTCCAGGCTCACACAGAAGATTTGTGGAATTACGATCGAAGAAGCTCAAAAGATCGCAAAAATAAATATGTCCCAGAAAGCAGTGGAAGATGATATTAAAAAGAAACTTCTGGGGAGAAGATTCGCAGCAAGAGGAAATATGTCTAAAGGTGAATTCGGGATCACACTTGTTACAACCGATGCATGGGAACCTGCTGAAACGATACAAGAATAGACACAAAATCTCGTCGGGAGGATCACAGGTTTAATATGGAAAAAATAGAGAAAATAATGGAAAGGGAAATCGCATGGCGTATTTTCGCTCATGAATTCAACATGTCAAATCTGTTTGTCAGTGAAGGCGATGAACGGGCGCCAAATTATATAATTACGCCAACCGGTGTTAAATGCAACCGGCTTTTTATCATCGGGGTTGTTACTGAAGTTGAAAATATCGGAAAGGATAATAACCTCTGGCGGGCGCGCATAGCCGATCCTACCGGGGTATTTACTGTATACGCCGGCCAGTACCAGCCAGAGGCCGCCATATTTTTGTCGGAATTGCATGTTCCTGCTTATGTTGCACTTGTAGGCAAAGCAAGAAAATATGAACCGGAAGATGGCGCCGTTTATTTATCTGTGCGGCCGGAAGAAATAAATGCTTCTGATGAAAAGCAAAGGGACAGGTGGGTGCTGGAAACCGTAGAAAGAACTCTGGAGCGCATCAACATTATCGAAGAGGCCTTAAAGTCGGGACTCTCGGGATCTGAATTACAGGAATTCCTTTCTAAGAAAGTGACGAACATCGCACTTCTCAATGGCGTAATGCTTGCGATCAAGCATTATAAAAACCTGGATAAAACCATAATTGATCTTAAAAAAACACTTGCTCATGCAGTTGATACAGTCAATTCAATTAACACAGTTAATAAAATCAATACAGTTGCATTTGATAGCGGAATTATGAAGCAGCTCCAAAAACCGGAAATAACAAGAGAACCGGATTTTCCTGGAAAAAATAAGGATGAATTCAAAACCCATGAACAATCTTTTGACAAAATGAGGGAATCTCCTCAAGACAGTGCTGTAAGTCCAGGAACAAACAAACCGACAACCAATGAACAAAATATAGGGAAAATGGGTATTGAATATAATATTGAAGATAATATTGAAGATAATATTGAGGATATCAATGAAACTGTTGAAGATCTCCAAATTTCGGCCAAACCTGATACTAACGAAGCACCACCTGAATTGGAGCCAAAAGAGATACTTGCAGCCATAATCGATGAACTTGATACCGGGAAGGGCACATCATTTTCAAAAGTTCTTGAAACTGCACAGAAAGCAGGGATAGATGCACAAAGTGTGGAATTATCATTGAAAGAGCTTATGGATGAAGGAAGATGCTATGAGCCAAAGCTCGGGGTGCTGAGGAAGGTCTGATACCGCGCCAGGAACTATGATTTTCGAAGAAACCAATATTTCCTCATGCTATCTCTCTTGAGGTATCCATTATAATCCCGCCCTCTATTTTGAACTTAAGTACATTTCCATGGATCGGGCGGTCTCTTGCTTTAGGAATCGTCAATTCAGTAGTTGTTTTATCTGCCTTCTTAATAAGTGAAATGTCAAAGACCGCATCGCAAATGTTTATTACTTCGTTTTCAAGAAGGGAACGATTCTCATCTTTGATCCCATAAAGGAATCCGAGTCCTTCGGTTCGTTTCACAGTATCATAAAGTTTATCTATAAGTTCCCTGAAGTTGCTCCTTTTGACTTCAAGATGCTGAAAAAACGTTATAGTGTCCACAATAAGGTTTATTTCTTTAACCTCGATAATTTCAAGCTGTTTAATAAAAAAATCCAGTACCCTGTAATCCCTGAGCTCTCCCCTGTCCAGCAATTTGCTTACATTTTCATAATATTTCTCGTGTATATCTATGAATTTTATACCGGATATCTCAAACCCGAATTGTTTTAAATTATTTAATATATATTCGGGTTTCCGTTCGGTATTTATATAATAGCTTTGTCTTTGCTGGATGAACTGGTATAAGAAAATCTCACCCATTGTCATTGGATCTGCCATAAGGTATACTAAAGAACCCGGAAGCAAACCGCCATCCAGTTCTTTATCGAGAGTCAGAAGCCCTGTAGGTAATAATTTATTTGCCATGGTAACCAGTTTATTTATTTAGAAATTCTATACCTTTGGAAGTAATTTCAAACCTGATAGGAGATAAGGAAATTTTCGTATTCCGTATCTTCAGTACTTCTAACAGGCGTTCTCTTGCTCCTGTAAAGGGATTATCCTTTATAGAAGGCCTCAGCACGCCATAAACAGAATATGATGCAATGTTTTCCGTGCGGTTATCTGCAGAAAGGTCAATTATAAGTATAGTTGTGATATTTCTTTTCGTTAATCCGGCAACCAATGAGTCGATCTGTGCCCTGAATTCGTTTGCAGACATGTTAAGTGTAAAAACACCTATATTATCAATTAAAACACTCTCTACATCCGGGGGGATTCTTTCCAGTAACCCGACAATATTGGATTGCAGTTTATCAGTATCTGTTTTTCCGTAAGATAATAATTCCCTGGCAAATACTGTTCGTTCTTCATAGACTTTATCTATTGCCAGTAAACCACTTTTGTAGAATCCCTCAAGATCCATACCAACCGATCCTGACTGGGCAATGATGTCCCCTGGCAATTCCTCGCTAGCGATTATCAGGGATTTTCGCCCTTCCATGCACGCTTTATGAATAAAACTCAGACCAACTATGGTTTTGCCCGACCCTGTTGTCCCGATAATTAAAATAGTGCGGCCTTTAGGATATCCTCCCCCTATCATTTCATCAAGCCCTGTAATTCCAGTATGTATTCGTTCCATAATTATGTTATATTTATATTATGTTTAGTTGTTAATATATTCAATCCATAAATCCAGGTCAGGCTCTCATGAATAATTCTACCAGGCAGCATTCATCACCTCCAGCTATGGTTTTTTTGATCTCTACATTTATATCTTTATATACATGAACCCCAATCCTGGCAAAGATCGCTTTTGTCATCATGCAAAGTACAGGATTTATAATTCCACTTTCCCCCCAGGGGCATTTGTTATTTATTATAACGTAACCTTTTTCACTTACCCCTTTTACTGAAAAGCCTCCACCCAGCTTGTTTAAGACACCGCAAGTGATATTTGCAGTTTGTGCGATTTCTTTGGGAACATCATGAATATATTTAGCCCAGATAACATCTTCAACCTGTTTGCTCATAACTGTCATTACTTCGGTCATTTTTCCAGGGGGAATACTCTGGAGGATAAGAGGAAGTATATCCGTCATAATATTCTTGAAATCGTTTTGAGCCTCAATTTGTTCCTTGCTTCTTGTCAGTTCATCATGATAATTCTTTATCTTCAGAAGTGATTTTACGCGAGTATGCAGCTCCAGGCTGTTAACCGGTTTAGAAAGAAAGTCATCAGCTCCGGTTTCTATTGCCCTGATCTTATCTTCTATTTCAGATAATGCTGTGACCATTACTATTGGAATGAACCTTGTGGACTCCTGTTGTTTTATTTTTTCACAGACTTCATATCCATTGATGTCTGGCATCATAATATCCAGGAGAATAATGTCAGGTTTATCAGATATCACTTTTTCAAGCGCTTCTTTTCCGCTATATGCTGGTATTAAGTCATAATAATTTTCAAGATAGCCAAAAATAAGCTCTACATTTACGGGTTGATCATCAACCACAAGGACTTTTGCCCGATTATCTCCATTTACCATTTAATCTCCAAAAAATTCATTTATAATTTCATATCAGGATTTCTTGTATTTCTGCATTTGTTTCATGAATCCGGGTACATCAATTGGTTTTGCTATATAATCATCAAAGCCGGCAGCGAGGAATTTTTCCCGGTCTCCTTTCATGGCAAAAGCGGTCAAAGCGATAGTTGGTACATCATTATATCCGGGCTTGCTCTTTATGATCCTTATGGCAGATATGCCATCCTTCCCCGGAAGCTCTATATCCATCAGGATCAAATCATAATGTTCATTTTCGACCATTTTTATCGCTTCTTCCCCATTAATTGCTCCATGTACGACAAATCCTAATGATTTGAGAATGTCAAAGACAAGTTCCATATTTAGTAGATTATCCTCCACAACAAGGATTTTTGGCCTGGTCATACTTTCTTTTGTGTTCTCACTAATTTCTTTATTATCATACATTTGCGTCATTTAATTCCCAACCTTCTTTTTTGCTGTCAGCGGTAACTGAAAAATAAAAGTACTCCCCTGCCCATATTTACTCTGTGCCCATATCCTGCCTCCCTGAAGCTCCACCAATTGCTTTGAAATTGCAAGGCCAAGACCTGTACCACCATATTTTCGGGAAGAACCGGAATCGATCTGCTGGAACTTATTGAAGAGTTTTGCCATATCTTCTTTCCTGATACCTATACCAGTGTCCGATACTGAAATTTGTGCCATTTCACCATATTTCATCGTGGTTATGGTTATAGTACCGCCATCAGTCTTGTTGAATTTGACGGCATTGCTTATCAGGTTAAAAAGTATCTGTTTAAATTTCTGTTTATCAGCTTCAATGGATTCGACCTGGGGATCAAATTCTTTCTTCAGTGCTACATTATGCTTTGCGGCCAGGGCTTTAACAAGTTCCAGAGTATCATTTATTATTGCGGATAAAGAAATCTTTTCAACGTTTATTTCTATCTTCCCCGCTTCTACCTTGCTTAAGTCCAGAATATTATTGATCAGGTCCAGAAGATGTTTACTGCTATTGATAATATTATCTGTATAATGTTCCTGTTTTTCATTTAAATCTCCTATCATTTTTTGTTTCAACAAGTCAGAAAAGCCAATTATCGAATTCAAAGGTGTGCGAAGTTCGTGGCTCATATTGGACAGGAATTCGGATTTTATCTGGTTTGCACGCTCAGCTTCTTCCTTTGATATTTTTAGTGATTCTTCAGCTATCATTAATTTTTTATATGGTAATTCTATGTATGATTGGTAAAGGGCAAGATATACAAAATAAAAACCCGCACCTTTTAGTAAGATCCCTGAAAATCCAAATGTATTCATTATAAGGTCGCTAAATACTATGATATTAAATCCATAAATGAGATTTATAATATCCTGGTCTTTATTTAATTGGAGTCTTTTTGCATACAGGTAACTTGCATATAATGTTATTAATATGCTTAACAGGATCAATGATATCCTTAATTCAAATAGTTCGCCTTCGGAATAATATATTTTTGGGTATTCATTTAACAGGAATATGAGATAATACATTGTTATAAAAGGCAATATTGATATGATAACTACCGATATAAATAGGATATTCCTTTTGAACAACCTGAGAGTATCCTTGAAAAGGTATGCGCTTATCAGGAATAATGGGGCTATAATTACCTGGACCACATCACTGAAAATTCTTGCTTTTTGAATGGAGTTAGGGGTAAAAAAATCAGGCATGAAGGGATACGAAAGTATATGGAATAGTTCAAAAACCCCTATTATCAAAAAAGTGGCTCCCATGAACAGCGTATGATCATCATGGTTCTTGCTGTACGCAAACCATGTCATTGTAAAAATGGATAGGGATACAAAAACAAAAAAGAATTCTATTAAGAGATCCACTGGGCTAAACATCCCATGGATATATGCGTTATTTTCAATTAGATATCCAATTAACAAAACTATTACTATTATCAATATTAACTTCAGAAGGGGTTTTAAGGTCCCTCTGATATTAATTCCGGGAATATTCCTATCAAATTGCATGATCAAATGTATTCAAGTAAACCTGCTGTTTTGAACAACTCTTTGAGTGAACAATATATTAAGAACAGGTGTGAGAATGGTGTCACACTTTTGATCCGGGGAAATACCATAATCTTTATATCGGATTATGGTTATGTATAGTTTTGTCAAAACAGATATATGATCGGAGGTCACATGACAACAAGTCTGAATTTCTTCAAACAATATCACAGCACTGTAATAAAAGCGCTGGGTGAGGATGCCAAAAAAGTAAATGCAAAAGTGGGTTCAATATTTGCCGATAACTGGGCAGATAAAGCGGGAGACATAAAAAACAACGATGCATTTGCACAAAGTTTTGAGAGTTATCTCAAGAATGAACTTGAATTCGCAAATTATGTTAAAATCAATTGCGATGAAAAGAATTATACTCTTGATATCAAAGGGTGTGCAATTTGTCACGGTAATGAGATCCTGAGAAAGGAAGGCATGGCAACAGCCTGTCCTATAGTCCAGGCAGCGAAATATGCGGCTGTTAAGAAAATCAGGAGGAACGTCATCACAAAAGGTGTAGATAAACCCGGGAAAGTGGGCGAATGCACTATCAAGTTTGAATTGGAATAGATCTTTATTATTCAAGATGGAGGAATTAATTAATATATATGAAAGCATAATAATACTTTAGATAACAACGTCAGGTAATTTTGCATGGATAAAATTAAAACAGGTATCAACGAACTGGATAAAATGATAGGGGGTTTCCCGGTCGGTAAAACTGTTCTTGTTACAGGTGATGCGGGTAGTGGAAAGACAATTTTCGGGCTGCAATTTGCAAATATAAGTTGTAAGGAAGGTAAAAAGGCAGTTTATATTTCAACGGAAGAATCCCCGGATGACCTCAGGCAACAGGGGAAGTCCTTCGGGTGGGATTTTGGATCCCTTGAAAAAAAAGGTCTCATGGAATTTATTGAATTGGCAGGGAACAGGGCTCAGGAAATAGCGACTGCATTGGATATTAGCTTTGACGGCGCAAAAGGCAATTTCGAAGATTTGCTTGACCATATCCCCGCGGACACAAATATCCTTATCATAGATAGTCTGGGGAATCGCACAGCCAACCTGACCCAGCATGAATTCAGGGACAGAATCGATCTTCTGGTATATAAATTAAATAAAAGGGGAATAACAACACTTGTGATCCTTGACAGCACGACCTCAAGGCAGTTCCATGATATTGCGCTATTCTCTGTATATGGCGCAATACAGCTCCAGAAAAAGGAGAATCCCTATACAGGCCGGAGGGAAAGGGTAATGGATATTGTGAAAATGAGAAATACCAAAACACCTATCCAGCTTTTGACATACGAAATAAACACCGGAGGTATCGTGATATCATCGCCAATTGATTCTTCCGGATTTGATTAGGCTTTATGCTTTAATCTTTCAAGTAAAGGGTCTTTTGTGCCAGAAATTTCAAAAGCACGTTTTCTCCTGAGACATGATTCGCATGTTCCGCAAGGTTTTTCTGATCCATCGTAACATGACCATGACCATTCAAGAGGCGCTCCTATTTCAAGACCGCGCTTCACGATATCAGATTTATTCAGAAAGATCAAAGGGGCATAGACCGAGGTTTTGTTTAAAGTTCCGAATTTTAACATCTCATTGAAACGCTCAACAAATTCGATCGTATTATCCGGAAAGGTTGCAGCTTCCTCGATATCAAAACCCGTAACTATAGTGTCATATTTAAAATTCTCGGCAAGCGCTGCGCCGATTGAAAGAAAAACAACATTTCGTGCAGGTACCCAGACCATTTCCGCTGATTTTTTCGTAATTTCCTTATTATCGAGTTCATGTCCTGATATTTTTGGCAAAGCGCTTCCGCCGGTCAGCGCTCCCCTGAATGTCCTGTACCATGGAAGTTCTATGACAATGTGGCCTGCGTTATATCGCTCACAAATCTTCTTTGCAAATGAGATCTCTTTTTTTCTTGCCTTCTGGCCGTAGTCAAAAGTTACGCACAGGATCTCATCGCTTATGTCATACGCTTCTTTGAAGGCGACTGTGGAATCAAGACCGGATGAAAGTAAAACAATGGATTTCATATTGAACAGTTGATTCTTCAAGCAGTAAATATTTATCGTTTGATGGTTATTAATTGCCGATGCGACCTACACTGGATGAATATTTCATGGAAATAGCCATGATCGTTGCAAAACGCTCCACATGCCTCAGGAACCAGGTAGGGGCGGTAATAGTGAAAGATAAGAGGATCCTCTCCACAGGTTATAACGGCGCACCGAGGAACCTTGAACACTGTCTTGATATAGGATGTATCAGGCAGCAAAACAATATCGCATCAGGGACGCGTCATGAACTATGCCGCGCCGTCCATGCAGAGCAAAATGCCATTATCCAGGCTGCGCTTCATGGTGTGAGTATTGAGAACGCAATTGTTTATTGTACACACCAGCCGTGCATCCTGTGCGCAAAGATGCTGATCAATTCCAGAATCGAAAAAGTCGTATTCGGGACTGTATATCCTGATAAGGAATCCCTGGTTTTTTTTGATAAAGCAGGTGTAAAAGTTGAGCAATTTACACTCCATGAGCAGTGAGGCTAATGTTTGAAATTTTTGAAATTATTGCCGGATTGATCCTGAAAGCTTCATGGCTGATGCTTCCTGCATATCTTGCAAATCCGACTGCTGTTGTTTTCGGGGGCGGGACACCCATTGATCTCGGGAAGAACTGGCGGGACGGGCGAAGAATATTTGGTGATGGCAAGACCTTTCGCGGCCTTATCGGGGGCACTGCATGCGGCGTTATCATAGGGCTGATACAGATGCAGGTCACGTCGCTGCAATATCTTGGCACTTTCACTTTTTTATCGATATTCATGCTGTCTTTTGGCGCCCTTATTGGCGATATGACAAAAAGTTTTTTTAAAAGAAGGCTTGGGTATGAACGCGGCGCAGAATTTCCTCTTGTTGACCAGCTGGATTTTGTCGCTGGCGCCTGGATCTTGACATATGCCTTTGATCCCGTGTGGTTTTCAAAAAATTTTCTTGCATTACCCTGGATAATGGTCACTGTTGTTCTTTTCACGCCACTTTTGCATCGGTTGACCAATATTATCGGATATTATGCCGGATTAAAAAAGGAGCCATGGTAATGATCTCACTTACTGATTCCCTTAAAGAATGCGGGGCAATTAAATTCGGAGATTTTACTCTTGCATCCGGAAAGAAAAGCAAATATTATATCGACATTAAAAAAGCAAGCGCATCTCCCCGTATTTTGAAACAGATAGCCCATGAAATTTCTATAAAGCAGCGCACAATTAAAGCTGATTATATCGGATGTGTTGCGCTTGGCGGCGTTCCGATAGCTGTGGCTGTATCGCTGGAAACGGATCTACCCCTTATAATAATCCGGAAAGAAACCAAGGAATACGGAACAAAAGGGCAAATTGTAGGGGATTTCATCCAAAACAGCACTGTACTCATGGTTGAAGATGTAGCCACGACAGGCGGTTCTGTTTTGAAAGCGATCAAACTTTTGAAAGAGGAGGGTCTTGTGATCCGGCATGTTATTGTTGTTGTTGACCGCGAGGAGGGAGCAAAGGAGGCACTTGCGGATGAAGGTGTTGTGCTTATACCGCTTGTGAGGATCGGTGAGTTATTGCATGGAAACTGACCTCAATAAGATCAAGAAAATATCAAACCAGAGAGAAAAAGATAATTGGGAATTCCGATCATATTTAAAAAATTGCGATAGTTCGGATGAAGAAATCGATTCAATTGTTCATAAATTATATCGTGATATCGTCTCAGAAATAAATTGTCAAAGGTGCGCCAATTGCTGCAAAGAAATGGTTCCAATTCTCGATGATGAAGATATTGATAAGTTCTCAAGAGGTTCAGGAATTCCTCTTCCTGAATTCAAAAGCAAATACCTTATAAAAGATAAAGGATCAAACAATTACACATTTAATAAGATACCCTGTCCTTTCCTCAAAGCAAAATCATGTTCATGCTATGCCTATCGACCCAAAGATTGTGCGGCTTATCCTCATTTGCATAAGAATGATTTCACTTCACGATTAATAAATGTAATTGGAAATTGTTCAATCTGCCCAATCGTATTTAATGTTCTTGAACGTTTGAAATATGAGTTTTTGGATTATGATATGGAGGAAAACGAAGATTTTTAAACAAAATTGCCATCCTACCTTATTTTCCAAATATCAATTGAATGATTGATACATGTTCTGTAACACAAGCAACATTTTGCCCCAAAAGGTTTACACAGTTTTCTTTTGGAATAATCGGTAATACCATGACTATTATTATTAGTAATATTATTACTATCCAGGAAGCAGTATTCATATGAGCCTCAGGCAATGTTGATAAAATCCTTTATTTTTTAATTTATAGCAATACTAATACTTATTTTTATAAAAAATTTATTATTATCACATTAAATCATATTTTATATAAAATAGAAATGATTATACCTAATTAGAGTTATAATATAGTTGCAAATCAAAAAACAACCCTAATTGAGGCATAATCAATGATACATATAGTAAGTAAGGGATATAAATTCATCCAAACACAGATTGATGATTTTTGTGGAGTTATAGTTAATATCATAATAAGTTTAAAAAGTGCCGAAGGAAGAAAAAAATATGAAGAAGTTTTCAAACGAAAACCATTAGAAAAAGCAAAAAAAATCATAACTCGTATTTTATCAATTTTTCAGACCAAACTTACTGAGTTTTCAGGAAAAGTAATACGAATAATACGAAGATGCACAGATATTGTATGTGGGAATCTGCATATACTATTTAAAGAAATAGATAATATTCAAAAAAGGAAAACTTCAAAAACTTTCCCGATTCCAGAGGACCAAACCAAGCTTACTGATTTCATAGATGATCCCATATACCTGCTGAAAAGAAAAATAAAACTTCCATATAAAACTAAACCTGTAAAGGTAACAGAAGAATATCTTTCAGGAAAAATACCGGAGGATCAGAAAATAGCTTTCCAGGAATATCCTGGTTTTCATGGTTACTTGAATAACATTTTTAGATTAAATCCATCGGTAGATAATTTTTTTAGGGATTTACAATTAAAATTGGGTTATAAACCGCAAAACAATCTTGATTTTCTTAATCTAAATAATATTTTTAAAATAGAATTGACAAGATGCAAATTTGGTTATTCAAATTTTAATTCCTGGGTCGATGAGTTCAACTATAATCACTCGCTCAGAGCTGAATTGGGGATACAAAGCACACATAAACTTACTGAGCGATCTTATATACGAAACTTGAAAGTCGTAAATCTCAGTTTGAATGAATATGCTCTTAGAATAATACAAGAATGCAGAGACTTGAATCTGATAGGAGACGATATCTGGATATGGGATAGAAGATTTTTTGAATGTAATTGCAGTGGGATTAAAGATAAGAAAACGGGACATTTTTCGGATCCTGATGCCGGCCATTATGTTAAGAAAACTGGAAGGTATAGTGTTCTTACAGGAACGGGCTTTACTGATACAGGTTTTGTTGATCGTTCCTGGAGTATTCCTGTTTATTGGGATGCAGTGGGTGCAAATAAGAACGACAATACCATATTAAAGCAAACCGTGATTGAAGGAATGAAATCAACTGTAAAAAGACCGAAATTTCTATTAAGTGATGCAGGACCCGATAGTCATGATTCCAATAAACTTGTTCTTGAATATGGAATTATTCCCATAATAGCTGCAAGAAATAATAGTGTGGGTGATGTTATAAAAACACATGATGGAGACTGTTTTAGAGGAGAATATATCCCCAGGGAATATCACAGGGGTCTTGGAAAATTATACGATCTAAGAACCATTATCGAGCGTAAGAATTCGAATGAAGTTGTTAGATATAATCGTTCCGAAATGCCAACCCGTGGAATAAATTGGGCAAGATGTTTTGTTTCTATTTCGAATATTACTACCATTTTGACCGCATTAACTGCTTGTAAAGTAGGAAGATATGACTTGATCAGAGCACCAAGTGCTTTCAGGCGCTTGTCAGTTTGAGCTATTATATTAAATTTTGTTGGATTAGGGATTATGAGGTGATTTATTTGAGATTTTTGAGCTGTTTTATGGGATTTGCCTGAGGCTCATATAATTAACTCCTATGTTTTTATTATTCTTTTTAGGTCTTTGAGTATATAGCAGTTTGTAAAAGTATTCGAGAGAAAGTATAATAATGTATTTTTCGCTCTAGGGCTGTCAAGGGTGCGTTATGACGCGTTTTTATTAGATAAGGGTCAACTACTCTAAGATTTTGATATTCGCTTTATTGTAGATCTCCTTCAAGACTTCCGGGGAAGGGGGACTTGAACCCCCCGAGCTCCTTGCGGAACACAGGGTTAGCAACCCTGCGCCATACCAGGCTTGGCTATCTCGTCTAATCAAGTCATAAATATACCGCCAGAGGCTGGTTTTAGGAGGGGAGTAGGCAAGAAAAAAGAGAGAAAATAATTCTTAAGGACCAGCGCTTGCCCATGTCACATTAAAGCTGGTACCATCCGTCGATAGCGTTGATGGCTGAGCCTTGATTGCACCAGAATTGCTGACCATGGTTATCGAATTGACAATCCATGAACCTTTAGCGTCAGTTACAGAACCTGCTGAACCTGTCACAGCGTATCCAGCCCAGTTAGTTGAGTACCCATTTTTCTCTTTTATTCTTGGCGCATGAGAATATTCAGACATTGGGGGAAACAACTGCCCCAGCAAACATTATTACTACAATAAAAGAATTGTTCAAGGTAAGCTTCTTCCGCAACAAATGTATTAATGCATTTTAGATTACAGATAGCAAGTTTTCTACTTAATGACTAGAGTTAGCGATTTAATGTCTTATATATATTATATACAGAAAAATAAACTCCTATCATCATTACAAATGCAAAGATTACTATTAACATCATAATAACGTAATTTCCAGCTTGGAATGAAGATACTTGTGCATATCCTCCCACGAGTAATGCAACAAACTCTGTACATATACCGATATTAATGAGCCAGAAACCCATATTTCCTAGCCTTTCGCTGTATAAAGGTTTGCCAAGATTTTCTAATATCAAATAATATATAAACCCTATTATTGAAAGACTCACCCATCCAATAAGGTTTATATGAGCATGAGCTCTTTCAAATAGTTTTGATAACACGACAAAATCATAGATTGGTCCTATGGTCATAATGGCTCCCATAGTAACACCTATGATAAAATATATCAATGAAGCTTTTAAGAATTTTACTCCTAATGTCTTTCCCATTATTATGCCCCATTATCTCTATACTTTTATTTATACCATTTTACTCTCCCCGAATTTAAATTTGCTGGATATGAGAAAAGCCATGAACATAATAATTCTTACTTGCCACAAGGAAAATCTTGAAGTTAATTTAGTGATTCGATAGCCTCCGAAAAACTTATAAATAATAAGTCTTCTCATCATTATTGGGGGTTAGAACGAATGCCCAAGAATCCTTATAAGCATCATCCATTCAGAAAGTGTAATAACTGCGATGGTCAAGGGTGGATACACAATCTAATGTACCGCCAGCTTGCTCCATGGGTAGGTTAACCGGGAAAAACACCCTGTGTGGCGTGCGGTGGCAAGGGGTATATATAAAAACATTATAGGTTTGTAGAAAGTTCGCTGTAAATAGATTTCTGCTCACCAAAAGACGATTGGCAATAGTATTCTGTCAGAGTTAATGAGTTTAAAATAAGGCGACGAGAGGGGGACTTGAACCCCCGAGCTCCTTGCGGAACACAGGGTTAGCAACCCTGCGCCATACCGGGCTTGGCTATCTCGTCACTTCGACCTGATAAATTGCCATAAGCAATATCCATCATTTAGAAGTAGCTTTTGGGTATTTCTGTATATTCTGTTTGCTATTTAACACTTTTTACAGGGAGTTCGTTATAAATATTATCTAATCGTAGATGATCTCGATGAAGCTTCTTGCCATTGATGTCGGAATGGGAACACAGGATATTCTCCTATATGACAGCGGGAAGAATATCGAGAATTGCTTTAAGATGGTTCTGCCATCGCAGACCCGGATCATCGCCCACAGGATCATTAAAGAGACCAGATCGAAAAAAGATATTGTCCTTACGGGTGAAACAATGGGAGGAGGACCATGTTGGGCAGCAGTAAAGAGGCACCTGGAATCAAACCTGGGCGTCTTTGCCACAAAAAGAGCAGCTCTCACCCTGGATGACGATCTTGAAAAGTCAAGGGAAATGGGTGTTGTTATTATTAAAGAGGATGAAGTAACCGAACTGAAATCCTCAGTTATCAAAATGTGTGATATAGATAAATCCGCCCTTACGGAAGCTTTTGCTCTTTTTGGTGTCCAGATCCCTGATAATTTTGCCATAGCCGTCCAGGATCATGGATTTTCTCCCGATAAAAGCAATCGCGTCTTCCGATTTGAATATTTCAGGGAAATCATTGAAAAAGGAGCAACACTTGATTCTTTTTCTTATAAGAAGAATATCCCGGAGCGCTTTACAAGGATGATCGCCGTGGAGAGAACACTGCCGGGTGCAATGCTAATGGATACGGGAATTGCTGCGATACGGGGAGCACTTCTTGATGAGAATGCCTCCCCACCGGCCCTTGTCGTAAATATCGGCAATGGTCACACGCTTTCCGGGATCATTGATAAAGGAAACCTCATCGCATTAATGGAACACCACACCCAACAAATGACCTGTGGGAAGCTTGATGATCACCTGGTGCGATTTTGTAATGGAACACTTGGATTTGATGAGGTTTTTAATGATGGTGGGCATGGGTGCTATGTTAAAGAAGCGATCGGCTTTGAAAATATCAGTTCAATATTGGTAACCGGTCCGCGACGCGGGATCATGCGTGGATCAAAACTGAAGTTCAGATTTGCTTCGCCATACGGGGATATGATGCTGACAGGTTGCTTCGGATTGGTTGATGCTTACGATATGTGCACTCTTGAGGGATGAAAGAAATTAAGTGTTTATAAAAGTATTAATATTAGATTATTAATGCTTGACCCGGTTCCACAATTTTTCAATAATATGGATGTCAATTTTGATTTCTTTAAGAAATTAGCCCTGGCCATGCTTATTGGAATTCTTATCGGCATTGAAAGGGAACACAGGCGGCCTGAGAAAATAGAATTGATCGCCGGTGTTCGCTCGTTTACCATAGCCTGTATCGCAGGTATGATATCCTCATTCATTTCATTGAAAATCAATCCCGGTATCCTTCTCATATCCCTTGCATTTTTTGCATTAATATCAGCATTATACATATATATTAAAAATGTAGTATTAAGGTCACCAGGTATAACAGGTCCAATTGCGCTATATTGCACATTCCTCCTGGGTGTTTTAATATCTTATGATCTATTCGTTCCTGCTATCGCCGGGGCTGTTATTATCACACTATTGCTTGCAGAAAAACAACCTCTTCATTCATTCGCAACAAAACTCAGGGATGAAGAGATCTTAAGCGCTGTCCGGTTTCTTGCTGTTATTTTCATACTTTTTCCCTTAACTCCTGATGCAGTTTATCTGGGAGTCATCAATCCAAGAACGATCCTTTTAATTGTGATATTTGTTGCTACCATAAGCTTTGTCAGCTTTGTAATAATGAAAAACATGGGAACAAAAAAAGGAATTCCCATCTCAGGGATGCTGGGCGGTCTTGTTAACAGCGAAGCCACAACAGCAGCACTTGCAGTTATGGCAAAAAAGAGACACGAATTGATAGAATCCAGTTTTACAGGGATTATTTTGTGCAATTCTTCAATGCTTATTCGAAACCTCTTAATTGCCTTAATCGTAGATCCGACAGGAAGGGTATTTTTACTGATGGCAATTCCTCAACTATTTATCGTTCTCTATTCTGCCACTGTGGTTATAAGATCAAGAGATAATTCGAATGTTAGCGAATCGATCCAATTGCAATCACCTTTTGCCCTTTCACCCGCAATAAAATTTGCAATAGGCTTTACAGGATTATCTATCGTTTCAAAATTTGCAAATCTCTGGGCGGGTGCTGCCGGTGTTTATGCTACTGCATTGGGTGGCTTTATAAGCAGCGCCGTAGTAACGGCATCAGCAACAGCGCTTGCAGTGAACGGCAATGTTTCATATAGCACAGGGGCAATAACTGCAATTCTTGCAAGCCTGGTAAGTACGGGGAATAAGATGTTGCTCGTAAAATGGTCTGGCCCGTCAATGTTAAGCGATCTGGTCAATACGGCATTCACACGCTTCATTATTGCAGGAGGAATCGTTCTCGTAATATGGGGAGTCTTAATTACTTATTTTTAGAAGCATAAAAGATCATTTCGGGACAATAACAGCACCCGGTACAGTGAATCTTTTTGGTACTTCGCGCCCAAGAATATCCATGGCAATTTCATAATTGCTTTGCATTATCCTGTTCTTCTGGATAAACGGTTTCATCTTTTCAAATAGCCCGATAAGACTTATTTCACGAATTGAAAACCCTGGAAGAGCCGGATTCACATTATTTTTTAAAAAATTAATAATTGCATTATAGTCCATAGGCTCACAAAGTATAACAATTTCAGATAGCTCTATTTGTGATACCAATATTTTCAGACCTTCTGCAATATTTAAAAATTTAATTTCATCTTCTCTTATCTTATAATCAAGGAATTTTTCATGCGATTCTGCATATGCCCTCGCCTGTTCCCACAAGCTTTTTACGAAATAATCTCTTGCTTTGTATTTAAGGAGTCTTTTAAACCTGCTCAAAAGCTCATCATAAAATTTTTCAGTTTCTTCATATGAGATCCCCACCCGCGTGGCATTGAATGAACTATGCCAGAGCTGTTTTGGCTTTTCACGAAGATTCACAATTTCATTGACATTTCGCGCGATCTGCAGCGTGAATTCTTCCACCTTCTCAAAGGCTTCTTCATAAACCGGAATAAGGTCATCTCTTGATCTCATATTTATTCCATAAAAAAGAACATTCAGAGGAAGGCGCTCTTTGCTTTCTATGAGCCGGATATTTTTATCGATGATATCTTTTAAATAAATCCTATAAAGTGTTCTTGCCGGTTCACTTATATCATTTGAGATATTCTCATAATATTGCCGCCAGAATTCGAGAGGTGAAATCAGCCTTTTGTTGTATTTATTTTCAAGCTCATAGAGATCGGTTGAAATATTTAGAAAAACCGCTTGCGGATCAATATTATTGAACAATGAAATAATCTCGTCGTGGACTTTGTTCCCATTTATCAGAGCGAACCTTGCGCTTTCAGGAAAAAATCTTTCAAGTTTGAATGGGTATTCAAGATGTTCTTTGAGGCCGTTCTCCTCAAGACCGCTAAGCCATTCCCTCATTGCAGCATCATGTATATCCAAAACATTAATGGCAGGTATCAGGAATAATTTCGGCATCAATACCTAAAATACGAAATTTAAATCTATACGCTTATTCCTTTACTCTCCAGGGCTTTTTTGAGTATGTTTTTAATTTCATTCCGGATATCAGACTCATTCGAATTATCAATATACAAAAGTCCTTCTTTTATTTTTGAGATGTCAGGTGTGCTGTTTCGAAGTTCTGATAACGCATTTACCAGGATATTTATATCCTGCACAGGCTGACTTTTCCCTGTTATGAATACGAACGAATTTCCCTCTCGTTCTAACCGTACCATAATCCTACCTCTTTATATAAATCATTGAAATCAGTACTTGCATCAAAGGTTAAATAATTATGTTAGACAGAAAAATTCTTATGGTACCAGGCTATTTTGGCTGCAAAATCGTTTGGAATAATATGCTTTATGATTTCAACTAATTTACTTGATAATGATTCTGCTGCCGAAGGCCTGCCAATGCGACTTGTGGTTACTGTTATTCTTTTATCCGTTATTATCGGCCTATCTGCAAAAGCTGTGACTCTTTTCATAGACGATGCAAATGAAAAAAAGCTCAAAGGGCAACTTGATCTGATCGACAAGCGCGCATCGATGCTATATATTCAGGGAGGGGCACAGGATATTGATGATCCAGTCGACTTCTCAGGAACGATGGAAAACATACATGTAGAAATACCAGATAATGCTGCTTTTGTGGTTTTTGGCGCAATGCCGTCACCCGATGGCAATCCTCCTGGTGCGGGAAATCTGCATACCGATAATGTATTCTATTATGTCCTGAATGACGGCCGGGTGCAAACAAGGTCATCAATCGCACGTTTTTGTTCAAACAGCACGGACAGGCCATTCGTGCTTCGCCCCGGGGAGTATGACCTGACGATGGAACTTGTAAAAAATAAAAACGGTACCTATGTCAAGATCGAATAAATCAGGACGATTTGCATCATTCATAAGAAATGATAGCGCATGGGCTGATTTTTTTATAACGCGGATGGGATTGATCCTGTTCGCAGCAATACTGCTTCTTGCGGCTTTTAAAATATACCCTATGTTACAGGAGCGGGAGAGTAGATTCTATCTTGATGCCATAGCATCGGATATTTCTTCAAAAATAGAAGCTGTTGACAGTATGACCATACCAGGATACAAATATAGCTATGTTTTTGAAGAGAATGACAGGGATTTAAGAATTGAAATATCTACAGAATACGTCTCTGTGCATACGAATCCAGGCTCTTCTATGTGGCTGGATCGGGAATTGATACATGCCGAACCTGTGATAACGCATATCTATCCCCCTAACAGCAATTGGAGTAATACATCAGGCTTTCGAAAATATGTAAGCGATACGATAGGTGGCGGAAAAAACGGGGATGCATCAAGTCCTCTTGATTTCAGGATTGAAAAACAAAAAGTGGATGAGATATTCGAATCGACACGAAAAGAACTTGCTATGAGCCCTTTTATCGCGGACATGAATAGGTCTTTGTTCATCGAAAAGGTAATAATCTATTATAAGAATCAAACGGAAATTCAAAAAAGGGATTATGTCTTCGTTTATCAATGATGAAAAAGGAATTATCGAACCCTACACCGAGCTTCCAGCTATGGCGCTGGCTGTTGTTGGATTTATTGTTTTTATCGCTGTCCTTACCCAGGCTCATATGGCATACCAGGAAAAATCTTTCATAGCAGGGCATTATCAGGATGCAGCAAATCTTGCACAGAAGCTTTCCAAAGACAGTGCACTGACAGGTGGCAGCCCGGGTGTCATTGACTCAGTCGAACTTGAAAAACTTGATCCTGCCGAAATATTCCGGCAATATGGCTCCTATTATAATTTCATGTTTAAGATAGATTCAAATTCAGAAAACAGGGCATATAACATTGTCATCAAAAGTCCGGACTTACGCGAATCAAAGATGGGCGTATCTGCTTCAATACCAGTAACGGTCAGGTTCAATGATGTAGAGGAGCAGCCCGGTACACTTACTGTTAAAATATGGAGAAAATGATGACGAAATTGAAGCCGAAAATCAGGAGCGATTTTTATAAAGATACAGGGGGTTTCTCTACTACTTTTGATGTATTCCTGTTTCTTATCATGATCTCTATTTCGGCAATTATACTTCTTCCTTCGATAACAGGCAACACCCAGATCAAGTCTGCGCTTGAATCAAAAAGCCAGGAGAATTCAGGAGATACGCTGCTGACGCTATTGAATGGAAGGGTGTATGAATTTGAATACATAGTGGCAGGCGACCAGTTGGATGCAGTTGCCGGGTCAATGAATAAATCCCCTGTTTTTGCAGCCGGGAAAAAAATAATTGCGGGAAAAGAATTACAACATAAGATTTTTTCTGATATCGCAGCTGAAAATACGGCAGCTCAGTGGGTTATTTATTACAATGGAACAAGAACACAATTGAATTTCATGATGACAAATTATTCAAAAAGTTCCAACAATATCATGAAAAATTATCTTGATAATCAAATCGGGGATAGGTATAATTATAATTTTACAGTGTTATGGCGGCCTTTTACCAGCGTGCCCATAGGGGGAGATCTGGAGATCGGAGAGCCAGTACCCGATAATGCTTATGTGGAATCGGCATATATCACGATGCCGTATCATATCGTGATATCAAGGAAAAGTGTTGATGATATTATCGAGAATAATTTCAATAACAGCAAGTTCGGGAACTTTTCATATACCCTTGAAGAACTAAAACGCAATGAAACAGGCCGTGATGAAATAGAAACCCTGATCTCTATCAAGATTACTGACACAATTAATGATACGATCGATGACTCAGTTGATTTGATAGTGGATAAAAAGCTGGGGCCCGTTCTTGATGAGGCCAGGAACAAGATGATAGAAGATGTCAATGGCCTCCTGTTCGAGTCTGAAATACCATTGAACCGGGAAATCAATGATGAGATTAATAATACATTGAATAAAGTAAGCGCTGACTTATCAGGAACAATGGCAGATAAACTCAAAAATTATCTTAAAGTAGCTGCAAAGGAGGAGATGCAGGCTGCTTCCAGTGAAGAGATCAGATCATTCACAACTGAACTTGTGGATATGTATGTGAATAATGCAATCACGATTGTTGAAGCAAAAGACAGGATCATTATTGAAGTATTTTCACGAATAAACATTAACCGCGCCCAGGCAACATTGTCTCTCTGGGAGAAAAGGAAATGATTAAACCCCCATTCCTCTGCGACGACTCCGCTCGCGTGCCGTTTGCCGTTATCGGCATATTCCTCGTGATCCTCTCCACGCTCGTCTCCCTGAACCTCACCCGCATGGACATAAGAATGGCAAAGACCATGTCCTCAAATCTTGAAATATCAGCGCCAGACCAGGCATTATCATATGCAAAGGCAGACCTTTCGCGGGCTCTGAACTATGCAGGCATGGAAGCCCTCAAGAAACTTGGCGAAAGTCCTGTTATCAAACCTGATAACACAAGCGGGTACTACAACGGCACAAACGGCGACCCTTATAAATTCAACATGAACTGGGCTCGCGCCATGACAAATTCAACATTTAACCAGTACATGGAATCAAACTACAATTACGACACTTTCACATACAGCGGATATTCAGTGAACGT
>CAJPFJ010000010.1 GCA_905339155.1 Methanosarcinales archaeon
TCAGTAGTTAGCTAATTTTTACTCCACTTCTATCAAAAACATGGCTGACGATAGCTATATATAGGTGCAGGCTGCCCCCATATGAATCCTAAATCAAATGGGTTAGCCTGCAAATCAAGAATTGAATTAAGATCAAAAGAATGTATCGATAATATACTTCAACCTCTGGTCGATAACATTCAAATACCTATCAATGGTTCACTCACCAGTAAAGATATTTTTCAGACAGCAATCAGTATGGCAGTTAATAAAAATTCAATTCATTCTGTCCAGAAAAGATATGAAAAGGTTCCATGTGAAACATCCCTTAGACATCACCTGAAAAAGCTTGATCTGGAAAAACTAATGGAAGTGAACAATAAAATCCTTATCCAGAAGCCTATTGAAAGTTTAGAAACGAATAAGAAATATGAATTTGCCATTGATTTTACTAATGACCCATACTATGGAGAGATCGATACATCAAATGAAAAATATGTGATTCGAGGACAGGCAAAGAAATCTACAAACTCGTTTTATTCATATGTTTCTCTTTATATAATCAACAAAAATGAACGGTTTACCATATCTGTTCTTCCAGTTGAGAAGGGAAAGTCGAAAGTGCATTATCTCACTTATTTCATAGATTTGATCAAAAGTCTGAATTTCGGAATAAAAATTCTCTGCCTGGATAGGGAATTTTATTCTATCGATGTGTTTGAATTTTTGAAGATTCTCAAAATTCCACATATAACTCCCGTAGTTAAGAAAGGAGATAGAATAAAAAAGATTCTAACTGGCAATAGGAATCGATTCGATACATATCTTATGAAAAATTCGGAAAAAGAGATTCTTCTTGACATTGCGATTGATGTAAAATATTTGAAAGGAAAAAGAGGCAAGAAAGGACATGAGAACCTTGGTTTTGTTGTTTATGGAATTAATTGGAATCCAAGAAAAGTGAGCACGGTTTATAGGAGGAGGTTTGCCATCGAATCTTCATACAGAATCAGAAATCAAGTGAAACCTAATACCTCAACGAAAAATGTAATAATCAGATATTTTTATGCTCTGATTTCTTTTCTGTTGAAAAATATATGGCTATGCTTACAGAAAAAGCGTTTTACAATTGTTCAGAGGGGACCTCCAATTATTAAGGAAGATCTGTTTAGATTTGATATCTTTTTGCTACTTATTGAAGAATGGGTCAGAAGGAAGTTGAAAGTGAGAATTACTGTGGAGTGTTTGAGATGAGAGATTTGGCAAGATTTTTTAGCGAAGTACTGTAAATACCCTTTATAAAGGTGAGATTATGGTAAATACTACGGAACCGAAGAAGTCTATAAAAATAGAAAATGTTGTCGCATCTACGGCTATTGGAGCAAAACTTGACCTGATTCAAGTCATCAGCGTTTTTGAAGGAGCAGAATATAACAAAGAAAGATTCCCTGGAGTTGTTTACAGGACAAAATCCCCGAAGACCGCAGCGCTTATTTTCGGCAGTGGCAAGATCGTTTGTACAGGAGCAAAAAGTATTGCCGATGTAGGAATAGGTCTTTCAAATGTGTTTGATAAATTAAGAGAAATGGGTGTCCAGATACTGGAAAAGCCTGAAATTAAAATACAGAATATCGTTGCATCCGCAGATCTTGGAAGAGGGCTCAATCTCAATGCAGTTGCTATCGGTCTTGGGCTTGAGAATATTGAATATGAACCTGAGCAATTCCCCGGTCTTGTTTACAGGATGTCCAGCCCCAAAGTGGTCGTACTATTGTTCGGCTCTGGCAAACTTGTGATAACAGGCGGCAAAAAACCAGAGGATGCAGAAGCAGCAGTCGAGAAGATAGTTATAGAACTTGATGGATTAGGTCTGCTTTAATAATTTTGACTTTAGAAATGCGGTCAAGTTTAATACATTACAATTTAATAATTTTTGTAGTATTTAAGTCCTGTTATGTGCTTGTTTTGATCAATTTTCATGTAAAAAGTAGATGAAACACTACAATATTGGGATAAAAGTGTAGTATTTTATTAGGGGGTATACGCGATATTACGTGATCTGGTTTAATCGGAACAGTTTTAAAATCTGCTGAGATAATGAGAAGAGGAGGTTCATAGTGGCAGACCAGGCTGAGATTCATAGACTCGCGCAAAGCGAGGATGTGGAGGAGCGGAAAAAAGCAGCAAAAGAACTGAAAAACATTGTTTCCATTCTTAAGGATAAAGAACAAGCCTGGGAAGATTTGATAAGGCTAACTTCAGATACTGACAGCAGTGTGCGCTGGCTTGCTTCAGATGCGCTTTGGGGTGCATTTGTGTATGTGCCTGACAAGAAAAAAGCATGGTCAGATCTCATTCGTCTTACTTCTGATGATGACAGCTATGTGCGTTGGGATGCTGCTGAAGCACTAAGTAATTCGTTCTTTTTTATTCCGGATAAAAAACGGGGTTGGTCCGACCTGATCCACCTTACTTCCGATAAAGATAGAGTTGTGAGAGGGAGCGCCATATACGCACTTGGGATTGCGTTCGCGGATGTTCCTGATAAAAAACAGGCGTGGGATGAATTCCATCCTCTAACTTCTGATATTGATGAAAAAGTTCGCTTTCACGCAGCAGGTGCACTTGGGAGTGTATTTGTGTATGTGCCTGATAAAGAACAGGCGTGGTCTGACCTTCATCGTCTAACTTTCGATATTGAAAAATCTGTGCGCAAATCTGCTGCAGATTCGGTTGGGAACGCATTTGTAAGTATCCCAAATAAAAAACAGGCATGGTCTGACCTTCATCATCTAACTTTCGATATTGAAAGCACTGTACGCGGTTTTGCCACAGATGCACTTGGAAGGGCGTTTGTAAGTATCCCTAATAAAGAACATGCGTGGTCTGACCTCCATCGTCTTGCTTCAGATCATGAAAGTTCAGTACGAAAGAGTGCAGCAATAGCACTGGCTTTAGCATTTCCTTATGTCAATGACAAACAAAAAGCATGGTCTGACCTGAGTCAGCTTACGAAGGACAGTGATGAGTTTGTGCGGCAGAGTGCAGCAGTTGCGCTGGGTTCAGCATTTTTCCATATTCCTGACAAACAACAAGCATGGGATGATTTAATTAGATTGACAGCAGATGGTGATAGCAGTGTTCGGTTGGGCGCAACATTAACGCTGGGTTCAAAATTTCCGTTTTCATATATCCCAGATAAACAACAAGCATGGAATGACTTAATCAACCTTATGGAGGATCATGATGACTTTGTTCGGGGAGGTGCCGCGTCGGCATTGGTTTTATTATTTCCCTATATCCCTGACAAACAGCAAGCATGGGATGATCTGAGATGTCTCAAAATGAGCAAAGACAACTTTGTCCGAATGACGGTGGCATCAGAACTGAGTATGAATTTTTTCCATATTCCTAATAAAGAACAGGCATGGAATTTCCTGATTGAACTCACATTGGATAGTGAAGGTTTTGTACGGCAGGGTGCAACAGAATCCCTTGGTTCCTTGTTTATCCATGTCCCTGACAAAAAACATGCATGGAATGACCTTCATCGACTTAGTCAGGATAAAGACAGCTTTGTTAGAACGGGTGTAGGTTCAGCTATTGGTTTAGCATATTCTCACATACCTCATAAAAATCAAGCATGGAATGATCTAATGAAACTTGCGCTGGATGAGAAAGATTATGTTGGGGCAGTAGCAAACCATTCTTTGGGTAAGGTTTCTATATTCAAAGCGAGTGAATCTAAAAACCAAGATGTTTTCAGAAAAGAAATTGAAAATGCTCTCATTTTTTTTGTGTAGAGTCCTGAAATTATTTCCCACAATTACTTCTTTTGTATTTTTAGACATAATTTCACAACCCAAATAATCTATTACCTATTCCAAATATGGCTTCTGGTGGCAGTTTTCTCCAGAATGCCTGTTCAGGAGTCTCAAGTTCCTCAAAATTTAAGCTTCCATGAGGTCGATTGTTATACCAATCAACGAACTCATCAAAGCTGGCAAAGAATTTCCTGAATCTTCGATAACTATCAAACCATTTTTCTATTTTCCCATTTGTTTGCGGATGCTTCACCCGAGCGAGAATTGGTTTAATCCCCAAATCCACGATATGCCGTTTAAATTCACTATCCCACTGGCCATTCTCATCTCTGCGATGAGCACCGAATTCAGCTCCATGATCCATTATAAGTTCTCTGAGAGGAGATATTATCCAGTATCTTTCAACCACTTGGTCGATGACCTTTATGGTATTCTCGGTATCTATATTTGCATATTCACCACCCGCAAGGATCTTCCTAGATGCATCATCAAGAACCGCACATACTTTGATACTATCTTTTTCATCTTCATGCCAATCAATATGCCCTGCTGACATACTATGTTTCCTCTCGTATCTAACCCATTTACGTCTCTTCTTTTTCCTTTCCTCCTCTATTGCCAGCCCTTCTGATAGCATGTGCATATGCAGTCTATTATGAGGAATATGGATATTATAGGTACCATCTATGACTTGTTCAAGCATTCTTGCTCCGAATTTGAAGCGGTGGAATGCTTTTTTTATGATCTCAGACTCTTCAACTGAAATTGGTTTCTTAGGTCTTCCCAGGTTATTTCCGATTTTTGGTTCTTTTCCTGTTTCCCTATATTCCTCCCAAACCTGATCTACCCGTCTTTTTGAAATTTTCATATCTTTTCGGATAGTATCACTTGATTCTCCATTTTTCTTGTGGATGAGGATATATCGTACTTTTTTCTTCGTCAATTTCATGCCCAGAGGGGATTTTTCAGGGCAAAAATTTTTGGGAAATTTTTTCGGGACTACACACTCTCATTTTTTTTGAAAAAGCTTCAAATGATGGGAATTACTTCAATCCAGCCCATTTCTGTTTTCCGTTTTATCGAACATTTTATTCACTAATGTTTAAAAAAGTTGAAGCTGAGGTTGAGGTGCAAAAATATTTATTTGAGGCAAAAAGCGCTGTGCAAGGCTCGGAAAGCAAAGAAAGGTTGATCGAGGCTGTTGAAAACCTTGGAAATGCCCTGAAAGAGGCGCGGAAGGCGCAGGATTTTAGTGATGTAAAAGCCGACCTCAACTCATACATGCGGTACTGTGAGCGCGCCTGCAAGCTTCTGGATATAACAGAAGAGAAAGTGCCAGGTGCATCGAGGTTGATCAGGAAGGGGCTGCCGATCATCGATGAGAGGATCAAGGGGATTATAGCGGAGATACAGGAGAAGGCAAAGGCGCTGTGTAAACAGGTAAAAGATACTGAATATAAAGAGATTGGTCAGCAGGTAAATAATGTTGGGCAGGAATTATCAAAAGTCATTAATCCCATACGGCTTGAAAAAGAAGTCAGTCGCATGCTTATTCCGATATCTGCGATGTGCAAGAAAATGCCACAAGAAGATCGGGGAGAAGCATGTGAGATACTAAAACAAATAAATGATGAACAAAATGTTGAAGATAAACTTCCATTGATCAGTATGTTCTTAAGTAAAATCTCAACACAGATGAATCAAAAAAATGATTCAAACATGGAAAAAATCGAGAATAAACAAATAATTATTGGCAATGGCAATATAATTGGTGACGGAAATAAACAGGATCATAGTTCAAAATCACCGCCTGAAAAGATATCATTTTTTGGTAATCATTTAATTAAAGCAATAATAGGAATCATTGTAACTATTATTTTGGGAGTAATTTCTGGCATAATAGCGAATAGATTTTATGGATATAATTGGGTTTTGGAAAAATTGAACTCTATAGAATTTTTCATTCATAGTTATTATAACCCCTAAACATCTTCCCTTATTCATATAAAAATTATACATTCTAAATATAAATTAGTTCCTATTCATGTATTTTTAAATATGTAACTCATTTTCATAAGCAGAGCATTTGAAAACCCCTGCAAGCTCAGATCACCATCATCATAAAGCAATGGAGGAAGTATTCTGCATATTATAATGAATTATACGCAGTTCTGACGAGGTCGCTATCTGAAAACAATATACAGAGGCACTATTTTATACTTTCGTTCATAAATCATATAAAAGCTATCATCTATAATAAAAGCTACTTCTTTTTATCTGGTTCACCTGTATTCAATGGGGTTGTATGAATGACATTTTCTTTTTTTCTTAAAATAATTCTAAGAACATGACCAGGATAGTGAGATGCATAGCCGCTAATTGTTAAGTCTATATTATTGCGTTTGCAAATATTGATAAGAGGTTCTAAATCTTCTATTGATGCAAAATAAGGTTCAAATATTACACAAATATCTTTGTCTTCATTGTGCTTCAAATATTTTGTGTGGTCTTGGCACGGCCAATCTAGATAAGTCCAATATCCAAAATTATTCTTTGCTAAATTTTCTTTTTTCGATGCGTCTTTAAACCATTTTGGCATTGAATATTGTTTTGTTTCTTTACTCTGTCTCAATGCTCCAAGTTCATTACACTTCTGATGATCTATATCGGTCATGATTTTATTCCTTCATGCTGTCCTCATCGTATAGTAACATGCTATTTATTTCTTCCTTCACTCATATATTTTTATTAATATTCATAAGACAAAAAGGCAATAGAAAAAATACACAACATTTAATAGGTATATCCACAACTTACATTTTAAAACCTGAACGGAGATAAAATGAAATATAGAGGTATAAAGTTTTACACAATTATTATTTTGATAATAGCAACTATTTTAGTAAGTGGTTGTACTAGCGATACGAAATATACACCACCTTCTAAAGTTGATTCAACTCCAATTGTTACAGAAACTACACCACCTTCTAAGGTTGATTTAACTCCAGTTGTTAAACAAACAGATACTCCAAAAACTCAAACTTTAAAAATCGGTGATACTGCAACAGATGAAAAACTAAAAATCACCTTAAATAATGTTTCTTTTGTTTCAAAAATTGATGAACTAAACAATCAATTTTCAATCGCTGAAGCAGAATCTGGAAAACAATATGCAATCGTAGATATTACTATTGAAAATGTTTTAGCAGATAAAACACAGACAATTAGCACACTTCTTTTAACTTCGATTGTTGACCAAGATGGTTATGAATATAAAATCGATTTCAAAGGTTTAACCGCATTGGATAAATCCTTTAAAGATGGAGAAATTTTACCAGGCATGAAGAAAAGTGGAAGAATTGCCTATCTAGTTCCAAATAATGCAGCAAATTTAAAGTTTATAATTAAATTTGACCTAATGAATGGAAAAACAGCAGTTTTCGATATTAAATAATAAATATAAAGACTTAACTGTAAGAAGATATCCTGTAAGAAGATATCTATTAATGATAGAAATAGATTGGTTATTCTTGCTCAACGCACCGAAAAGGCCCAATTACAACATGGGTATGTTTGACTATCCCCGCAAAAAGGTAAAGCTGATGAAAATTCTTTCTAAGAAAGCAGGCAGAAAGGAAGAAGCAGATCCTCATTAGATGGGATTTCTCCTATTGCCTGGCAAAACTTCAATTTACTCGGTCGATTTGAGTTTCATAAGCAGGAAAGCGCAATATCGATGAAATGATTAGTGAAAATCATATGGCAGCAACCGAAAATAACCGAAGAAGTGCTAGTATAACGATTCCAAATTAACGTTACAATGATTCAATCTTTCCTGGCATTTCATCCATCTTGTACTTCCACTTAAAAATCACAGGTATTTCGTTGATTTCATCAAGATATTGACAAATCCGTTGTATCAATTCGTTTTTATCCGATACTCTTATTCCCCTCAACATGCTTCTTGTCATTTTACTAAAAAAACTCTCAATAATATTCAGCCAGGAAGCATGTTTTGGAGTAAAGACAAATTGAAATCTTTGCGGGATGGTTTCAAGATATTTTTGGGTTTCTTTTGATGTATGCATTTTTAGATTGTCAAGAATGACAACGATCTTTATTTTTTCGGGATAATATGCATCCAAATCTTTCAGAAATTCAATAAATTCAATGCTCCGATGCTTTTCTCGCACTTTGTAATGAATTACTCCGGTAAATAGATCAATTCCAGCCAACAATGAAAGAGTCCCATAACGAATATATTCATAATCACGCGATACTGTTGGATGTTTCCCTTCTACGGGCATTAAATCGGGGTGTTTATTCCCAATGGCCTGTATTCCTGGTTTTTCATCATATGAAACAATAACCATATCGACTTCACCCCCTTCAGACTTCAATTTTTTCAATAATTCCACTTTCTTGTAAGTATGTAATACAACAACGCTTTTTGCATCAAAATCAGGATCTGCTTGATGAATATAGGATGCAATTTTATGGGGTTTTATGTTACTTGCCCCAAGGATTTTTGATATTGTTCCGGAAGAAATCTTTGAAGCTTCAGGAAATCCCATTGCTATGCTGTTTTTCCTAATATGTTCCGCTAATAATTGATGTGTCCAGAGTTCATGGGGATGTCCAACATCCTTTGGTTTCTTGCATGCAATTGAAATAATCCATGCACGAGCCTCCCCTGTGATCTCTGGTGGTTTGCCACTTCTTGGAAGATCATCTATTGCTTCTTCGATCCCATATGCAAGAGCTTTGTTGATACATCGAATGACTTTTTGACGGTTTGTCCCCATTTTCTCTGCAATTTGCGAATCGTTTATCCCTTGATGAGAATAGAGTAGAATTTTTGCTCTTTCTACTTCTCTTAAAGGTGCAGTGCGAGAAGAGCTTAGAGATCTTAGATTTTCAAGTTCTTTATCGGTCAGTTGAAGTTTCGAGCGCTGGCTTAAAAATGGCATATTATTATATTAGCGCTCTTTACTAATAAATATTGTTATCTTATTTTGGAATTGTTATACTAGATTCGAAAAATCGATGATACAATGACTATCTTCCGATGTGTCAGTATTTTTCCCAGCAGGTCTTCTCATCCTCTGGTAAAATATGATACAACTAAAACTACAACGACCATCAGCACAATATGCAGCAACATATCTTTGGTGCCGCCGCCTCCACAACAACCGCCGCCCTGTTTATGTTCATTTTCGGCAGGATCTTGTTCAGTACCTGTTTGTTCTTTTTTTATTTCTTTATCTGTTTCTTTTGGTTTACAGCAGTCCATTTTTTATTTCTCCGTATTAATTTTTAGTATCTTGAGTTATGTATCGTCTATATTAAAGGTCATTTTGCTTTAAATTTTGAAGATTTTTCATTGAATTTATTCTATTTTTCTAAGCTTTCCGCCTGTGAATTGTCCGGCCGCGAAGGATAGCATGAGAAGAGGTATGACTTTCCACCCAAAACCAGAGAATATTCTCAACAAAAACACGAACGGTACAGGAATATGTACCGCCATCATCCAGTTTTTTGAGAACCTGGGGGCATTGTATCTCCAGTAACCAAAAGGCAGATTGTGCTTCAAAATTATAATTCAGGAAATAACTTAACTTTCATTTTTTAAAGCGCAAACTATATGGTTTACATCGTTTGTAAGGTATTTAGTTTACATTGCATGTAAAGCATTCAAAAGCTGGTGAGAACATATCAGGAGGTATCCTTGAACATAATTGAACTTGACGACGTATGGAAGATATATAAGATGGGGGAAGTCGAAGTCCCTGCTCTTCGCGGCTTAAGCTTGAAAGTAAAACCCGGCGAATTCCTGGCCGTCATGGGACCCAGCGGAAGCGGTAAATCGACTGCAATGAATATGATAGGATGCCTTGATATCCCCACTAAAGGCAAAGTGCTCCTTGAAGGACAGAATATATCGTCTCTTAACGAAAGAGAACTCTCCAGAATAAGGGGCAGGAAAATAGGTTTTGTCTTCCAATCTCATAACCTGTATCCAACGCTGAACGCCCTTGAGAACGTCCAGCTTCCAATGAGGATACATGAGTTGCGTGAGGAGGATATATGGGACAGATCAGAAGAACTTCTGGAACTCGTGGGTCTCTCGGAACGAGGCCACCATTACCCTTCGCAGCTCTCAGGCGGTCAGAGCCAGAGGGTAGCAATAGCAAGAGCCCTATCCACAGATCCATCATTGATTTTAGCAGATGAACCCACAGGCAACCTGGATACAGAAGCTGGAAAAGAGATACTGGACATCTTTTCAAACCTGAACGCCCGTGGCGTTACGGTCGTTATGATAACGCATGATGAAAAAATCGCTGCAAGGGCGAACCAGATTGTGAGAATGGTTGATGGAAAACTTGCGGCATAGGTGAAAATATGAACTTAAGAAAACATATCATTTTTTTGCTGATTTCGCTGCTATTTCTTCAGAGCGCATCAGCGGCAAATACTTACCTTGTGACCGAGCATGAACCTGTGTATCCTGGCGATACGGTCTTTGTATGGGTGCCTATTAAAAATATAGGTTATGGTACATGGTTAAGCGATACTGTCGTGAAACTCGTTCCGGCAAACAATGCTACTGAAAAAGCAGTGCATGTTCTCGATGATGACGTTGTTATCGGAAATCTGGAAGACTGGAATGATATGCGCACAGCAAAGTTCAAAGTCCATATAGATAAAAATGCGGTAGAAGGAGAATACGATTTTCATGTTCATATTACTTCAAAGGGTAAAGTTGATTCAAGCAGCAGCCTGCCTACAACATCGATGCAGGAGGACAGGATATTAGTTGTTTCAGGTACCCCGGTAATAACACTTTCAAACTCTTCTCAGGGCAGCGTAGCACCAGGTTCCTCCAATGAAATTGTATTGAAATTCAGGAATGAAGGGACAGGTGTTGCCAGAAACCTGTATGTTGATATTGATACTGCAATGGACCATCTGACGAATGCATTTTCAATAGTAGGTTCAGGCACAAGGTTTTCTATCGGGAGCCTGAGTCCCGGGGATGAAGCGGAAATAAGATTTATGCTCCTTGTTGACTCACAGGCCCAGACCGGTGTTTATAATATACCTTTAAAGATCTCAGGAATGAACTACTCTTCCAGCGATTATATCGGGATGGGTGTTGCAGGAATTACGGACTTTGAGCTGAGCTATCAGGAATCAGGAAGTAGTTTCCTTCTCAGTGTATCCAACATAGGTGTAAATCCGGCCAGGGCGGTGAGTGTGGAAATACCTACCCAGAACAGTTTCAAAGTATCAGGGAGCACTACACAGGTGATAGGCAATCTGAACTCAGGAGACTATACCTCTGCAAATTTCCAGGTCTCTCAAATGGGGCGATCTGATATGGTCATAAAAATACTGTATACCGATGCTGGAGGTGCTCGAAGATCGATAGAAAAGAACCTTCCTGTAAAACTTTCAGGGGGAACGGCAGGTACGACCTCCAAAGAAACTACGGCCCAGCATGAAGCGATGCATAGTGGAGGAACAAATTACACCAAACAGGCGCTTAGCTTTGCTCCTTATATCGGGATAGTGCTTCTTGGAATCATTGGTTTCTGGCAGCGAAAGAGCATCACGCAGATGTACCAGAGAATAAAATTCCAGAGGCAGAGAAGAGAATGAGACTTCTGGATATCTTCCTGCTCTCTCTTTCCCATGTAAGGAAAAGCAGGATGAGAAGCTGGCTTACCATTGTAGGTGTAATTATAGGCGTCGCATCGGTTGTGGCTATCATATCCATAGGCCAGGGAATGCAGGAAAATGTGCAGCAGAGGCTTGGTAGCTTCGGTGCTGATATAATAACCGTGATCCCGGGATATTTCAGAGCGACAGGTGTGCACAGCGAAATGCATACTGACCGGTCAGTGAGTACGAGTTCTTCTATCAACCTCACGGATAAAGATATAAAGGTGATCAAACAGGTGCCGGGCGTCATGTATGTGAACGGGCTTGTTTCAGGTAAGGCTGACCTCAAGTACGATAATGAGAAAACAGTGGTTTCTATAACTGGCGTCGATACTTCGATCTGGAGACTATTGGATACTACTGGAATAGATGATGGAAGATATCTTCAGGCAGGGGATTCTAATTCAATTGTAGTGGGATACGATCTCGCCAGGGGGACTTTCCTTCAACCAGTAACACTTAACCGTCCAATTATAATAGGAAATAAAAACTTCAGGGTTGTGGGTATCCTGAAGCAGTCCGGAGGATTTGGAGGAGGCAGTGACACAGGGATTTATATGCCTGCCGAGATGGCAAGAGAAGTAATAACGGAAAAAGTGGCAAATAATCAGTTTACATCTATAGTCATTAAAGCCTCAGACGCTTCTCTCGTTGAATATCTTAAAGCGGATATCGAGCAGAAATTAATGAGTTCAAGACAGGTAAACCCGCGAACAAAGGATTTTACAGTCATAGCATCGGCTCTTATTCGCGAACAGATGAGCGGCGTGACCCAGACTTTATCACTGTTCTTAAGTGCAATTGCTACCGTCTCGCTCCTTGTAGGAGCAATAGGCATAGCCAATACCATGTTCATGTCAGTTATGGAGCGCACAAAACAAATTGGGCTCTTAAAAGCGATAGGTGCAAGTCAACGTGAAATCATGAAACTTTTTCTTATTGAGTCGGGAATATTCGGACTTGTAGGTGGAATCATAGGTGTAATATTTGGTGCAGCTATTTCCTTGCTTATCCCGTATCTGGGCATACAGGCATTGGGCTTTGGTGGAGATATGAGGGCGACAATTACCACTGGAACTGTTTTGTTTGCACTATTCTTCTCGCTTGTTATAGGTATATTATCTGGAATAATTCCGGCCCGGCATGCGGCCAAGATGAGACCTGTGGATGCTATAAGGTATGATCAGTAGCATTTATGAATCGAAAACTAAAACCCATGCAAATATTGGAGAGAAAAAACTTATTCAAGATAGGCAAAAGGGAATACAGGCTGAGATCGAAGAAGAAAACATGCATACGAAAGTCCAATATTTATTAATGAAAATTGGAAAATCTCTTGGCTATGATGTTATTGTGGCGTCAAATGATCGGACAAAATCATATAGCAATGAAAAATTTTCATTTATTTCCTTAACGGAATTTCCAGAGATAGAAGCCGGGGACGATGTGAAGAAAACTATTGCTCTTATTGATGTTATCTGGTTTGAAAAAGCCACTAATAAGCTTGTGAGTGCCTATGAGGTAGAAAAAAGCACATCCATATATTCTGGTATCCTGCGCCTGACGGATCTGGCGCTCACTATTCCAGATTCCGAAAAGATATCTCTCTATTTAGTTGCCCCGGAACAAAGAGAGAAAGAAATCATAGCTCAATTGAAAAGACCATCCCTTATAGCGAAAGAAGGTAATAAAATATCATATATTTTGTTCTCTGAACTTTGCACTCATTGCGATTCTATATGCAAGTTCGGCAATGATCATACAATCATGGAAAAGGTTGCCAGGTGTGTAAAATGAATTTTTCCCAGAAAATTATGCTATCCCCCGATCATAGCTTCGAGATTAGGGAGATAGGAAACACCCCCGAATAGAAATAATGCTCCAAGCACTATGCTAAAAACACCTGTAACAAAGGCGGCAGAACGATACAGTCTCTGGCGTTCGCTGGATTTTATGTAACCGTACGCCCCAAGGACTCCCCATAAGGGTATTGGTAGTTACAAGTCCCAAAGAATACATACCGATTAAGTACGATGCTCTGCTTCCGTACCCGTTTCTGAGAACTTGATGGTGTTTTCGAGGTGTTCCTGTCAGTTTCGCCTTCAGCCAGCAATATGAATTAAGAACCACATTAGCTACCAGAGCCCATCTGGGAAGCATCCTGAAATCATCTCCTTTTTTCTTGTGAAGTGAATAGAAGACATAAATTCCAAGAATAATCAGCGTAGCACCTACAACTGTTTCCATAAATCTATCAACGCCCGGTGGCAGTGCAAAACTCATGAGTAAGAAACCCAGGGCAATGGCTGCAACCACACTTGCATGACCCAGCCCGTACAGGAGACTCATAAATACTCCCTTGCCAATTTTACTCAAAATTGTAACATTTGTGCATAAAATGTTTCTAATAAGTGTTACATACTTACATATTTGTAACATTAATTTGTCTATAATATGTAATAAAAAGATTGCGGTATAAATTTGTAAAACAAAAATCATATAAAGAACCGCCAACAAACAACAAATTATGCCAATAGACCCGGTTTGCTGGATGCATGTTGAAAAGACATCAGAACATAAATCTGAATATATGGGGCAGATGTATTACTTTTGCTCATCAAAGTGCAAAAGGGAATTTGAAATTAGTCCCGAAAAGTATCTTGGAGTGAAAAGCAATATGAAGATGCCTGATTAATATCGTTTCAAAAGTGAAGGACGAACTGAAGAAAGAAGGTATTCTAAAAAAGGATAGTACAGTCAAGAAAAATGACTGCATTTCCATCTACTATTTCCGTCTCAACTGATATGCAATACCGGCACCCAGCAACCCTAGCATAATCTCAAATCCGGGTGTTGCAGGCGTTGAAACTGGTGTTTTTGCTGGCTGGGTTATGGCAGGTGTTGGAGTCGGCGTTGTTCCGTCTTCAACTACGATATCAACCGTGCGTTCAGAGAAATTTGCTATATACATCATCGCTTGCATACGGTTCCCGCCAGGCATAGCCAGCCAGAACGAGGATTCTTTGGCATCAAACAACTCCTGCTCGGTCATAACCTGTCTCATTGGCTTGTTGTCAAGGTATAAACGCATTTTCTGATTTTTATTCCACACTAAAGAACTGTTATCTATGTTCATCATAACGAATTTTCCTGAGGAGTCCGTGGAGTTAATTGTCATCCTCATCCGATTTACCTCCATGGATTTTATCACGACGTTCATATTCTCAGAGTAGTTAATAATGGAATATTTATTGGACATACCTAAAGAAACCTCAGCTCCTGCCCTGTTCCTCATCATTTCTCCCATGAACTTCTGATGCATCCCGTTCACAGGCATATTTACAGGCATGGCCCTGAAAATAACACTTCCACTGCCAGGTCCGATCCGGACCACTCCCCCGTCAATATTTATAGATGTAGAATTCGTTGAAACGATAAATGCTGTGAGATTATCGGTCTCTATTTTTACTACATCATCTTCCTTTAAGGCTTTCACACCATCCGCAAGGTCAAAAGTGATAGTGGTAGCTGTTTCTGTCTTGATGTTGATCACTGAAGCAGGATTATCATGCAGTTGCATCACCACAGAACTATTTTTGTTTGCGATTCTTGTCAGGGCGCCCACTGTTGTTGAATCTTTCAAATCAAAGTTGGCGACATTTATAGAGTCAAAAATCGTGATACCCGTGATACCGTAATTCATCACCGCTCCAGTATTATTATTAACCGAAAAAGTAACATAATTACCGAAATTATTTCCCTCGCTGTGCATAAATCCCATTCCGGTCATGTCTTGCTGGTTTCGCATTTCGTGGCCTTTGTTCATCATATCTTTCGCTATTCCACGCATCATATCGCCGCCAATCATGCCACCCCCCATCATGTCTTTTCCACCCATCATGCCGCCGCCGGTCTGGCCATAGATAGGTAGAGCCAGCGTAATGATAGCAAGCATAACTGCTGCTATCTTCATTGATCTTTTCATATTATCCTCCTTAACTTTATAAATTAACATCTCTTTTTCAGGTAATAACTGCTTTGGATGTATTTTTTATTGAGTCACAGTAAAGGATGCAATCATCCCTGCCTCTGCGTGTTCTGGTATGTGGCAATGCATCAACCATGTTCCAGGGTTAGTAAATTCAACGAGGATATCTATAGTGCTTCCAGCAGGCACAAGAACTGTATCTTTCCATACTAAATTATCATTATATTTCCCATCCTGTGTAAGAACAAGGAAGCGCTGCCCGTGCAAATGTATGGGGTGCTCCATGGGATGCATTGATCCCGGATCGTTGAATATCCTTATCTTCTTTATATCTCCTACTTTTGCTTGATAGTTAGGTTTCTCTTCCCCGCTTGCATTGTCCTTGATCATCCACTGTACGTTCTCGCTTGTTGACATGCTGTTAATCATAGCCATATCCTCATCTTCATCCCACTCTATCGGCTCAAAAGCCATCATCATTTGTTCAAGTTCCTTAGCCAGCTCTTCATCGAGGATATCAACAGTGAGATCAAGCTTATAATCCGGCTCATTGGAACGGTATTTTTTAAACGGTGCTATATCGCCGGTCACGCCGTAATTTTTCTCAAGAATCGAGAAGCCCTTTGATCTCTTACTGAAAGATGCCTCATCAGAGACCTTTACTGTGCCAGGCACATAAGTCATCACTGTGTTATTCTGTTCCGGAAAATTATTAAGAATCCGGAACGTACCGGGCTTATCAAAGAGAACGTCTACAATGTACCGCTCTCCGACGCTGAGTACGACAGAGTCCACTAAAGTTTCTTTTTCGTATCTCCCTGAATCTCCCCCGATTAATTTCATCCTGGTATTTTCAATTGAGAAATTAAATGTTCTCGTATTTGCTGAGTCCGTAAGATAGAACCGCACCACTTCGCCCTTTCTCACATTCAGTTGATAATCCGCCTCTCCATTGATCAGCATGATATTCCCGAATCGTCCTGTCAGTGCAAAATTGGCATATTCTCTGTTAAAAGGGTAAATATCACCACTTTCGTTTATTTTGATGTCATCGAGAAATAGAGCTGCCTCTTTATCCACGGAATCGCTCATCCTCATGTGGCGGGCTGGTTCAACAAGTATATTCCCGTATAATCCCATCTCCTGACCTATATCGTCTCTTATATGAGGATGATACCAGTAGATGCCCTCATCTGGGAAATCTAACTTATAGAGAAAGCTTTCTCCTGGCTGGATAGGTTCCTGTGTAACAACTGGAACTCCATCGAACTTGTTCTCCAGCCTCAAGCCGTGCCAGTGGACAGTGGTCTCTATATCAAGGTTATTCGTGAAATTAACGTATATGCTGCTGCCCTGCCTGACCTTTATCAAGGGTCCAGGGATCTGGCCGTTGTAGCCGTACATGATAACATTGCTGCCGTTAATATTTTGTACAATAGGCTTTGCCTCAAGCCGGATTGTCGTTCCGTCCGGGATAAGTTGATCATCGATGCCCATATGATTAATTGCGGAGCCCATTGGTTGATAATTTTTAGACGCCGAAGCTTCAGGTAACATTACAAAAACAGCTACTGTTAACAGCAGCAGTGCAAATATTAATTTCCTATTCATTTATTTACCCCCTTATTCTCCCGTTTTTAAATTAGGTAGTCCAGGTATAACTATCCCCGATTATAGTCTATAATTATCATCCTTTATTTATGTGGTTTTTGATTTAAATAATGAAAAAATTAACCTGTTTTTGAGGATAAATTTGGTTTCATCAGAAAAATAATTCCACCAATCATCAAAATAGCTCCTCCCCAGAGAACATTTACCAGCGGCATCACTTCTGTGCTAAGACGAATCGAAGAAAGGGTTAATGCATCCTCAGTATAATGCACCAGGATATCCGCAAACAATGTCCTGTGAACAAAGAGTTTATGGTAATAACCAATACGGTCACTTTTTGATAAGCTGACTATGCCTGACCCGTGCGGATTCCCATTTTTATAGAAAGTCAGATTTAATACCTGTTCCGATCCGCCATCAGCTTTTTCAATAGAGTTGATATCAGTTACCGATACGCTCCACACAGCATCTATGCCCTTTGGAATATTTAATTCAAGCGTGGTATAATCGACAGTGCCTTCGGTACTCAAAAGCGTAGATGAAATTGCTCCGGCCACGATAAAAATAAATCCTGCATGGATCAATCCTATACCTGTATTACTGCATGAAAACCTGTGTTTGCGGTGAATAAACCTGAAAAATATCCCTCCTACACCAAAAAGAGATATTGGTATATAAGAAATTACAGATATGGATCCAATTGATTGTACAAGAAACGTAGACTGTTGATAGAATTCCGAAGCAGGGTCAAGGAGAGTTGGTCCTGAAAAGAATGCAGTCACAGCGCCTATGAAGATTGCCAGGAGCGTTATAAGCTTTAGGACTTTTTGTTTTACTACACCCTGAAGCAGGGAATATCCTGTAAGCGTGATCAACAGCAGTATTATGGGAAAACTCCAGAAATTATAGACTTCTTTCGGGATTAAGATTTGATCTCCAAAAATCTTCTCAGAGATGATCGAATGGGTGATGCCCCAGAAAGGGACAAAAGCCAGCATACATAATAATAAAATAGCGGCATGGAATGAGGTTCGAAGTGAGCTCATGGAACTCAATGTCATCTTCCAGCCGGATTCTTCCGATTTTCTCATCAGGATCAAATATAACGTAATAATTGTGGTAAATAACATTGCAGCGAACAGTATGGTCCAGATATCACTTCCCAGGAAATTGTGTTCGGAACCCTGCACCCCTTTTCGCGAGAAGAACATTACATAGAGACTCAGGATAAATACGCAAGCAGATAACAGCGGAGCAGTTGTATCATACTCCCGGAAGTTGCGCTGGTGCCTGATGATCGCATGCAGCGCAGCAGTCAGAACAAGCCATATTATGAGTGCGCCTGATTGTGCAGGGTCCCATTTCCAGAACCCGTCCCATCCGACGGTCTCATAAGCCCATGCACCGCCTGTCGCCATTGCAAGGGACAATAGCAGCCATGATGCTCTTCCCCAGGACCTTGCAGTTCTGGCCCACTCTTTTTCCCCTGAAAACAAGTAAGTTATTGCAGAGGCAAATAGAATAATAATTGCCGCATAGGCCATTACTACCAGGGGCGGATGAATCAGAAACCAGAAGCTTATCATCTTCGGGCTCAAACCATGACCTGATAAAATTCCTGCCTCTGATGCGCCAGGAGCGGGTCTGAAAGGTGAATCCAGAAGGGTGATTGATAAAAATAAAATATCGATGCCCAGAGCTATATATGATATTTTCCGTGCGAATCCGTTATTCTCCTGGTTTTTCATGTAGAATAACAAAATACACAGCATGGTAGCCCATACCAGTAGTAGTTGCATGCCTTCTTTCCCTGCCCACATGGCTGCAATTCGATATACTACAGGCAGATCTCCGCTGTAAATGTATACGTAATTTATGCGCAAGTCATTTGAGATAAAATAGTAAACAAGAAGCAGGACTGCGGATGAAATAAAGAGAAACTCCAGGATTAGCCCATATAAGAAATATCTGCGATTAAGTTTATAAATCAATAGTGATGCTATCGAGGCAATTAGCCCTATCAGCAAAAGTATGTTCCCTGTGTCCATAGTACGTTATTTTCCAAATTTTTTAAATAAGTAAATCAATATCAATACACCCGCAACCAGGAATACCAGTTCCCAGTGCCTGAACAAATACCAGGTTCTAATCTCTTTATTTATCACGAACGGGGCGGGCAAAACATCCCCCCACCTGCCTTTTGAATCCTGTGCATGCACAGAAACTATATGGGTACCTTCCTTCAGGTCTGAGGTATCCATATCTGCAAATGCTTCCCTTACCTGGCCTTCCGCAAGCTCTTTTCCAAAGGTCAGGTTCCTGCCGCTTCCGCCCTCTCCCACGAGGTCAATAAAATACTCCACGTTCGCGATACTGGCATCCCACCCTGCCACAGCCAGGACACTGATGGAAATATTTTCACCTGCATAACTTTTCCGCGGGACAAGAATTATATCTTTGATATATGGAACGCCGGTTGATTTCTGGAGTACATGAAGAGCGATCGGAGTATCCCCGCCATGGCAGAGGGTACAATCAGAAGCATCTCTATGTGAGGGATTTGTCAGGTTTGTAGCTTTAAATGGCTGCTCTCCGCCATTTTTTACATGGCAGTCCTGGCACTTATTCACCCTGGTGCCATTGCTCCAGTTATTCCAGCCGGGCAACTGGATAGTTCCTGTCGGGAACTCGCTGTAGTGAAATTTCTCTTTCCCTGTAGCGTTATGACATGAGTCGCACGATAATATTACAGTATCATTTGTTTTTATCCGGGGCTTTACAAACTCTTTATCAGGTCCTGTCAGGTTATGGAATTCATTTTTTATCTCATTGTGGCATACGCCGCAGGTAAGGGTTTTGTTGATATTTTCCACAATCAGGCTGCTATAGTGCGAGGCATCATAACCTGAATGGCAGGTTGTGCATGTAACTTTCTGAACGGTCTGTTTTATATGGGTATTATGGCAATCCGTACACTGGGCACCTCTACTATCCACAACCATTCCAACAGGTCTCTCCCATGCGAGAGTAGGTTTGTGGAACCTGCTCAATCTGTTAGAATCGTGGCAAGTCTCGCAATTCAATTTCATTCCCAATGCCGTGTGTTCTGTCTGGTTGCCGTGGATGAGTCGCGGGATCTGGACAGCGGGCTTATAGGGAAAGCTCCCTACCGCACTGTGGCAGTCAGAGCAAAATATCTGCAATATATTGTTTTCCTGTGAAATGTTATCCTGGTATAGGAGGTTCCTGGTAAGAGTGCGGTTATGGAGCGTAGTGTTAGCCGCATTATGGCACAATTCGCATGAGAAGCTGGCATTCTGCGCAGTCGTGTTTGCCCGCCCCTGCGGTGCGTCCGGGTAATGTGTGCGAATAATGCCCTCAGCCCCGTATTTTTCTACAGCGTCCTCTTTCATATGGCATTTTATGCATGTTCTTTCAGCGGGAATTGTAAGGTTTATATCGTGAAGAGTTTTGACTTGCCCTGTTCCGTGGCAATCAGCGCACGAACCGTTCTTGACGTGGGAATATACGAGGGATGCGTTCCCCCACTTAGTGGCATTGGCAGCGTTCCCGTGGCATGAAAGACAATCTGTTGAATTATACGTTATTGTTGTAAGGTAATGCGAAACATTTGGTTTCGTGCTGTTTAACCCGGATTTAATAAGACTATTGCCATGGCATCTCTCGCAGTTTATTTTCAGGGTCAGGTTTTCTCCGGCTTTTGTGTGACCGCTCACACCGGGTGCATTATAGGAAGATGAAAATGAATGGCACGAGGCACATGATCTTGGTGCCATGTATTCTTCAGGATGGGTCGCAGGCATGGTACCGTTGCCATGGCATGCCCAGCACGCCTTGTTGACAGGGTCGATTACACCTGTGCTTTCTGTCATATTATTGAGGTTTGCATGAACGCTTTTTTTTAAGGCATCAACATCTATCTGCCTTGCTGCAATTCCACCCAGGCGGTGACAACCGCTGCATTCGGGGTTGAAACTCCCGTTTGTCAGGGTAGATTCGTGGAAAGTCCCCGGAACTTCACCAATTTTTATATACTGGCCCGGCACAAGTTCTGAACCAGTATAGTTCCCAACTGTTTCATTCTGCCCAACTACATCAGTCTCATTGGAGATGTGACGTGCATCTTCAATTACGATAATTGCATCCGAACCTGTAGCTGCGGATGATACAGTGATAATCAGGACAGCAAGAATTATGAAAAGCACATGTCTTATTGATTCTTTCATACTGTTCATCCATTTGAAAACATGCCTGCTATCTTCAGGCTCAGCATCGTGATCTCGATGCCATTTGATGTCGTATTATATGTGAAATAATCACCTGCCCTGATGACCTCCTCTTTGACAACAATACCATCTTTTTCAAGTGCTAGTAGCGCATACACGCGGTCCCTGTTGAAATCCTTTATCCGCAGTTCATATCCACTGCCAAGATCCCACGATTCACCTGAGTACATCGTTTTTTTATCAGAGGCTGAGAAATCGATGTCCAGTCGGTTTAATGTGATATTTTGCTCTTCGTTCTTGAGTACTAAATACCTGTACCCGTCCGGCCTGTCGGATCTGTAATCCCTGACATGGCAGGTGTAGCACTGGATGCTGCTAGTGTCAAGTCAACTCTCAAGAGTCGGATAGAGTCGAGATAACTTTATCCTGGCATTTTCTGTGGTGAATTGCCAATTAACTTTCGCATTCTTGTTGTTTCTATTTTTCTCCCATGCCAATACTTCCTTTTTAACAAACTCAATGTTATCCATTCTTCGATCTAAACACTGTCCAGTAAGCACATTTAGCTCAATTTCCGCCATATTTAACCAGCTCCCATGCTTCGGAGTATATACAAATTCAAATCTATCGCATAATGCTTTTGCCTTTTCTGGTTCGAAAGTTTCATAAAATGATCCGATTTCATGTGTATTCAGATTATCCATAACAATTGTAATTTTTTCAGCTAATTCGTATTTGCGTGCAATTTCCTCCATAAAAATAGCCCAGTCCTGCTTGGTTTTTCTTTCAGTAACCTTTACCATGCGGTTTCCTGCTAAAGGTTCAGAAGCAATAAAAACATTACACATACCACAACGCTTGTATTCATAATCATGCTTTTCCGGTTGCCCGGGCGAAGCAGGAATAGGAATTCTTGTTTCAGCGATCAACTGTTTTGGAGATTCATCCATGCACACAACAGGATTTTTTGGATCGATTGGACGCTTATAAACTTCCAGGACCTTTTCCATATTTGCAACAAAGCTTCCGTTATGCTCAGGTGGAATTACCCAACCTTCTTTTTTCCATGGTTTAATTTCGTTTTTTTTAGTACTCCGCGTACTGATTCATGTGAGATGCTATCGATATAACCAAGCTCAACTGATTTATCTGCCAACAATCGCAGAGACCATCTCGCATAACCTTCTGGCGGTTCGCTGCAACTCATTGCAATCAGATGGGCTTCAACATCCCCATCAATCTTTTTTTCATAAATATGGTTTCCTTTTTTCTTGGTGAGAGCTACTTCAATTCCTTCATTTACAAACCGTTTCTTCACACGGTCAATTTTTCTCATGCTTGTGCCAAGCACACGAGCTATTTCCTCATTGGTTGAACGCTCAATTTGATGCTCCCCTTCATCACACCTAAGTAAAATCTGAGCGTTGAGTATTTTTTGTGATTTATGTGTTCCCTTGCAAGTAATGTCTTTTAAGGCATCGCGTTCTTCTTTGGAAAGTGTTACAACATATTTCTTCATAATCCATCCTCTCAGATATATTATGAAGGACATACAATATATAGATTACGACATTACGTTATTGACTTGACACTAGCCTATCAATACAAAAAGTACAGATAAAATTGAAACAGTTAAGAAGATTGAAGATTTCTATAAGGTTATTGATATCAACATAACTTTGTCCGAGCATCCAGGCGCGGGTCATAACTGAGGCTGGGCGCGGTGTTGCCTGGATTAGGGATTTCAGGGTAAAATATCATAGTGCATATACAGAATGACATCCTAACGATCGAGTGTAGCCCGCAGGAAAAGAGGAATATTTCGATGCTGAATTCTAAGGTCGATACAAAACTAAATAGAGATAAGAGGACAAGAGGATAAAATAATGACCCAAATCGAAGTTCCTTCAGAAACAATTGTTGTTGAAATGGGAGAAGATGGGTTGAACATACTGGAAACATTCATGCAGATGTCAGGCATGGATGACAGTGCCCCGGTACAATGCGATATATGCTCAAAACCGCTCGGAAAAATGAAGGACGTGAAACACATAGAGTCTCCTGAATCAATTACAATTGCGGAAAGGAATGGTTTCAAGCCTGAACAAATGCTGAAAGCCACTGAGAATATGCTCAAAGAGGAGGGTGAAGAAAATCATGATGAACTCATGGAAATAGTACTTGACTCGTGGAAATCCATCGTTGATAAGAGCGAAACCCCTTGGGTGTTATGTGATGAATGCTATGAGAGTATCAAGAACTTCAAATCAAAAAGATGATTCTTAAAATTCGATCCTAAACCCCCTATCCCACAAGCATATAGGAAATAATGAATGGAAGACACAATATGAATCCAATTATCCGTTTGTAGATGCTATTCATGTTCGTTGATAGTTATAGCTTATCAGCTAAAAGATATTACCTATGCACCCGCTCAAAAGAGTATAATGATATATAGAATTTTTCAACTTTACGGTTTGGAGTGGTCGTGATGGAAAGTTATTTTTGATTGAATAACTAATCAGCGTTTTATGAGCTTTGCTGGAAATGATTTTCCAGTAGAAGGTACTGTAATCAGTCCTGTTTCAGGATTGTAAAACATTTCTGAAGTCGCCCCAAATTCTTGTGTTACGGGGTCTATATCACAGCCGCATTCATACGCTTCAGCAAGGTCTATTTGGACTGTTCCAAATTCATAAGTCATAATGATATCACATTTAGAAAATTTTATATTAGTAACCGATGACCTTTTGGATAATATTTTTAAATCTTCTTCTGAAATTCTCTCACCAATATATTTGAATATACATTTCTTAACAGAAAGATAAGCATCAAATTGTATTGTAAACTCGCTACCGACCTCTAAATTTTCTGGTAAATCAATAATTGGTTTTATACCTTTGATTAAAGCTGAATTCAGAGCTTTCTCATACTCTCCTTTACATATTTCATCAATCAATCCACCTTGATGAGTCCAAGTATGTCTAATTTGCCAAAGTAGAAAGATTGTTAATTCACATGGGTCTGTAAAGTCATAATTATTTGTTTGTCCGGCAGTAGATTTTCTTCTACTGTATTCTCTTACGAAGGTGTCGAAAGCATTGAATAATCTTTCCAAAGACATTGAATAATCATTAGTTCCGCTTCTACGAACTATATCGTCCCTATTTTCTGCTTTAGCTACACCATCCATTGAGACACAAGTTTTAGATAAATTCTTGGGGAAGTTAAGTGTCGCAGTTATAGGTAACTTGCCCAATTCTTGAACAATTTCATGAGGGTTTTTAAAAAATTTATTTTTCTTTGACAAAATAGATCGACCACCGTTTCATGAGCCATCAAATATCTGTTTTAATGTCTTTTCAAGCTCTTTAGAACTTTCTTCGCTCTCGTTTTTGAAATGCTCCCCAAGAGCAATTACAACTTTTTCAAATTTATCAAAAGGAATATCACTTTTCATTTTATTAATAATATTTAGAGAAACAACAAGCTCTTTACTCCCTGAATCTTTATGATCCAATGTCAAAATAAAAGCGTCTTTGGATGTTCCAAGAGTTTCATTTTTACTATTAAATTTACTGACTATCCCAGTATATTCACATTTAAAATGGCTTTCATTGTTATCTGTGCCTTTATGTGAGTATGCATGGATCAAAGCATCTCTTAATTTGTCCATTGGATATTTTGTCTTATTTTGATACTTTTTAACAACTTTATTACATGCACTACAAGATTGAGTAGCCAGACAATGTTCTTCTTCACAAATATCGCATTTTACCATTTTATTTCTCATCTTTTATACACATACTTCAAGCAAATACCTTCTTATCGAAAGATTAATATAATAACAATATATCTTGTGGCAAAATATAATAAGGGATCATTATGAAGAAACTTGATATCAACCAGCTTGATGACAGCGATGAAGAATTAGCGGAAATACTCATTTCCTCAGACCTGAGCAGACCAGTTGCAAGAACCCTGGCATATCTTCAAAAAGTGGATACAGCTACATCTATTGACCTTGAAAGGGGAACAGGATTACGCCAGCCTGAAGTCAGCATAGCAATGAGGCAGTTAAATCCGTTTGATTGGATCGACGAGAATGAAGAAAAGAAGCCAGGCAAAGGAAGACCGAATAAGGTATATTCGCTTAAAGTTGGATTTAAGGATATAATCGCGCACATTGAAAAAGAGCAGAAAAAAGCAATTGACGATGGAACGGCATCGATCAAGCGGCTGAAGGAATTGGTACGTGATTAAGGCTTATAACTGGATCATCTCTGCAACCCTATTCCCGCAGAAAACACACTGGAGAAGCTTTGCATTTCCCACTGTGAAATACTGCATCATGTGACCGCATTTTTTACAGAATGCTGTATCGCCTTTCAGTTTCAAGGCATCGATCGCCTGTCTGATCGAACGTAATTGCGTATCCTGTTCTCTATCAAGATACACCATGTCTTCATCCGTGAATGTTATCGCCATATTATTTTATACCCCTGTCATCAATCCATCAACCACTCTCTTCGCCGCAACCTCGTATGGAATGACCACGCCAAGCAGCGGCATAAGGTCTTTGCTCCAGCCCTTCTCAAGCTGCGCTATACGCTCACTCATTTCCTCGCTGGAATAACTCTTATCATAAAGAGCAAGCTTACTGTTTATTAACTCAATATCGGGTTTTACCCCTCTTTCCAGCAGGAACCACAGGTCATAGAGATCTCTTGCCATGCCTCTCACCAGCAGTGCCCTCACCTTTTCAGCAAATAAATGGTCAAGACTTGCCGCACTCATAACAAACGTCTTCACATCATCGTACTCTGTACGCACCATTACTCTTTCTTCAGATACATTCTCCCCTCTCAAACTAACATCAATTCTTACCATACCTTTGGTAATATCCCTTCCTTCGTATAGCGGCCCCATATAACTCAGGGCAAAGCCAAATCCTGACCTTGACATCCTCTTGTTCCTGATCTGTGCCCTGATGCCGAAATACTCAAGCTCTTTTACTGCAGTTTCCAGCGTATTGTAAGCCTCATCTTCGCCAAGATTTGAGTTAAAGTCCAGGTCCTCAGAATACCTCGGTGAACTGTAAGCAATTCGAAGGCATGTGCCGCCCTTGAATACAAAACCGATCGTCTTCGAATACAGAAGGCTAAGGAACACTGCCTGTACGTAGTCCCTCTCCTGGGTAAATAGCGACACCCTGTTCTTCAGGGCAATCTTTTCAATTTGCTTCCTCGTCAGCATGCTAGGTCTCCCTCCATCCAAAGATCTCTTCTTCGTTCATATTTACATTAATATACCACTTCTTATCCCAGACCGTGCTCTTTTTTCTTGCCGGATCAAGCTTGACATACTCATTCGACGAACATTCCAGTAACACTCCGGCATCAGCGCCGAATCTCTCAAGCAGGTATCCTAATCTTGAGCAAAGGCTCCTGTTCTTCATGTCTGATGCATACTCAAATAGTCTCTCAGGATCAACTTTATCTTTTGCATTATAAACCGCCTTTATCACCTCTGCCATTCCACCTGCATTCTCAGGGAGGTAAAGACTGTCAATGATTGCCTTTTCCTCTTCTGCGATCAGGAAATCAAGGTCTCCTATTCTCTCTTTCCTGTATCCGAAAAACTTCTCCGGATTTATCAGCACATATTTGAACCTGGAATTGTTGAACTCTACCTCTTTCTTTTTCCTGGTAGATGCAAGAAAAACCATGATCGGAACCTGTTCTGTAAAGCCGTAGAAATTCAGGGCGCTCCAGAAACTCACATATGAAGGATATACAATCCTTGACGCTATAAAAAATGGATTGGAAAGAACGTGGTCTGGTTCAAAACCAAGCAAGAGATACTTTCCCCTTTCAACTGATTTTATGAACCCCCTGTCCTTGAGCCTTGCAACAATAGTATATGCTTTTTCAACAGGGACATTTAATAAACCCGCAAGCTCACTCACTGTGAAATAGTAGTATTCCTGCTCAAATAACGATTTTATGATGTAATTTGTGGAAAGTTTTAAATTATTTTCCATATAATCATTTACACAATTTACATAGATAAAAAGTTTACCTATAATTCCCGGAATCGATAAGCCAATTTTCAAAAAAAATTTTGGCGACGATCCAACTATAACCCCGAAGTCGTTTTCCTAAAGTTTCTGACCACCAAAAAACAATAAGATCCAACACATTCAGCTTACAGTAACCCGCAGGCAAAAAAATAACAACTACTCCGGCTCTTCATTACCCAGGAACTCATTCCAGCACTTATCAGAGCAGATACCGGTTATCAACTGTTCGCGTTCCCACGGTTTGGAGTTCGGGAACTGTTCCTGGATATTATAGCTAAGCAAACGGTTATCACCGCATTCTTTACAAGCCTTCTCATTGTGCTCATGTTGATATTTCCGAACTATCGATACTTCTATAATTCGCCCCGGATAATTTTATTTAAAACAAATATCCGATTCATCCACCCGCCAGCAGGCGGCGCACGATCATTCCCTGATCGGGCTTTAGCCCCATTTATCCGCCGTCAGGCGCGCCGTTCCCTGAAAGAGGATATCGATAAAAAAGAATTATTGTTTTGGAATTCTATGTAGCCATTTAATCTAATGCTGCTTTTGGAGCTAATTTAGGTCTTATCTTGGAAAAATGCTATTTAAGCATATACCAATTATTGAATGCGTAGAGGATACATGACGCTTTACAAGATTCACTTCCTATCCGATCCACAATTTATCCATGAACTCTTGAAATCCTCTACTTTTTCTATTCATTTATTCATCTATTGATATTCACGCTCTGCCATGATTCCAGTACTAAAAAAAGTTGTTACCAGTTTTTACCAGGACACAATAATCAACTCAAGCATAAATTATGAATAGTTGTATCCTGGTCTTTTAAGTAAAAAGAAAATGGAGCACTCAAATAACGATTTTATGATGTAATTGAGGGCTTCAACTTAAGGCTCCTTTTGAATCTTTCATCCAGTTCCTAAATCCTGCAAATGATCCTATCCACCGTTCCATACTTTCTCCACTAAATATATTTTTAAATATTAATGCTTTGTTACTTGTTACCATGATTATTACTTCAGATAGATCGATGATCAAGACTTCAAAATAAAAGAGACAGCATGGCATTCAAAGATGCGACGTATGATCATCTCTTGAAAAATAACGGGATTTCCATGGAAAAAATCATTGTGCATATACAGAATGACATCATAATGATCGAGTGGAAACCCGGGAAAAAGATGAATATTTCGATGCGCAATTCCAGAGGTCAATGCGCTTGTTCACTGATGGCAGATGAGAGGAGGCAAGATTCATCCGGGAAGGCGTACCGATCGCCTGATGACCCGAATGTGCTATACGCTCTGATGGTCTACAGCGAATTCCATGACCTGGATATCGCCATTGACACCCTGAACAGGTGCGTAGATATTGTTCCTCTATACTCCAATGATTACGTCGCGCTGGGGGCGGCAGGGTAAATTGAAAGAAGGAATCAGTCCGATGAATTGATTTCGATCTCCTCAAGAGTTTTTTCTACATCACTCTCTTCATCAAGCCTTGAAAGCACATCCATTACCCTGGCGATCGGTACATCGATATTTTCGGATATCCTGGAGATCGAATATCCTTTCCTATGATATTCGATAATAAGCTCCTCTGTTACTCCTCTGGCGATATATTTCCTTGCAATTGCAGATATCGGAAGATATTCTTCTTTTGATTTCCGTTTGAGGTAGCTTGCGATCATATCTGGAAGTGTCACATTAATATTTGTTCCCATATTTTCACCAACTCTCTATTTTTTTCAAGATTTTATCAATATCCCTCTGTCTAATATATATTTTCTTTAAAATATTCATGAATTTAACACATTGCTGTTTTGTAATTACACCTTTTCTCAATTGATATGCAGCAAACTCAGGCGTAGTGTAGCACTTTATGTCATTTTCCGATGCTGTATTTTTTAACAGTAGATCATCACTTACCAGGATGCATCCTTTTCGATGTATATGACAGGTTTTCAATAGATTAATGTCAGTTATTGAAAGCCGCCCTTTTTTATCATTGCCAAGATCAAGTTTTCCCGATCCGGTTTGAATTATCTCTATATTGGAATCATTAATGTTTATCCCGAGCTCATTTTCAATTTCAGCAGCTACATTTTTTATGGTGAATAGCTTCATTTCCCGCAATATTTCGGGTTCCGTTCTCAAGGTATTTATTAGAAATGTGGCATTTACAATAATTCGCATAAATTGCTTAATTAGCATAAATACATGTAAATATTTAAAAGTATTGTATCTTTGCGTGACGAGTATTAAATCTGAATTGCTCATTTTATCATAGTGCATATACAGAATGACATCATAACGATCGAACGAACCAGAGGATCCCTGATGGCAAGGAATGGAAACTAATGGCGATTAAATATTGTTTAGAGATGACATGAAAATAGATCTTGTAGCTGTGGTTGTGTCCAAACAGTCAATTTTCAATATCTCACCTGTTCGTCAGCACAATCCCTGACTCTGGACGAATGCCCAGACACCATATTCTCGCCGGTTTATTCTTCAAATATCGGGGTCTGGGGTCGTTAAACCCAGCGCAGTAAGATGAAATAAATCCATCAAATTGCCCGTTTAATCTACCCACTCGTTTAACCATCAAGTACCATTGCAGCATAAATTATGGATTCACTGGACTCCAGCAAGCTTCGTAGCCTCAAAAGGCGAACGACAAAGCCATCCAAAAGGATCCTGGAACTGCACCATGAAGATATCGGTTTTGGAGAATAGACCTCATCAATATTGGCAAAGCCTTATTAGGTAAGAAAGTAAGAAAGTAGTATCATGGCAACAGAAGTCGAGTTTACAAAAATGTCCACAAAAGGTCAAATAGTGATCCCTAAAAAACTCCGCGAAGGATTTGAAGAAGGGACACCCTTTGCAGTAATCCGGGACAGGGATACGATCCTTCTCAAAAAAATAAAACTCCCTGGCATTAAAGAATTTGAATTTCTTGCAGAAAAAGGAGAAAAAATAGCAAAAGAACGAGGTATCAAAGAAACAGACGTTGATGATATCGTCCATAAACACCGCAAAGTACAGGAATAAAAAATGGTAAAGGTAGTTGCTGATACCAATATTTACATTTCAGCTTTGTTCTGGCGCGGGAATCCATACAAGTTCATCCATCTATGCTTTGAGGGAAAAGCCAAATTAGTGGTATCAAGTCAAATTATCAATGAGCTTGAAAGGATACTTTTAACTGATGGGAAATTTGGACTGCCGCGGGAAGATGTGGCTTTATACTCGGAAATAATCTTAAGCCATGCTGAACTTGTCTCTCCTGCATTCACTTTGAACGTCATTGTTAAGGATCCTGCAGATGACAGAATATTAGAGTGCGCTGTTGAAGGTGAGGTAGATTATCTGGTTTCAGGCAACAAACATCTTCTTGATGTTAAGGAATTCCAGGGGATAAAAATCGTGACTCCAAAGCAGATACTTGAGATCCTTGGAGGATGAACCACAAGATCGCATTAATGAGTCCCCGGCTGTTACCTTCAATAATAGTCAGCTTATAAAAAAGCCGAACGGTTCTGTGTGTATTAAAATCTCTATTATTATTGAGGAGGTTCCACCAGTTCTATCAGCACCCCATTCGGGTCTTTCAAGAAGGCAAGTTTCATACCTCCCTCCAGTTGTATTGGCTCTAAATGAAATACAACCCCCTTCTCCTTAAATTGAGTAACCGTAGCCTCAATATCATCCACGGAGAAAGTGATATGGTCATTTATCGGGATTGAACCCTCTCCGATTTTGAGTTAAACACCCTCAGAACGCTCTGGAACATTTTTGCCTCTACACTTCATGAGTTCTATTTTACTTCCATCCTTTTCTACGAAAACTGCTGATAATCCCGCCTCTGCCATCTCTATCCTGCTGAAAATAGAAAAGCCAAGCACATCAGTATAGAATTCCACTGACTGATCTAAGTCATTTGTCATAATCCCAATATGGTCGAGTTGAAGAAATAGGGGAAGAAATAAACCCCTTTATTTCTACTGGAAAATTATATAAGTTAATCTATTCAATACTAATAGGATAGAGCAGGCGATGGATAAGATGGTAGGTGGAGTGATATGAAGCTAATTGCCTGCTCACACTTAACAATAACCATCAAAACTAATATACCTATTTCGTTAAAAAATGATTATTATTATGACATACTCAGACTAAGGTTTCATAATTCGATCATCTCAGCAACTCTATTCCCGCAGAAAACACATTGAAGAAGCTTTGCATTTCCAACTGTGAAATATTGCATCATGTGACCGCATTTTTTACAAAACGTTGTGTTGCCTTTCGCTTTTATGGCATCAATTGTCTGCCTTATAGATCGCAATTTTTCATCCTGATCTTTGTCAAGATACATCAGGTCTTCATCACTGAATATTATCGGCATCGTATGTTATATCTATGTTATTCATATATTCAAGTATCGCTAACTTGAATAAATATGTATATTTTCAGTATTTTGTCTGTTCCTGCGCCAGCACAATCCCTGACTCTGGACGAATGTCCAGATACCATATTCTCGCCGGTTTATTCTTCCAATATCAGGGTCTGGGGTCATCAAGACCCCGGCGCAGTAACATCAATCTATGAACTTAAACGATTCAAAAATTTCATTGAAATTCGGCTCAAGTTCAGCAGTGGCATTATCTCGCTTTCCAGCATCAGTGCTTATGACCCTGAAACGCAATACATACAACCTGTTTCCATGAATAACATGTATATCCCGCTGGTATAAGTCTCCGACAGTCCTGTATTTCCTAATGATCTCCCAGGCTCTTTCTCCACCGAGTGTTGTCTCTCCCTCATAGGTAATGCCTTCTTCTCTTTTCAATTCCTGTGAACGTGCATACGCCAGAGTGTACCCGATAGGGACTAATTGTGTATCCATACTCACCTGGACTATGGAAAGAGTGCCGTACTTTTGCAGATCAAGCCTTATGGCACCATCATCACCCGACGGCCACCAGGGATATTTGTCATTAACAAAATTTACTACACCGCCATAAGGTAAATTCCACATCGCATCATCTTTCCATCCTGCGGGAAGCTTCATTTCAAACATGAGCGTTTTGCTGGAATAAACATCCTTTCTGATTTGATCAGTATTGGATAATGTCTCATTACCTGCAATGCATCCGCTGAAAATAACGATTATCAGCAAAGATAAAGTCAATACAATGTTTTTCTTTTTCATAATTATAACCATTGATAAATTAAAGTTAGAAGCTCCTGGTAGGTTATTGAATGCGCATATCCAGCTGGTACTGTTTTGCTTATCCAGTCATCTATTGCTTGTTGAATGTCAGCATACTCCACTGTGCCGGGATCATCACCAAGTCCTCTGTAATATGCAAGAATATCAGGCGCACTTGCAGGTTCAACAACCCACACCCATGTTTGTATGGCACTGCCTTTTGCATTATTGACAATTGAAGTTACGATCCATGTGCCAGGTGATGCGCTGGCGTTGACATAGTTCGCCTGGGTTACGCTGTTGTCGGTCTGAACTAATGCATTATTGAGAGACCATATATAATTTGCATTCTGATCTGTTGTGATACCAAATGTCCTTTTTTCACCCACAGTATTTTTTACTGTGGAAGTAGTGGGGCTGAAACTGGTTATATTCGGCGCGCCAATCGATGGGGTTTGCTGTGACTCTTCAGTTGCATTTATTGTTATGACCTGGTTCTCCTCCTGTAATGAGGTTACATTGAAGTAGATCCCTTTTCCATATTCCCTGACAACAGATACGGTGGTTCCGGAGGTAAAACCCATTTCATCATAATAGGGCTTCTTTGATGAATCCTGAATAATTACATGGTATAATACATCGGGTTTACTGTATGTGAAATTAAAATATGTTTTTGTAGAGTTTGATGAGTAAGTAACAACATAAGGAATAGTTGAACTCTTCGATACTGATGTTTCATAGGTTGCGTCGTATGAGCCGCCATAATCGTCATCGCTTCCGATATAACAGCCCCCTTCCTCAACACGTACAAAAGCAGACTCATTCGTATCAGGACTGCAATCCTTATAGTATTGAACTAAATTGTTTATGCGATCCAGATTTGTAAATATATTTGTGTCATATGATAAAACGATATCTGTAGATGTAATTACGGCATTATCATTAAAAGCCCAATGAACTTTGTTATTGAGACGAGAAAAAGATACAACTCCACCGCCAGAACCGCCGGACCTTATCGTAAAGGAAGTCTGATAATCTCTGGGAGGGAACGAATATAGATTTGTTAAATTAATGGTTAGAACTGCCAGATGATCCCAGGATGAAGTATCAAAATATAGTTTATCGAATAATACGTTATATTCGGTAGCCCAATCGTTCCCGTTCCCAAATGTGTAAACATGAGTATAATTTTTTTCCTGGGTGTCGTTTACGACGACTTTACCGGATTCCGCTCCGGCTACGGAAGTAACTAAAAATACCAATATTATTGAATACAATACCTTCTGATAATTCATAGTTGCAATTCTTTTTTTATACATTAGTTTTTTCACAAAAATTCGATACTGCGGCTATGTATTTAAATTATTGCACATATAATATATAAAAGTTAAAATTAGTTTTTATCTTCAGTTTTCATCTCGTATATTAAAACCAAGATTTAATCTTAAACAACGTTGATGTGGATTGAATATCCCATTTGGCCAGACCAGATTAACGGATTTTCAAAGGGGTGACTCAAATAGGCAGAACGGTTCCAGGCTTTTGCATGCTGCTTGAAGGGATAATAGAAGAACTTTCAGCAGATATGATCGATGAAAAATGTGGACACAAGCCAGAAAATAGCGTTTATATGAAAGAAAAGAAATTCAGTGAAATGTTCTAATGAATAGATAATAACAAACAAAGAAACCATGACTAAAAACATATTTTCTTCCTATGAAAAATCAGTTATCACGCAAGTTCTGGATGAAATTGCAGAATCTGTTTTCGATGATCTGGATAGCCTTGACGTTGAGAGCGACTGGGAGGAAGTGGAAGAAATACAACAGAAAGATGTTGATCCAGAAGAACAGGCATCCAGGATGTATGACGACGTTATAGAGTCTTATCTTGATGTTCTCAGGGAGTATCAAAATAATTCAAGGGATGATTCAGCAACAATTCAATGCATGGGGATATTGAAAGGGATTTATAAGTTTGAAAATGAACGCATGAACGATTTATTTGATTGGGGGCAATATGACAATCATAAAAAATTCAAACAGGTCATTGAGGAGTGGAGAAAGGGGAATACTGATCCCAAGAATCCTATAGAGATGGATAAATTTGTGATGGAAAATTTTTCCGAATGGCATGAAGATTCATTGATTATTGAAAAATATTCTGGTGAAAACAATGTCAGCGCGTAGAATGTGGGTTTTTAGCCCGAATTCTGGAGGAAAGAAAATCCCGGATCTGGTTAGGATGTTGAAAAGCGAATCAATGACGTTGCAGAGCAGCAATTAAAAGGGAAATTTGTCCGGTTGGATCTTAGTTTTAAGGGTCAATTTTATTACATTGATGCTTTAACTATAGCAATGAAAAGTATGAGCTGGCTACTTATCCTGACGGTGAGTTCTTCGGAAAACCTGAAGATGCATTTCTGGCTTCTGCTGCCTTTTATTGATGGATACAAATCAGGAAGATCACAATGAAAGAAAGCTGTTTGATCTTGTTAGTTTCTTGTTTATCTTGTGATTTCCAATAATATTCTTTCAACTTCTTCCCCGCTAAAACCAATAATAGAGGCGACATTTAGGATCTCTTGTTTTGAAATAGAGCCAATGATCTTTTTGATCTTCCCCCCATCATAAAACTCAAGCAGGTTCGATTTGATATCCAGAATTTCAACATCGGTAAACCATAGCAAAGCGAAAATATCAGCAATGTCTTTCAATCTTTTGTGTTCTTTATCCCGACCGATTACCGAGTTTAATTTTGTGGCTAACAAAACATGGGGTTTTGGAAGCCAGAGATTTCTTCCGAATGATTTTTCTATCGTCCTATTGGCTTTATTTCTGAAAACCATTTCAATCAGTGGTTCATCGACCGGGTTAAAATGAAAAACATCATAAAATTTTGGATGAATGATGTCAACAACCAGGTCTATATATAAAGGAAATACGAAATGCTGTGGCGTTGTTTTCGCTTCCTCTTTGTTCAGTTCTTGTTCGGTTTCTATATGAAACTCCTTTAAGTATCTGAATCCTACTGGCATGAAGCCAAGATCTTTCTCAATAATTTGAAGAGATTTAGCAAATGTCGACTCATGCAGATCTTTCTCGCTCCAATCCTTCTCAAAATGAAATCCAAGGTCAATGTCCCTTGACCCTATGTAATCTCTGCCTGTTGCTTTCTTAAAATTCTTATTTACATTATGGAAAACTGCCCATCCCCCTATCAAACAAATTGGTTCTTCAAGTCTGCCTACCACTGTTTTAAGGTATTTATAAGAAATATCTATTTCATACGGTTCATACATCTTTCATAACCTTCTTAATAAGCAGTTCTGCAGCCTCAACACATACGCCCCCCTCAATCATCAGGTCAATGATCAACTGAGGCGTAGAAACTATTTTCAACCCATTCTTTTCAAAGGCCTTATAAAAAACATGCTCATCCGCAAGTAATAACCTCATATTTCCCTTACCTACCAGTCCTTTTTTTGTGATCATATCATGCCACTGTTTCCAGTCGTCTTCTTTTATATAAACATCTATCCTGCTTGGAAACAAATAATTCTGGATGAGATTTTCTGCCTGGTATGTGGTCAATGCATAGGGTAATTTACTGTTTTTGAGAAGCTTCAACGGCTCTTTGACCATATACTCCCTATATTTAGGTTGGATATAAAATGCCTGCCAGAAACGCAATAGGGCAGAGTAACTTAAGACTTCTGTACCTTTTATCACTCCGAGCCCTTCGAGTTTTAAGAGAAACTCACGCACCCAGGGGTATGTAGCGCCAGCCTGCCTGGCGATCTCGTATTTGCTCATATCACCGGTTGGATTGTTTGTGAGAACTCTTAGTATTCTATCTCTTACTTTTCCGCGCATGATTGTGAATGTAACTTTATGTGTTTATATATATTAACTATATAGTTAATTGAGGTTACTTATATACTTTACATTCATAAATCATGTAATTCAACAACTTTTTCACAGTCGCCATAAAACCAATCCCTTCCATCCCCATCACCAGTTGTATCACATTCCCGTCTTTCCCGCACCATCAACTGCTGCCAATTAAGACCATGGCGAGTAAATCTCCGTTACTCTAGCCAATTCAGCATGCTCCCATATAAAGAAACAACTTGCAGCTGAAAGAAACATGCCACCGATACCGGCGACTGTCCGAGCACCCGGCGCAGGACTGTCGCCAGGACAGCAGCGACAATGACCGCAAGGCAGCAGCCGTGCCTGAGTGAACGCAGCGAAGCGGAGTGAGCGAAGGATGCGGTGATTGGAGCGTACGGACAACAAGGCAACCATGAATCACAGCTATCAATGCTATTTCCAGGAGAAAAAACACATCGCAAAAAGAGTGATGTGATTTATCCGACCTCAAAAAAAAATTAATCCCGGTCGAAAAGGTGAGCTGGGCAGCCACAATTATCACATTTGTTCAAATCATTCAACAGCAGAGCAGGCATCAACTCTTTGCATTCAGGACATTCTACTCGTCTTTCTTTGCTTTCCATAATAACCTCCAGCAGGGAGACAGAGACGCCGCCTCAACCCGCACACGTTCTTGTGGAAACCGGCTGGGGCTTTGATGGTTTGTCCGCCGCAGCGGATGTCCGCAGACACCCCGAAGGGGCAAATCTTCAAGCCCCAGACGGAGGGTAATCGTGTGCAGGGGGAGAGCGCGTTAGAGGAGGTCACATATCCGGAACAGGAATACAAAGAGGCTGGGGGAGTCTCGACCTCTACGGGCAAGCAGCGGAGAATTCTCGATTACTTCTGCAAACGGGTACGCAACCCTGTCATACGCTCTGCTTCCCTATGCATTCGTGCAGGACTACACTGAGGCAGGCTATAACCAGAATGTGATGACCAGAGCACCGAGGTTTGCACGACGAAGGGTAGCCTGAACCTGAATAGTCAGTGGAGAACTTGCGCCTTGTAGATTTCCATCACGATGACCTTGGTTAGTGAAGAGTCGGCTTAGATTTATATTGAACATTATGAGTCTTTTTGATATTTTTAAGTGGTTAAGGGAGTCTCACGGCGGTCAGAATTAAGGATTACCAATAGTAGAGATTATTTTTTAACAAAGAACAATGTAGGTCAGGTAGTACAGAATGGAGAATTAATAATGTCAATAAGAGAACTTGAAGAGGAAATCATAGAAATTGAAAAAGTAAAAGAACATTACAAATCAGGTAGTATAGAATGGAACAACATTGATGCTATAATTACTGAAAAGAAAAGAAAACTCAGCAGATTGAAAAAACGAGAAGATGGTGAAGAAGATGATGTCCTTGGAGGCTGTGTAGGAGATTGTAGTAGGTGTGGTGGATGCACATAAACAAAAAAAGCTGCAACAGTTCAGGGCAAGATAATTTAAAGATTGGCTACTGATCCTTTAATGCGCAACGCAAATGGCATTTTGCGTTTTATATGAAGGTTTTATCAACAAGCAGATATTAAATGATATTATTGTTATTCCTGGAGGACGGCATGAAAGATGAAGAAAAGAATAAAGCAGAAGTGATGTTCCAGGGAATTTTTGATTTTGCACCTGATGCCATCATCATCGTCGACAGAGAAGGGCGGATTTTACAGGCGAATTCACAGGCCGAGAAGATTTTCGGATATGCCGGGAAAGAGCTTATTGGCAGATTGGTTGAAATCCTTATACCTCAACGCTTCAGGAAACGTCATGATGAACACCTGAAAGGATATATAGAAAAGCCACGGATTCGCCTTATGGGATCAGAGTTTAACCTTTACGGCCTTCGAAAGGATGGAACTGAATTTCCCGTTGACATCGCTCTTGGCTATCTTGAAACTGAGGGTGGATTTATTGTTTTGAGTATTGTCCGTGATATTACCGAGTATAAGAGAATGGAAGAAGCAATAAGGATCAGCGAGGCAAAATACCGCGGAATTTTTGAGAATGCTGCAGAATGCATCTTCCAGACTACCATCGATGGGCGAATACTTGCAGCAAATCCCGCATGCGTGCGTATTTTGGGCTATACTTCAACCGAAGAACTTATCGCCAGTGTTACCGATGTCCGCAAGCTCTATGCAGAACCGGGAAGGCGTCTGCATTTGGTAAGACTGATCCGGGCCGATGGTGCTGTTTCCGACTTTGAAGCTATGATCAACCGCAAGGATGGAAGCAAGATATGGGTTTCAATAAACGCTCATGTGCTGAAGGATGCAGCTGGCAATATCGTGGGTCTTGAAAAGATGGTAATTGACATTACTAATCGCAAGAGGGCAGAAAAGAATTTCCAGAATTTAATAGACGGTGCGCCAGATGCCATAATAGCAATTGATAGGGATTTCAACATACTTCTTGTTAATACTCGTACTGAGAAATTATTCGGATATACTCGATTAGAATTAATAGGCAATCCTTATAATATCCTGTTACCTGAGCGATTCAGGGAGAAACACACAGTATATTGTAAAACATACTATGCAAATCCCTCAACAAAAATAATGGCTCTTCATATGAACTCAGTTGCAAAGCGCATGGATAACAGTGAATTCCCTGTTGAGATCAATATGAGTCCAGTTGAAACTGATGGAGGAATTATTATAGTGATTGATATTCGTGACATCTCGGAAAAGAAAAAATGATTGGATTTAAGGGATTTGATAATTGCAAAAGTGTTCTAAGGAGCTCTTGGAACAGGAGCCTCTGCACCCGGAAACAATTTTTTTGACATCATGAATTCCCTTGCTTTCTTAATCGCAGTTGAGTATACGAACATCCATCCCTCATTAATAAAAATCGTTCCGTTGCGGATTGTTTCCTTGCTGAGTGTCTCAACACTGAATTCCATCAACAACTGAATTGTGGCAACACACGCAGCTGAATATTCATCCATATCTTTATTTTCAGTCGTTATATCGTGGAGCAGCATTTTAAAAAGGCTTCTGAACTTATTGGAAGGAATGTATTGTTTCTCACCAACTTTTACCATCGCATTGATTTCAATAAGCTCTGAAATCAATTTGTTGACCTTTTCCTCATCCCAGTGTTCTGTGGGAAAATCCGTAAACTCATATTCAGCCCAGACATTTCGAAGATGTTCATCAATTAATTCCTTTTTATCAACTCGTTTTAATGCATATTCAGAGGATTTCAATTCCGGTATCGTTGAAACATAGAGCCTGAAAAGATTTCTTAGTTTCTCTCCGTCTTCCCCCTCGACAACCTTTATTTTCTTAAGTATCTCATATTCAAGGTCGTTCAGGATTATTATCAAATCTTTTGGCATTAACTCCTCTTCAGTAAGATCTAACTTGATTTCTTACTCCATTTGATAGCACTATCCTTATATAAATTGAAATGATCGATAGCGGTACTCATTCTATCAACTCCGCAATAAAAACACACTCTTTTGCACCCTTAATGATGCATTCTTCGCCTTTTTTGCAATAATATCTCGCATCTATGTGTTTTTTAGATAATCCTCCAAAGAATCCCTTCCAAATACCACAATATCTGCATTTTTTTCCCTCAACAGGCAAACCTTTTACATGAAATATGACTTTTTTTTCCGATTTTTCGATCGAAATAGTAATACCTTCATTTTCAAATTCCCTCTTAACATCCTCTATTTTAAGAGTTTTCATATCAAGTGCCGCCTGCTCCCCCGCTTCAAACATCAATACCGAATTGGCTGCCTCAGTCACAATATTATTGCATACTTCGACATACGATTCCAGAAATCTCCTGAACAATTATTCACACCCTTTATTCATATATTATAGTCGAATTGCATTCATAATAAGGTTTTCTTGTGGATCATATATGCTTGTAAGCTTTTTAATAGAACCACGTCCATAATATAGGATAACTTCCTGTTAGGCTATACAAAACTATGTCCAGTCCAATCACCATCCAATTTTGCGGTGCGGTATGTGAAGTTACATGAATGTTCCCATTTCATGGTTAGGTGGTCGAAAAATTGAAGTTAGGTTTTTATAACGGTGTAACCTAAATTTGGGTGTGGAAATCCTTGTTTTTGATAATCATTTGAATCAACCCCTATTTATAATTAAAACAACCTCATTGAATTTCTGCTTTGAATTTTTCGAATCCGATCTCATCGATGAATTCCCCGAGTCTCTTTTTCTTGGAATGTCTTTTATAGTATTCTATTATCCTGTCTACGGTATCAAGCGCTTCTTCATCTGATAGGTTTTCATTAAGTGTTACACCTAATCTAGGTTTTAATCCCGCACTGCCGCCTACTGTGATATTCCAACCTTTGGAAGTGCCTACAATTCCTATATCCTTGATAATGTGTTCAGAACAAGAATTAAGACATCCTGAGACTCCAATTTTTAATTTTGATGGTAATTCCTTGCCATAATTTTTTTCATCCAGTTTCAAGCCTATTCCAACAGAATCCTGCTGGCCTTTCTTGCAAAAAGTAGTACCAGGGCATATCTTGACACTGCGCACACAGAGTCCCGCTGCATGAGCAGGTTTCATTTGCAGGTCATCCCACAAATTGTCCAGGTCTTCCGGTTTTATTCCTACAATTGCTATCCTCTGGGCAGAAGTTAATTTCAATGCCTGAGCATTATACTTTTCTGCAATATCCACAATTTTTCTAAGGCCTGCCACATCTATTATTCCACCAGATATGTGTGGAGCAACAGCGAATGTTTTTCCATCTCGTTGAGAAATAGCTCCTTTTCCTAACATGTCTTTTGCCATAAATTCCTCCTCCTATCGACTCGGCGTACCATACCGTTTCCTATCTTTTAGTTCTTGTTGTTTGCCTGCATTCCAGCCTTTAACATCCCCGATGTATCCGGTTACTCTGGATAATTGGGTGACATTATGCCGATTACATACCGGACACATTGGCTTCCCACATTCATGGCATGTTGCAGTTCCTGATATGGTCTCTTTACACGGTTTGTTTGCATTTGCTTTTAATGCGATTGTACATTCTTTGTTTTCCATGATTTCAATCTCCGCTTTTTTTCAAAAATACCTTTCAAGAATGCCTTTTAGAGCTTTTGCATGTCGAGCTTCATCCCGCGCCGAGACATCGAAAAAGTCATGTGCTTCATCAATTCCTGCTTCTTTTGATTTTAATGCTGACTCACGCTTGAATTTATTCGCACCCTCTTCACCTTTTAGCATCCTCTGAAGGTTTTCTTTTGTACTGATGGAAATTTTACCTGCAAGTTCGGCATAGCCTGCTGCATGCCAGGCTTCTTCAAAAGCTATTTTTTCCAGAACTACTCCAATCTCAGGGTAACCTTCACGCTGTGCCTGCTTTGCCATTGCAAGATATAGCCCGACCTCACCGGTCTCACCTTTGAAGCTATTCTCAGCTGCTTCTTCCATTACGGTTCCTTTGACAATTCCGATTTTGTTCTCGCTTATCAATTCCATAAAAACTCCTTTGTTAGATATCAAACTAACAGTAAGGTTCAAGTATAACTAATACCATATAAAACTTACTGAAAATTACGATACTAAGAGTATGATATGGCTTACATTCTAAAACCTGACGAAAAAACGGCAAAATTATTTTCAGACAAAACAAGACTGAAGATATTGGAGTTACTCTCCGAAAAAGAATTGACAAATTCCCAGCTTGCCGGGATGTTGAATTTGAGTAAACCCACTATTTCTCATCACCTGAAATTACTTCTGGATGGTGGCATTGTGAAAATATCAAGGATTGAACATGAGGAACATGGCATTGCGATGAAATTCTATGCAGTCAATCCCAATATTCTTTCAGTTGAAGCGCTTAAAGATAATAAATTGACTGAGCAGATTTCAAAAGAAATCCAGGAAGCTATGGATGCAAGATCGGGTCTCTCTGGTGGCCATGCTAACAGTGCATTCTTACGTATGTTGAAATCCACAATTCTCAATACAGGAATAGATATGGATAAACCATTTTATGATGCTGGCTACAAAATAGGGGTTAATGTAATATCTAAACAGGTAAAAGCCAATACACTAAAAGATGTTTTAAAAGAATTAGCCGTTTTGTGGGAGAAACTTAAGCTTGGAACTGTAGAATTAGTCTCAGAAAATAAAATCAAGGTAGCAGATTGTTACCAATGTGGAAATATGCCCAATATGGGAAAAACTCTCTGTCCAAGTGATGCTGGAATAATTGCAGGCGTTCTGAACACAGTTTGCCAAAAGAGATATTCTGTAAAAGAGACAAAATGCTGGGGGACAGGGTATGACTTTTGTGAGTTTGAGATAAAGGAATTGTAGCCCATGTCCAGTCCAATCAATATCCAATTTTGTGGTGCTACAGGTGAAGTCACAGGTTCAATGCATCTACTGACAATTGATAATAAGAAAATACTTCTTGATGCGGGAGCTTTTCAGGGAACTGAGGCAAAAGATAAGAATTCAGCCCCTCTTATATTTGATCCTGCTGAAATAGATTATATCTTTTTGACCCATGCACATTATGACCATACCGGCAGATTGCCAATGTTATGCCAGAGAGGCTTCAAAGGTGAGATTATAACTACACCTATGACAAGGGAAATAACTTTTCGAATAATGGATGACTCTTTAAGAATACAAAAAGAAGAAGGGAAAGAACTATTATTCTCAGAAGATGATGTAAAGAAAGCAAAAAGCCTTTTCGTTCCATTAAATGAAGATTATCCGCAGTGGCAGGATGATGAAAAAAAGATAAAGATCAAATTCATCCCATCAGAACATATCCTGGGAAGCTCTTCAATATTCATAGAGGAGCCAGTTTCCCTCTTATATTCAGGTGATGTTGGGGGCGGCTCATCCAGCCTTCACTCCATTCCAAAACCGCCTGATACATGTGATTATCTTATTATCGAAAGTACATATGGAAATCGAAATCTTGAAAAAAGCAATAGTGAAATATTATCGCAATTGAAAGCCGCTGTTGAATCAATCGGGAAGAATAACTCAAGACTTTTGATACCTATCTTTTCCATAGACCGGGCTGAAGAGATCCTGTTCATGCTGCGCGAGCTGAACATCAAAGAAAAAATATATCTTGATACTCCTATGGGAATTGATATACTTGATATCTATTCACATAATAAATATCTATTATCTAAGATTTCAGATGAGTTCATAAAAAAAAATTCAAAGGAACTTGATAAAATATTCCACCCCGATAATTTCGAGAGGCTAAGAGCAAAAAAAAATAGCGATGAACTTGCTGAATCAAGCGAATCATGCATAATCCTTGCAAGCTCAGGAATGTTGGAAGGAGGACGCATCAGGAAATATCTTCCCCAATTCCTTCCCGATGAAAAGAATATCTTGCTTTTTTCAGGTTTCCAGGCAGAAGGGACTCTGGGCAGGGATATCATAAATGGATATCCAGAAGTGAATGTAGATGGAATACCTGTAAAAGTAAAAGCACAGATCAGGAAAATTGAAGGGCTTTCCGCTCATGCTGATAAGACTGCACTTTTAAATTATATCGATTGCTTCAAGACATTACCTGTAAAAATTTTCATCGTACATGGAGAGATGGTAGCATCCCTGGAATTATCTGATGCCATAAAAGAGAAATTCAGGATAAAAACGGTTCTTCCAAAAATAAACGAAAAATATGATCTGGCAGCAGGTGAGATAAGGGAAAGAACAATAATCAAGGGAATATCAATTGGAAATGTCAGGTTGAATTTTGAAAATATATCTGGTAAGAAGATAGCTCTTTTTGCAGGGGGAATAATAGATAATGGTAACGAATATTCCCTTGTTTCTGTTCGTGAAATAGAGGAAATGCTTCATGATTTGAAAAAAGAAATGGTAAAACCTCTCCCTGAAGAAATAATTATTTCGGAAACCCATATCAGACCTGAGACTCTATCGAGTGCAACTCCTCCATCACCTGAAGAGTTGATCCTTGGTTTAATTAAAATTTTTAAGGCAGGTTATGTTTCTAAAGGCCTTATCCGAGATCTGATGGATGCATCAGAGCGTGGGATAAGCGAATATAGGAAGGTTATCGACAAGAAGATTAAAAACGATGCATTGATTCTGGATGAAAATGATTTACGTCGCAAAGGAATTCAAATCCCGGACAGGTCTCTTATTTCAGGACAACTGGAAGACTTATTGAAAAGAAGCTCCTTAATGGAACAGTTAAATTTGCAGTTAGCACTCCATCGAATGTTTACCGAAATAAAATAAAGGAGAAATATATTAAAACCTAATTTATAAATATATTAATTATGAATACCCTGTTCTGAGGAAGAGAGGTACGATGCTGGCTTTCTTGCTCTTATAGGTGATACCATAAATTATCGATAATATGAGAAATCGATCAGAATTGAAAGATTTATTATTGATAAAGACGTTTAACTCAAAGTTCTCGTTCAATTGGGGTTTTTCAAATATTATTAGAAAGGAGATAAAATAATGTTAAATGAAGACTTATGGATATTAGAACTAAAAGCAACAGCAGTGTCACCACTCTATACAGGTGAGAATAAACTGGAGAGCCAGAAAAGAAGAAAACAGGGAAATATGCTGCCGACCAGGATGTCAGGGGATGGATTCGCATCGATCAGCATATTCGGAGCAGTCCGTGGATATGCAGAGAAGATATATAAAGACGCCGGGACATGCGATACCGGAAAAGACACAAAAGGCTGCGGGAGATGTCTAACATGCGATATGTTCGGAAATCTGGGACGAAAAGGAAGAGTATCCTTTGAAGATTTAAAATCTGTACGACCCTTCGATAAAGTAGTTGAAAGAACAGTACATCCGCACATTGATAGGGAAACAGGTGCGATATCTGCTGGAAAAGGCGCGTCAATCGAGCTTGAAGAGATCGTAGAAGGAACCGAACTGACAGGCAAGATCGTTATCAAGAACCCTACTGAAAAGGATATTGAAGTCATAAACGCTGCTCTTGCGGCAGCTGAAGATAATGGAATAGGCGGATGGACACGGCGCGGGAAAGGGCGAGTTAAGTTTGAAGTAACGCCAAAAAAGGTCAAATGGGCAAACTACAAAGAGTTAGGGGCGGCGGAAGCTAAGAAACTGGTGAACATGAAATGAAGCCGCTGGCTTTTAAAATCCAGGGAGAACTTGAAAACCAATCAGAGTTGCATATAGCCACAAATAATACATATAATGAAAGGGGATCACAGATAAAAGCAAGCGATATCTACCCTTTAGGACAGAATCTCAGGGGAGCATTCGGATATCTTTTTCTTGAAATGAAAAGCAAGATCGCAGACACTCTTGAGAATGGACATCCTGTTATCTATTTCAGGGACGCGCTGATAAAACATCATGACGGCATTTTTATTCCTGTAGTTAAATTGGATAAAGGCATAAGACAGGTGGTTTACGAATGTTGTGAATGCCTGCATATCGATAAATACCCTGCTTTGAGACAGCCGATGGCTGGAATATCGCTTGGCATTGAAGGAACTGTCAGGAATATGTACACGACTGATGTAATCTCAAGCAAAAACAGGTTCAGGTTCGAAGCGATTTTCAACATGAAGGCAAAAAGCGCCCAAGAGGAAAAGCTCAATGAAGAATACCTGGCAGAATTTATCTCAGCCTTGAAATATGTTGAGGACAATGGTTTATATATCGGCAAGCGGAACTCAAAGGGATTGGGTAAGGTCATCCTCAAGAAATTGACAATAGTGCCTATTACGATGGAAGATATCAAAAAGAGAGCAAAAATCATTTCCCAGATAGTGAGAGATGAAGACGGGAAAATGTGGATTCATCTTTTCTCTGATACTCTCAGCAGCTTCCCGCTGTCAGGTGAGGATATTGTAAGAGATACGAAGAATGCAGCAAAGTTCTTTGATCCTGATTTCACGCAGTATAAAGATCCGAAAATAACGCATATAGAAAAACCAGTCGAACTTCTTGTCAATTTGAGTTTTCTTGACCTGAAAGTAAAAACAGGAAAACCCAGATTTGAAGCGCCAAAGAGTGTTATTTCAAGAGGTACAAGATTTAGATATCAGGTAACTGATGCTGTTCCAGAGTTTTTTAATGCGATTGCAATGGCAGAGCTGCTAAGAGGTTTGGGGGATCGTACAAGTTTTGGAAAGGGGGAGTTTGTAGTAAGTTAAACGATTGATGTTCATCAATGAATGCCTTGTTTTGAGGATGAGGTACGATGCTGGCTTTTCTGATTCTGAAGTATAGTAAATTTGTGCAAGTCTTTTTAAATGATGTATCGGTTTTGAGAGTATGCACTTTGATATTTCCTATTTCAAGGCAATATGTGACTCGAAATGAGAAACTAAGTCTGATTCTTGGACCGTTTTAGGACACGTTCCTGATGATATGAGGGTGCAACTTCCTGTCGCATACTGCCATATTGAAAAGCTTATATTTGTATCAGGACACGTTCCTGATGATATGAGGATGTAACATTAATCTATTTATATAAATTAAAAATTTGAAACATATCAACCTCAGAGCATGCTCTTAATTACTGAAAGTTGCCATTGCAGCTTCTGCTAATGTATATGAATTATCTGCACCGGACATAGATCTGCAGCCCTTCGCACCATTTTCTCAAATTCGCCGGATACTTCTCCTTCACCAGGGTTGCTTGCGATCCTATACTCATCGATAACCTGGCTGCAAGCATCTTTTGGATTCTGCTCAAAGAATTCAGGGCAGCTATTCCAGCATGTTCCACAGCTGATGCAACCCTTGCGGTCTATACTTACTTTCAGTTTTTCTGCCATATCTAAAACCAGTATTCAGGATATTTTCTATTTTTTGAGAGATTATTCACCAACAGGGCAACGATAAGAAGAATGAAAGCTCCCAGACCGGCAGGTACAATGGCATAAAGAAAACCAAGATTATGGACCTGTTCACCCCCGATTACAGCTATCAGTGCAGTTGCACCTCCTGGAGGGTGCAGTGTCTTTGTGGCAAGCATTAATGCTATGGATAGGGAAACAGCAAGCGCTGCTGCTGCCCAGATCACTTTTCCAAATATCTGGTAGCAGAATACCCCTGCAAGCCCGGATAGTATATGTCCGCCGATAAGGTTCCTTGGCTGTGCAAGAGGACTTTTAATTGCAGCATATACAAGGACAGCGGATGCCCCAAAGGAGCCAATTATCATTGTCAGGTCTCTGGGTTCAAAGTATGCTGATGAAAGATACCCTAATATCCCTATACCTGTAACTGAGCCAAGCCATGACCACATCACCTCGGAAATTCCCACACCCGGAGGACTTTTTGCGCCCCCTTTCATTTTTAAGAAATATTCTTTCATTGTTTCCCCAGGTATCTCACGATGTTCGCCCTTGAGATAATCCCTATAAGCTTATTGTTTTCATCCACTACAGGAAGCCTTTTGATCATTTTTTCATCCAGTATCCTGGCTACTTCCCTGATGTCTCTATCAGGTGATGTTGTTATTACCTGTGTGGTCATTATTTCTTCGACCTTGCCCCCATTCCTGATCTTCGGATGTGGTTCACCAAGAACATGCCTTAAAATATCCCTGAAATCATGGCTTTTTTTCATGCCGGTTGAATAAAGGATATCTGCTTCTGTTACTATCCCTATCAGATGCTTTTCTTCATCCACAACAGGCATCCCGCTAATCCTGTTTTCTGACAGGATCCTTGCAGCTTCATGAATATCTGCATCTTTACTGATGTATATCACATTCGTTGTCATCGCATCCTTAACGGGAACCTTGAGAGTGAGCCTTTTTTTTGCATGTATAAGAGCAATTGCGTAAATTTTCTGGAGGTCTTCTTCCGTGATGTCCACATATTGATGCAATTCCTCTAATGCCGCATGGAGATCCTCACTTTCAAGTTCGATATCTTGCATATCTATGATCGTCTCTTCATGACGAGTAACAAAGATACCATTATACCCAAAACTGCAAGCTCAGTCCCGAATCCCGGAGTTGCTTTTGTTCCTTTTTCCGTTATCTTTTGAGCATTTTCAAGCTCTGCTATCCTTCGAAGTGTCCGGTTCTGGGACTTTATCTTTTCAAGATCAAGATTTATTTGCGCCCATCCGTACCAATGCGAATAATCCGGGTTCATGTGATATGCTCCCTTCCAGGAGTGGATCAATGCATATTTGAACATTCCAAAGAACTCAGCCTCAATGCCTGAGGTATTTGTGTATGTCTGCTGTCCTGTAATAGTAAGTTTATTTCCTGTAACGGGATTAGCCGGCCTGTTTTCAGGCATGGGATCAAGCAATCCATCTTTATTCAGTCCTTCGATTATTGTTATGCCTTCTCCCACTTTTTTATCAGCTTGCACTTTTATCTCATCTGCATTTTCAAGTACATTTTGTGCAAAATTTCTGGAATGGCAGCGTGCACAGATTGATAGCATTTTGTTCCTGTTGGTATCGAACTGTTCCTGGGTGATCGCTCTCATCGCAATGCCATTTGAGTCTTTGACATAGTCATTTCCGCTGCTCTTGTTGCTTATGAACGCTCCCTGCGAAACCGTGCCTATTGTTGTTCCCTGGCTCACATCGTGAGTTCCTTCATCCATATGGCATGTGATACAACCCGGAGCGCGTGCACTCGTCCTGTTTGTTTCCTGGATCATCCCGTGCTTTGATTTCTTGTAATATTCTATCTGTTCATGGTCAAGCCCCATATGGCAGGTCTCACATGCTTCTGGCTGGCGCGCCTCCTCTTTGCTAAATAGATGCCTTGTATGGCATGAATCACATTTGCCGGCAGAGTCGTCAGCATATATTTTTCCGATGCTGTGGCAGCCTTCGCACATGCTTTCCCGCATTTTTTCATTCGGGATAGCCTTGTATCGGGCTGCAGCGGTCATTTTTGACCAGCTGATGCTGTGTTTCCCTGCGTTGAACTGGCTTACCTGCATTGAATGGCAATTTGCACAATCTTTAGGTGATGGCGTCGTTGTGATCAGAAAACCATTGTGACTTATCGCGTCTTTATCACCTTGCGCTGCCTCATGGCATTTATCACATGTAACATTGTTTAAAGCATGTTTACTTTCTTTCCAGTCATTGACTATTCCTTTTGTTGCTCCCACCGATGTATGACATCCCACACATGCGTTTTCAGCTGCTGCAGATAATCCGGTTAAAAATAAAAAAACAATAGCTATTCCAATAAATTCTTTAATCATCTATTAACCCTCTTCGTGTCGATAATTTTAGTTATGATAATATAAATATGTATGATGCACCGAAAGTCCGGGGCATCACTTTTTTCTTATAGGAGGTAAGTCTGTTAAGCTGGCAATCCGAGTGCTGCCCTTTTCTTCATTATATGGGCTTCTATGCCATTTGCCGCATCAACCATGTCTGTCTCTACAGCGATCTTCCCGCCTGTTATTCCCTCAAGGTCTTCAGTAAGGAGTTTCACGAGGCGTGGAGCTCCTGCCACTGGAGGGAGAGGTGAAACATGGGTATATAGACCAAAAGCGAGTGCGAAGATCGCATCAATTGTTGCTTTCTGTTCCATATACTCAGGTGCCGTCACCGCAACAGGAAGCTGGGACGGGTCAACTCCAAGAGCATCTGCTACAGCCGTTACAAGAAGGGCAATTCTTCCTGTATCTGTGCATGTGCCAAAGCTCAGCACCGGCGGGATCTTAAGCAGTTCGCAAACCGCCCTGAGTCCGGGACCAGCTTCCTGTTTTGCTTCAAGGTTGGTAAGTCCTCCGACCTGCAGGGCAGCATTTCCGCATCCTGCGCTGATGACGAGGATATCCCTTTTGATAAGTTCTCGAGCCATCTTCAGAGTATTGATGTCCTGTCCGCCGTCGCGAAGAGTTGTGCAGCTGACAAGTGCAACAACACCCTTTAGAGTACCTTTCTTGATAACATCAAGCAGGGGATCAAGAGTCCCGCCAAGTGCACCGAGGCATGCTTCTGTCGAGAAACCGATCACAGCATTCTGCTTCTTGCTTGATGGAGTTGTGGTTTTTCCTTTTCTCTTCTTGAAGTTCTCAATAGCGATATCTATGAGTTTCTGCGCCTGGGCTGCTGCATCTTCAGGTTTATAGATGATCTGGTCTTTCATGCCCGGAACATTGACCAGTTTAGATACTGAAATGAGACTTGTATTGTATTTATCCTGGTATTCTGCCATTCCCGGAGGTGAACAGTTCATATCCATTGCAAGGACATCGATGCCGCCTGTTGCAAGTGCTGGTTCGATAGACAGCCAGTTCCCGGTAAGGCCAACGAATACGTCATCAATATTGTATCTCTGGACAAGTTCCTGCCCTGTCTCGATAGAACCGATTATGTGAAGTCCTTTTCCACCTGCTTTCCTGGCAGTTTCCTGGTTTTTCGTCTCATGGGCAGCTTTGATAAGAGCTACGCCTATGAAGGGTTCATGACCGTTTACAGCGATATTTACATACGCGGGGTCGATGATTCCAAGGTCAACATTAACCGCATGCGGTTTTGGAGTCCCGAAAAGAATATCCTGTCCCATTTCAAGTGGTATCTGTGAGCCATAAATGCAGGAAATACCAAGGCGTAATGCCTTTTTAGCCAGCGAAACATAATCGCCGTCAATATTTGTCATTGAACTTGTGACACAATCAGTGGTCTCGTTCAGCGGCCCTCCGGGAAGGATCCCAAGTTTTCTCCATAGATCTATTCTTGACTTTGGAGCAAAACGAAGAACATTTGAAAGCTCGATGTCAGAATCAGAGTTTATTTCTGCAATCATCGCATCTGCTACTGCTATTGCGACTTCATTTGTACTTCCATCATTTTTTAATCCCAGCTTACCTGCAAAGCTTCTCAGTTTTGCTTCATCGCTGATCTTGAATGGCGTTTTGCCAAGCGCTGTTGCTCTTAATGTTTTTGCGACTTCTTTGGCGTGATAGGTATACGCTGCTATTCCCATGGTATTCAAGAACATCATGTTCCTCATAGCCATGGCATCTGCATCAATGCCGCATACTCCACGATCCACACCAGGTTTTATCCTGCATGGGCCATTGCTGCAAAGCTGGCAGCTTATACCCTGTTCGCAGAATGAACAGCGTTTTCCCTGGGCAAGGGCTCTATCAAAACTATTGGTCATATTATCTTTATGCAATATTTTGTGCATCTGGATCACTGATAGATGTGCACTTACGTCCTCAGGTTTATTTTCTTTTATATCCACTTTTATTTCCTCTTTTTTAGTTCCGATTCCAATTTTCTCTAAAAAACTCATATATTTTACCTCCGATATGTTTTTACTCATAATAGATTTCAGAATGTATATACTTGCTGACTATAAATTATAATAAATAACTGGAAATTGCCTATATAAAAATACAATATATATCAGAATCGAATAGGTGATTACTGAAATAGTGCTTATTTCCAGATATTCCCGCTATAGTTATTAGTCACAGGACATCCCAGACATCTGTTAGATATATGATGATGACAATCCTCACATTTACATTGATTTCCGCAGGGTGGAATGTCTTTGAAATCAAAGTTCATCCTTAATGGCATGATCAAATCCTTCATCGGACTAATTACTATGCTGACTTCCGCTTCCTTTACTAAAGGGTTGTTCCGAAGATGTCCATCCACGATAGCCTCAAGAGTAGCGATATCCTCGCTTACGAAAAAAAGACACAGGTTATGTTTTCCTGACACGATCAGGCCGTTTAAGAAGTACGGGCAGTCCTTGAAAATATCAAGTAGGGATGATGTATTGTTAGCTGTCACATCAACTTTTGCCATATGAAGTTTAACTTTTTTTAGATTCATTCCCACGACATGGGCAAGAGCACCTTTTTGTTTTAACTTGTAAATTCTGGCGCTGACAGATGGCTGGGAAATTTTAAGTATTTCTGCCATATCATTCTGGGACATTTCAGGTGATTTCTCCAGCAGGGACAATATCTCCCTATCTCTTTTATCAAGGTCAAGAAATTCTCGCATAAATCTAAATTATCCAAGATGTATAAATAATTTATCTATAATCAAGAATTCAATGTTATAATTTAACTATACTTCAAAGCCATTAACTTTATAAGAAATAAAATCAGATATTAGTATGATAGAATATGAAAAGAAAGATAGTATCTATTGATGAAGAAAAGTGTAATGGCTGCGGTGAATGCATACCTAACTGTGCCGAAGGAGCAATTAAGATAATTGACGGGAAAGCAAAACTATTGGATGATAAGTTCTGCGATGGACTTGGCGCATGTCTTGGACACTGTCCCCAGGATGCAATCAGAGTAATCGAAAGGGATGCACTAGAGTTTGATGAGGAGGCGGTAAAGATGCATCTGAATGTTACGGAAGAAAAGCCCACGTTACATAAAGGAGTACCCAGAGGAACGATGCATGGAGCAGCGGCACCTCGTGGATGTCCGGGCAGCATGGCAATGGATTTCAGGAGCGAAACAAGCTCAAACGCCACAACTTCACAGAGGCAGGAACCTCAATTGAGGCAGTGGCCTGTACAGCTTACACTTGTTTCTCCACAGGCATCGTATTTCAAGGACGCGGACCTTCTCGTAGCAGCTGATTGCGTTCCATTTGCATACCCGAATTTCCATCAGGATTTCCTTGCAGGAAAGTCGCTTGTTATAGGGTGTCCCAAGCTGGATGATGCGGATTTCTATATAGATAAATTGACCGAATTGATCAAGACCAGCAATATCAAAAGCATCACTCTTGTCAACATGGAAGTCCCCTGCTGTTTTGGATTGCAAAGAATCGTAGAAGAGGCGGTAAAGAAGTCCGGGAAGGTTCTGCCCATCAGGCAGACGGTAATAACGATAAAGGGTGAAAAACAATAAATCTACTGCGGACGTGAAAGCACTATCCAGAGGCATGAATATAACTTGAATGATGAGATAGTGACATGAGCTGTATTGATGAACTGGATTATGAGATACTGCTACCAAACAGTTCCATAAAGGAATGTGCTGATTACATAAAGAAAAATTTTAAAGAAATATATTATGTGCGCCAGGGATACATGATTTTCAATACATATTTGATCGGGATCAATCCAATTCCTGTTGCAGTGGATAATGATTATATTATCATGCCATACGTCAAACCGTGCCATGGAAGCTTTGTTCTAAAGATCAAAGGAAAGGTGGAAGTTGAAAGACTTAGAGCCGGAGGTATATAATGAACCCGATCAAGCTGATCCTGGAATGCTCTTTCGGCCCAAAACCAAGGATAGCAGAGAGCCAGCCCATACGTCCTGTCGAATTGAAGGCAGACCCATACAGGTTGGCTGAAACGATCCCGTTCTTCCTGGTAGCATCCATTGAAGTAGGAAACACCACAACAAAGTGCATCCTGACCGCAACAAACATGAAAGATGGTCGCTCACGTCTTGTAAACAAGACCGTGAGAATGACACGTAATGTGCGAAAACCAAAACCAAATGAGCGGATCTTTGGCACAACATTGAGTGGTGTAGCACTGACAAGGGAATCTATTTCTGAATTAGTCCGGGATACCCTGATCGAGGCGCATGAGGATGTAAATCTCGATATCAGGACAGACCTTGATTTTGCAGTGAGATCAACAGGTGTTGTTGCAGGTTTTTCATCCCCTCATGAAGTGGGGGAATTCGTAAAAGCCCTGGCCGACGGATGTCTTCTTGCAGGTATTCCCCCTAAAAAAATGGTTCCAGCTATGTCTATCGATAATGTGCCTGTTAAGTTCCAATCCCACAGTTTTATTGATAAAGTAGTCTTTACTGGCGCTGTGGGCGGGGTTCTACCCCCCATTGGTTCCACTGGAGTAGAGATAGTGGCAAACGAGATGGAAGGTGAGCTTGCGACAGCCGGGATCAAGGAGGGTGCCAAATGGACTGGTGTGGATTTCAGGAATCCTGTTTTTTCGATGGATTTTGGCACCACCCTTAAAGGCCGCATCACCAATGATGATATCCCTTATGCCAGAACCATTGCTAACCTGTGCGGTTATGCAGGTGCGATCCCTGATGCTGTGATAAAAGGAACCGACCTTGTGGATAAGAGATATGGTGCTGCGCTTGATCTATTTAAAGATAAAAGGGAGACATTTATCTGGCTCACGAAAAAAAGTATTATTAAAAAATATGCCCATGCTATCAATTCTTTGATAACTATCGATCTAGTGCCACAGGATAGGGATAAATACGGAAGTGTGCCTGTAGATCCTGCCGCAGCAAGAGATATAGGTGTCACGCTCATAGGATGTGATGTTGGTGTTAATGGAAGCTTTATGCCCAAACTCACCGATATCGGCGTTGAAATATATTCAAAGCACGGTTTAAAAACGATGTTCGCAACTCTTGATCTTGTTTCTGCGATGATGGTAAAGAGGCTTGTAAAATTGAGCCTTGATAATCATCTGATCTCTGAGAAAACATCTATCGGGTTAACAGGCAGGGCAGCCATCACAGGCTGCAAGCCGTACCTGATACTGGATGAGATAGAGAAACTTGGGATTTATGATAATGCAAGAAACCATGTGGTTTTCGTGGATGATGGCCTTGCCCGCGGCGCCGGAGTTATGGCTCGCTGTATGAACTCACTGGGAGTCCCGGTGAATCCGATCGGGGGAATCAGGGGCGGAGGATGCGTTCTGGGAAAGCGCATCGAACAGTATAAAAAATCAAAAGAAAATTGATTTATTTCATAATTAATAGCTCATTTCGATTTTTTACCTATCATTCATAGTAATTAAGTTTATACATTATAGGGTTTAAGTTAGTATTACCCGAAAACAGGAGGGCAACTCAAAATGGTTGATATACTAAATAAACTTGGAATTGGAAACCGAAAAGAGAACGAAAAAGAAAATGCTTCAGTTCATAAATCCACCCTGGAAATGTATGAAAGAACAGGCAAGATGAACATCCCCACCATCTTCGACCGGTACAATGCCCAGCAGCCCCAGTGTACTTACGGTGCGCAGGGCATATGCTGCCAGTTGTGCAGCCATGGCCCATGCAGAATAACGAATAAGGCCACAGCCGGCATTTGCGGCGCAACCGCGGATGTCATCGCTGCCAGGAACTTCCTCAGACTTACAGCAGGAGGCGCAGCAGCCTACACCCACCATCTTGAGATGATAGCAAAAACCCTCAAGGCAACAGCACAGGGAAAGACCACATTCAAGATACAGGACCCAGGAAAACTCAAGTCTGTCGCCGGTGCGCTTGGACTTGATACGAAAAAATCAACTGAAGACCTTGCAATCGCTCTTGCTGATGCTGTTCTTTCAGAGGTCAAGAAGAGTGCAGATGAACCGCTTCTCCTTGTGGAAAAGTTCGCACCAAAGACAAGGCTTGAGGTATGGAAAAAGCTCGGAATAATGCCAGGCGGCACGTATGCGGAAGTGGGAGATGCAATGACAAAGACGCTCACATCCATAGACACAGACCCGGTAGACCTTCTGCTTACAACTCTCAAAGTGGGAATAGCCACAGGTTACATGGGCCTTGTCGCAACGATCACCTTACAGGATATACTGCTTGGAACTCCGACTCCAACAACCTCCTCAGCCGATCTTGGCATCATAGATCCAAAGGCGGTAAATATCGTTGCACACGGGCATGTTCCGCTTATGGCAACAGCAGTTCTTCGGGCAACGCAGAGCTCTGAGATGCAGAAACTGGCAAAAGAGGCGGGAGCATCGGATATAAAGCTTCTCGGTTCCATGTGTACAGGCCAGGAACTCATGCAGCGCTCTGCAACGAGTGCAAAAGGATTCGCAGGACAGACAGGCAACTGGATAAACCAGGAGTACCTCATTGCCACAGGCGCAATCGACCTTGTGATGATGGACCTCAACTGCTCGACACCCGGTCTCAAGTCGATGGCAGACCACTTCCACACCAGGGTCATCTCTGTGGATAAGCTTGTAAGGATGGCAGGCGTAACTGACCATCTGGACTTCAATCCGGAAAAAGCGGATGAGCAAGCTATGCAGATAGTGAAGATGTCTATCGATGCATACAAGATGAGGGATAAAAGCAAGGTCCATATACCAAAGTATAAATCTGAGGTGATGGCAGGCTTCTCGGTTGAAAGCTGTAAAGCTGCCCTGGGGGGAACCTGGAATCCTCTCATCGACGCGATAAAGGCTGGAAGCGTAAAAGGTATCGTTGCAGTTGTGGGGTGCACCACGGCAAAGACAAAACACGATACTGTGTCGGTCAAGCTCTCGCGCGAGCTCATCAAGCGCAATATACTGGTAATAAACGCGGGCTGTGTAAGTTCTGCAATTCAGATAGAAGGGCTAATGAAGCCGGAAGCGGCGGACCAGGCAGGCGAAGGTCTGAAAGCGGTTTGCAGATCACTTCATATACCTCCGTGTCTCAACTATGGTTCATGCGTTGACATAGGGAGAATAGGCGTTGCCGTTACCGAGATAGCAGCTACTCTCGGAGTCGATCCTAGTGCCCTACCTGTTGCGGCATCCGCACCTGAATATCTTGAGCAGAAGGCTGTTGCTGACGGTGCATTCGCAGTTGCCTTCGGATTGCTGCTCCACCTCGCGCCAGTGCCCCCGGTCACCGGAGCGCCGCTCGTGGCAAAGGTACTCACGAACGACGTGGAATCACTGACCGGCGGTAAGGTGCTTGTGGAGCTTGATCCTGTAAAGGCTGCTGATGCCATCGAAGCCCACATCAACACAAAGAGAAAGGCTCTGGGACTTCCAGTCTGAATGCAAACTAGAATCCTATGAAAACGATTCGCTGCAAGCCCGGCGCATTATTTTTCTATAGGGTATAGTTGAAAATGTAACTTTGAGTTATAGTTCATAACGGGTATATATTTACGTTGACAATTCATAAAACCATATGCGGATGTGACTTTTAAAAAATGAAGATAGGAGATGAATTCATGACAATGCCTGGAATAAAGTATCAGTTGTATAGAGATTCTATTGAGCGGAAATTAATTTGGAAAAAAAGATCGATATTTGATGGGGCGGGGTACGTCCCATGAGTTCTTTAACAGATGCCCAACATAGTACTGTTCCGACTATAGAAAAAATAACGCGAAGAAATTTTATAAAAATTTCCGCAGCTGCAGTTGCAGCACTCGGTATGAGTAACCCCGTACTTGCTGCTTTCAAATTTATCCCTGAGATCGATAATCCTCTTGATTTTTACCCTGACAGGGACTGGGAGAAGATATACCGCGATCAGTTTAAATACGATTCTACAGTTCATTTTCTGTGTGCTCCCAACGATACCCATAACTGCCTCCTGAGAGGATATGTAAAGAATGACATCATTACCAGGATAGGCCCAAGCTATGGCTATGGCAAGGCTAAAGATGTTTACGGGAACCAGGCATCCCACCGCTGGGACCCACGCTTATGCCAGAAAGGGCTTGTGATGGTTCGCAAGATATATGGACCGAGAAGAGTGAAATATCCAATGGTCAGGGAGGGTTTCAAAAACTGGGTTGACGCCGGATTTCCGAGGGACGAAAATGGGAGAATGCCGGAAAGATATCTCAATCGTGGGAAAGAATCATTTATAAGGATTACGTTTGAAGAGGCTTGCGAGATGGTCGCCAAGTCTGCTGTCAGCATTGCAACCACATACTCAGGGAAGACTGGAGAGAATCTTCTTAAGAAACAGGGCTATGACGAATCAATGATCGAAGAAATGCAAGGAGCAGGGACGCAAACGCTGAAGCTTCGGGGCGGCATGGCATTCTTAGGGGCAACAAGAATATTTGGTATGTACAGGTTCGCAAACTCATTAGCGCTTCTGGATGACAAAATACGAAAGGTTGGAAAAGAGAAGGCTTTGGGCGGGCGTGGTTTTGACAGTTATTCATGGCATACGGATCTGCCACCGGGACATACCATGACATGCGGCCACCAGACAATGGATTTCGATCTATCCACAGTGGAAAATTCCAATCTTGTTATCTGCTGGGGAATGAACTGGATCTCCACAAAAATGCCTGATGCGCACTGGTTGACGGAAGCGCGGCTTAAAGGGACGAAGGTCGTTACCGTGGCATGCGAGTACCAGTCTACATCCAACAAGGCAGATAATGTCATCGTAATTCGGCCTGGAAGTGATACTGCCTTTGCGCTTGGACTTGCTAATATCATAATCAGCGAGAACCTTTACGATACTGATTTTGTGAGAGGGCATACCGACATGCCTCTTTTAGTGCGGATGGACACGCTAAAACTGCTCAAGCCCCAGGATATAATTGCAGATTACAAGCCCGGAGAATTGAAAAAGACGACAATACTCAAACAAGGGGAAAATGCCCTCCCGAACACGGAACAGGACCGCCAGATAACAACCGAAAAGTTGCGCAATGAATGGGGAGATTTCATTGCCTGGAATTCAGATACAAATCAAACAGAAATCGTTACGAGGGATGACGCAGCCACCATTAAAAATTTTGCGCTTGAAGGCGAATTTACAGTTGATGCCTTAGACGGGAAAAAAATCTCTGTTAGACCCGTGTTCGATATGCTCAAAGAACATGCCTCATATTTCACTCCTGAAGTTGTTAGTGATTTATGCAGTGTGAACCAGGATGCGATAACCTGGCTAGCCCGTGAAATTGCCAAAAACAAATCAAAGACCCTGGTACCTGTCGGAATGGGTCCGAACCATTTCTACAACGGTGACCTCAGTGGCAGAGCAATATTCCTTGTTTGCGCTCTCACTAAAAATATAGGGTTCCACGGAGGAAATATCGGAAGTTTCTCAGGTAACTACCGGGGCGCATATTTTAACGGCCTTCCTTATTATATCGCTGAAGATCCTTTTGATATTGAACTTGACCCTGCAAAAACCCCCCGTCACAAGGATTATTATAAATATGAATCCGCTCACTACCTTAATTATGGCGACCGCCCGCTCAGGGCAGGAGATAAGCTTTTCACCGGGAAAAGCCACATGCCCACCCCGACCAAATTCTTCTGGTTCAATAACGGGAACTCTATTCTTGGAAATCTGAAATGGCATCATGATTTTGTGATGAACACGCTTCCAAAGATCGAATGCGTGGTTGTGAATGAATGGTGGTGGACAGCGTCTTGTGAATACGCTGATGTGGTCTTCGCAATAGATTCATGGGCAGAGTTAAAATACCCTGATATGACCGCAGCTGTCACCAATCCATTCTTGTCGATATTTCCAAGAACCTCCCTGAAGAAGGTGCATGATACCCGCAGCGATATCGAAGTTCTGGCAGGCGTTGGAAAAGCGATGGCAAAAGTTACAGAAGATGCTCGTTTTGATGATTACTGGAAGTTCGTGAACGAACAGAATGTCGAAGTCTATCTCCAGAGGATCATCGACCACTCTTCTACCCTCAAAGGCTATAAAATAGAGGAGCTTGAGGCTAACGCCATAGAAGGCATACCAGCGCTGATTATGTTACGAACCTATCCCAAAGCCATGGGCTGGGAACAGTCCGTTGATAATAAGCCGCATTACACAAAATCCGGGAGGATGGAGTTTTATCGCGATGAAGATGAGTTCATAGAGTACGGGGAGAACATCCCTATTCATCGTGAACCCATTGATTCCACGATCTATGAACCGAATGTGATCGTGTGCGGTGGGACCAATTTGATAAGACCTAAGAGCCCGGAGGAATATGGTTTATCACGGGACGATCTCTCCTGCGAAGTCAGGCAGGTCAGAAATGTTATAATACAGCCTGCGCAGGTCACAAAGACTGTCCATCCCCTGCGTAAGAGTGGTTTTTCTCTTGTTTACATAACGCCCAAATACCGCCACGGTGCACATACCACGCCAGTTGATATCGATCTCATGTCCCTCTGGTTTGGGCCATTCGGGGATATATCACGTCGGGATAAAAGAATGCCATGGGTAGGGGAAGGATATGTTGACCTGAACCCGGCAGATGCAAAGGAACTGGGAATAGCAGATGGAGACTATGTCTATATTGATGCTGATCCCGATGACCGGCCATTCCGGGGCTGGCAGAAAAAGCCCGACGATCACAGGGTGCACCGCGCAATGATGCGTGCGCGCTATTATATGGGCATTCCTCGCGGCATAGCCCGTTCATGGCATAATATGTTCGTTGCCACCTATGGTTCTGTAGAGGGTCATGAAACTAATCCGGATAAACTTGCAAGGAACCCGCGCACAGGATACCAGGCAATGTTCAGATACGGCTCTCATCAGTCTGCAACTCGCGCCTGGCTGAAACCGACCTTAATGACAGATTCGATGGCGCGCAAGGACTATTTTGGACAGAAAATCGGAAAAGGCTTTGCTGCTGATGTTTACTGCACGGTCGGGGCGCCTAAAGAGGCGTTCGTGAAGGCTACAAAAGCAGAGCAGGGCGGCGTGGAACATGCCCTCTGGAGACCGGCTGAACTTGGCTTCCGGCCTGGCTACGAAGGTGAAGCTATTAAAAAATTCCTCAAAGGAGGCTTTTCATTATGAAAGTTTACAACTGGCAGCTGAACAGGGAAATGGACTATAAATATCAGGAGATACATCCGCAAAAACAGGTCACCTGGGTATTTGATACTAATAAGTGCATTGCCTGCCAGACATGCACTATGGCATGTAAAAATGCCTGGACCTCAGGTAAAGGACAGGAGTACATGTTCTGGAACAATGTTGAGAGCAAGCCATGGGGATTCTATCCTCTTGGATGGGATGTAAAGCTCCTGGAAAAACTCGGCCCCCAGCCATGGAACGGGGATAAATATGCTGGAAAGACCATCTTTGAAGGAGCACAGTACGGGGAGGAAATATTGGGATATGCGCCTGATGAAAAAGATTACTCGCACCCGAACCTGGGCGAGGATGAAGTAAACCAGCAGGTTAAAGAAAAGGAATATATAACGATCCCCCACCAGCCCTGGATGTTCTATCTTCAGAGAATATGCAACCACTGCTCATATCCTGCTTGTCTTGGAGCCTGCCCGAGGAAAGCGATCTACAAAAGAAAAGAAGATGGAATAGTTCTTATTGATCAAAAAAGATGCAGGGGTTATCAGGAGTGTGTGCGCGCCTGCCCTTATAAAAAGTCAATGTTCAGGACGAATACAGGAAAATCAGAGAAATGCATATCCTGTTTCCCTGCTGTTGAACAGGGTAAACAAACGCAATGTGTCCAGAATTGCATCGGGAAGATCAGGCTTTTCGGTTTCAAGAATAACTGGAATGAGCCAAAAGGGGACAATCCTATTGATTATCTTGTTCACATTAAAAAGATCGCTCTTCCACTTTATCCGCAATTCGGAACCCAGCCCAACGTGTATTACATACCACCCATACACGTGCCGGAGGCATTCAACAGGCAACTGTTTGGTCCTGGAGCTAAAAACGCAGTTGAACAGTACAAAAAAGCTTATGAAGACCCGGACCTTACCGGCCTTTTGATGCTATTCGGCTCTACTGATCAAATAATAAGTTCATTCAAAGTTGAAGGTGACATAAACAATGGGTATTGTGCTGGCTATGACGATAAGGGGAATGAACTTATAAAAGTCCCAATGAAAGAACCCATAATTATCAGAGAGGAATACGATGAACAGAGAAATGTGCGAAGATTTAATGTTACGTGATAAGGAGAGGATGAACATGTACAAAACTTTGTCATTGGCTTTCTCTTATCCTGATGAACATTTCTTCAACCTGTTTTCTTTCACAGATGCAGAAAAGAAGGAACTTATTTTGGAATATGACAGGCTTTTCAGGGCAAAAGATATCTGGCTTTATGGGACAGAGTACACAGCTCTGAATGAATTCCAGAGGGTTCAGTATCTATCTGACATCATGGGCTTTTATAAAGCATTTGGTCTTGAACCTGAAAACGATAGACCGGATTCACTGCATATCGAGCTTGAATTCATGCATTATCTTGTCTTTAAGAGATTTCATGCATTGGAGAAGGACGAAGCAGATTCAAATGAAAAAGCATTTATCTGCCTTGATGCCCAGAAAAAATTCTTCAATGAGCACCTCTACCCTGCGGCAAGGAAGATAGCAAAAGCAATAATTTCCCAAAGCAACAATAATTTTTATGTAGAAACTGCGAATGACATGCTTGAATTTTTAGAATCAGAAGAGAAAATTTTTGGGAGGGATACATAGATGAAAAAAAATAATGTTATTTTAATAATCATTGTTACAATATCTTCAGTTGCACTGGCTTATTGTGGATTAGAACTTTCAAGTGGAATACTGGCTGCTACACAAGCATCTCAAATGCCAATGGAGGTTCAGTTCATTGACAAAGATATAGATCTTGAGAAAGGCATTTTTCCTGAGATATGGGAGTCCATCCATCCAATCGATATAGAGATGGAATATCAGGTCATGGTATTACCCTGGGGAAAGAGTTTGATCAACCCCGTTACCGTAAAATCATTCCACAACGGAAAGGAAATTTACTTTTATATGAGCTGGAAGGATGATACTGAGGATAGAATTATCGGGACAAGCAGGTTCTCTGACGCAGCTGCAATCATGTTCCCTATTGGAAATAATGTTCAAAATTCCACAATTATGATGGGATTCATGGGAAATGGGTCAAATATCTGGCAGTGGAAAGCAAGCCAGGATAGAGAGTACTGGTTAAAAGAGACATCAAAAATTGAGGCTTATTCAGATTATTATTATCCTTTCGAAGATAATGAAACATTAGTAGTTTCAAAGGTAACACCCGGATCAGCAGTCAATGACCTTATGGTAATAAGAGTGGGTACGCTTACGCCCAAACCAGCCCAGAATGTGCAGGGTAGAGGCCTATGGGATAATGGAACCTGGCAGGTGGTATTCAAGCGTTCCCTTGACATTGCCGACCCGGAACATGATGCTGATTTTAATATGGTAAAGAGGATTGCATTTGCCGTCTGGAATGGCGCAAATGGTGACAGAGGAGGAAGAAAGTCCATAACTCACGACTGGACAACGCTTGAGATAATACCTGTGGGGGGAACAAAATGAAAAATAGTATGAAGTTTTTCATCATGGTTCTCGTTCTTCTGGCCATTCCTATAGTCATACTTGCTCAAACAGAAGAACCAAAGGAGAAGGTGATTACCATCAATGCCCAACAGTTCTCCTATACACCAGGCACAGTGGAGGTGAACAGGGGGGACAGGGTAACCATCAGGTTAATCAGCACGGATGTGCACCACGGCTTATACATCGACGGCTACGAGGTTTCAACAGATGCGCGTCCCGGACAGGATGGGAGCTTAACTTTCGTCGCAAATGATACCGGAAAATTCGTAATGCGCTGCTCTGTCACATGTGGGCCTTTCCATCCGTATATGATAGGCTATCTCAAGGTCAAGCCTGACTACCGGCTCTTTGGATCAATATGGCTTGCGGTGGGGATATTCATTGGTTCGGTTTTACTTGTATCAAGGAGGCAGAAGCCATGACAGAAAAGATACTTGGATTGATCCCAGTTGACTGGAGATTTGAGCTTACCTCGCTTCCCTACGTCAGAAAAATACTCAAGAGCAGATGGATGCCTTTCCTGCCCATCGTGCTGAACCTCTTCGTATTCACGGTAATACTGATGGCAGGTTACGTGGGAGGTGTTTCGGCAGGAAATTACAACTTTGCGGTAATGTTTGTATGGATAGTCTGGTGGCTTTTACTGATGATGGTCATGGTGCCATTTTTCTCAAGGATATGGTGCATGGTATGCCCGCTTCCTGTTTTCGGTGAATGGATCCAGAGACTCGGTTTCATGAAGGTGAGAAATAAACTCTTTGGACTTAACAAAAAATGGCCTAAATCATTGAAGAACATGTGGCTGGTGAATTTCCTGTTCCTGGCCACCACATATACCTCAGGCTTCTTAACGACACGTCCGATAGCTACTTTCATACTGCTGATGTCGGTAATCATTAGCTCCGTCGTTCTAATGGTTGTATTTGAGAAGAGAAACTTCTGCAAGTACATTGGATGCCCTGTGGGAGGTTTTCTGGGGCTTTATTCGAACATGGCAGTAACAGAGATACGCGCAAAGGATCCGCAGATATGCAAGGACCACAAACATAAGGATTGTGTGATCGGGAATGAAAAAGGTCACGCCTGTCCATGGATGATACTCCCGTTCGACATCGGGAGAAATACTTACTGCGGCATGTGCCTTGAATGTTTCAAGACCTGTCCCTATGATAACATGGCAATTAACCTCCGACCGCCTGCCACAGATTTACTCGTAGATAAGAATCGCGGACTGGATGAGGCGTGGAAGGCCTTTATCATGCTGGGCATCGCCATATTCTTTTTCCTGGTCATGCAGGGCAATATGGGGTTCCTGAAAGATTGGGCAAACGCAAAGACAACAGAAGGCTATCTCACTTTCGTTGCACTGCACTCAATTTTCAATCTACTGCTGATTCCGGGAGTGTTCTTTGTCTTTGTCTATGCTTCCCGCACCCTTGGCAATAAGGAGATTCCGCTTAAGAAATTATTTACTAATTTCTCCTACACGCTTGTGCCCCTGGGATTGATAGCATGGATAGCCTTCAGCTTCGGCTTACTCTTCCCTAGCAGCAGCTATGTGCTGCATGTGCTCTCTGACCCGTTTGCATGGGGTTGGGACCTCTTCGGGACAGCAAAGTTTCCCTGGACGCCTTTTCTGACAGGGGTGATGCCCTACTTCCAGATAGGAACTCTGCTATTCGGGCTTGTCTTATCGCTTGACATAGGCTTCAAGATATCCAAACAGACATTCCAGAAAAGAGACGAGGCTGTCAGGGGTTTCATTCCCATCGCGGCTTTCCTGACAGCAGTAACAATATTCCTTATATGGCTCTTCACAGGGTAAAGAGGTGAAAAAAATGGAAAAAAAACAACTTATGGAGATCATTGCGGGGATTCTTGTGCTTCTGGCTACAGTCGGCACCATTGGTGCTGCGCTCCTTTATGATGAACATCTATGGGGAGGGCTCAGAACCATCGAACTCACTGCACAGGCCCCTGAAAGGGGAAACTGGAACATACAGGAGATACATCTGGTCAGGGGAGAACCTGTAAGGATAAAGATCAGGAACATAGACACTGTGAGCCACGGTTTTGCCATCCCGGAGCTCGGGATAAGCCTCAACGGCACCGGAGAGATCAAGCCAGGCAATGTGGGGGTAATCGAGTTCACCCCAGATAAAACGGGTGATTTCTTGTTTACCTGCACAACGTGGTGCAGTGCCCAGCACATGCAGATGACAGGCAGGATAATAATTTCAGAAAAATAATCTATTATAGGAGGAAGATATGAGTTCAAAAGTAATATATGGAGCAATAATTGGTTTCATAGCCATATGGATAATCCCGGTGGTTCAGGCTAATGAAGAATTTCAGTCAAGTTATACCTGCATCGAATGCCATCCTGACAGGTACGAAGAATGGACGCATTCCACACATGCCCTTGCAGTGAGCGATCCGGTCTTTGAAGCATCGTACATGAGAGCACTCAAATCTGACCCACAATACAGGGAATACTGCCTGGGCTGTCATTCTCCCATTACCAGGGCAACAAAGGATTTCAACCTCACAAAATCGATTTCCGTTGAAGGGGTTAGCTGCAGCTTCTGTCACTCGGTCACAGGTGTTGAAAAGAACAATTATATTTTCAATGGGAGCAACCCGATGCAGGGTCCATATTCTGATTCAAAGACAGACGCACATACATCTGCATATTCTGACTTACTCACAAAATCCGAGTTCTGTGCAGGCTGTCACGAGTTCTCAATTAACGATGTGCCGGTTTATGAAACATACTCTGAGTGGAAGGAAAGTCCCTATGCGGCTGAGGGAAAACAATGCCAGGACTGCCACATGGAGGTTAAACGTGGCGAAGCAGCAAAGAACGGGACAATCAGGGAAAAGGTTTACCAGCATTTCTGGTACGGGGGACATTCAGGATTGTTCCTGGATAAAGCGTTTGATTTGAAAGAGGACTCGATCCAGGAGACGGGGAATATGATCAAAGTGACGCTCAACATCACTAATAGTAATGTGGGTCACAAGGTTCCGAGCGGTTTCCCTGCGCGAAAAGTAGTTTTGCACTTCACTGCAAGCGACGAGAATGAGCAGGAGATATATAATGAAAATAGAGTTTACGCCAAGACCCTTGTTGACCAGTACGGCAATGAAGTGGCTGACTTCTGGAAGGCAGCATCCATATCAAAAGATAATAGAATCAAACCCAGAGAGAGCAGAATTGAGGTATTCGAGTTCAAGGTGCCCGATAGTTCGGAAAAAGTCAAGACGAAAGCGACATTGGAGTATCAGCTTGAAGCAGAGATTATCACCAAATCTTTGGAATCTATGAACCTGGAAATCGCACAGACGAGTAAGACGACATCGCTCAACAGGACAATTGGAGTAGAAGCAACGACATCAAAGAAAACGCCAGGTATTGGATGGATTGGAGCTATTGCAGTTATGATGGCTGTTTCCATGATATACAGAAAGAAAAACTGAACACTATGCAAAATAAGACGAAGTACCAAAAAAGGAGGTGAGAACCAATGATCGGATCTACAGAGATGATATTGATATTCGGTGTGATAGTACTTCTTTTTGGAGCAAGTAAGCTCCCTGAGCTTGCAAGGTCCATGGGGAAAGCATCTGGTGAATTCAAGCGTGCTCAGCGAGAGACCGAACTTGAAATGCGCAGGCTCGACGAACCTATCCGCCAGGAAGCTGGAAGCATCTCGCAAAACGTGCAGAAGCTTGCATCAGATCTTAATATCAAAACAGAAGGAAAGCTTCATGAATAATATGCTCATGGATCCTTATGGCCGGGTAATAACAAGTCTGCGTATATCAGTAACGCAGAGATGTAACTTAGGTTGTATCTATTGCCACCAGGAAGGTGAGAATGGCAATTCCATATCTGAAATATCCCCCAAAACAATTGCCAGGATTGTAACGGCTGCAACCGAATATGGAGTAAGAAAAGTGAAATTTTCCGGGGGAGAGCCGCTTATGAGGAATGATTTTGAAGAAATAATAGCAGCATTACCTGAATTGAAGGATGTTTCAGCCACCACCAATGGCGTTCTTCTTTCAGAACGGGCAGCATCACTGGCAAAGAACGGTCTTAACCGTGTGAATATAAGCCTTCCTTCACTGAATAAGGAACATTATAAATTCATAACCGGTTCCCGGCATGGGCTTCCCCGGATCATGGAGGGGATAAATGCTGCAATCGACGCTGGTTTAACTCCTATGAAACTCAATATGGTTTTGTTGAAGGGCATCAATGAATTTGAAATTGATAAAGCTATTCAATTTGCATCCAGATTCGATGGGAATTTGATATTGCAGCTGATCGAACTTATGAATTTCAAGAATACCAGCCAGTACACGGTAGATATAGATTGCATAGAAAAAATGCTTGAATCAAGAGCAACCTATATGTATGAACGCAGGATGCATCGGAGAAAAAAATATTTTATAGATGGAGTTGAAGTGGAACTGGTAAGACCTATAGATAATTCGAGTTTCTGCGCGAACTGTAACAGGATGCGTTTAACTTCAAGCGGAAAATTGAAACCCTGCCTGATGAGGAATGATAACCTGATAGATATTCACGAAGAAGCCACCGTCCCGGAAATCAAAGCAATGCTTGAAAGAGCGGTGCAGAGACGAGAGCCGTATTATAAAGAACTGAACTCGAAAAATATGATTTTATTGAAAACATGAATTCACCGATAGCACTTGAAGATGCGCTTGAAAAAATAAGAATGTTAAAGAATAATTATTACTTCAGGCGCGAATCAGAGGATATCACTCTGATTGATTCGATAGGAAGAGAACTCAGCGAAACCATTTTTGCAAATTCAATATCGCCAGAATTCGATATAGCAGCAATGGATGGTTTTGCTTTTAATTGTGAAGATAAGTTTCCTCTGAAGATCATGGGGAAAGTGTTTGCAGGTGATAACCTTCTAAGGATAAAAAGGGGAGAAGCACTTGCAATAACTACAGGCGCATTGCTGCCAGAAGGAGCGAATGCTGTGCTGAAAATAGAGGATGCCGATGTAAAAAATGACATACTTTTTGGAAATACCTTGCCGGAATGGAAAAATGTCTTCATAAAGGGTTCGGATTACAGGGAAGGCGATATGATATTTGAAAGACATCACCGCATAATGCCCCAGAGTACTGCACTTTTATACAGCCTTGGTATAGAAAAAGTGTCAGTATATAAAAAGCTGAGGACAGGTATAATATCCACAGGAACTGAGATACACAATGGCACAATAAAAAATACAAACGCAGTGCTGATCCAGGGTTTTATGAACGAGCTGGGCTGCGAATCCACATTTATAGGAACTGTGCCTGATGACTATGAGGAAACAAAGAAAATGCTGCTTGACTCATGCGAAAAATATGATATTGTATTCTCAACAGGCGGCGTTTCAGTGGGTGAGCGAGACTACATTTCAGATATCATCAAGGAAATCGGTGAACTTGTATTCCATAAGGTTGCCATAAGACCGGGAAAACCCCTGGCTGTTGGAATAGTTAAAGACAAACCGGTTTTCGGTCTGCCGGGCAAGCCCACAGGTGCGTTTGCAGCTCTTGAAATGGTGCTTCGCAGCTATTTCACAAATATACCCAGGGCCACATGTGAGCTTATTATAAACGAGGATATTGTACTCGATGAAAAAGGTTTTGATTACATTCTCTTCATGAAAATTAAAGAAAATTCTGCAAATACCATGGGGTATAAGAATTCAGGAATGAAACTTTTTGATAAGAAATATGAGACCGGGATAATTTCTTCATCACCGCGCTCAACTGTCGTGGACGGTTATGTTGTAACTGACAGGGATATTAAAAAAGGGGAAGCTGTTAAAATCAATCTTTTCAGCTAGGAAGATGAACAAATATGGATGAAAAAATAATAAAACTTGCAATCGATCTGCACGGTCATCTGGCGCCGGGAATAGCCCTGGGGCTTCGAATGAGTGAGCTTTCTCTTTCATACATGGGCCTAAGTAAAGGAAATAAGTATCTTATCGGAATATCCGAAACAGCACGCTGCCTTGCCGATGCCATGCAGGCTGCAACGGGCTGCACTCTTGGTCATGGAAATGCCTTTGTTGAAAATTATGGGAAACTTGCGATCACCATAGGGGATATAAAAACAAAAAAAGGAGTGCGAGTTGCTCTTATGGATGAGACGAATAATCTTTCTCCTCTTATGAATAAATGGATGATGCGCCTTGGAAAACTAACTCATGAGGAAGAGAATGAACTCGGCATCCAGTTGCTGAAATTAGAGGACAAATATTTTTTAATTCAAAACGTTGAGATAAACAGGAATCAAGATTTTGATAATTCCAAAATTATCAGGTGCCAAAAATGCAATGAGTCAATTCCAATGGGTCTGGGAGTCTTGAAGGAGGATATCACCTATTGTAAAGCGTGCAAGGGCGAAACATACTATGCATTACTTGAAACTCAAAAAGCATGATCATTTTGGGAAAATAAAATGAATTTGGAGGAGATCATCCTTCTTTTTGTCCTTATCTTAGCGGCAGGATTGCTGTATTCAAGCGTTGGCCACGGTGGAGCATCAGCATATTTAGCAGTAATGGCGCTATTTGGACTGGCACCTGAAGTAATGAAGCCAACAGCTCTCGTATTGAATATTCTCGTTGCCAGCATCGCCACAGCGCAATTCTTCAAAGCTGGCAGTTTTTCATGGTCCACCTTTTGGCCTTTTTCTATAGCTTCGATCCCATTCGCATTTATTGGAGGTGCTCTATCTTTACCAGGTTCTTTATATGAGCAAGCTGTTGGTCTTATTTTATTGTTCGCAGCTGTTCGGCTTTTTCAATCGAAGCAGTCAGAGAAAAAAACTGATGTCAAACCCCTATCAATCCCTGTAGCTGTACTCTGTGGGGGTGGAATTGGTTTATTATCTGGATCCATTGGTATAGGGGGTGGTATCTTCTTGAGCCCATTGCTCATGTTAACTGGCTGGGCTGGAGCACGGCAAACTGCGGGAGTTTCAGCAGCATTCATTCTTGTGAACTCTGTGGCTGGTATCCTGGGGCATTTAGCAAGTATGAAATTTATACCCGTAGATATTGGATATTGGGGATTAGCAGCAGTTCTTGGAGGGATAGTGGGCTCTCATCTGGGTAGTCAAAAACTTGCACCCACAATACTTTATCGCTTGCTTGCGGTGGTGCTTGTTATTGCAGGCCTTAAGCTATTGCTTGTGTAAAGTAAAAATCGCTTTCGTGCTGCTTTAATCAAGGCCGCAAAATCTTGCCACTATATTTGCAAGCCCCCAGTATATCCGCCCGTCCAACATTTTTGTCCATAACTGCTATAACTTCGCACTCTCGTTTGAATACCTTAATTTCCTGAGACCGTTACATTACGTGTTGGTGCAATTAAGGCAGTTCGATGTTATCAAACATCGAATATGAATTGACGCCCATGGTATGTATTGTATTCTTGACCTTTATTTGCTCTAAAAACACCATAACATTTTAATTGATTGTCAACATTTCCACCACAAAAGTTAACAACTCCTCAAATCATGCTAAAAAAAATCGTTGCCAAAATCGAAAAAAATGAATCTATAGACTTCTCGGAAGCATTAGAGCTCATTCAACTGGAAGGAAAAGATTGTATGGAATTATTCTCCCTGGCAAACCATGTGCGCTCAAAGCTCGGTGACAGGGTTGACCTGTGTTCTATCGTTAATGCAAAGTGCGGCTTATGCTCCGAAGACTGCAAATTCTGCGCGCAATCGGTACACAACGATACAGAGATAACACCTTACCCAATGATGGAAGAGGAAGAGATCCTCAACATGGCACAACTGATGGAAGAAGAGGGAGCTGCCCGATTTTGCATCGTTACAAGTGGAAAAGATGTAGGTGGGGAAGATTTTGAAAATATGCTAAGTTCAATACGACGGATAAGAAAGGAAACCCGTTTATCGGTGTGCATTTCTTCGGGCATGCTCACAGCTGAGCGCGCTTTAGCCCTGAAAAGTGCGGGAGCAACGAGATTGCATCATAATCTTGAGACCTCAAAAGGTTTTTTCAATAAAATATGCACCACACACACGTATAATGACAAAATAAAAACCATTCATATTGCAAAGGAGGCTGGCCTTGAAGTCTGCTGCGGCGGGATAATCGGAATGGGCGAGTCGGTAAGAGACCGCCTGGAACTTGCTTTTATACTTCGGGAACTGGATGTGGATTCCATCCCCATAAATATATTAAATCCCATTAAAGGAACGCCTCTTGATAATGAAAAACCAATAAAACCCCTTGATATCATGAAAACAATATCAGTTTTCCGTCTCATTCTGCCCGGAAAAAATATACGAATAGCCGGTGGTCGCGAGAAAAATCTCCGGGATCTGCAGGGTTTATGTCTTCTCGCAGGCGCGAACGGGCTGCTTCTTGGCAATTATCTCACCACCCAGGGTAGAACGCCGCGCGATGACATTATGATGATAAATGACCTTGGACTTATTCCGGGAGGTGTTCATGTTTAGCGTCAGAATGAGAGCGGAAAAAAACGAAAAACATATATCAGGAGCAGAGACCCTCGTTGAGAAAAAAATGATCTTGGCGACTATCACGGAACTTGCCCAACGGGCGTTATCTCATGAAAAAGGAGAGCCAGATTTCATAAATATATCAGTTGAATCGTTAAAAACCCCGGTCAAGAAACTAACTTCCCTTCCGCTTATCTTGAGGCATGTTGAAAATGAAACCGAAGGAAAAACACTTGCAAGGAAATTGCTTCTTGAACTTGGAATACCGAAATTGTGCATTGAAAAAAGCATCTCTCTTCTTGAAAAAGGACCGGCAGATGGTGAAAATATGCGGGGTGCGATTATTATGGATCTTAATGGGAATAGGCTTGAGCCCGACATAGTTCGAGGCATCCGGGCATCCCACATTGGGATAACGGAAGAAGCTTCAAAGGCACTTCAAACGGCGATTTCGGATATGGGATTGTCAGCTTTTTATACATATATCAGTGATGCGCTTGTGCTTGCAACAAAAGTAGCATCTGTCAAAGGGACGCTCGGGGAACTTTGCTGGTCTGATGACCCTTCATATACCGCAGGTTATGTTGCGTCAGGAAAAATGGGATACATCCGTATACCGCATTTGAAAAAGAAAGGCGACCCCTACGGAGGGCGCGTGTTTTTTATGGAAAATATCGACCCTGGATATTATATTAATGAGATGGAATGTGCTCCGGTTCTGGTCAATAGATTTGGCGGAATAAGGAACTGTAAAGAATGATAAATATAAACAAATCGAGGCTTTTTATGAAACAACAACAGGTATTGAAATTAAAACGATCGACGAGGAATGAAACTGCCAACATCGCCGTTCTTGGCGCTGGCGGTCTTGGAATGGCAGCAGCAAAAATGCTGGCAAAGAAAAAGGAAATGAGACTTGCGGCCATAGCTGATAAGACAGGGTATATTATTGATCCCAGAGGGATAGACCCAGTGCTTCTTGAGACTAAAAAGCCCGGTGAAATTGGTATCAATACCGATGACGCTATTACCCATATCATTGAAAATTCACAGGAATTCGATGGTATTTTCTTAGCTCTCCCAAACCTTGCGAACAGCTTTATCCCTGATATTGTATCAAGGTTTGCCGATGCGGGTTATAACGGAGTGATGGTTGATGCCATGAAACGATCGCAGGCAGTTGAAATGATCTTTGAACTGGATGATGTTATACAGGATGCAGGTATCACATATATTACAGGCGCCGGCGCCACTCCAGGATTGCTGACATGCGCTGCCGCGATAGCTTCGAATTCTTTTATGGAAGTAACAGGGGTTGACATAAATTTCGGAGTGGGAGTTTCAAACTGGGAATCATATCGTGCAACAATAAGAGAAGATATCGCGCATCTTGAGGGCTTTGACCTTCAAAAAGCTGCGGACATGACCTGTGCCGAGATAAAGCTGGAGCTTGATAATAGAAAAGGAATTCTACACTTGCACGATATGGAACATGCGGATGATGTGCTTCTTGAAAGGGCCGGGATCGTATCTCGTGAAAAAGTCACAGTTAGCGGAGTTGTTGATACGCGAAATCCCAGAAAACCTGTAAGCACTACGATGACACTCACTGGAAAAACCTTTGATGGAGCGGTTTCAAGCCATAAATTCATACTGGGGGATGAGACCACAATGGCAGCTAATGTGGTTGGACCTGCTCTTGGATGGATGAAAGCCGGTCTTGAGTTCCATGCAAGAGGTATATATGGCGTATTCGGCTCAGCTGAACTGATGCCAAGATTCGTTCTATGAGTATGGATTGGCTCTCAGATGAGCTTGCAGACATAAAAAGTAAAGGATTATACCGGGAACTCAGGACAATAGAAACCGCACAGACTCCAAGGATAAAAAAAGATGGAAGAGAATACATACTTCTTTCATCCAACAATTACCTTGGTCTTTCCACTCATCCTGAAGTGAAAAGGTCAGCTATCGAAGCCATCGAAAAATACGGCTCTGGCGCCGGAGGCTCACGACTAACCACCGGGAACACCGACCTTTACGATAACCTGGAAGAGAAAATTGCGGACTTCAAGGGGACTGATGATGCAATTGTTTTTAGCTCTGGATACATGGCAAATATCGGAACGATATCCGCATTAATGACAAATGGGGACATGATCCTGAGCGATGAACTCAACCATGCAAGCATTATCGATGGATGCAGGCTGAGCCGCGCAGATGTGAAAGTCTATCCACACAGGGATGTCGCATTTATCGAAAAGGAACTTCACGCATCCAAGAACCGGAAAAAACTCATAGTGACAGATGGAATCTTCAGCATGGATGGCGATATCGCGCCCCTTCCTGAAATTATTGAAGTTGCAGAAAAATTCGATGCAACGGTCATGGTCGATGATGCCCACGCTACTGGTATCCTTGGAAAACATTGCAGGGGCACAGGGGATTATTTTAATGTCAAGCCTGATATAAACATGGGCACTCTTAGCAAAGCGCTTGCAAGTTCAGGGGGATATATCGCAGGAAATAGCGAGCTTATCGATTATCTTCGCAATATATCACGTTCATTCATATTCTCAACTGCGCTTTCACCGCCTGATGTCGCTGCTGCCAGTACTGCCATAGATATTATCAGGAAAGAAAATCCTGCAAGAAAATTATGGGAGAATATTGCAATTTATAAAAAAGGGCTTATCGATGCGGGATTTAATATTCAGAGTGAAACCCAGATCATTCCTTTAATAACCGGGGATACGGAGATGACACACAAAGTTGCTTTAGAACTTGAAAAACTTGGAATTTTTGTCCAGGGGATCAGACCGCCCACAGTGCCAGAAGGCAAAGGCAGGATACGAACCACATTGATGGCGACACATAGCAGGCAGGATATAAGCGAAGCCCTCAATGCTATTCGAAAAGTTAAAGATAAATTCAACTTATGATATGACCGGGATATTCATAACAGGAACCGACACCAATATCGGAAAAACTGTAATTGCGGCAGGACTTGCAGGCGCCCTAAAAAATAAAGGATACAGTGTTGGCGTTATGAAAGCTGTGCAGAGCGGGGCAGGAATCAAAAATGGCAAACTTTATTCCCCGGATATTGAATTTATGAAAAAAGTGATGGAAGTCAATGATGAAATGGAGCTTGTCTGTCCTTATATCCTAAAAGCAGTGATGGCGCCAGGGATCGCGGCGGAAATCGAAGGAAAGAACATTGACTTTGAAATTATTAAGAACGCCTTCCAAGAACTTGAAAAAAGACATGATATTGTGATAGTTGAAGGAGCTGGCGGTATTGCCGTTCCTATAAAAAAGAGACTCTTGATATCGGATCTGATAAAATACATGGATATCCCCATAATTATCGTAGCACGGGCAGGTCTTGGGACCATAAATCATACATTTCTCACTATCGAATATGCGAAAAAATCAAAGATAAAAATAATCGGAGTAATAATTAACGATTACAGGGGCGGTTTTGTAGAAGAGAAAAATCCGGGAATTATAACTGACCTGACAGGTATCCCCATATTGGGAATTATTCCAAATGACCCTGAAGTCTGTTCAGAAAGATGTGTGCCTGGAAATATCGTATCTCTTATGGAGAAGAATGTAGATGTAGGTCGAATTATTGTGCTGCAGCCATAACGATATACACTATATCCTCCCCTCTTAAAATGATACCAGTCTTATGATGCATCAGGAGATCAATTGAAATAGATGCACGCATCAAGAGCACCAGTTTGCGTTAGTGCTCTTCGTTCTCTAACCTTTCAAGGAGTTCTCTGACCCAGCTATAGGTCATTATCATTTTCGGGAAGCCTACCGTGTTAAGGGTTAGCAAGACGGTATGATATATCTCCTCTGGTGTGGCTCCTGCCTCAAAGGCTTGAGTGACATGCGAGCGAACTGCGCCGTGCAACTGGGCTGATGCTGCCATACCAAGCTGTATTAGATGGCATGTCTTTTTATCAAGGGGTCCACTGGTATGTATCAGGTTGCCTGTTTTTTCATGTGCTTCCCAGACCTCTGGGTACTTTTCAATAAAGGATGTGAGTGCATCTGAGAATTTCTTCATTTCGTGCTCTCCTTAATTATGTGAGTGAGTCCTTTCCTATTAAAGATTTCTGCTCAATAAGCCAGCGTATCCTTACAGTCAAATAATTTTGTTCATACTCGATGCACTGGTTGCAAGTGGCTATATTCAATAGCTATAGATCACATTTTAGATTATAGTTGATAGCGGTTAAATTCTTAAGTTAATAAGATATAAACGATTGAAATAGAACCACAGAGGTTGATAAAAAACTATAAACATTGTCAATATAATCACATCAATGTAAAAGCCTCTATAGATTCATGATGATGCGTAAGCTTCTGGCCCATCATCAATTTTTAGTTATAAAAAATTAGTAAATATCTAGGATTGATACCGTGCAATATAAAGAAAATAAAAAGGTGAATAAATGGTAGAAGATATGGTTTCTAGCCAGTTGGATATCAGAGGAGTGATGTGCCCTATTAATATTGTTCAGATTAAGCTGAAATTGAAAGAAATTGAAAACGATGGTATTTTAGAAATAGTTCTTGACGAAGGAGAACCGATGCAAAATGTGCCACGTTCGATAAAAAAAGAAGGGCACAAGGTAGTAAAAGTTGAAAAGATTCCTGAGGGCTGCTATAAACTTCTAGTAAGGAAAAATGGAGGTGGTTTGAAATGATAGATAAATCTGTAAAAGATAAAAGCAATAAAGTAAAAGTAGATACGGAAGTTGAAGGGAAAACGGGGGACATAGATTTCAATACTCTCAAATCCGGGGGTCTGATCAAGCAAACGCAAAAAGATTTGTTCACGGTCAGACTTCGCTGCCCAGGAGGCAGGGTCCCACTTTCAAAGCTTGAGAAAATTTTAGAAGTAGCAAAAAAATATGCCGGAGACTATGTACATCTTTCTGTCAGGCAGTCTATTGAATTACCGTATGTTGATTATCATGATTTTAAAAAATTAAATGAGGAGCTATCAGAAGCTGATCAGAAGATTGCCTCTTGCGGCAGGCGGGTCAGGGTGCCCACAGCATGTTCCGGCTGTGAGTATAATCCAAACGGCATCATGGATACACAAAAAATGGCAGAAGTTGTAAATGAAAAATTCTTTGCACATCCAATGCCCCATAAATTTAAGATCTCATTTTCAGGATGCCCCATAGATTGCGCCCGCACTTCTGAAAACGACCTTGGGTTTCAGGGTGCTGTCGAACCCAAATGGGTTGAAGAACTATGCATTGGATGCCGCATTTGCGCCAGTGCTTGCAGGGAAGGAGCCATAGAGAGCGATCCTGAGAGCGGAAAACCTGTATTTTACGCTCAAAAATGTCTTTATTGCGGGGACTGTATCCGCTCGTGCCCGACAGATTCATGGCAGGAAGAGAGAAAGGGCTGGATTATCCGGGTCGGTGGAAAGCATGGAAGACATCCTGTCGTGGGTCGCAAAATAGCCGAGTTTGTGAGCGATGAAGATATTCCGGAGTTCATTGAAGCGATTATAAAATGGTACGAAAAAGCAGGCAAAACATGTGGAACTTTGCGGATCGGGGATATTCTGAGAATGCCTGAACAATGGAATGATTTAATTAGCGAATTAAGAATTAAGTTTGATAAGAAACTGCTCCCGGATCCAAAAATGCCGTATAAGAATGAGATACACTTTGAGTGAGGAAGTATGTATAGAGTCAAAGCATATAAAAATCAGGATGGAGTCACTCTCCATCTCCTTGGGAAAGATGGGCAGTGGGAAGCAGATAAGTTAACGATGTTATCAGACTTGATAAGAAGATACAACATCCCTTTTGTTCACATACCTATGGGAAAAACATTATTTGAAATAAAAATAATCTCATCTGATGATATACATTCAATTCTTTTTGAATTGGAGAGAAATGGTTTTATTCTGAGTTCAGAGTCCTTACAATATATAGGAAAGTGAACCTATTCGTTACTCTACTAATATAAACAATTAAATAATTTTAATTAAATATAGGTAAATCTAATGGAATGGGAACCTGACGCCGCAAAAGAGATAGAAAGAATACCTGAACATATGCGCAGAATGGCAAAAATGGGTATAGAGACTTCGGTAGAGAAAAAAAGTAAGAACATCGTATCTATAGAGGATGTCAAGGAAGCTGCACAGCGCTTCAACTCTTTAATGAAAAAGGATGAAAAGACCACAAAGATCGCAATTGTCAGATGCGACATCGTAAGTGAGACCTGCCCAGGCATGGCATGTTTCAAGGCATTCAACAAAAGGAAAGTTCATTTTAGCGATTACGGTGAAGCTGAGATTATCGGTTTTTTCACCTGTGGAGGCTGCCCTGGAAGACGAATCTTCAGGCTTGTGGATAGCCTTCTCAAACATGGCGTGGATGTAGTTCACCTGAGTTCATGTATGCTCATGGAAGGGGGTTATCCCAAATGCCCTCATATAGAAGAGATCAGGCAGATGATACTTAAAAAAGGCGTGAAAGTTGTGGATGGAACGCACCATTGAGAGATTCTTAATACACAATGCAAAATGTCTAACTTTATTGAACTTTAAGTTCAATTGCTTAAGTCCTATATTAAATGCTCACTACTGATTACTGCCGCATACCTCTCCGTGATCATCGCCCGCTTGAGCCTGAACATGACCTTCTGCTTATCGAAATTGAACTGCTCGGCCAACGTCCTGATAAGCCTCTTCTTTGATGCGCCTTTTAAGCTCATCTCTGCCATAATGCCATCCACGAATTCCTTGCTAAGGTCAGATTCCTTCTTTGCTTCCGGCCTTGGTTCAGGAACTGCCTCTTCTGTTTTGACTCCTTTCTCTACTTCTTCTGCCATTCCCATCACCTCGAAATCTCAACAGGCGTAATAATTCCCTTCTCTATCCCGAACCTGTTTCCTGTAAGCAAAATATTATCCTGGACAGGCGCAACCTTGAATCTCTTTTCAACGACGTTTCCGTTTGATTTTATCTTTAACGTCCCGCCTTTTAATAGCTTTAGCGCCCTGACTGTGTTCAAATTCAATTCTACGAAATCATTGTCATCGGCAAGGTTGAACCATGTGAAAGGATTATACACATCAATAAGAACTGGCTTAGCCTCCAATGCCTTCGGCGCTGCCTGTATTGCACCGTATCCGGGTCTTTCGTATTTCGGTACGGTAAATTCATTAATTTCCGTAATGCCGATCGCTTTCTTTACAGATTCATGAAGTTCATTGAAATCAAATTTGGCGCCTACAATGGTCCCAAGCACGTAAAGCCCGTTTATTCCGCTGCCGCCAAGAGCCTGCATCCTCCCTTCATTATTTATGAGCGTACCTTTTTTCTTATAAAGCGGCTCATGGGCTATCACGATATTAGCTTTTGCAGGGACTGCCTGGCCTGTCTGGATTATCAGGTTCGTGAGCTTTGAAAGAGTCTCAGGGGGTATCAACACCGACGGATCGGATTCAAGAGCAAAAAGCGTCTTTATCGTTCCTTTATTAATATCATCAACGAGTTGTGCCAGGGATTTTTGTTTTGCATCCTTTGACAGTATATATGCGCCAGTTGAATTCGCAAAAGGTTTGAGGAATGTTATTTTTGTACCGCTGTTCTTTGCAAGTGAAAGCACATTCTTTACCTGCTCCATATCCGAAAACGGATGGAAATCAGCAATAATGAGTGAGTCTTTTGTGAGTGTAAGTTTTGAGGTATCGTTCGGTCTGATGTTCTCATCTGCCAGCGGCAGGTCTTTCCACCAGACTGCTGTTATTTTTGCGCCTTTACTCTTTGCAGAAAGCAGGCGTCGTACGATCAGAGGATACTGCTCGTACGGGTCAATAAAAAGCACAATATGTTTTGCGGCCTCGATCTCGCTGTACGGAATTCCTACGCTGATCGTCTGGTATGTATCCTTCGGAAGCGCTTCAAAATTTACTCCTGTGCATAAATATGATTCGGCGATCTTCTGGAATGCAAGAAGCTCTTCACATGTGGTATTGCCTGATGAAAGAAATGCAACAGAATCCTTACTTGCTAAAATTCTCTTTGCTGCCTCCTTTGCAGCATTGTCAAGCGTTATTTTTTTGCCATCTAAGGTCGATTTTACAGGTGCAAAGAACCTTGGAAGGCTCACTCCGAACCTGCACAGTTTTCCGGCATTGGCAGGCGATGATTTTCTGAAATCAACTGCCAAATCGGCATTTTTGCGGATATAGAGGCCGCAGCCGAAATTGCAGCCAGGACATATTGTTGAATAAACATCGCTCATCTTAAATACCACTCTTTTGTAAATCTTCCCAGAGGACGAGTCTCATTAACAAAATGCAGAGGAGTTAATCCGGGAGCGTTTCTCATAGCCTCCATAGATAACATCCCTTTTCCCAGAGATGAAAATAAATCCAGCCTGCATCCGAGTTCATCAGGGTTCTTCTGCGGCTTATTTTTACTGTTTAAATTAAAATCTTCACTCATTTAATTTCACCTCGAAATAGGGGGGCTTTTGCATATCCATCCCTGGCTCATATTTCAACTGCTCCTGCACAGGATTTGCAAACCTCCTGTATAATCTTGTAAGCGGAATATCAACCGGGCATACGTCACTGCACTGGCCACACCCGATACATGCATCTGCAAGATGCAAAAAGCGAACGAGATGATACATCGACATCTTATAAGCATCGCTTCTGGAATGATACTCTGTGCACTTTGAAACATCACCGCACGAGCACGTCGGGCAAACTGTCTTGCATGCGCCGCAGTCGATGCAGTGCTCAAGCTCTTTCCTGAAATATTCAAGTCTTCCATTCTCGATCGGGACAAATACTTTGCCTTTCCATTTCTTGCCAAGGTCTTCCATCACGCCTTTGATCTTGGCGCGCATTGCAATACCTTTATCATCAGGCTTTTGCACCTGCACATATCCAGCATCAATCGCATTCTGGAGGAGTTTTGCGCCTTTTTCAGAGTTGATCTCCACGAATGTGGCTTTTCCCACAAGGTCTCCTGTAACGCCCCAGTTGCCACATGCGATATCAGAATTGTTTGGTACCTTTATCGTACAATAGCGGCAGCTCTCGCGCCTTCCGAATCCCTTCTCCTCAAGTTCATCAATGGTTATTGCATGTTCTTTCCCATCTTTTGTCTTAAAGATAAGTTTTCCCTTCTCGATCTCTTCACCGTGGACATCTTCAGGCTTGATCTTATACATCACTTCAAGCATCTCGCGTGTGACAGCAGGATGCATCGACCCGCCGCAGTTCAATCCAACGATGAAAGTATTATCAAGATTTATTGCATTGCGCTTTCCCTGCTCGATTATTCCCCGAACATCGCATCCTTTGGCAGGAAGAGCGACTTTGAGGTTCCTGTTCGCGATCAGCTTTGCAAAGTGGCTCGGAACAGAGTGCAGTGAACCTGCTGCGTTCAGGACTTCATTCACATCAGAAGTAATTATCGGAACAGCTTCAAATTCATTTATCTTCTTCAAAACGACAACAGCCTCCACAAGCTTCTTTTCAAGTGCCGCTGCCAGCATTGAAGTCACAAGACCGCCTGAGCCTCCGCGCTTTCTCACGTCTTCTTTTGTTGACCATCCAACATACATCTCTCCCTTTTCCATTACGCCACCCCCTCAGGTTTCAATGGACTTGGGCCAAGTTTCTTTATCTGCGCTGTGACATCGCGGATAAAATTGGCGAATTTCTCGCCTTCGCTTGCCGATATCCAGTTGAGCTGAAGCCTCTCTTTTTCAATACCAAGCTCGTGAACCACGTTTTCAAGATATTTGTATTTTATCTTTGTCTTATCATTCCCGTTAACATAATGGCAGTCGCCAATATGACAGCCTGTGACAAGAACTGCATCAGCGCCTTCCAGGAATGCATTGAAAACATGCAGCGGGTCGATCCTGCCTGAACACATGACACGTATGATCCTTGCCGAAGCCGGCTGCTGGAATCTTCCCATACCCGCGCTGTCCGCGCCTCCGTATGAACACCAGTTGCAGCAGAAGGCCACGATCTTGGGTTCCCAACCGTTGGTTGTTGAGACGTTTAAAGAATTAATTGAACCTTGTTCTTTGTTCATAAATCCTCCACGATCGCATAGTATCTAATTTTCTTAACAGGTTTTCCACTTTTTAAAAGCCTAAAATGATTTAGATTTTTCATAGGTTGTAAAGGAGTGATTTTATTGAGTAAAAAGGCATAATCATTTGGCGAGTATTTAGACGATATAGGCTCAAAAAATTTTAATCTAAATTTTGGGACATATTGTTGTATGTTTGGAAAATCCAGTTCCATTATTAGTTTAACATAATCAATTTCAAATTCATAAGAAATCTTTTTGGTTTTGTAAATATAAAAATATCCTGTAGATATATCATCATATTTCCAAGGGGATTTTCGAATTACTGACATTGAAGCACCTGGAAAACCAACATTCCAAAAAACTTTATTATTTGCTTTCATATGTTCGATATGGTCAGCAACGTTTAGTAAACTCGGATTCGAAGCCTCTTGTCCTACAGGAATAATAAACGCGCTCATGCTGCCACCTCCTGGAACTTAAACACGTTCTTGATCTGCGCAAGCAGCTGGTTATTCTTGAAGTGGCTTTGCTCAAGCGCGCCAGTCGGGCAGGCTGCAACGCATGTTCCGCAGCCCTTACACAATGCCTTGACCACATTCGCTTTATTTTCTTTCTCATCGAACTTTATTGCCTGGAACGGGCACATTGGCACGCATACCTGGCATCCCACACACACATCAGGATTTACAACTGCTGTGATACCTTCTGTTATGGCTTTCTTGTTCTTAAGAAGAATCGTCGCCCGTCCTGCGCATGCGCTCCCCTGGGATACCGCATATGGGATATCTTTTGGACCTGAAGCGCAGCCAGCGAGGAATACGCCATCTATGGTGGTATCAACAGGCTTGAGCTTTGGATGCGCTTCCATAAGCAGACCATCTGCAGCTTTTGATAATTTCAATAATTTTTGTATCTGGCCTATCCCTTCATTCGGAACAATGCCAGTAGCCAGCACCAGGAGATCAAACTCAAGGTTTCGCATTTCCCCGGCGAGAGTATCCTCAACCCTTACTTTGATATTTTTTGTAACAGGGTCTTCTTTCACTTCAACAGGTTTTCCGCGAAGGAACTTAACGCCAAGGTTTCGCGATCTGTTGTATGATTCTTCATAAGCCCGAAATGGTGTCCTGATATCGATATACATAACCGTATGGTCAGTCTCAGGGCGCTTTTCCTTGAGAAGCTGCGCGTTCTTTATCGTGTACATGCAGCAAACGCCAGAGCAATAGATGTTGGTATTTTTATCGCGCGAGCCTACACAATTCACAAATCCTACGCGTATTGGTTCTTTGCAATCAGATGGACGCACTACATGGCCGCCAGTTGGCCCTGCTGCATTCAGAAGTCTCTCAAATTCCATGGCAGTAATAATATTATCATATAAACCGTATCCGAAATCGTGCCGCGGTTCAGGGTCATAGGTCTTAAAGCCCACAGCTCCTATGATGACGCCCACATTAAGATCAGTATATGAAGTCTGCATATCATAGTTTATTGCACCGCTTGCGCACGCTTTTGCACATGCCTTGCAGTTGATGCAGTTCTCTTTGTCAATAAGGGCGCGAAGAGGGACAGCCTGTGGGAAAGGAACAAATATGGCTTTTCGTGTCCCAAGCCCTTCATTAAAGTCATATGGCACTTCGATCGGGCAGACCTCACTGCACTTGGCACAGCCCGTGCATTTGGTGACATCAAGATACCTGGGTTTATGCTCGATCTTAACATTGAAATTGCCAACATAGCCATCCACAGCTTTCACTTCTGAATAGCTCATTATCTTAATATTTTTGTTCCTTGCTACTTCCACCATCTTTGGACCAAGGATGCATATGGAACAATCGTTCGTTGGGAACACTTTATCAAAGCGCGCCATCCTGCCGCCTATTGAAGGCTCCTTCTCAATGAGATAAACCTGGAAACCCATATCGGCAAGGTCAAGCGCCGATTGCATTCCCGCAACGCCTGCACCGATGACAAGAGCTTTATCAGTTACAGGTACTTCGCTTGCCTGAAGGGGTTCAAGCAGCTTTGATCGCTCAACACCCATTCTGACAAGGTCTTTTGCCTTCTCGGTGGCTTTTTCCTTCTCCCACATGTGGATCCATGAACAATGATCCCTGATATTTACAAATTCAAGGAAGTACTGGTTCAATCCCATCTGCTCGATACAGGCCCGGAAAGTGGGTTCGTGCGTCTTGGGAGAACATGCAGCTACAACAACGCGGTTGAGGTTGTGCTCTTTTATCTTCTGCTGTATGTCAGCCTGCCCTGAATCGGAACATGTAAATTTATTAACGGATGTAACCTTAACGCCATGTAAAGTTCCAATATAATCCGCTACCGCTTTTGTGTTGACGACGCCTCCGATATTAACGCCGCATTCGCATACGAACACACCGACCCGTTTTTCTTCAATATCTTTTTCAACAGTACCTTTGCTTTTAGTACCTTTATTATCACTCATTTCACTCACTTCCTTGAACATTAACCGCTGACTTGTTAGCCGATGCATTAAATCTGCGTTCATCTGCGTCCCGATTACCCTTCGGGAGCGGGAATCCACGTATGCCATCGGAGCATACGTGTCTGCGCCCTTCCGAGGCGCGACTCGGAATCTGCGGTTCTATCTTATGCTTGACCGGGTTTTCTCCGAGTTTCTTAATCTCTTCTGTAAAATCTTTTATGACTTCTGAAAATCTCAATCCTTCGCTTGCTGAGATCCACTCAAGCCGGAGCCTCTTATCAAGCCCAAGCTTTACAAGAGCCTTTTTGGTGTTATTGATCCTGATCTCTGCATTCTTATTACCGTCTATGTAATGGCAGTCCCCGATATGGCATCCTGCGACAAGGACTCCATCAGCTCCTTCTTTTAGCGCTTTCAGAATAAATGCAGGTTCAACCCTGCTTGAACACATTATCCTGAGTATCTTAACAGTTGGAGGATACTGGAACCTGCTCACGCCTGCAAGGTCTGCCCCAGCATAGGAGCACCAGTTGCAGCAAAAAGCAAGAATATTTGGCTCCCAACCGTTTCCTGCCTGCGCGGGCTTAACAGCAGCTGTTTCTATACTCATACAGTCACCTCCACAAAGCCTTTGTCAATCAAAATACTTTTAACACCCTTTTCAAACGCATCTATGGCCTCACCGATTTCTTTTGATGAGAAATGCTGCGCAGTTATAGCCCCAGCAGGACAGGCAGCAGCACATGAACCGCAGCCCTTGCATGAAGCTGCGTTTATTTTTGATTTCTTCGTAGTATATGTGACTTCCTCCACTTTTACGGTCACATCATACAATGAAGGGGCATTATAAGGACAAACCGTAACGCATGTGCCACATCCGATGCATTTTGCTTCATTAACTACTGATATGGCGCCCTCTGTCTCGATGAATTTGCGTGACAGGATCGTGCACGCCCTTGACGCTGCGGCGCTTGCCTGCGATATTGCTTCCTCGATAAGCTTTGGAGCCTGGGCACTTCCGCACAGGAAAACACCGTCGGTGGCAAAATCCACTGGTCGCAATTTGGGATGAGCTTCAAGGAAGAATTTGTTCTTATCAAGAGGGATCTTAAAGAGCTCGTTGATCTCCTTATTCTCACCTGCGACAAGAGGTGTACTCAAAACGATGAGGTCTGATGCTAACTCAATATCCAGGTTAAGCATGGCATCATGAACGATTACCGACTCGTTTTGCACTTTTGGCAGTTTCTCAGGTTCGTATTTAATGAAAACAACGCCAAGGTCTCTTGCAGTCTCATAGAGCTTCTCCATTATGCCGTATGTTCTCATGTCACGGTAAAGAACATAGACGTTTGTGCTGCTGTTTGCTTTCTTTATCCTTATCGCATTCTTGACAGCATCAACGCAGCATGTGCGGCCGCAATATTCTCGTTCTTTGCTGCGCGCTCCCACACACTGGATCATTGTTACATTTTTAGCGCTGATACTCTTTCCCAGCATTTTCTCAAGTTGCGCCTGCGTGACAACGCGTGGATCTTTTCCATACTCGAATAATCCCGAAGGCTCAAGGTTAAGGGCGCCAGTCGCAACCACAGCCGCGCCAAAATCAACTGGTAGTTCCTTTCCACCTGCAAGAATAGTTCCTTTGAAATTGCCAAGATAACCTTCGACCTTGATCAGTTTTGCCTCGTTTATGATCTTAATATTCTTGTTCCCGCTCACTTTGCCTATCAGTTCTTTTAGCACATCGGCAGGTTTTTTGCCATCGTATAATTCCATCATTTCACGAAGCATTCCGCCAAGTTCTTTTTCCTTCTCGATCAGTGTCACATGATAGCCATTATTGGCAATATCAAGTGCAGCGGTCATGCCGGCTACACCACCGCCAAGTACTACCGCTTTGTTAATGAGATCGACTTTTTGCTTGTAAAGGGGCTGGAAAAGCGCAGATTTTGCCACAGCCATCTGGACTATGCCTTTTGCCTTTTCTGTGGCCCTCTCTTTCTCTTTTGAATGCACCCATGAGCAGTGCTCGCGGATATTTGCCAGCTCGAAAAGATAAGGATTAAGTCCAGCCTCGCGGCATGTGTTCTGGAATAAAGGTTCATGGGTACGCGGCGTGCATGATGCCACTACCACGCGATTAAGATCATTCTTTGAGATGGCGTCTTTTATCGTGACCTGTGAATCAGAAGAGCATGCATAAAGCATTTCCTGGGCATGTGCTACTCCTGGCAGGGTCTTTGCATATTCCACGACATTGGGGACATTTACAACACTTCCGATATTTATTCCGCAGTGGCAAACGAATACGCCTATGTGCGGTTCAATCGAGAGTTTTTTCTCATCGGGGAATTTTCGTTCCTTAATGAGCGTCCCGCGTTCCGGGGAGAGCAGGGCGGCGGCCTTTGATGCGGCAGCGCTTGCCTGTGCTACGGTGTCAGGGATATCCTTGGGACCCTGCGCCACACCGCATACATATATTCCGGCTACACTTGTCTCCACAGGATTTTCGATACTTGTGGCGATATTTCCGAAATCATCAAGTGCAATTCCTGAGGACTTTGCAAGAGCTTGGGTCGAATCAGCCGGGTCAAGCCCGATGGAGAGAACGACCATGTCAAAATTCTTGCTCACAAGGTCTCCCGTATTGAAATCTTCGTATTTCAAAGAAAGAGAATTATCTATGCCAACCGTTACTTCAGACGGGCGGGAGTTGATGTACTTAATACCGTATTCCCTCTGCGCCCTGTTATAGAATTCCTCGAAATTCTTGCCATAAGCTCTTATATCGATATGGAAAATGGTAATATTAAGTTCAGGATCATGCTCTTTTGCGATTATGGATTCCTTGGTGGCATACATGCAGCACACTGAAGAGCAGTGCTTCCTGTCGATCCTGGGATTTCGTGAACCAACGCACTGGATGAATGCAATATTTTTCGGGACTTTCCCGTCTGTTTGTTTTGTGACATGACCCTGCGTGGGGCCGCTTGCGCTCAACAGGCGCTCGAACTGGAGTGCTGTTATGACATCAGGATGATCGAACCTGTATTGTTTCAGGATCGAAGGGTCAAACGGCTTAAAACCTGTAGCGAGCACCACTGAGCCAACATCGAGTTCCACTTCTTTATCCTTTTGTTCATAATCAACAGCTTTTGGGCCGCATACTTTCTTACATACTCCGCATTTGCCTTTTGTGAGGTAAATGCAATGTGCAGCATCGATCGTCGCAACCCTTGGTATAGCCTGCGCGAATGGGATGTAAATGGATTTACGCTTTGACATGCCTGCATTATATTCATCGGCTACTTTAGATGGGCATTTTTCAGTGCATGATCCGCATCCTGTGCATTTTGTCTCATCGACATATCGGGCTTTATTAACGACTTTTACTTTGAAATCACCGGCTTTGCCAGTTATGGACTTGACATCGCTGTATGCGAGTAATTCTATATTGGGATGGCGCGCGGTCTCCACAAGTTTCGGGGAAAGGATGCACATGGCGCAATCATTCGTAGGGAATGTCTTGTCAAGCTGGGACATTACGCCGCCAATGCTTGGTCTTGATTCAATAAGATAAGTTTTAAAACCGCTGTCAGCAAGGTCAAGTGCTGCCTGTATTCCCGCTATTCCACCGCCAACTACCGCTACTGAGCCTTTCATTGTGCTGCCTCCGCTTCAACTGCTGTTGCTATTTTTGCCTCTACCTTTTTCTCAGCTGGTTTTTCTTTTCCGATGGATGCAATAAGTTTTGAAGCTGAAACCATGTTCTTATCCAGTTCAAGTTCTTTTTCGCCCAGATCCATCGCAAGTCCGATAAGCTGGGTAAAATAAAGCACTGGCATATCGATCACCGTGTTATGGGCTTTTTCGATCATTCCCTGCTGCCCGTCAAGCAGCATGTGGCACATTGGGCATGCAACCACTATACAGTTAGCACCTCTGGCTTTTGCTTCGTCGAACAATTTCTTCGTGAGAATGAATGCATAATCCTGTTTGCTCATCAGAAGATTGCCGCCGCAACATTTCGTTTTCTGGGTAAAAGGCAGACATTCGGCGCCTGTCGCCTTAATAATATCATCAAGGGATGTGGGATTTTCAGGATTATCGAATTTACATATCTCTGATGGACGTATAAGAAGGCAGCCGTAATATGGGACTGCTTTTATGCCATTCAGGGACTTTTTGAATTTCGTGGCAAGGGTTTCTGTTCCCAGGTCATTTACAACGACATCCAGAAGATGTTTTATATTTACACCAGTATATTTTTCATCGAGCGCTTTTTCGATCTTTTCCCTGAAACCGCTATCCGTTTTCATGGCTTTATCAGCTCTTGAAAGATTATGCGAGCAAATGCTGCATGGGATGACAAGATCAAGACCTGTTTTTTGAGCCTTGAAATTATTTCGGGCAGATAAGCCCATGGAGAGTTCCTTGTCAAAAATCGCCTCAAGCGCTCCGCAGCAGTTCCAGTCATCGATTTCTGTAAGCTCAATGCCAGCCGCTTTGCATATTGCCTTTGTGGATGCATCGTATTCGCGGGCTGTTCCGTGGAGCGTACATCCAGGATAATAAGCAAGCTTCATTTTTCCACTCCCTCAAATATGCGCTTGATCTCGCCTTTTCCTTTTATCGTATGCGGCAGGATGCTTAATTTCCCTTTTTTCCACAATTCAAGACCCATTGGAGCATAACCGATCGCTCCACCTATACCTTTTGTCTTTAGCATGAACGTGCCGCTCACACCTGCTTCATACCATTTTCCGTTCTTCTTGACCGAGTCGATGAAAAGATGATCAAAAAGCGGTTTGTGATTAGTGAGCTTGATCTTGCCGGCTTTTGCCTCGCGCTGTGCGATCGCGCGTATGGCTCCAATGACTTCTGTAATTTTGACATCCTGCGGGCATCGTTCATAGCAGATATAGCATGAAGCGCAAAGCCAGAGTGACTCATCAGAAAGCACTTCTTTTCTCATGCCAAGGATGGCTTTTCTAAGTATCATTCGCGGGTTGTAGGTTTTATCGATTTCGGTGACCGGACATCCAACAGTACAGCCCGTGCAGTTGAAACATTTTTTAATATTCTCGCCGCCCGGTTCTCTGGATATTTCATATTTAAAATCCGGGTCAAGATCAGTTGATTTTATCATTTTCCCGCCTCCAGCTGCCGCGCAAGGAATACGCTTAAGTCCACAATATCAAGATCATACTTCTTTGTTGCATCTTTTTCAGTTTTAAGGCAATTAAAATGCGCAAGGCACTTTGAACATGTTGTGATCAGGGTCTTTGCGCCTGTAGCTTCTGCTTCGTTCATGCGTGCAATGCGAAGCGCCTTTGTCTGCTCGTTGCAGTTCATGAAATTACTTACTCCGCAGCACAGGGCATTTTGTTTTGAATGCTCCATCTCTTTTACGATCACGCCATTTGCAGTGAGTGCATTTCGCGGTGCGTCATATACACCCATGTGCCTGCCAAGCCTGCATGGGTCATGGTAGGTAACTTGCTTATTGATCTTCATTCCAAGCTTATCATAGAGTTGCGATGTATGAACGACTTTTATTCCGAGGTCATAATCCTTCGAAAATGTGCGGTAACATTCTGCGCAGCTTGTGACAAGGGTATCAATGCCGCTTTCTTTGATAGATTTCTTATTATAATTCTTTAACCTATCGAAAACATCTTTTTTCCCTTGCCATAGAACATCATGACCACAGCATTTCATATTCATGACCTGCGGTTTTATACCCAGTTTATCAAGAAGCTTGAGTGACGATGTGGTAATTTCCCCGAAATTGGTTTTTACATCGTGAAGGAACAGGTCGAGTGAGTCCACACATCCTGGAAAGAATCCATATTTCGAGTCTGATGTTTTATCGGGAATGTTCCCGTTCAGTTTTGAGCTCAATTCCGCCATTTCCGTAAAAACACCAAGATGAGCAATATCCAGGGGCTGTTTCCCATTCCTCTCTTCACGTATAAAGCCAAGGAAATCCACCTGCTGCGGGCATTCGATCGGACAGAGGCCGCATGTCAGGCATGTCCAGATGTCTTTTGTTTCAAGCCCATACACACTGGCATTATATATTGAACTGCGTGGTGAGGTCTTCGAAACCCGGCGCATTGGGCATATGGATGTGCATTTTCCGCATTGATAACAAGATTGTACGTTACTCATTTCGTATCCACCATCGTTAATTCTGGTTAAATGTTCATAAATTTCGATAGAATTTCATCATCAATTAATACTTGAATTCATGAGGATACAATGTCAATCGATTTGTGTTCTTTATTTTTCCTGTTCAGTAGAGATCATACAAAAAGTATCCTCTGCTTTTGCATTTGGATCTATAAGGCCAAGTAGTCGTTCGTCTTCAACATTGATTCTCTCATCAGTCTTGCTTTTGAATCCATATTTGCCGTAATCGGTAAGAGTTGGTTTCCTCTTCATATAGTTCCCTTGTTTGAATTCAAAGGAAAAAGGAAGCACCCGTTCACATGCCTTTTTGACGCTATCCATTGCACGTTCATCATCAACTTCGACTAAAATCTCTCCGACCATTATGTGCAATTCGAAAGCACAATCTCCGACATGAATTATTTTTCTTTCAGGATGGTTTACATCTGTGCCAGTCCCGGGTCCACACATGACTTTTTTGGGAAGGCTTTTTCCATTAATGAGCATTCTGATCACACCTTTGACATGATCAATCTCGTTTAAGGTTTTTTCAACAGTTTCCGGTTGTAACAATCGAGCCGGGAATATTCTTATCTGTATGGGTTTATTCTTGGCTATTTTATCTTGAACCATTTTTTATCCTCCATTTCCTTCTATATTTTTATGATTTTATTTGGTTAATCGTATTATTTTTGGTGTTGAGCATTCAATTAATTTTAACTCACCGCTCACGAATAAACTTAACCACTATAAACTATAATAAAAATAGCTAATTCAATCTATATGTTATAGCAGTTAGATTTATCTGTTAAAAATATCAAGAACATGTGATTGAAAATATTCAAAAATAACATGATAGGAGATTAAGAGTTGAATAAAAGATTGATTGGGTTAGCTGCAGTAACCCTGATTTAAATCAGCTTGTGCCTCCGCAACATCTGCCGATATTTTACTGATATCATGGAGTTCATTTGCGCCAAGTATCTTATCAAGGTCAAGCAAGATAAGAAGCCTGTCTTCCATTTTGCCCACGCCGCGCACATATTCCGTGCCGATCTTATTTGCAATGACTGACGGTGCGGGTTCTACACTGCTTGAGGGAAGGCGGATGACCTCGCTCACGGAATCAACGATGAAGCCCATAACGGTCTCGCCGATATCCGCAACAATGATACGGGTGTTCTCATCCTGTTCCTTGCTCTTCATGCCCATTATCACATCAAGATTGATAACCACGATTATCCTGCCCCGAAGGTTTATTATTCCTTTCACATAGCCTGATGCCTGGGGTATCTTGGTGATATTGGTCATGCGGATGATCTCCTGCACGTTCATTATCTCCACGCCGAACTCTTCAGGGCCGATATTAAAAACGACGAGCTGGAGCTCGTCGCCTGATTTTTCTTTTGCGTCCTGGGGTTGTTGTTCTGCCATGATGCCACCTATTTTATAAGGTCTCCAAGGCTTTCTCCCGGAGTGGATGGTCCCGGATTGTTCCTGGCTTCAACTTCTTTTTCTTTATTTGCCGCCTTGCCTTTTGAGGCTGGCTTTTTTTGCCCTTCTTTTACAGCTTTGTTTTCAAGAACCGGTTTATGCTCTATTCTTGAAGGTTCATGTACCTGTTTTACAGCCGTTGCTACAGTTTCACCGATATTGAACTTACCCACTTCTGCCTGCAATTCATTGGACAATTTTGCAAGTTCCTGGGCTGCATTCACAAGCTGATCCATTGATGCCGACTGCTCTTCGGCAGCTGCTGAGGTTTCCTGTGTGCCCGCCGCTGATTCTTCGCTTATGGCCGAGACGTCCTCTACGGAAGCTGTGACTTCTTCGACTGAGGCTGACTGTTCTTCTGCCGCTGCCGCGATTTCCTGCACCATCGTGGCCACGTCCGCTGCGGCCTTGACTATCTGGTTGATCGCACCGACTGTTTCCTCAATGGTCTTTGCACCTTCACCTACTGTTTTTGTGCCCTGCTCCATTGTGGTCACGGCCTGCTTTGTACCCTGCTGGATATCTTTTATCAGGCCGGTGATCTGGTTTGCAGCGCCTCTTGATTCTTCCGCAAGTTTCCGGACTTCATCGGCAACTACCGCAAAACCCCTGCCGTGTTCTCCTGCACGGGCCGCTTCTATAGCTGCGTTTAAGGCCAGGAGGTTTGTCTGGTCTGCGATATTTGTTATCACGCCGATAATTTCTCCTATCTGCTGGGATTTGCCGTCAAGCTGTTTTATCACCGTTGCTGAATTATCCACGGTTGACTGGATCTCAGACATCTTATTAGCAACATCGGCTGACATCTTTCCCACCTGCTGGGCTGTCGTGCTGGCAGCTGTCGCACCTTCTGCCGCTTTCTGGGAGTTCATTGCGACCTGCTGGACACTTTCTGACATCTCCTTCATGGCACGGCTAACTTCAGCCATCTTGGAGGCCTGAGAGCTTACGCCTGTGGCAATATCCTGGGTGGTATTTGAAATCTGGTCTGTTGAGGCTTTCATTTCCTCGCTTGATGCCGAGAGTTCCAGGGCAGTTGCAGAGACGGTATACGAAGTTCCCTGCACCTTTGCAACCAGGGAGCGAAGGTTAGCAAGCATAATCTTGAAGGATGAGGCAAGCTCGCCTATCTCATCGCCAGTATCTTTAATGTCAACGTCTTTTGTGAGATCACCGGTGCTTATCGCTTTTGCGCTGTCATGGAGACGTGTAACAGGTTTTGTGATCTTTCGGGTTATAACCAGGGCTACTGCAACTCCCACAATTATGCCTAATGCGAGCAATAGTATAGAGTTGCGCTTCATTGCATTTTGTGTCGCAATTACGTCAGTACTTGCCTGCGCCATACTATCTTTCTCTTTTTCTATAAGCACATTAATCTCGCCCTGAAGAGCTGCCAGATCGGTAGCAGCAACCGTGCGCAGGTAGCTGACTGCCTGGAAGTTGTCTGGGCTCTGGCGAATTCTTATCATAGTATCAGGAAGCGGCGCGAACTCGCTAAGGGTCATGCCGAGCTCTTCTGTCATCCTCTTCTGCTCAGCCGTTGCTTCATTCAGTTTGGATTGAGCTACAAGCCTTGAGTAAGCATCCTCCACTTTCTTGGTAGATATTTCGTACTCTTTCAGGAATTTCGGATCGGCGTCTATTAAGTAGCCTCGTAGTCCCGAAATTCTGCGTCCCATGTTGCCCCGGACATCGGCTGCTGCCAGGAACGTGGTTTGTGTATATGAAGAGGGCGGTTTTGAAGCAAGCAGTGCAATAAGATCATCTATCTGCTTGTTGAACTTATCCACTACAGGTGTAGCTGTTTGTGCCAGGTAATGGGCAGCCCTGTTGTCCTCATCACTACGCCGCATCTCGAACATTTTCGGAGGATGCCGCACGAACTTCTCTCTTGTCCTGCCTATCTTTTCAACCTGAGCTTTTCCTTCGGCATTGTCAGAATCCCTGAATACATCTACAAGGTGGGCATACGCTTCATCTGCAATCTTAACCCCGGCCTCGTATTCACCTACGAATTTCTCATCTTTCGTGGCGAGGAATCCTCTGATTCCCTGTCCCTGCGTTGTATAGCCTATGAGCAAATCCTGCGATGCTATAATCGTCGGACTATTTACCTCTACAATTTCCGTGTTCTTATCGCTGAGCGTACCAAGCATGCTCAGCATCGACAGAACAAGAACCGCTGAGAGCGCAAGCAGAGCTGCAAAACCTCCGCCTATTTTTGTTCCTACGTTTGCTTTCATGATTTTTATTCCTCCAATCTGATTGAATTCCTTTACTTAATCCCGCTTTCATGCATTTGCCTTTTACTGCACGGTTTTCTGTGACACTGGGCAACGGGATGTAGTTATTATGATGATAATAATGTATAAAGTTTATTACTATAAATAATAAGTGAAATTACAAATTCAACTATAATATATATGGTAAATCAATTATACACCTGTATTCTATTACAACTTAGGGGTTACGGAAAAATAACAAAGTTAAATTTGTGGTTCAAAAATAATAAAATATCTGCGTTCATCTGCGGTTTGTTTTTCAAAATTTGCCACTTTATTTTTCGTCAAACCCTTACAGGTTGTCTCGATATTATTCTCACATAGGCAACTTTTTGAAATCATTTTAAGCAGGTATAAATAATCGTATATCAGAAAAATTTATGGGGCTCTTTGAGCTTTCCCATCCTTTTGACAAATGGTATAAGCCTGCACAGCATAAAATGAGTTCAGCCGAAACAAGAAGAAGGCCAGCTCCTTGTCTTTCAACTCTTGTATTGCTTCCTTCCATTATTCTCGATTTCCGTTTCATATAATTTGACCTCTCGACTGCAAGGCTTACATCATCAATAGGTATGTCTTTTTTACAAACATTAGCAAGTATCAGATATCCAAGGTCTTCCACAAGCTGGCGGACATTTACTCCCTCAACATACACATGCTTTTTCATTGCCATTACTCTTCCCAATGTTGGTTCTTCTCTTAGCAGCTTACCTACTTTATTCAGAAGCGGTATGTTTTTCCTCAGCCTTTTAAGCCTGCTTTTCCCTAACTGCTTCTCCGGTTTATGATGTATCCTTCCTGCAGCAACAACACCATGACTCAGAAATACCATCCCAGCGGACACTCGGCTGGTAGTATGACCGTTCCCGCAATATAGCTGCACACTATCACCACAAAGCCTGGACCTGTGCCATGACCTCAACAATATTCATTCTGAATCAGTGGAACGATAATCACCTGAATATATCGGGGTCATATCAATAGCTACTGCCCTCAGATCGGCCATTCCAATTGTGTGGTATCTTCCATGGTATCCTGCCAGTATGCTCTCTTTCCTTCCTTCTATACCCGTTGTATCTATCACTACTGCTTCTACTTTTCTACCGCTTAACGTGTTTATACAGCGGTTGATAAATCTCAACTCAAGCCTTAAAGTCTCCTCTGTCATATAGCGTTGAATAAAATATTGAAGGTTCCAGAATTGCTCTGAATCCCTGTATCGCAAGTTTCTGCCCAGGAAGCCGATAGCATTATAAAGCCTCTCCGCGAACTCCTCTTCATTATATTCTATGGAGAAGATACCATCAGTCTGTCTTCTGAACATGCATTTGTGTTCATCAAACCAGTTCGGAATGGTCTGCCGCACATAGCGTGATACTTCATTGAGTACCTCAGAAAAATCTATCCATGAAGGTGGAAGAACATCTTCGTTCTTATCTTCATCAGTATAAACAATGGAATTATAAAAAGCCTCTATATTCACCGGAAAGATACCAGAGATCAACTGTTCGAGAACATTTGAATTAAGGAACTCGTCGTCTGGACTTATATTGACATTTTTTATCCTGGTTCCAAGATCCTGATAGTAGTAACTACTGTGGAAGGTTATTTTACCATGTCGTATGTAATTGATCAGATGGTCAATTGCAAGAAGTCTTGCAACCTCCTCATTTCCATTGTCGATGGCTCCTATGAGATCGATATCTCTAGCAAGGGATTTCCTATCTTTCTCCCCCAATAGATGCCAATCACTTTTTCCCGTAGCCAATTGGAAAAACAGCCTTCCTTCGTCATTGTGGAAATCTACAACCTCTTTCATGCCAACGATGAAATTCTCCAGAATCTGAGAAATCAAATCATAACTCTTTGAATATCTTCTTATGAGTTCCACTCTTGCTGTCGTTTCTTCATCCAGAAATGGATTTGAGATATTCTTGATCATTTCCATATCGAGTGATGACATCAAAACCATCTCTTTCAAGCTATCCCGGATGGATTTCAAAGATTCTTTACGAAAATGGTTCTCCATTTTCTGTCGAGAAGCATTCATTGATTGTTGAATACGTCCCTTTCTATGAATAAGTTCAGCAATAAGCAGGTCGTTGCATTCTATAATAAAGGCATCCTGAATTTCGAAAATGAGTCTTTTCTGAATCTCTACTTGCTGACCGTGTGGTATTGAAGTGAGGAGACTCGATAGATGTTTTCTTCGTGTCAGGATATGAGGGTAATAACTGATTGGATCGACGTCATATGTGGAAAAACATTCTTTCGCTTTTTCCAGACGGTCATAGATGGCAGCCAGGTCAGTTCCGCCATAACTCTTGAGACAATGAAAAGTGAAGATGTTAGATAACGAATTTCTTGCTTCTTCAACCGAATACTGAGGCGGTATTTTGATTTTATTGATCTTAAACCAATCAAGAGGATCTTCAAGAAGAGTTTGGTTTACCCAGCGATAGAAAGTAGAAGGAGGAATGGCTCTCTCGCCTCTGATTTTATGGACACTTTGTAAGTCAGAGAGTATATGGTTCTTGACTTCCTGAGGATTGGAATGGATGCGTTTTCTTATTTCTAAAAACTCGCTATGAGTTATACGGGACCGATACTTTCCTAAATAAATAAGGTTGGAGAAATCTTTATCCTCTTTTATCCATTTTGAAAGCTGTCTTCTGAGCCCGTGACCTGAAACACCCATTTCTTTGGCAAGGTCAGATATATCAGTGCCAAAGTAACCACCCTTCTCGTCTTAAAAGAGAACATAATCCCGCCGTATTCTCATGTATAAAACATGTCAATAGATTACTATCTGGGTTTAAATGTTTCTGAATGTTGTCTATGTGGGAATTACATCGAGACAACCTGCTTAGCGTTAATGTCCACCGACTTCACGGGGTAAATTCATAGCATGAATGATAAAACATGGGCACTCCTGGAAATACAAATGTTGCTTTTGAGTCGTACCTTTATTATTTAATTAATTTTTTTCAATTTGCGTAAATAGTTTATAAATTGCTATGCTAGAATTATATTTAATAGCTAAAAAATCCTGTTTGAATTATAGTATATAGTGATTAGTTTTTTAAGTTTGTAGAATAAAGAACTAATGTTCATAAAATAGGAAGGAAGACGAGAAGCAAATCAGAGAGGGTGGTGAGGAGAGTGTAATAACAAAGTTAAGAGGTGGGAGAGGGAAATTGGTAAGGGAAAAATAAAAAAAAACGACAGAAAAGAGACGAGAAATGATAATAGATGCACATAACCATGCAGGCGGTCCGGACAGGGGCGATGGAAAGAGGCAATCTGCGGAGGAAATAGTGGCTGAAATGGACAGGCTCGGCATAGATAGGGCAGTGATATTTCCGTTCAGCGAGAGAACTCCCGGTACATCGTTCTCTTTTGCGAACAACAGTACTGCAGAGGCTATCAATAAATATCCAGACAGGCTGATAGGATTTGCAAGGCTTGACCCCAACTTTGGAAAAAAAGCAGTCGAAGAGCTAAGACGTGATGTTGGTATTGGGCTTGTTGGACTCAAGCTTCATCCTTCAAGCCAGAAGTTCTCACTCAGAAGCGAGTACCTGAAAGAAATACTCAAAGAAGCTTCTGTGCTTGATATTCCAATTATCTTTGACTCCGGTAAAAAGGAATCGCCGCCAGAACAGTTTGGAGAGCTGGCAGAATTATTCCCTGATGCAAAGATAATTCTGGCACACATGTTAGGAGATTTTCTCCCGGTAGCTTTACATCACCAAAATATCTATCTTCAGACAACCGGCATGCCACGAAAAGAGATTATCCAGGAAGCGGTTGAGGATCTCGATGCTGAAAGAATAATCATGGGATCAGACTCCCCATATATCAGTATGGAATCGGAACTTACAAAAATAAAATCGCTAAATATATCTGAAATGGAAAAAAAACTTATTATGGGGGAGAATATGAGACGCATAATGCAGTTGTGAGTTTTGAAATATTGAGCAGATACTGAAAAATAAAGAGGAAGTCAAGACAAAACTCAGCTTTTTGTTGCTATCTTTGGCGGTATGATCGAACGCGCCACATTATAAACAAAGATGTAAATAGCCAGAAGCGATATCGAACCAAATACCTCGGTCCCGAGCAGATAGCTGTTACTTGCATACCTGTAGGGCATGGTGAAAGCAAGGCCAATGAGCCCTATGTTCTGAAGCCAGAATTGTATCTCAGCGAGGCGGAGGCTGTACAGGTCAGTGCCTGCGAATACCGGTAGAAGATGGTATCCCACACCAAATATCATCATTGAAACGAAGCCTATGAGGAGCACATGAGCGTGGGCGGGTGTAAGTGGTGATGAGTTTAAAACCATTGCGAATCCCATGGTGCTGCCTATGAGCAAATAAACCAGGCTTGCCCAGGCAAACTTAAGCGGTATTTCCATGTTTTCCCTTCGCTGAAAATTTTATATTTATACCGTCTCTGCTGCCTTATTCAATTCGTCAAGCAATTGATTAATATCCACCCTGTGCATCCTGCAGAAAAATTCCAGATTTTCGGATGGCAATTGTCCCACATATTTTGGCATTCCGTGTTTGATAAATACATCCCTGGTGGCTGGATATTTTGTTATTACATCGTTTAATTTGTTATCTTTGGTTATTTTGTCTACCATAAATTCCTCACATCCATATTAATTATCTTTTGTCTTAAAACTATTTATTTTTTTGTTTGTTCGTGTTATTCTATTTGTTCTCAGTTTCGCGCGCTTTGCTCTGTTTCTCTTTTTCCTCCCATATATTTTCTAACTTATTCCTGGTTTCCTGAAATAATTCTTTTATATTATCTTTACTGCACAGTTCAATTTTTTCCCCGCAATAGTGAACATCTTAAACATAATGGATATGCATATGAATAAAATCGTTTACAAGATTCTTATTTCTTTACAGCTATCTCCTGTGCAAAAATCTCAGATTTTACTGGAATAATCACAACAAATATATATGGTAAATCAGTAATAGGGTTTGATTATGTTGCCCATAGACCCATTGATGATTGAACATCGTCTCATAGAAAGAATGATCAACCAGGTTCGTAATGAAATAGAACAAATAGAACTTGAAAAAAAGATCGATATAGTATTCATTGATGCTGCCATCGATTTTATCAAGATATATGCAGATATGACACATCATGGTAAAGAGGAGAACATCCTTTTTCGAGATCTTTCCAAAAAGCAGATATCAAAGCAACACCAGAAAATTATGAATGAGCTGATTGATGAGCATAAATATGGGAGAAAACTAACTCAAGAATTAGTGAGGGCAAAAGAGAAGGATATTCAAGGTCAAGGAGAAGATTTTCATAGAGTGCTCGGGCTTTTAAATCAATTGGTTGAATTTTATCCGGAACACATTAGAAAGGAGGATAAGCATTTTTTTATCCCATGCATGGATTATTTTAGCCAAAAAGAGAAGGAAGACGTGCTTCAAGAGTGTTGGGAGTTTGATAGAAAAATGATTCATGAAAAATACAAATCAATTGTAGAACACTGGAGTTAAAACTGTCCGATCTAAAAGGATTATAAATGCTTGAGCAGTAACGATGAAAGTTTCATACGGTTCTTAACGAAGGCGAGTAATCACCCTCTCTTATTCGATTATGAGGGGCGCACTCTAGCAATCACCAAATGCCGTATATGATAATACAGACTGAGGTTGGGAGTTCCATATCTTCAACCGAGGCCAGACTGGAATGAATACAAAACCTTAATAATGAAAGAAGGTTAGAAGACCGGGTTATTGAATTTTTTTAATCGCCGGATTTTGAATTATATTGAGTCGATAGCAAGGATTTAAGGTCACCATATTGAACACCACAAATACTAATATGATTTTTCAGATACTCATTCATCTTTTTCCATTACGACCACCGACCCATCCCGCATTCGCACAAGTCTCTCTTTCTTTATCCCATATTTTCGATAGCTCATTGCCTCAACATGGCCCAAACCGAGATTTTTCATTATCAGGTTCGCATCTTCCTGCAATATAACAAGCTCTTCGATCGGTGGTGCGGTTTTGATTTTCTTTTTTGCAAAAATTACCCCGTCTTTCAGATTTGCGCCCACGAACCCTTTTGAATCGTTTAAAATCAGCGTGCCATTTTTCATGTATGCGCCAGCGAATTCATCTGTCATGCCTTCTACAATAACCACACCACCATCAAGATGCGCACCAGTGTTCATGCCTGCATCTCCCAAGACATGAACCGTGCCTTTCTGCATCAACAGCCCTGTGCCGTTGTAGGCATTTCCCTTTAGTATGACAAGAGCCTCACAATTACATCGTGCGGCCACTGTCCCGCGAAGCATTCCATCATCCAGCACAAGATGCCTTTTTCGCTCATCATAATCATTCCAGACAAGAACATCTTTTCCCAGCCCTTTACAGAGTATCTCGGTTATTGATCGGAACTTTCGATAACCTGGCTCATCTGACACAACCTCTACTACATTTCCGAGAGGTTCTTCTATAAGCCCTTTAACATTAACATATATCACTCCTGAAACCATACCCATACCCATTTCAGAAGAAACATTTCCATCGATGTATATCTTTCCTGCTTTTTCAGGCGCTCCGCTTCCCCCGAAATGCACGAGGTCAGCGCCCAGGCTGTAAGCAAGCCTCTTCCCAACGCTGCCAGTAATACGCACATCTTTGCCTTTTCTTAATTCATTCACCAGCTCTTTGTATGTAAAACTCGTGTTTTCTTGAGAAGGAATGATACCGGTGGGACGGATCATATTACTCTGCCATGTGAAATTATACGTGTAATCGCAGAGATTATCAACTGGTTCTTTCAGTTTCAGTTCCATAAATCAAATATCTCCATACCTGGGGAATGCTTCCGCAGCTCCGGGCCAGAATATAGTTTTCCATTTCGGCTGTTCAATATCCTTCTGCGTAAGAAGATACTCTCCAAAAATATCTTTCATATGTTTTCTGTAATCGTCGATTCCTATCCTATCAATGGTGAAACCGATGCGTTCCCCTGGCTTGCCTCTGGATTTATACCAGTCAAGGGTTCCATCTATCACATCAAAGACCTTTTCATCGGGAACGAATTCAGCAACTGGATACGCCGCATGTGGGTTCTTTCCGTGTTTTCCTCCCACATATACGGCATGCCCCACATTTTTTGCAACAAGAGCACTGGATGGACATACGTTGATGCAGTCCCCACAGGATACGCACATTTCCCATATTCTTTTTGGAAGTTCATTTACCATTTCAAGCGCGCCTGAATGGCAGGAGTGGATACACAGACCGCAGCCCGTGCACAGACTTTCTACCAGTTCAGGCTTTACCATGCCCTGAAAACCCAGATCCATTTCACGGGTACGCATGCAGTCGATGACGCAGCCAGTAAATGCCATCTTGAACTTGTGATGCGTCCTTGTACCAAAATATCGTCTGTCAACTTCCGTAGCGAATTTTTGAGTATCTGTCCATCCTCTCGGATTGTACTCACAACCGCCGCACGCAGTCGGAACACGGACCCTGCTCCCGCATGTGGCTATGGGTGAATGCCAGAGACTTCCAAGCTCTTCGACCACTCTGGTCAAGTCCTTCATGTTGATATACAGTATTTCAGGGGACATACGTGCCGATAGATGTACCGTTCCATCACCATATTTTTCAGCAACATCAGCCAGTTTCCTCAGCTTGGCCGCTGTCAAGCGCCCACCTGGAGCCCTGCATCTCACTGCGACCAAGTCTTTCTGTCGCTGCGGGATGAATCCCCCACTTTTAAGTTCCTCTGCGGTTATGAGTCTTGGTTTTTTATCTTGTGTCATATATGCTGAGTATTCAGAGTTGAGTGCTTACTTCCTTCACCTTTATAACAAGCGCTCCTCTTGCCCACGGAAATTTTTCCTTTGCCATCTCGGCGAATTTTCCTGAGGTCTGGAGTTCACCTTTTCCAGAGATGCAGCATCCCTGTCCAGGACCGTAGTTTCCCTGAACTTGTTTTGAAGCGATCAGCAGTTCCACACGATTGTTCTTTTTGAGATTTTCCTCGGTTATATTATAATGCCCGGCAGGAATAATGACAACTTCCTCGCCCTTGACACTCATATCTCTTACATAATCTCCCCACGTCGCTACAACATGGGGGCCATTATCGCTACAGGTTACTATTGCTACCCATTCTGTTTTATCCATAACTTCTTTACATTTTCCTTCGATCTTTGCCATATTGCTCTTCTCCTTAAATCATTGATTTATAACATCTCTACAACGATTTTGACCTTCTCATCCCAGGCAATCCACGGTATCAGTTGCCTTAGAACTGCCGCTGCATCGTAACGTTCCGGCATTTTAAGTTTTCTTCTTTTTCCGCATGCAACCTCAAACATATTGCTTTGAATTTGCTTTAAGTTTAAGTGCTCGGATTGATCTGAAATCGTTTTTCCACAAGCACATTCAAGTGGTTTTCCATCGAGTTCCCATTTTTTTAAAAGTTTCTCCTGCAACTCTTTTCTTATTACAGGCGGTTCTTTTACTTTCAATTTTTCAATCAACTCTTGTTTTGTTATCATTTTTCTTCCGTTCATCCCGCTTTAAAAGCCAGTGATCTTTTTGGTTATGACTAACCGGTTCACAATGCTACGAACCATTCCGATAAAGGTGATAACCCAGGCAACCAGAGCAGCATAAATGAAATAGCGAGAAATTAAATAAAACGGAGCCAATCCTGTAGCTTGTGCAAATACGAGAGTGCTGGTGGTGTACATACCAAATGGGAAAACAATGCTCCAGTATTGTGGATCATATCCCAGTGGAAATCGTTTATAGACATGGCGCCATGCGCCCAGAATTAAGAGCAGAGGTATCCACCATGTGGCAGTTGCCCAGAAGAACAGGGTAAATCCTTTAAGAAATGGAAGAATTTCTTGAAGAAAAGCCCAGTGGTTGGTGTTCTGGATGAGTCTGGCTCCTGCAAGCGTTGTAATCGCCGCAGCTCCCATGTTGACCCAGTAGAGAGCAGTAAAGGATTTAGGAAGAGGGCGGAAGAATATGAGTCGGTAGAAGATCAGAGAGATGATCAGTAGGTACAACATGGCGCCAAACAGATACATGAAAAGTGTGAAAAAAAGAATGGTCTCCTGCCCGGCCGGAAAACTGGAGACAACCAGCGTGCCAAGGACCGAGATTGATTGGATCGCAACAACAGAGATTAGCCAACCTCCATGGATTCCTGTTTCCAGATCCGGTTTTGGTTCATGTACTACCATGGCCGTGAAGAATGTATATACATGGATGAACCACAAGAGAATTCCTGTAAACCAGAGATATATTGCAGTGGCGTAATCTCCAGAAATGATCACATACTGACTTCCGAGCACGCACGTCCCTGCAACCACTGTAAAAAACCCCGGCCCACGAACATGATCTATTAAATCATCAATAAAGTCAGGAAAGTACCTGAGCAGTCGGATCAAAGTGAGAAGCCACAAAATCACATACGCTGCTTTGTTTATTAAAAACAGCGGCCAAGCTAAATAGGCCATTCCAAGCATAAATGAGGCGATAGAAACAATGCCTGTTGCCATGACCAGTGCAAAATAACCAGGGTAAAGCTCGCGCACTCCAGTTAGCATGTTTTCTTTCAATTTTGATGTCAAGACTCTTCTCCCGTTTGGCCTATTTCGACCTCTTGCTTTGTCGTGATCGATTCCAGATTACAACCTGGTAGGGTCGCCATAGATAAGAGAACGGAAATGTCACCAGGTGCATCAGCCGGGTAAAAGGAAAGAGCGCAATTATAACGAATCCACCTATGATATGAAGCTTGACCAGCCACGGCAGTGTGACAATGTATTGAATCTGCGGGTCGAATGAAAGCAAGGAGACAAGGTAAGGAACAGCGGTGTACAGGTACCACTGTGAGCCCCATCTATAGAACAGGGCAACCATGAAACCCATATCAACCTGAACCAGAAGGGTAGCCACCAGAATCCAATCCATGACCGAGGTTACTCTGAATACGCGGGCGTTGTCAAGACGCCGTAGCAGGAGCAAACCCAGTCCTACAAGGGTGAATAAGGCCAGTGCAAGACCGCTGACTTCCAGCACATAGAGGTGATCAGGCACGATCATCCAGGCTGAAGGAAAAATCAATGCCAGCAGATGGGCAAGCAGAATAGCCAGGATGCCATAATGCCATGGCACAGATCCCCAGAACAGGGTATTTTTTTCAAGGAACTGGGAAGAAAAACTTGAGTAAGAGATTCGATCGTTGAAGTATCTGTATATCCCCACAGCAAAAGCTAAAATAATAGCCACATATGGAAATATCCCAAACAGCACAAAATCAAGCATTGTTAAGCCTCCTTTTTATATTGCCTGAGCGCCGCCTCAAGAGCTTTAAGCGCAATAAAGTACTGGCTTTGTGACTCGTTTTCAGAACCTTTTCCTCCTGTCATTAGCGTGAGCGCAGGGAGCAAAGCTTCGCTTATAATCTCATCTCGCACATCTACTTTATCACACACGGCTATGAAGCGTAGCAGCACGGTCAGATGATCTGGCAGTTCGTTTTCTGCAGTGAAGCCACACGCATTATAACGCTCTTTTAGCCCGATCAAAAACATGCTGCGTTCATAGCTCTCCCCAAAAAGGTAGTGTCCAGCGTAAAGGCAAGATGTTGCGTTCAGGTCAAAAGTTGAGGAATATATCTCTTGCAGCCGATTCAGAGGCGTTCCTTCAACAAAGCCTCTGAATTCACCAAGCATAGCCCCCGCCTCAGGGTTCGTTGTTATAGTCTCACTTTGACACTCCTGTACCACTTTGAGCAGGTTTGACTGCGGGTATTCCAGTATATCAGCGAAGAGACTGATGATCCGTTCCATAATTCACCCTCTCCTCTTAATGATTTTTCGAAATCCAAAACCTGCATCCTGCTTATGAGTGTCTGGATCAACGGTTGTCTCGATATTCATTTCCCTTGCCAAAGGCGGGATTACAAAATGTTCTTCAAAAGTTGACCTTGATGTCAGTTGAAAGATTGCTAAAGCCTCCTCTTCCGTGGTACCACCCGAAACAAGGGCCTGCTGTACCTCAGAGGCTGGAATATCCATCACACTTTTAGCACGCATATATATTCGGACTGCAATGAGTTTTCGGTATACTTCTTCAACAATCTTTTTATTTCCTGCAGCAAAAAGGTCGGCCATGTAGCTCAGGGGTATTCTTGCCTGTTCAAGTGAAGTTAACAGGGGAATCATACCTTTTTCACCTGCGCCAGCAACTTCATAGTGTCCGTTTTTCATCGTCGCCAGCACTGGCAAAAGCGGCGGCACATAAAAAAGCATGGGCAGTGTACGGAACTGTGGAGAAAGTGGAAGAGCTATTTTCCATTGTTTTACAAACTTGTAAACAGGGGATTTCTGGGCAGAATCGATCATGGCATCTGATATACCATTGGCTTTTGCGGCAGCTATAACTTGAAAATCAAAAGGATCCTGTATTATTGCCCTTTGTGCCTCCACAAGGTCGGTATCATTTACAGATGCAGTCTCCTGTATTTGGTCTGCGTCATAGAGCAATATGCCTAGAAAGCGGATGCGCCCTACACAAACGTGGAAACAGGCTGGGGCATGCCCGCTCTCCAAACGTGGATAGCACAGGATGCACTTTTCTGATTTGCCTGTGGCCCAGTTATAGTAGACTTTCTTGTATGGGCATCCTGACACACACATGCGCCATGCGCGGCATTTCTCATGACTGATAAGCACTATACCATCCTCGCCCCGCTTGTACATAGCGCCAGGATTGACAGCGCCGGCAGGGCATGCTGCCACACAGCCCGGGTTTAAGCAGTGGTTGCAGATGCGAGGGACATAAAAAAACACATTTCGCTCCACTTCATTCAGCAGGTGCCGCTCTTCCTCGGTAATGTTTTTAAGAACTGGATCGTTTTTGGCATATAGCTGCGAGCCACCCAGGTCATCATCCCAATTCGGTCCGGCTTCTATATCAATGGGCTTACCCGTAATAAGAGAAACAGGTCGTGCAGTGGGCTGGTCATCCCCCTGAGGGGCATTGAATAGCTCTTCGTACCTGTATGTCCATGGTTCATAGTAATCGTCTATGGTAGGCAGTGAGGGATTAAAGAAGATATTTGCCAGCGCCCCTATCCTGCCTTGCAGTTTCAGGCTAAGCTTATCTCCTTTTTTCTCCCACCCACCTTTATATTTATCCTGGTCCTGCCACAATGTTGGATATCCAGTGCCGGGCTTTGTTTCAACGTTATTCCACCACATGTATTCAGTGCCTTTGCGGTCTGTCCAGATGTTCTTGCAGGCAATGCTGCATGTGTGGCAGCCAATGCATTTGTCTAAATGGAAAACCATTGAAACCTGCGCGCGTATGTCCATTTTTACCACTCCAGCTTCGTAATCTTGCGCACCAGCACATAGGTATCGCGATTGCAGCCCGTAGGCCCCCAGTAATTAAAGCCATAAGTAAACTGTGCATAGCCCCCCGCCAGTTCCACAGGATTGATGCGTATCCTAGTAAGGCTGTTGTGCCCTCCGCCCCGTCTTCCACCGCGCAGCTGGGATTTAGGCATAGATGTACGCTCTGGAGAGTGGTAAATCATGCATGTTCCAGGCTGTACACGCGAGCTTACTGCTGCGCGGGTGACCATAACTCCGTTATCGTTATAAACTTCTACCCAATCATTATCCAATATCCCTATTTTTTCCGCATCCTTATCATTGAGCCAGCATGGTTCAATCCCTCTGGATAATGTGCGCATGTGGATATTATCTGAATATGTGGAGTGTATGTGCCACTTGCCATGGGGAGTGAGGAAATTGAGTTTGATGCCCTTCTCATCCTGCAAGCTCTGTTCTATTTCGTTCATCTTTTCGGGATCGAGTTTGGGCTTGTAGGCAGGCAGATGCTCGCCAAAATCCAGGTAATAGGGATGGTCCATATAGAAGTGCTGACGTCCTGTGAGTGTGCGCCAAGGTACGAGCCGTTCCACATTCATACACCAGGCGGCGTAGGCCCTGCCGTTATTGACTATCCCTGTCCAGCATGGACTTGTGAGTATACGCCTAGGCTGCCTTATTATGTCGCCAAATGTCATATTCATTCCGCGCATGTTTTCAGCTAGATCAGAAAGAGGTAGACCCACTTTCTCCTCTTCATGCTTGAAGCCAGCATAAGAAACCTCCCCATTAGTTTCAGGAGCAAGGTAGAGCACAAGATTGGCAGCATCCAGCGCATCTTCAAGGCTTGGGTACTTCTGTCCATTCCACGATACACAGCGCCTGTGCCATGGGTCAGGCGTGCCTCCGGTGGGGTTTTTCAGCAGTTCATCATAGAATTTTGCAACCGGAATGTTGACGCCGTTGCCTGTGATGCCGTCCTGACTCACAAGCGGACCAAATGAAATGAAACGGTTGTACAGGTTTACATAGTCGCGTTCCAAAATTCGAAGGTGAGGCATGGTTTTTCCAGGGATCGGGTTGCACTCGCCCAGAGTCCAATCGCGAACCTCTGGTTGAGCAAGTTCGTCGGGCGTATCATGCATGAGTGGAGAGGCAACTATATCCTTGAATGGCTCAGGGAACACCGAAGGGGAAAGTTCGCTCACCTTCTTAGCTAAAGCTTTGAAAATATCCCAGTCGGTTTTGGACTCCCATACAGGTGGCACGGCAGCGCCGAGATTGTGAATAAAGGAATGAAGGTCCGTGGTATTCAGGTCGTTCTTTTCGTACCACATGGCTGTGGGCAGGACGATATCCGAATATAAAGCCGAGGTATCCAAACGGAAATTTATATCCACTACAAGATCCATCTTGCCACGTGGAACAGGCTCCCGGAATATAACTGATTTCACGCTTTCTTTAGCATTTTCCCCTGCAACAGCATTATCATGCGTGCCAAGGTAGTGGCGCAGGAAGTACTCATGTCCTTTGCCACTGGATAATATGGCATTGGCCCGCCAGACGAACCATATCCTTGGGAAGTTCTGCTGCGCATCGGGATCGTCTATGGAAAAACGCAATTTACTTGCTTTAACTTGCTCCACTACCCAGTGGATGATCTCATCATTGGTACGTGCACCTGCCTCTTCTGCCATACGAACGAGATCGATAGGGTTGCGATCGAATTGTGGAAAGAAGGGCATCCAGCCCATGCGAACTGCTTTGGCGACCAGGTCTATAGCATGACCCTTGGCCCAGCGAGCCTCAGGTGGCACAGAGGCATATTCTGTAAAACTGCTATCATGACGCCACTGATCGCTATGAACATAGTGCCATATTGTGGTTTGCTGACGTCTTGGAGGCTTAATCCAGTCAAGTGCGAAAGCTATGCTTGTCCATGGAGCAATTGCGGCAAGCTTCTCCTGGCCCACGTAATGGTTCATGCCACCGCCATTGCGCCCGCAACAACCACACAGTAAAAGGGCAGTAATGGGAGCCCGGTATGACAGATTGTTGTTGTACCAATGATTCACACCGGCACCTATTATAATCATGGAACGTCCCTGCGTCACTTCAGCATTGCCTGCAAACTCTCTTGCAAGGCGAATCACGGTCTCTCTACCTATGCCTGTATGCGACTCCTGCCATGCCGGTGTATAAGGGATGTCATCATCATAGCTTTTCGGATAATCGCCAGCCAAACCCCGATCAATACCGAACTGCGCCATCATCAAATCAAAAACCGTCGTTACAGGCACCCGCCCTTTGGTAGTTTCCACGTATTTTACAGGCACACCTCGAAGCATGGTACTGCTATGAGTAAAATCCTCGAATGATACCTGAAATACCTCATCATACTCGTCCAGGAATGTGAGAACCGGATCTATAGGACTGTTATCCAGTCCATCTTCCATCTTGAGGTTCCATTTGCCCTTTTCCTGTCCCCAACGAAACCCTACTGTGCCTTTGGGCATTCGCGGTTGGTTATCGTATACCAGCGGCTTCCAGTTTCCATTTTCTACATTCTTGTATCGGCTCAGCATATATGCGCGGAGTAGCTGATCTGGTTTGTAGGTTTTCTCATCCTTCCCGAGCTGTACAAGGAAAGGGGCATCAGAGTAACGCTTGAGGTAGTCGATGAAGTACGGTACCTCTCTTTTAACATAGAACTCGTTGAGAATGACATGGTTAACAGCCATCCAGAGCGCAGTATCCTCTCCTGCTCTGACCGGAAGCCACCAATCGGCATATTTAGCCACCTGGCTGAAATCCGGAGAGAGAACCACGAACTTTGCTCCTTCATGGCGTGCCTCCGAGACAAAATGAACATCAGGGGTGCGTGTCATACTGAGGTTTGATCCCATGGAAACAATGTATTTGGCATTGAACCAGTCAGCGCTCTCGCATACATCTGTCTGGTCGCCCCAGACTTCAGGGAAGGCATTGGGGAGATCTGCATACCAGTCGTAAAAACTCATGTTCACACCTCCCAGAAGCTGCAGGAAGCGCGAGCCTCCAGCATAGGAGAAGTAAGACATAGCAGGGATGGGAGAGAAGCCAAAGATACGGTCAGGCCCCCATTTCTTTGCGGTATAAAGGCAAGAAGCAGCAATGAGCTCAAGCATCTCATCCCAGGTTGCACGGCGAAAGCCTCCCTTACCCCTTGCATGCTGGTAACTGGTGCGCTTCTGGTCATCTTCAACGATCGAACCCCACGCTTCTATCGGATCATCGTACTTTGCTTTTGCCTCAAGCCAGAGATCAAGAAGAGCACCACGCACATAAGGATATTTTACACGCAGAGGACTATAGACGTACCATGAAGCACTGATGCCGCGCTGGCATCCACGGGGCTCGTAGGGCGGCAAATTTGCCTCAAGGAGTGGATAATCCGTAGCCTGCATTTCCCATGTAATTATGCCATCCTTAACAAACACATTCCAGGAACATCCACCGGTGCAATTAACACCGTGTGTACTGCGAACTATGTTATCATACTGCCAGCGGTTGCGGTAGAACTCCTCCCAGAGGCGTCCTTTAGGGTTTATCAAGTCTTGAATCCAGCTCATGCCTTCACCTATATTTCAAAGAATCTCGCACATTACTTAGACGATGCCGCCAGATGATGTGCGAAAGCAATAATAGTCCCACCATTCCTATCAACGAAAACACCACGATCATAATCAAAGCTTGCTTGGGTTGTTCAGGTGCAGATTGCTGCAAAAAAGCCTTAAGGTCGGCCTGCTCCTGTAGAGTGAGTGGACGATTGCTATATATGGGGCTCATCGTAGGAAAGGGGACGCTGGCTAGAACTGATGCAATCCCGGCTTCGCCATATTTACTATAGGAAAGTGTAAGGTCGGGTCCCAGAGTACCCCCTTCCATTATTCCCGCAATGCTGTGGCAGGCTATGCAGGAAGAACCCCCGTTCTTGAAAGGGATGGACCCCGTGAACAGAGCACTGCCAGTTTTTGCGTCACCGGTCAGTGTTTCTACAGGAGAGGGAACTGCTTGAGCAGGAGTTATGGAAGGTTGCGTTGCCTGAATACCTACAGCCTCAAGGTACGCCACAACATCATCTGCTTCAGCTTCTGAAAGCCCCATGTTGGGCATGGGAATGTTATTGTATTCTTCAAGCAATTTGATAGCAATTGGGTCTTTATCAGCTAAAACCTTGTCTGGTTCGGATATATAACGTACTAGCCAATCTCGATTCCTCAGGCTAGTTACATCTTTCAGGTCAGGCCCTATCTTCTTGCCGCCACCAATACTATGACAGGAAATGCACTTATCGGTATAGATATCTTCCCCTTTCATTGCTTTTTCGTTAAGATTTGAAGCTACGGAAGGATGGATTAATCCAATCATAGCTAATAGTAAAAGAAGCAGCTTGGAAACTTTACCCACATAGTTGAAGAAATTTCTCACTGTTAACATTTGGACCTTTAATTCTTATATATGAAGATTTGTTAATAATCGTCGCTTGATAATTGTTCTCATTCGCTAAGATAATACACTAATGTAAATAGCTATTCGTTATAGATTATAATGAAATATCGTAAAATAGCTATACTCAATAGCACTTACATGGCAATCGGTAATAGCAAGTGAACAGTCGTACCTATCCAACCTCATTTTTAATCACGATCTTAACCCCAAAGGCATCTATAATGCTCTTTGTTACGTGCAGTCCAATGCGTGTACCCCATACTTTCTTGACGCAGATGTGTCAACTGATAAAAGTCTCTTCGCTTTCATGCTCCACGATCGCTGCGTATTTTTCAGTGTTCTTCTGACAACGGAGCCGTCTGAATAGCTTATGGAACCGACAATATCAATGGCTCTCGCCACAGGAAAGTCATTGGGCTTGAAACTCAGGTCATCTGTCTGATTATGCGGATTCATAATATCACTTCTTTAGATTCTTCGCGAATTGCTTCCCGAATTGTTTACATTCTTCCAGTTCATCAGCTGTTGGATTATACCTGAACTTTATTCCGGGGACAGCCATCTCGATGCCGGCACTCTTTAGCCCATCTTCTATGACACCCACCGACTCCCCGCTCCAGCCATATCCACCGAATGCCGCCCCGGCCTTATTCTTGAACCGCAGACCTTTCATGGCCTCTATAAGGGCACCCACAGCCGAAAGTATCCTCCTGTTTATTGTAGGCGAGCCGACTATGACACCCTTCGATCTGAATATCTCTGTTATGATATCGTTAATATCACTCTTTGCAATGTTGAACAATTTGCAAGGCACCCCGCTCTCATTCAGACCGGATGCGATGGCCTCGGCCATGGATTTAGTTCCATTCCACATGGTATCATAGGCAATAACAACAAAGTCCTCCTGGTACGCATCAGCCCATTCGTAATACTTCCCGACAATGTCCAGCGCGTCCTTGCGCCATATCACGCCATGACTCGGTGCTATCATATCCACAGGCACATTCATTGCCTTGAACTCCTCAATCTTCTTTTTCACAAGGGAACTGAACGGGGTCAGGATATTGGCATAATATTTCATTGCTTCCTGAAACAGTTCGCACTGGTTGACCTCATCATTATACATAGCTGATGTAGCATAATGCTGGCCGAACGCATCATTGGAAAGCAAAAGGTCAGCGCCCTTGACGTATGTGAACATACTGTCAGGCCAGTGCAGCATCGGGGCCTCCACAAAGACAAGCTCGTATTTTCCTATCTTTAATGTGTCACCTGTCTTCACCTCATTGAACTTCCAGTCCATGTGATGATGGCGGTGGATCATATCGTGACCATTCTTTGTGCAGTATATCTCAGCATCCGGTATCTGCGACATAAGATGTGTCAGGCTTCCGGAATGATCGGATTCTGAATGGTTCACGACAACGGCATCGATGTTATCAAGTCCGAACTCAGCATCAAGCCTGGCTACGTATTCTTCCTTAAATGGAGTCCAGACGGTGTCCACAAGTACGTTCTTTTCGTCCTTTATCAGATAGCTGTTATAAGTACTGCCACGGTGTGTTGATAACTCCTCACCGTGGAATGTCTTTATTTCCCAGTCCTTAATACCTACCCAGAATATGTTCTCTTTGATTTCTATCATGGTCTCACTTCACTGATGTTAGGCTTTTTCCAGAGCCAGTTTTGCAGCCTTAACAACAGGCCCATCCATTGTATCGCAGTGTGGTGGCATAATTTATCCTCCGGATCAATATTTTGTTTCCATTTCTCCGTTTTTAATTTGACACCCTTCAAGTATTAATTTTTTTTCCTAAACTATAGCTCTTTTATTTTACTTCAGGTATATCACTTATTATATTTTTGTATTTAGTTATTATATCCTTTTCTTCCCATTTTCATACACATGTATGCATGTAGCAGGACAGCTTTCTGCAGCTTCGATGTTGCACTTCACATCGTCCATCTCTCTTTCTTCATTCTCACCTATTTTTTTTGACCCCTTTAAATGGGAGAAAACGTCATCAGCCATCTCCCAGAATTCAGGGCAGGTATTGACGCAGTTCTCACATGCTATGCATAATGGTCTTTCAATTTCTACCTTAAACTTTGCCACACCCTTCACATCCGAAATCAACTTTGAGCAATTTTCTTATTGCGTTCTTGCAAACATTGACCCCCGGAGCTCCAGCGGTGACATAGACTACTCCAAGTGTATCCAGGATCTCCTCCTTAGTGGCGCCATGGTGAATTGCGCTTTTCATTTGTGATTCTGCACAGTCTGGACAGAGCCGCCCCGCCACAACAGCGAGTGCCATCAGTACTTTTATCTTTGCCGAAAGAGCCGTTTCTGACCAGAGCGCTTCATCGCTGTCGCGGTACAGCTTAAACCATTCAGGCGCGTGCTCTCCCACAAGCTGCTGGATCTCGGGTATGAAACCCATGCTTTTTTTTGTAACATCTAATTGGTCATTAATTTCTTTTTTTTCCATGAATAAACCTCTATTCTTATGATTATTCTATTCAGTCGCAGATTTAATAAATGTACCCCTATTATGACACTTTAAAATTATTTGTGGAAATTACCCGATACGCAACAAAGACTATTTCTGCAATGGTTAACCACATTAATATGTGAATCAATATGGCTGAACCCATCAATTTAAAGGATTACATCGAATACAGTCCTGGATCAATAGTCAGTAAAACCTTAAAACAGAATTCGGCAGGTACTATAACTTTGTTTGCTTTTGACTCTGGACAGGAATTGAGCGAGCATTCTGCACCATTTGATGCAGTTGTACATGTTATCGAGGGAGAAGGAAGTTTCCTAATTGGGGGAGAGGAACATAATTTGAAGGATGGAGAGTTGATAATAATGCCGGCAAATGTGCCACATGCTGTCAAAGCAGTGCAGAAGTTTAAAATGTTGCTCACAATGCTTCGGGCTTGAATTTCTTCCAGGTTCTTACAGCAAATGACTGCCAATGATCATGTGCCGTTTAGAGCCTGTTCGATGCATATTGTTGTTCTCCAATGTCTTCAAGAAACTGATGGCTAATCCTGCGGAAACGAGTATTATACATGGATGGGCGAACAAAAATTTAACATAATGATATTTAAATTAGAGAGGATGACCAGATGAAGTGGATACTTTTTCATCCTTGACCCCGTTCATCCGTGCTTTATAGCGGTATTCCTTTTTAACTGAGTACGGTTAAGTTTTTTATAGTAAGTATCCTTTTGCATCAACTATCTAAAGATGAGCTCCTCCTCTTTTATGGTGGCTTCTTTCCGCCTCGTTATAGTAGTGACCAAGAAGTATAGGAGGGGCAGTACTCCGAAAACGATGATGAGAGTATCGGGAATAATCCTCAAACTGCCAAGTAATTGGAATGTAGGCGAGTTGAAGAACTCCGGCGACCTTGCATACCAGACGCCCCCCGTGGCCGAGGTGGTGTAGCCAAGTTGCAGGAGCCCGGCCAGGAAAAGGGTTCCTAAGGACATTATAAGGAAGCCTGCATTCAGGGCCCAGAAGGAAAGTTTGATGGGCCTCTCATCCCAGAATTCGGGCTTGACAATTCCCCGATAGGCTATGAGTATGAGGGCGATAGCGAGCATTCCGTATACCCCGAACAGGGCTGTGTGGCCATGGTTCGTGGTTAGATAGGTGCCATGTTCATAATAATTGGCTACGGGTGTTGTTAGGATGAACCCGAAGGCTCCGGCACCGAGAAAGTTCCAGAGGGATGAAGCAATAAGGAACCTCATTGGCCATTTATAAGGGAATTTAACTCCTATTTTTTCCATGTGGCTCTGCTCTCTCCATGCCCGGGCTACAAGGGTGATGAGGGGAATGGGCTCCAGAGTGGAGAAGACGCCACCCACGCCTACCCAGAAGGCAGGATCCCCGAACCAGAATAAGTGGTGTCCTGTGCCGATGATACCCGTGATGAAAGCAAGGACGGCAGATAGATAGACTACCTTGAGTGCCCCTTCCTTTCCCGCCAGACCCAGGGAGACGGTAACGAGTGCTATTATCGCTACGGCAAAGAATTCGAATATAGATTCTACCCAGATATGAACCATCCACCAGCGCCAGTAATCCGCCATGGTGATGTGGATCTCTCTCCTGACAAGGAATGTGAAAGCATAGAAGCCCACAATTGCGATGGCACTGTAGACGTACATGTGGGGCAGGTCCCCTTTCTCCTTTCCTTTCTGGAAGATGCTCTTTACTACTCTATAGACTAAGAAGAGCCAGATAACAAGACCCAGGAAGAGGAGAATCTGCCAGATACGTCCCAGTTCCATGAACTCCCATCCCTGGTGTCCAAACCAGTACCAGAGGTCTCCACTCAGGAGGCCCTTTATACCAGCTGCCTCTCCCAGGAGACTGCCCACTGCAACTATGAGAACTGCAATAAATAGCACATTCACCAGGAGTCCTTGATGCTTAGGCTCTTTACCGATCAGGAGCGGGGACAGGTACAGAGAAGCCCCGATCCAGGAGACAGCAATCCAGAAGATTGCCAGTTGAAGATGCCAGCTCTTTATCAGGTTGTAAGGCAGGAGAGTGGCAATAAAGTCCAGGCCGTAGAATGACAGAGGATTGACGGTGTAATGGCTCATAAGGCCCCCCACGAGGGTCTGTGCTAAGAAGAGGGCTATTGCCACTAGGAAAAACATACCTGCCTTTCTCTGGCTGGAAGTTATTGGAGCATTAGCTATAGCCACTGCCACCTCGGGATTCTGTGGACCTCCACCCCAAAAGCCATAAGCATGGATGATGTATACGACAATACCCAGTGCTACGATCATAGCAAGGAGTGAGACATATGTCCAGAGGATTGACACTGCAGGTAAGTCGTTACCCACGGAGGGGTCTCTAGGCCAGTTTGTTGTATAGGTGTAATCCTTCCCGGGTCTATTGGTACCTGCGGCCCAGCCAGTCCAGAAGAAAAAGGCAGCGAGGTCATCTCTCTCATTCTCGCTTTTTATTACTCCCGGCAAGATATTGTAATCTCTGGAGCCCTCCGAGAATATCTTCTGGTAATATTCTCTTATCTTTTGGTAAGCATATGCCTGAGAAGGGGTAAGAGTAAGAACATCTTTTGAATAATCGTAACTATTTTCCTTGATCTCGGAAATAACCCTCGCATCCACAGCCGCCTTGGAGCCTGCGTCCAATTGGATGTAAGGCGTCTTGTAGAGTTCTGAAGCATAGTAATTCCGCATCTCTTGCCCCATCATATGAAGGGATTGAGCTGAAAAATCCGGTCCTCTTATAGTCCCATGGCCCCAGATAGACCCCAGGTCCATGAGCCCATATTTCTGCCATACTCCTTCTCCGCTCTTTATGGCCCCACTATCTGTGAGAATTTTGTCACCTGCTACGACCTTTCCAGGGTAAGGGACAGTATCTTTGGAGGTGTAATAACCCCCAATCAGCAAGAATATAATTGACACGACGAAAGCCAAAAATAAAACTATCTTATAAACTCTTGATACCATAATATTACCTCCACAGCATATTCATATTCTCTCTGGAATTTAAAAAACTTTCTGTTGAATGAAATTTTGCCTTTTGCTGTTTTTTCATTAAGATTTGAAGCCATGGAAGGATGGATTAATCCAATCATAACCAATACAAAAAGGAGTAGCATGAAAACGTTACTCGATGTGTTGAGTGAATTCAGATGCATTGTTATGCTTATAACATTTCATCTCAATTATTTGGACTTCTCCTTCCTGTATATCATCTGTTCCTACTTCTTGCAGATTTGTTAATAATCACCACATATTCAATAACGTCTTAATTGACAATAGGTCAGAGCATGTAGACAGTAGTCCCTTTTCCAACTTTGCTTTCAATCCATATTTTTACCTCCAAAGGAATTCTATAATATTCTTTGTAATGTACATTCTAAGAAAGTAAAGCCATAATTTTTTGCAATTGACGCTTCAACCTGATAAAAATGCGTAAATAAGCGGCGTTTTTTAATGGGCACTCATCTACCTGCGGAAGTGCGGACTTATAGATTATATATAGATATAAATACTAATTATATTATATGATATATTAAAAATATTGTTTTACTTATAATTTGTAATAGTTAGTTTTATATAATATAAGGTCACCAATAGGCTGTCGTTTATAGGAGGAGTAAATGAGACAGATATCAATATACGGAAAAGGTGGAGCAGATAAGTCCACGGAGACATATAACCTTACCACAGCACTTGCTTCGATGGGTAAACGAGTGATGCAGATAGGCTGTGATCACGGAGCTAACTTTACGGGGATGCTTCTGAGAGGAAAAAACCAAACAACCATTGTTGCTATCCTCAGAAGCTTCAACACCGCAGACATCAGATCTGAAAATATTTTGCGGAGAGGGTGCATTGGTATAAAATATGTTGAATCAGGAAGGGCAGAATTTATGGTACTTCCTTGCACTAGCGGGGCAGCAAAGCTCACAAATTGCGTAAATCTTAATATTATAACAAGGTGAAAAATGAAAATTTTACTCATTGTTGGAACCATTGCTCTGATCACAATAGGATCGGGTATGTATGTCAATGATTCAGGCACATATATCAACGATTCGGGTATGCATGTCAGCTATTTTACTGAGTACCTTGGAAATAACCCCTCTACCTGTAACAACTGCCATGTGATGGATGCAGTTTACGAAGGCTGGTATCACGGCGACCACAAAAACCATGCCGTCTGCGCTGATTGTCATCTCCCACATGATCTTGTTCCCAAGTATATAGTGAAAGCTGAATCTGGTTTTCATGATATCACAGCCTTTATCTCTGGTAACATTCCTGACACTATTCGTGCCAAAGAATCTTCGCAGGAGATCATTCAGGAGAATTGCCGCCGCTGCCATGCACAAACCGTAGAGAATATCGCGGATGGCCAGATGGATTCTGGGCGCTACTGTTTCAACTGTCATCGAACCGTGGGGCATGGAGAACCAGGCATCTCACTCTTACCCTACAAGGAGGGGTAATGAGACGCTCAATTTTTATCTTTATTTTGATAACTATCACAATGGCTATAGCAGCGGCATTAGTCATGTCATTGATCTTTATCAAGAATCAGCCAGGGTCAACTCGCGGAGTTAATCCTCTGGTAGAAGTAAATGTTATGGAGCCTGATTCTGCTCAATGGGGACTGAACTTCCCCAATGAATACTCAACTTTCTTGCTCACTAAAACCAATCAAGCCCGCACCACGTATGGCGGGTCCATGCCCTATTCAAAATTGGAGGCAGATCCGCGTCTTGTCACTTTATTTGCAGGCTACAGTTTTAGCAAGGATTACAATGAAGAACGCGGGCATCTTAATAGCCTGAGCGATGTGCATAGCACCAAACGTGTCAACGATAAAACACCTGGCACATGCTTCTCATGCAAGAGTGCCGATAATCCCCGCCTATGGGGAGAGATGGGAATGGCAAAGTTTGACAATAGTTCCTTTAGCGAACTTGGTAAGCATATAAACAACCCGATTGGCTGTGCCAACTGTCATGAGGCTAATACGATGCGCCTGATTGTTACCAATCCTGCCCTGGATGAAGCTCTGAAAGCTCAGGGCAAAGACTGGCAAACTTTTACGCGCCAGGAGATGCGCACTGTTGTATGCGCAAACTGCCATGTGGAATATTACTTCGCAGGAGAAGGCAAATACCTGACCTTTCCCTGGAAGAATGGCACGAAGATTGAAAATATAGCCACATATTATGATGACATAGGATTCAAGGACTGGCTGCATAATATCACTGATGCGCCAATGATCAAGATGCAGCATCCCGACTATGAAATGTACACTGCAAATAGTACGCATTACACGGCAGGGGTGGCTTGCGCTGATTGCCACATGCCTTACATCCGTGAAGGTGCTGCTAAGTTCTCCACTCATGACGTTAAAAGCCCATTGTTGAATGCTAATGTAGCGTGCGGTGCCTGCCATCGGGATGTGGACTATGTGAGTGCGCGGGTTGCTGTGATCCAGAGTCAGGTGCGGGAAACCATGAACACTACTGAAGATGCACTCATTGAGGCAATTACGGCGATTAAGGCCGCATCGGCGCAATCCAACATGAATACTACAGCTCTGGAAGAGGCCCGACGACTGCACCGCGAAGCACAGCTCCGTTGGGATTTTATCAACGCTGAAAACAGCATGGGCTTCCACAACCCTGAAGAAGCCCTGCGCATTTTGGCTGCTTCAACCGATCTTGCCCGTCAGGCCCAACTGAAAGCAGTACAGGCTGCTGGCAACCCAGCATTATCCGGAACAGCAGTCGTTAATTAGATTTAAATTGAGGTATACTGAATGTTTTCTTTCATCTAATAATTATGTCTCATAAGCGCAAGTGATATAACTGTGCGTATAAAAAAGGCAATAAAAACTTGAAGGGAATTCCAAATGCGAATATGTGTTGCATATAATGGCAAATTCGGAGAACGTGTTATAGGGAATCTGATAAACTACAAGAATTTCTGCATTTCCTGTGACAAATTATGTATCTTTTGCAGGGACGATAAAGCACTTAATTTTACTGATAATATTATTGGAATATACACTCAACCTTCAAATCTGCCGGTTTATATAGAAGAGCCAGCGAAATATATGCCCCCCACCCTGCCAGAAAACGATGTATTGTTAGCTATAAATCTGCATCCCGATATTATCAGCGAACTTCCAAACCTTGCAAAGGATTCAGGCACTCGTTTGATTATAGCTCCCGTTGAAGAGCCAAACTGGTTATCTGCGGGTTTGAAAAATCAAATCAAAGAGAAAAGCGAAAAGCTTGGAATAGTTTTTACTGCTCCTAAACCATTTTGCTCTCTCAAAAAGGGAGACAATCCATTAATAGACCATTTTATAGAGCATTTCAAGATAGGCTTCCCCAGATTAAAAATCGGGGTTAAAAATAACAATATTGTAACAGTACAGGTTTTATGCAGCCAGCCATGCGGATGCGCTTATTATGTAGCACAGAAACTCAAAAACACTCATTCAGATGATAAATTGGATGAGATTATATCAAATGCGCACCATGCATATCCCTGCACCGCTAGTATGGAAAGAGACGCTGAACTTAAAGATACTATACTGCATAAAGCAGGATATATTATCAGAAAGGCGGTTCATGATGCTCTTTTCATCGAAAATAACGATAAATGACATCCCTGCACTTTACAAATATGAAATTTCAAAGCTGCATATTTGATACCGATATAGATATAATCCCTATGTTCAAGAGAAGATTAGCTCAGGCCAAGCTCGCAAACCTCAGCATCTTTGTCATAATATTGCAGCCCACATTGTTATCAAAGAACTCATGCACAAAAGCATAGGGCAAAAGTGCATTACGATAGAGCAGCAAACCCATGGACTGAACTGATATCGAACTTGCACTGCTTTCCAGTGGAAGTATTTATTTACTCGACATCTGCCTCTGAGATCTTATAAAGAAAAAGATCCATAATGTGTCTGTTGTTCAGAGAAATAGTCTATTCCGAGATTCCGCCTGACTGCGATGTTCTCAGTATTCTCATATAGCCATATGGTTGATATATATATGATACTGCCAATCCTCTTTTTGCATAGGATTCCTGTCCAAGATATTATAAGGATGCACCCAATCCAGTTGTCTTCAATAAAATCACAGCAACATATTTTCGAGTAGCACTCTTCCTTCAATTTGAAGTTCATCCGTCTTGATGGTAATGAACCACTAATATTTACCCCATAAAGCGGACTCAGGGTATGGTAAATATAAGCGGCACTCTGAGCAATAAAGTGGTGCTTCGAGCAGCCGCAAGTCAGGGAAGAAAATGACCAGATAAGCAAAGGTTGCGAAATATTTACTCATGCCCTTTTCCATGATTTGGTTATGTATCTGTTAAAAAGGAGAATCCAAAACAATGTCAAACAACGATGTGGCAGAAATACGGGCCACTTTAAAAAACATTGGTGTTTCAGCAGCATCGGAACAAATTAAAAACTCAGACCGTTCAATGTTACGGGCAAGGAAGCTTAACGAAATGCCACCAGACGTCTGCCAGGCAGCAGGCGTTAATCCCTCCGCTCTTTATAAGGGCAGTTCAACGCCAATTCATGTTGCAGACGTGAAGGAAGACGGCAATTGGGTAACCTGAAAGTGAAAGTAGTGCAGATATGGGACAACACATCTGATAAGATTACCCCCTCAAGCAAACTTGCTGTTTTTAGAAGACAGATAGAACCATGAATCCATTTTTTTAATGCCCCCTACGCGTATAACCCTTTCCTACCATCGAGTGTTGGCTGAGATAGGATTGTAGAAAAAGAGATCATAATCCACCAAGGAGAAACTGGGAACTCATCAAGGCGCTCCACTCGTACCTAACGGATTGCAAAGAGAATGGTTACCTGTGCGGTCTGAAATGGATTGTTTTCGCTCTTTTGGATATGTTGTATTGTTCCAAAATACTTTTACATAAAAAATCATTTATCTTAACGATATATTTAATACTGACCGTTGAAAGGTGTATTTTATTAGTTAAAGCCGTTAAATCCACTAAAATGTTCGGCATAAATCTAATCAGATTTTTCAGGAAAACCCAGGCCGTCGTAGCCGAAGCCTATAGAGGAGCAAGCAAGATGGGCAAAGGAAAGAATCTGAAATCTTCCGATGTTACGGCAGATTTCGAGAAGTTTGAGAACTTTTTCTATCAGGATTCCCATGTGTTCGGGATAATCACCTGCATAGCAGACAGCATGTCTGAGTCCGGGTTAACTTTCGTCCACCCTGACAGGGATACCTCATAGCAGGCGAATAACATGGTCTCTGAGTATGAGATGGATACCATGATATCGGAGCTTACTGTTGCAAACATGGTATTTGGGAACTCATTTACCGTACTTGATCCGGCTGAGTCCGACTTTGACTTCCTGGAGCAGTTGAATCCGAGATACATTACTGTTCAAAAGAATAGTGAGACTGGAAGGCACGATGGATGGAAGTATACAGAAGAAGAATTTGATTCCACGCTCACGATCGAACAGACCCTTCACAAATCCTTATTATAACCCCATCGGTCTCACACACTCTACCACCCACGATTTATCTATAAAACAATAGTGTAGCAGCCTGGCAACACCCCCAATAATAAAGTAGCTTCAGCTATTCTCCCCTTAAAACCCCTCCTTCCAAAAACAAACACTCCAAAACAACCAGATTCTATTCATTCTGTATAGTTTTTTCACCCAGCAGTTCTTTTATCTTCTCCTCCAGGCGAGTTCCCCTCGGAATAACTATTTCGTCAGTTTCTATCGAAAGCGCGACCTCTTTTACGCTCTGAGTATTCCCCACAAAAAACAGACGACCGTACTTGTTTTCGCAGTTTTTCCTCTTCTCGGTCAATCTCTTCGGGTCGTTATATCCAGAGGTCTGGTACTCAAATGCCATTGGTCCGTCCGGCAGCCAGGCAACCACATCAGCGTCTTCATAGTGATTAACCTCGACTTTGATATTTCTGTCAATGAAATATGCCGCTATCTGGATGACGCTCAGATAGTGTTCTTTGCTCTGGTTCAGGATGAGTTCGTTATTTAGCTTCTCCTTTTCGATATATGCAAAGACCTTCCCGCTTCCTATCGCGCGCTGAGTCCATTCCACGAACCTTTCCGCCCTGAGTACTGTTGTGTCGCCATTTATCCAGTCGGACATGATCACACCCTGCTCTTTTGCGAAGGATTCAAGATCAGGATGAACAAACGTATAAGCAACCTGGCGCTCCTGTTTTCCGAACAGGATCTGAGCCTCAAGATCGGAGGCTACTCTTTGCATATGATAGGTAGTCGCGTATGGGTATCCCACTGATACTGCGCACATGCCTGGCCTGGAGCAGGATAATAAGAACTGTGCATCGTTATTCGATAGCTTGAAGAACCTCACGACATCGTCAATACTCTTCCCGATATTCAGTCCATATACCTCAGAGATAAAGATGTTCGCCCTCAGCTCAGGACCGATACTTACAAGGTCAGATAGCTGCTGAGACCCGATTATTATTCTGACTCCGAAACTGCCTGCCTGTTTCAGCATTCGTGAGAACTCATCCTGCAGCCTGGCGTTCTTCAGAAACACCCCTGCCTCATCGATCATGATCGTTGTCTTTCTTTTTGACTTTATGTTGAATCTAAGGGCAAGGATAGCCGTGAGAAGATAATTCATAGCCTCCTGGGTATCCTGGGGAATTGCAGACAGGTCTATGACCGTATATTGCTTTGTCAGGTCCACGTTAGTTGGATTAGAAAGCCATCTCAACGTATTTCTGAGAGATGATGTTCTGCTATATACTGCTTCGATAGTCGCATCTGATTTGTATTTCTTTTTATCCCTCTCCCATATATCATATAAATCAAGAAAGGTCGGCTGTTTTTCCTGTTTCCAGGTTTTCCTATCTTCCGGTGAAATTCCAAACTTTGCATAGAGCTCCACCAAGGTCTCTCCAATATATGAGATTTGTTTGTGAGTCCTGTCCCCGCCTGTCAGCAGGTTCAGGAAAAACTTGACAGTATTCAGGTGCTCATAGAATTTCGAGATCGGATCGAACTGCACGTTCTCATTAAAGATTATCTCAAGCGGATTGATGTTGTAATATGTCTTGCCTTCTGGCTGCCTTCCAAGGTTAATTATCTGGCTTACGTCACTGAAATACTCTGCTACTGCGAGATAATTTGTTGTTGAATCCGGCTTATTTGTTATGTAGATGGCATCATCACCGTTCAGGATCGTTCTTATTCCGGTTATTGCCATGGCCGTGGTCTTGCCTGACCTCGTTGGGCCGATCATCAGTGTGTGGCTCGCTCCGAGCTTATCCAGGTCTATTATTATCTCCTGGTTCGTGTGAATATCATTCCCGAAATAAACCCCGTGCGATGAGACCATGTTGTTCGGGCCGTTCACCAGAGGCGTGATCCTCGAGATACCCGACGTGGGGAGCCAGACCGAGATCTTCTCATCATAGTAAGGCAGGAACTGGGTGCACTGGATAGTTTCCAGGATCCTGCCGTTTGGCACGCGGTTCATGATATTGTTCGCGCTCAGGATAGCCCTTACCTTTGAAATCCCTGCAAGCAGTGATGTGTATGAAGGAGAAAAGACTGTGATAATGAAGTTTATATCAAACATGCTCTCCTTTCCATCCTTGATCTGGGCATAGAGCGCCCTCAGGTCTTCCTGGTCAAGCCCCATATCAAATCGCGCTGTCTGGTTGTTCTGGAGCGATTCCTCGTTCCCTTTGATAGTGTTCATCGCTCTTTTGATCTCAACAAGCGCTTTGGGAGAATCTATCGGGAATATACTCTGGTCTATCCTGATCACATGTTCTTCGCTTGCAGACAGCCTATAGATCTGGGTCAGTATTTCAGGTGAAAGCGTCGGGGGAAACCCGCTTACCCCTCCGACAGGGATTCCCACGATTATGCAGGAAATGTACTCGGAATTGTTGACCAGAAGATGATCCCTGTTATCCACGATCGAGCCCTGCATTATCTGGCGCAGTGTATTCTTCCAGACCGCTTTCTCTCCGTAGAGTGCTGGAGTCCTGTTAGATTGAACCTGGTATCTTGTATTATCATTTGCAAAGATATTGTATATCTTATCCCGCTGTGTTATTACAGCGGATACGGTGTGGGCTGCCTGCAACCTGTTCAGCACACCAGGCAGGAGGGTCATCATCAGGGTCTCTATTTCATCAGAATTCGATATTACTGAGATGAATATCTTCACGTCCCAGTTCGTGGTCTTTGGGGTCCTGGAAGATAGATCGTGCAGAGAATACAGCAGAGCCTTTTCATTATGGGATCTTGGTTGATTTACCTGCTCCATTACCATTCTTTCCACAGGATTCAGATAAGGTATCTGGGAGCTTGCACGAACCTTCATTAAAGTCCTGGGCTGTATCGAATTCAGGAATCCGCTTACCCTGGCAATATTTAGCGCCAGTTCCTCATCATCTAGCCAGCGCGTATCGCATCCCAGGATCACTCCGAACCTGTTATCCCCGAAGTCTATTACTCCTGTTTTCGATATGTTCTTCAGGCTGAATCTATACAGCTCAGAGACCTGTTTATCCGGACTTGAAACGCTTGAATATCTATCAAGCCCTTTTAATTTTCTGATCTTATGAGCGAAAATTATTTTTGATTCGACCAGAACTTCATGGGTTCTTGCATATTTATAATAGAGTCCCCATAATATTGATAAAGCTATGAGATTTAGTAAAAGTCCTGATATTCCCTCTCCCGCTCCGATTACTATTGTTGTCAGAATAGCGCATATTAGCATCACCTTTACCTGATCCCATGATAATTCTAGGGGTCCAAGCTGCAGCTTCTCAACAATATACCTTGGCGGTAATGGAACGATTATTTTATGGGATTGTGGGTCATTCACTTTAATACACCTCCTGTTCTAATGTGATCACTTTCCCTTTGCAAACAGAAATTTACCAACCATCAGATACTTTATTTGATTTCCAAAACTGGCCAATAACGGATACAGTATGCATGCTACTCCTGCCAATATTGCTCCGGATGAGATCACGTAATAAAGCAACAGTGATTCATTCAGTGGGTATGGCAACCCGCTCATCAATCCTGTTCCCCCAAGCAATATCAGGCACATGAGGAAACGTGAAAACAGCATCACTGCTCCATAGGTGAAAATAGTCATTGCAAACGATCTTGTCCAGGGGAAAAATCCTGCAGCAGCAAACAAGAGGAAATATGCTGATATGATACCCACCACCAGATACCTGAAATAAAATATTATCATCAGGCTAACAAAACTCAATGCTCTTAGAAGATATGCCATGGAGTTATCAGGGGAATATGAAACGAAATTCATCGACTCCAGGAAGGCTGATTTTGCAAGTATTGATTCCAGTGAGAATAACCACTGCAACCCGTACAGGTAGAATGCCCATACCAGAGGAGCGATTATGGCTATCTCGAAATATTTATTTCTCCAGCTGCCAGAAGCATTCCCCATCGTGTCGAAACTCGCTGACTCTTTCATTACGCCAATTCCCCCTGCCAGCAGGAATATTATGTAAAACACGAAAAACCAGAATGAAGTGAAGTTCTTCTGTTTCTGTACCATTGGATTTGATAAGAAATCGTTCTTTTGTGCCATCAGGGTGGATACGGCAGGCTGTGCGTTTGAACTGTTCACACCTATCATGTCATACATGTTATCAGCCTGCGATTCCAGTATCCTGTCAAAACCTTTTGAGATAAGATCAGGGAGAAGCTCTTCTAGATTAAAAGCTGCTGCTGGCTGAGCCAGGATCAGGCACAAAGACAGGAATAAAATTATTCGTTTCATCTGAACCTCGATGATCTGTACATAATGTAAATTCCTAACAAAAATATCAAAACTACATAGATTATGAAACCTATTGCCGGGTTTATGCTTGTGGGCTTATTCTGGTGATAAACGGCATTTTCGCTGAAATTGTAATCCGGCGCTCTTCCGAAAGGTGTCCACAGGAACACAGAAATTAAAGTTTCATTATCCATTATCGGGTCGTCACCCTGATGGTATATTCCTATTCCTGTTTTCCTCCATATCGATAACGGCGTGACGTTCATGTAAGGGATCCCTTTTATGGTAAGCTCGACTATCCCGATGTTCAGTAAATGTTCAACAGAGCCATTTCGCGTTGTGATATTGAAGAAAATTATCGAATCATTTAGATCTGAAAAGTGTATTAGGCTCACCGGATGAAAGCTTGGGAACTCTTCTATAGTCATGTTTTGAGGGCCAGGGAATGTGAATTGCGGTGGAGAGATCTCTGTGTCTGTCCAGTCATGTGTTTCTGTGAAACTGCCACTTATCCAGCATCCGTCATCATCGCAGGAAACCGTATCCCATTTCAAGACCGCATGCAGAATAGCTATAATATTTGCCCCGACCTGTTTGACAGATATGTTTTGAGTCAGTTCAGTGTTGATTCCAGGTGGCTGGAGCCATATTCTGGCATCTCCTCTTACCACTGCATTTGCAGCAGGATCATCGTGGATATAGAGTATGCCGCTGATATTTGCCATGTTCTGGAAACCTACGATGTCAATCCATCCCTGTAAATGATCGGAGGTGGTCATTTCTATATCGGGTCGTAATTCTGATTCTTTGTATGGAGGTAGCCCGGAAATATCGGTAATATAGGTACTGTTCAATTCTTCCAACAGCCCTGCACTGACTGGATCGAAGGATATTGAAAAAAGAGAGGCAGTTAATACCAGCCAAAGAACCTTGTTCCTATTTTTATGAGTAATACTATTGCCACCAGTGCATAAAGGACTTGCAGTAAAGCATTCTGTGCATGAGACCGCTCCCTCGGGTCTCCCATGGTTGTTGAATGTGCCATGACTCCGATACCAGCTTTCCCGGTGAATATCACATAAGCCACTATTGTTACTACAACAAGGGCACCCAGGACAAAATTAAGCAATTCCTGTACATCTGCTCCCTGCTGTTCAAGCCAGGTGCGTCCCATACCAGGTTTCATCAGATCGCTGTCATTTCCCGCAGCTGATGCCAAACCTGCCAGCATTATGAGTACTAATAAACATATTACATATAATCGCATAAATATAGGTAATTACTCAATAGTTTATATATTTTACTTATTAATTGCATAAAATAAGAAGATTTATATTAGTTCAGGGAAAATATACTTTAAACATGGCTAAAGATGAAAAAAACTCGAAGGAAGAGATCAAATACGCATTTGCCAAGTACTACAGGAAATCTAATGGGAGCGGGAGCATCAATCTGCCTGTAGGGTTCGATGTAGATCTTGAACAGGGCGAGGAGCTTGCTGCAAAATGGGATGGTAAAACGATCGTACTTATTCCTCTTAAAAAGGTGAACTTCGAATGAGATTTAAATTATTTGCTGCAATTATATTGCTTGCATCCCTGTTCTTAGGATGCGTAAGCAATAACGCATATATTGGCACTTACAAGCTTGATAAAACTCCATCCAAGACTCTCGAACTCAGAGAAGATGGGACTTATCTTCTGGTTCCAGACGATCCTAAATTTACTGAAAAAGGAGTATATGTGAAACGTGGCTCTACTATCGAAGTAACCGATGCTTTAGGATTTACCAGTGTGATGAATATCACGGATTATGGTCTTCTTGAGGACAATGGCGACAGATGGATAAGAGTTACACAGAAATAAATAAGGGTTTTTTATTTTAAATCTTTTCTTAAAACGCCTGCTATGCTTAGGAAAAAATGATCTGTAGAGCTTTCATTTTTCTGCCATGTTTCTATTAAATTAGCATCAGTTCTTCCATTACCTTCTGCTGGGGCTCGGCTTGCTTAAATTTGTCACAATCTCAGAGTTTTGAAACCGCTACGCGGAGTAGTGCCATAAGGTAATGGAAGAACTGATGGTCGATAATACCTTAATACCGATCAATCAGTTCTTCTTATCCCATATTTTTTTATATCAAGCTCAATCAGCTGAGTTAATTCTGCCTCTTTCAGGCATTGTCTTCCTGCCAATTCCTGAGTGCTCTGAGCTTCTGCATCTCTTTTATACGCTCTACCATGGAGATCCGTGTAATTGCGGATTGGATTGCCTGTATATCATCAGCAAATATCCCGCGACCTATAAGGTAATCCAGATCTAATATTACAGCCATGCATAGAAAGCTGCGAATACCGGGACACTTTCCATTCATTTAGGTCTCCCAATTGAACTCAAATTCCATTGATTTCATAATGCCATTTTTGTAGATTTTCTTAATCATTTTTTTAGTATCCTGGATTAGAAAATAAGGCCTTTCAACCTCGTTTCCATACCTCCGATCGCTAAATGTCTTAACGGGTATATAATTTTTACGATAATATAAATTTAATAATTTAAAATTGAAATTAAAATCTGAACTTGAGGATCAAATAAAAAAGAGTATTAGAAACATTCGAATAACTATTATTCAGGATCATCTTTTAAAATCTGAAAAATAAGCAGCAAATTTCAAAGTCAAAAGATGATATTAACTTTAGAAATCAAATATCATGTTAAATCTCTTTTTCACAATAAAATGAGATCATTTGAGCAGGGATATAAACCCAGGCATTTCCAATCTTGTATTCGTAAAATTCTGGATTTTCTACTTCCTCCTCTTTTTCTCCTATTGTATAGGTGAGTGGCTGCATGATCGCCCATAGATCAGCTTCAGGACGCCTTGAATTCCCCAGTATTTTGCCGGCATTGTCTTCGAGCATTCTCCATGAAACCCAGGGCAAATTTGTTTCCTGTATGGAATATTTCATGAAAATTAAGATCTTTTTAAGTTTATTGTCTTCGTTCGAAAGAAGTTCTTTTAACTTATCATCAGATACCTTTTTTGAAGCTGCCGTTTTTCTTGTCATGGTTACAAACTCTTGTTAACTATGAATGTTAACTTTTGGTTTTGATAATCCATATTATCCAATATCCATATTTAAAAATTTCTATTCTCAATATCAAAAAATCCAGGATCATTCAATTATCTCCGCGATCACATCATATATCTTGCTAACCTGGTTACCGCTGATAGCAGCAAAGTTATCAACAACTATCTTAAAATCCTCCTTTGAAGCCATTATAGCCCCATCGTAATCTCTATGCCTCTGATACTTGTTTATCAGAGCAGTTGCCAGAAGCATCTCAAAAATGATGTTCTGCGTATCAATATTAATACTATCTTTAAATTTGAGGTTAAAATTAAAAATAACCTTTTCTTTTCTGGATTTGAGTTCTTTGAATATTGCCCTGCATATCCTCACTTCGGGATAATCTTCAGGATACTTTTCCTCACCCGTTTTCCTTCTCTTTTGTAATCGATCTGATAGGATATTTGATCTTTGCTCATTGACTTCTATCACAATCTTCATGCAGCGTCTTTCAGTCTCGTCATCACCCATATCAGCAACTGCTGTGAGCCACCAGGTCAGTCTGGGGGGAACTTTTAAAACTACATCTTTACGCAGCGTGTTATCCTTCTCTTGCTCGAACTGTTCCTGGAAATCACGGATACTATTTTTGAATATCATCTTCATGTCATCCGACATTTGCACATCATCTGAAAATAATATCATATCCGGCTGAACGGAATCAGAATAAAAGATCGCTTTATCGGTCAGGCTTCTCCGGATCCACCATTTTTGTGGAATAAGATGCAACATTGACCTGCATGCATGCGATTTTCCCCCGCCGCTGTCTCCGTTAAAGTTTATGGCAAGGCCATCGCTTGCAACTATGCTGCTGCATACGGAACTGCATAATAAGACATAACCAAAGGGCCTGTCTCCCGAATGGAACTTGTTCCAGGTGTCCAGTATATATCCGATAGGATCACCTTTTGTCATGATCTCGATGGCCTTTTTCGTTGTTTCGATCTCTGTGTCTTCAATATCCGGGCTTTTTTTGAAACATGACCTGCATATTTCCATTACTTCAGGGAAGTTCTGACGGATGGTATCGCATTTCCAGGTTTTCTTCTCATCAACATTCTTCCACTCATCTGTGGTGCGCCCGGGATCATAATTATCTCCATACACCTTCTTAGCATACAGCCTGAACTCCTCAAGCGTCACTTTCTGGGCTTTCAACTCCGTTGCTGTTGCAAGCATTAACCTGCGTCCTTCTTTACCATGCATGGCATCCAGTGATTGGTTTATGATCCACCTGAAGCATTTGCGGCAACCTTTGATCCTCTCATCGAGCTTCTTTAATAGTTTGATAGTTTCAATGACGTTCTCTGGTAATTCTGGAATTTCGAATGTTTCCAGGTCTGCTCCTTCTGTCAGCTGCCATTTATACTGTTGCCCTTCCCTGTGGACTGAAGGGGGCACAACTACCTGATTCCCCTCTCCTAATATCTCGATACCGAACTCATGGAATTTCCAGTTCCCAATCTTATCTGTAAACTTGAAATAGACGTGCCCTCTGCCAGTTATTCTGTCTGCTCGAAGTGTCTTCTCAAGGATCTTCTGCCCGGGTGGAAAAATGACATCGACCCAGTCAAGCTTATCGAGGTCAATTACAATTATCCCGCTCTCTTTTCCCAGTACAAGTCCTACGTTATTATCAGTTTTCTCAAACCATTCTTTTAACTCGGTTGCTGTAGCCTTCTTTCGTTTTTGCCAGCTGTTTAATAGAGGTCTCTTCCCGGGACTATTTCCGGTGTCCTTTGGGCATGCGAGTGGATGGATTACCCAACCTTTTCTGGTGAGTTTAATGGCCTCGTTCAACTGCTCTATTCCCAAACTATCACCATTTTATTGTAAATCCTGAATTCTGCTGGGTTCAGGTTTGTTCAAATGCTCAGCTCTGGCTATATACGATATTACCTCAGCTGTCTGCTCTTCATTCAAAGTGAAAAGCGTCGAAACTCCGAAAGAAACAGCTATAGTCTTAAGGAAGTTCTGAATGAAAGAAAGATTAAACGGTCGGCTTGGAAAGAAGGGGTCGTCTCCTTCAATAATCAGGATTGGGCGCTCATAGATGCTTGTCATATCTCCTATCTTGCTGGATAGTTTCTCGCCCTTGAAAATAGATTTAAGGATATCATTAATTGTCAGGCGCTTGAAAGCAATACTGTGGTTTACTATATAATCCCCGGCTTCAAGTGTTGCGATCTCGATTTCAAGGTCCTGGTTTTCAAGTGCCTTTACTACACCTGAATCCTTTTCCTTTGAATCAACAACAATTTTGTAACGCTTCAAGTCATTTCTCCATTAATACAGGAGGCAAGGGAGAGATTGACACAATCCCTCCCGGACAGATTTTTGTAGGGTTGCTGTAGCTGTGCTATTTCAGTTATGGACGCTTTAAGATGCGCGGCACAGCCTGCTAATGGATAAAAGGAATTGTATGAGATCGTTCTAATTATATTCATTTTTTCATCTTTTGTAATATAATACGTACTTATTATAGTATGATTTTAACCTATAAATACTTTTATGTTATATGATACGCACGTATTTTTATTAAAAGGTTTTTCTTTTTTGCCGATAACTAACAGAATTTTAATCTCTCAACAAAACCTACTTTAAGACCGATCTTCCATCCAAACTCATCCTTTCTTGTGTAGATGCACCCTTCTTCTTTTAATCGGGCTATGGCAGTGGGGGCATCTACGGCGCTCACACCGGTTTCATCACAGAAATGATATAAATCGCGAAAATAGCGATACTTCTCTCCTGTTCTCTCATAATGCCCCACCAATACTTCTACTACTACTCTCTCTGGATCGGCGATGTCTGATCGAGATGTAAAAATTGATAGGTTCAGCTGATGCGATTCTTTGGGAACTGTGTAAAGATGATTAATACTCGATTTATCTTTGATTAATACTTTATTAATATTCGATTTATCATTATTATTATTAATGCTTAATATAAACAAACCAAAAGATGTAGCTTTCCATCCCCATCGTTCTTTTCTTTCAAGAATACCTCTTTTCTCACCGAGCCAGCAATATACATTAACTGTTTTTATCAGCATCCCTGTTTGGTCAGCAATCTCCCTTGTAGTCATTCCACCGCTATTGGAAATAACACCAAGAATATCTATGGTTTTTCCCCTAAACTTGCAGGGATTTGAAATAAAATTAGTAGGAGTAGGAGTACTGCTGGTAATTTTGAAATGGTTCTTGTCTTGATATTTCTTTTTTTCAGGCATATCTCAAACCATCTTTAAGTCCAAACGACCTGCAATTGTCTTGATATATATCGCAGTAGTAATCCACACTTTTGAGCTCCGACCTTGAAAAAAGAAGTATTCTATTTCAGTTATCATTAAAAGGTTGCTCATAGCTGTTTGATATGCAATCAAAAATTTGTAACTCCACTCACTGGATATTATTTGAAGTCACGATTACCTTTGCCCACTCGATCGCCTTCCTCAGCATCGGATTCGTATTCTTTGCAAGTTGATAGATCTCATCCGGGGCATTAGCATACATCTGAACGAGCGGGTCATTACGGAGTTTTTCAAGTTCAGATTTTGTAGCGATCATAATTCCTTTCCTTTATTGGTTTGAGTGACTACGATGCGCTTGTTCTCCAGATCATATTCAATGTCTAAAGGCTCTCCCTTCTTCCATCTAAAGCCTATTTCAATCAGGAGTTTATCAAAATAAACATAGGGATATTGTCTATCAGATGTTTTTTGTAGCTTTGTTTTTGTCATATACGTGCGTGTTATATTATGTATAAATATTGATTTATAACTTTCGGTTATGTCAATAAATGAAAAGAATTGTCCCCTCAGGACAACTTTGTCGTACTTCCATCCTGGAATATTATTTGATTTGAGATCGGAATCAAGAATTTAATGTGATTTGATTAAAAACTAATAAACTGTCAAAATGACAGATTCAGACGTTGCCGATTGATATTAAAAAAAAGATAGACTGATAATTATCCACGTTAGTGAGTGCAGCTAACGAAAATGCCATTTCAGATTAGTGAAAAAAAGTATTAATGGGATTATTTTGTCATTCCTATTAATAATTTCTTTGCTTCGTCGCTCTTAAGCAGTAATTCTATAAGCTGAGGTATCTGTTTCTCGTAATTCTGAATTTTTCCTGCAAGGTTTTGATCAAGAATAAGACTGCACTGGCTGCAAACTCTGTCTGATGGCCTCAAAACATTGAAACACCTTGGGCACTTCTCTAAGGTTACCTGGCGCTTTTCATCTTTCTTGAGACCATATCTCTCATAGATTTGATCATTGATCTCACCATCAGTGAAATTCGCATAAATTTTTAGCATTTGGTTACTACCTTTACTCCATCCTGCACGATGCTTGATTTCCTGTTCACTCAATCTGTCAAGCACCCAAGATGTGATTGCCTTGTGTCTAAAAGAGTGCGGGTTTACTCTTTTAGTTACTCCTGCTGTCTCCGCTATCTCTTGAAGCATCACACGGATCGCATTGTAACTCAGCGCTTCGTGAGGTACTGTCATAGTAGTCCATAATGGAGCCTCAAGATCATCCTTTAACGGATGGATTGCCAGCCATTGATTTAGGAATCCAGCGCTCCAAATTAGAGGTATTCCTTTGGGAGCAGTGGATTTTTTCGATTTGCTGGTTTTGCTTATATATATTATAGCACCGCTTTGATTAAATTCCACGTTTTTTATTCGAGTTGATGCAAGAGCACCCACACGCATACCACTGTCTAATAAAACTGCAATAAATGCCTTGTTTCTCGGATGCTTACAAGCTGCAAACATTTTATCGATATCGCTCTGCGTCAGGAGATCGCTTGGTTGGACGGTGCTATCAATACTTTTCAACTTTAGACGGTCAATCCATTTAGGCAAATCGTCTCCTGTTTTCCACCGGAAAAACTTCTTTAATACTTTTTTATAATTCCTGATCTCTCCGGTACTTATTCCCCTGACCTCCAAATGTAAAAGCAGCTTATCAAAGTCAGTTTGATCAAGTTCATCAAGATTTTTAGTATATGTTGTTTCTTTCAGCCTTTCAGTCATACGAGTGAGGAGATTCAGATAATTGGTTGTGGTACTTTTTGCCAGTTCATCTCGCCTACATTCCATAACAAAGCCTTTTATCAATTCTTTATTTTTCGAAGAAGTCTCTGCACACTCTAATCGAGCCATGGCATTGATAAAACCGCTATCATAACAGTGAATATCGTCAACATTTCGTGTCATCACTTCCTCAATAGGAGGTATAGGAGTATAAACTATTTCTATATGCTCCCCATCGGAGCACTCAACTAAAAGTTCAATTCGCTCATTTTTCGGGAATTTCCCATGAAAAGTTAAGTCTTAAAGCCACTGAAGAGAGGATAAGAGACTCAAATATCAGTATATCAAACAAACAACTTATTTTCGAGTTGAAAGTTGCTGTTTTGCAGAGGGGCTCAGGATAACTAATACTTTACTTCACCGTGGGATATTTGTATTATTTTATCCCCTATCTCACCTATCTCAGGGTTGTGGGTTACGATCACTATTGTTCTTCCTTCGCTGTGAAGTTCCCTGAATATATCAAGAATTGCTTCCTCATTATTTTTATCGAGGTTTCCTGTAGGCTCATCCGCTAATATTATTTGAGGCTGGTTTATCAGCGCCCTGGCTATACACACGCGCTGCTGTTCTCCACCAGAAAGCTGAGACGGCATATGATACAGCCTGTGCTCCATGCCAACATGCACAAGTGCCTCTTTTGCTTCTTCCTCATCCTCAATGCTGTGGAAGTACTGCGCTATCATCACATTCTCAAGGGCGGTAAGATGGGGAATCATGTGGAACTGCTGGAAAACGAGACCGATGTTCTCGCGCCGAAAACGCGTTCTTTCCTTCTGGTTGAGATTCGTTGTTTCAATTCCATTCACCAGCAACGAGCCGCTTGTCGGTGAATCAAGGCATCCTATCAGGTTCAAAAGCGTGGTTTTTCCGCTCCCTGAAGGCCCCATTATATTAACCCATTCTCCTTTTTCAATAGTGAAACTGGCATCTTTCAATGCACACGTAGTGTCGTATTTTTTAACAAGATTTTTTGCTATTATCATTTTTATTCACCTCTAAGTATTACTACAGGATCGATTGAAATTGCACGCCTGATGGGTATTAGGCTTGAAATTGCAGCGACCATTGTTGAGATTAAAAGGGTGAGAACGAAAACTTCCGGCTTTATTGACACATTCATATCAAATATCTCCATTCCTATGAATTGCGCGAGAAAAAGCCCAACAAAATATCCAAGAATGCCGCCTGCTATACCCATTACCCCGGCCTCGGCAAGAAATATAGCTGCAAGCCTGCCATTTCCGCAGCCAAGTGCCTTCATAAGTCCTATTTCGCGGCTTCGCTCAAGTACACTTGTTATCATTGTGCAAAAGAGACTGAGGCTCGCGGCCGAGAGGACAAAAAAAGCCACAAGAGCCATTAAAAGCTGGGTTTTATCAAGAAGGGCTTTCTCGCTATCGGCCACCTGCCTGATCTTCTTTACTTTATAATTCTTATTTTCCAGATACTTGATGACGTCATCGATATCTCCAAGAACACTTACCTGTACCAATGTAGCCCCACTTTTGCCTGAAATCTGCTGGGCAGTCTTCATAGGAATGAAAATCCTGTTATCATCAGATGTGCCAGTATCCAGGATGCCTGAGATTTTAAAGGATTTCTCACCTATGCTCAGAGTATCTCCGGCTTTAAGTCCCAGTTTGTTCGCAGCATTAATACCCGGCAGTACCTCTTCCCCATTCGGGAGTAAACCTTCAACATGCCACCATGGGTTCATTTTTCTGGCTTCTTCAAGGTCTGCCCCTGCAAATTCTATCTTTTTTGCATTCACTTCATCTTTGAAATAAAGAATAGAGACAGAACCAATTATGGAACTATGCGTGGCATTGAACTGGTTAATATACTCTCCTTCGCCTGGAAGGACAACAAGATTGGCTCCGTAGCTTCTAAGTTCATTTCCCATCTTATCCCGTATATCAAGAGAAATGGTTAGCAGAGAAGTTACCATGGCAGCGCCAAGCATTACTGCAATTACAGATATCAGCAACCGCTCTCTTCTTACCCAGAGTGATTTTGTTACAAGACGAGTGAACAATTTAATCACCCCTGAGTATGACGGATGGTTCTATTTCAATAGCCTTTTTCACGGGCAGCATGCTGCCAAGAAGAGCGATTCCAACTGATAGTATCCCTGAGATCAATACAGAGAAAAGGGAGGGATTTATGATAGCGCCGAATACCCACAGGCCTACCATTCTGGCCAGTGCAACGCCAATAAGAATTCCAATTGCTCCGCCTATGATGCCGGTAACAGCCGCCTCTGCAAAGAAAAGCCCGGCGATTTGATTTCCATTGGCACCTATCGCTTTCATCAACCCGATCTCTTTTTTCCTCTCGAAAATCGAGGTATTCATGGCGGCTGCGACCCCGAGCGATGCTGTGGTCATAGCTATACCTGTTATTAGAAACATAAGCCATTCAAATTTTTTAAGCAGCTTTCCCTCATTGTCCGCCACCTGCCTGATGGGCCTGGCGCTGGCATCCGGGATTACCTCTTCGATCTGGAACATTATGGAGGAAATATACGGTGTGCAGTACCAGATCTCATATTGTTCAGGTGGGAGCCTGGACGGGTCTATCTCCTCCACAGGCTCAGGTTTAGTTAATGCACTGACCACCACCCGGTCAACCATGCCCGGCTTCCCGAAAAGTATCTGTGCATCCTTGAGGGATACTGTCACCTGCTCATCTTCATCCCCGCCAGTGGAGAGAATACCCGATATTTTGAAAGTTTCATTGCTATTGGCGAACTCTGCCCTGAAAATATCTCCTTGTTTTAACCCTAACATTTCAGCAGCATTGACACCAACAAGCGCTTCCTTCGGCGCAGGCCATTCTCCATCCACCTTCCACCAGGAAGCTATTGTCTTCACCCCTGTCCTGATAGTTGCCTCTTTCTCGTCCGCTTTCCTGTTCCCGATAAATGTCTTGTTGAGCCCTGGTATCCTGATCTCCTCATCAAAATAGGCGCCGTTGAGTACTATTTCCGTGTCTTTTATTTTTACAGTATCACTAAGGTAGGGAGAATATCCTATTATATTGTGCCTCCAGAAGATGGTCTTAATTTTGTAGAGTTCGCTCTCATTTATGAATGCGCCTTCGGATGAAGGCTGCAAAAGAATGTTTGCGCCGTAGCTTTTTAACTCCCTTCCCATTTTATCATTGATGTCAAATGATACTGTAAGAAGGGTTGAGGCTATGGAGGCACCCATTACTACAGCCAGTACAGCCAGGGCTATCCTGAGCTTTCGTCTCGCAATGGCTTTAGAGAGCAGGCGATAGAACATGACTACACCCTCCTGTGACTGCTAAAATGTTCCATGAATCGCACAGCGGTCTGGATAAGTTTGAAAGATAGTTTGGGTTTTTTGAGGCACTGTACCAGACGGCATCCCTCGAAAAACACTTTTTTCCTCGGACACTTTTCGCATATGTTTCCCTGCCAGCATGTTACTGAATAGTTGGTTCCATCAAATTTAATGACTTCTTTCTTTGCGTTTCTCAAAACTGGCAGCTCATTTTTCCCGTCCAACTTTAAAACAAAGCATCCCTTGCATGGTTTTAAATAAGGTAATATTATATTTTCCCCCTCCACACCTAAAGGCACGGGCGGAATCCCGATCAGGTGCAGGTCGAATAGCCTGTAACCGGGCAAAACATAGTATATTTCTTTGAAATTTGATATGATATAATCTGCACATTCCTCGTAGGAACTGTTTCCCATTCTTATATCATAATTTAATTCCTCTATGCATGACATGTGCATCAGTCCACGAAAATCCGGATTACTGGAGTTTTTGGGTCATACTTGTAGAACTCATTCTGGATCTCTACATTTTTGGTTTTATTATTGCAATTTACGAGAGCGAGAATTTTACCGACGATGAATTCTGCATCTTTTTCATTTTTGAGATTTATTCTTAATGCTTCTATCATGTCATCACCCCATAGCAGGGGATATACCTAACCCTAAAAAACAGTGTTAACAGATAGGATAGGAGTTGGTTCGGGTTAGACATATCAACCAGTAATTGTTTTGTTAACATATAAATCATTCGGTATTGCGAATTTATTATTTAGGATAGCCTAATAAGGCATTTGTGTTAAAAATTTGTCCCTTATCCTTGCACTTATAAAGTCGATGATCAATACCACCGCCAGTGTTAGCAGAATTGCTGTCGTAAGTCGCTGGTACTGGAAAAGCTGGATGTAGTTCATCATGTAGAACCCTATGCCTCCGGCGCCTACAAAACCGAGTATGGCAGAAGACCTGACATTATATTCGAACATGAAGAAAAGCTGGCTTAAGATATGGTTCATCGATTCAGGGATAATTACGAAGCGTATTTCCTTCAGGCGGGATATTCCCGTTGCCCTTACAGCCCCGATGACTTCCTGATCAACTGCCTCAAACGCTTCGTAGTAGAGCTTGCTCAGGTAGCCAACGGAATATATCGCAAGACCTAATGTTCCGGGAAGAGGCCCAAGGCCGAAAGCTACGACAAATATTATCGCCCACAGCAGTGCAGGTATGGTTCTTATAGCTCCGAGGACCAGCCTAACAAACGCGCTTATGCTTCTTCCCGATATGTTGCGGGCTCCAAGAAGTCCAAGAGGAAAAGCTGCAATAAATCCCAATACAGTGCCCATAAGAGCCATCTGGATGGTTTCGAATAATGAGTAAAATAAAGTTCCGGCAACTCTAAAATCGGGAGGATAGAGGTCGCCTGAAAAAACGATGAGATTTTTACTTCCCGAATAAATTTTCTCGATGTCGAAAAATCCTATAGAATAAGCCAGATATAATACAATTCCTGAAAAAAGTACTGTACGAACTATGTTATGTGAAGACATCCTTTACCTTATCCTGGTCAAGATCCCCCGAACTTATCTCTCCAATCCCGGCTCCATTTTTCATGATCACGGTGGTTTCACTATAATCACGAGCCAGATTAATATCATGCGTTGCAATTATTAACGTAGTATCCTTTCCTTTTATTTTTATCATCATGTCCATTATCTCCCTGGCAGTTACAATGTCAAGGTTGGAAACAAATTCGTCTGCAAGAATAATCTCCGGTTCCTGCATCAATGCCCTGGCGATCGCTACTCTTTGCCTCTCCCCACCGCTTAAGGTATAGACTTTCATGTCAGCTTTGGGTGCAATGCCCACCATGTTCAAGTATTTCAGAGCAAGCTCCACTTCTTTTTTCGGGAATACTCCAAGCAAAGTACCCATAAACCCTATTCTGGAGTGGGCGCCTATAAGGACGTTCTCAAGAGCTGTTCGGCTTCGAACCAGGCCAAGCTGCTGCGGGATATAACCGACTTTATGTTTTTCAAGCTCGCCAATGCTCCCTTTGATGCATACTGACCCGCTGCACGGTTTCAGGAGGCGGGTGATTATCTTGAAAAGCGTGGTCTTTCCAGAACCGCTTGGACCGATTAGAGCAATGCTCGCTCCTCGTTTTATCTTTAAGTCTATATTCTTTAAAGTGTGGTTGTCCCTGTCAGGGGAATACCACACATTGTGAAGCTCTACCGCATATTCTTCCATGTTATCCCAGTTTTTCTGTGAGTTTGTAACCCGTAGCATTCAGGGCGGCGGATAAACCTGCAAGATGCTCCTCATTGCTTGTTTTTTTGAATCCGACGAAAATCGCCGAAACCAATTTTCTCATTAAGTCATTGTTTTCAGGTTCATTCAATTCCATGAAAGCGTTTATCAGTTCTGACCTCAAAGGCTCTTCAAGGTTTTTGCCAAAAACCACGCCATGCGAAGGAATGGGACCCTGCGTCTCTATTACGCGAGTATTATCCATTATCTCCTTAAAGAGCGTCCCTGAGACATCGCCAGCTATCACACCTACATCAGCCTGACCCCGCTTCAGCGTATCCCATGCGGGACCATAGCCACCAGGCGTAGCAACCGTGCCAAAGAATTCCTTTGGATCGGCTTCTTTTCCCTGGGCTGGTTTTGATATTAAGCCTTTTTCAACAAGCTTTGCAACCGGGAAGAGATAGCCTGAAGTGGAGGTCAGGCTTGCATATACGGCTCTTTTTCCTCTCAAATCTTCCAGTTTTGTGTAGCTGGAATTTTTCATGACAACATAGTACGAATAATAATAGGTATGGTTTGTCTTTTCACCGTCTATTATGACCTCTCTTACTTCAGAGAGCACAACATCGGTTCCTGCCAACTTTGCTGATGCAGCAATTGGCCAGGCACTCATCAAGCCGACCTGCGCATGTCCGAATCTGAGAGATTCAACAACAGCAGAGTAGCTCATGGGTACATAAACCTCAATATCGGCATTTACCCTTGATTCCAGGAAATTTTCAAGCTCCTTTGCTTTTGGCATTATTTCTTCAGCTTGCTGCGTGGGCAGAATAGCTATGGTTATTTTTGGTTTGGTCGTTGTTTCGGGTTGTTTTTGTTCAACTTGCTTTTCCTCTGGCGTAACGCAGCCAGATAAGAAGATTGCTGCTAAGATTAATGCAGCAATTATTATCGTTTTTTTCATTTTTAACTCCTTTAATTCTTGAACAGGTCGGCCTTTTCTTTGATATCCTCGGTTTTTATCACAATCTGTTCACCCTCAAGTGTCGAATTAAGAGGGATGGGATTGCATCCTCCCCCCATTTCCAGACTATCACGATTTATGGGCGCTCCGCATCTCTTGCATATCAATTCATCTCCTTCCTGTACATATCCTGCAGCGCCGCACAGAGCGCAGGCATCATAAGCTACGGCAGCGCTCCCATCGCTCTTTGTCATTGCTAGAATCCTCACATTTGCTTCGCCTGAACTACCATGCATCGGGCAGGCTTCACCCGCAGCGTGCTGCATATCACAAACGTATTTATGCAAATTTCCGTCAGATGCGCTTGCTGTGGGGATCTTTATCACGCCTCCTGCTGCGCTCACTTTTTCAGGCTTTGGATCTACTCCAGCCGGCAGCGCCGATATCTGGGAGCTCACGAAAGCAAATATTAAAAATGCTGCTACTATGCCCACTGTGATTTTCCTGTTTCTCTCTTTACGCATGGCACCGAGTGCTTTTCTTTTTTCAATGCCTTCAATACCCTCAGTGTTAACCTCCTTCCACGGTACCATCACAAATAACAGCACAAGGAAACCAAGCATGATTCCTGTGAATAGAATGGATGCAGACTCCTTCACCAGAGGACCTATTATGCTCATTCCGGTCTGGCTCAGGTTTATAATTCCCACTTCCGACCACTCATGGATACCGCCGATTATCAATTGGAAGATTATTATGACCAACATAACGCTTGTTATCTTGAAGAACTTTCCAAGGTCAATCTTAAAGCTGCCTTTAATGAACAGATAACCAAATAGCACAGCCAATGCCAGACCTGTGGCGCCCTCAAGCGCAGTAGCAGCGCTTGCCTCTTTTGCCGTTGCAGAGAGGAACAATACTATTTCTGCGCCTTCTCTGTATATCATGAAGAATGTAAGCGCCAGGACTCCTAACGCCTGCGATTTATCGAAGGCACTTTCAATGCCCACCTCTACATCCTCCCTGATATGTTTCGAAGTACGGTGCATCCATATCAGCATTGTAGCCAGGAAGAATGCAGCTATAAAGAACATCAAGCCCTCCATAAACTCACTCCATTCTGCCAGAACCATCTGGATTGCTATGGCGGTTGCTATGCTTCCCACTACAGCCGCAATTATCCCGGCATATACATATTTCTTCAGCGCCTCTTTATTGGTCTTGCCAAGGTATGCAAGAATTATACCAATTACAAGTGCTGCTTCTATACCTTCTCTTAAAGTAATTGTCAGTGTTTCAAACATGATTTCACCTTTATTAGGCTTACCTAATGTCTTATAATGCAATAGTAGTTATTAAAGGCTTCGGTAATCCTAATATTGTATTTTTGATAACCTTAGTATTAAAAAAAAAAATCTTAGATAACAAAGGATATAGACGCTGCGTGTATAGTAGAAATCAAATAGAATTTGCAGAATACCTGTTCAAATAAAAAACGAGATGCATTATGAAAAAAGTGATTTTTGATATTGCTGGAATGCGCTGCGTAGTTAAAACAGGTGATTGAAGCAAGTGAAGGATCACCAGGAAAGCGCCAGAATAACAGTGGCAACGACCAGGATGCCTTCTCTTAGTATTGCAGAGTACACCATTATCTGTGTTCCGAGCTTTGAACCGAATATTCCCACATAATACGGAATCAGGATTCTTATACTTACAATGCTTGAAAGAATCTTTCCAACAAGTAAGGATATTACTATTTCTCTGGTGTTAAGAATACCTGCTGATAAAAGGTTTCCAGCAATGGTATAAGCTGCAATGTTGGCTGTAAATTGTGCAGCTATTATAGGAAGCGCTTCACCCGGCACAGGTACAAAAACGGCATGCTCTTTTAAAAAAACAGCCAGTACATCAAAAAATCCTGCGTCGATCAAAGCAAAAACAAGTATTGTGACCGGGATAGTCGTAGTGATAATCCTGAATATCGTTTTTTTAGATTTTTTTAAACTTATTCTAAACGCATTTAAAAATGAAGCACGCTGGTGAACAGTATTATTCTGGATATATTGTTTTTCGGTCAGTAAAAAATGTCCGATCAATAGAGTGACGAACGTTCTTAAAAGTCCGACAGCCGTCAGTATTCCAAGATATATCATACCTGCCATACCAAGAAGAGGTATAAAAACAGGCAATAGGGTTCTCCAGTGCATTATTATGGATGGAAATGAATTTATAAGGGAGGCTACTATCACTTCTTTCCTATCAACCAATCCATCATCATATAATTTCTTAAGCATTGAATTGGAGGCCGCCGGAGAGCCGAATGCAGTGATAAAACTTATGCTGCATTCCTCGCGCAGATGCGCAAACCTGGTCATTGGTGAAACTATAAAACCTATTTTATGAATCCAGCCTACCTCTACCAAAAATTCGGCTGCTACAATCCCTATCACCATTACTGGGATTATAGTAAAAAGGTAATCAAGTGACAGATAAAAAGCATCATAGAGCATAAACTGTCTACTGACCTATCATGTCGCCTTTTTGGAGGACTTTCTCTTCGAATTCATTTAATTTTTCTTTACATTCTCTTATTTCATTACTTAAAATTTCGATTTTATCTGAATCAAGTTTATGCTTCTGAATCAGCTTTATTCTCCACTTATCAAGCTTATGAAGGTCTTCATTCAATTCTTCCAATTCAAAAACCTTGTATTTTTTATTTGAAATTCTTTTGATTACATCTGCAATAAAGTCTTCACATTCGTTAGAAAATTCCTTAATCTCTGCAACAATTTCTTCCGCAATCAGTTTATTCAATTTTTGTTCCTGTTCTTTATTAAAAGAATCCGCAAAAAATTGTAAAACTTCGCCGTTTCTCTCATGCACTATTCTGGCAATATTTGATGCTGTGGTTCTATTATCTTCCGAATCCTGTAATAAATAAACAGAATGAGATAATGAAACTGCACCAGTATTCTTAATATTCCTCCAGATGAACATCCTGTCTCTGGATGAAACATTTATTGATTTAATTATCAGTAATATCCATTTCATATATCACAGAACAATTGTCTTATATTTAAATGTTATGTTTATAACAAATAAAAATGTAAATTTTCAGACTTTTACAAAAGTATAAATTAATCAAATGTAGTCCGTGAAGCCCTTCATAGATTTGTTGCCCAGAATAAATGGAAAGAGCATATTGATAGTGGTACTCCATTCATCGCGACTATTGTTTATGACGATAAGAGAGAGCAGCCAGTACACAACATGATCCACTATTTTAAAAATAGAGTAAAGTCCGCTACACATACTCATTTTGGTGACAAGTGCGCTGAATGGGTAATCCCAATTATTGCTTCTATATCAATGTGGGATTGTACTAACGATACGATGTCCCCAAGTTCTCCACATTCGGTACATATTCTTGGATCTTTTGGAATAATTCCAAGTATCGGGATGCTTGTAAGCGATGATATTATTCCTGGATTTGTTTCCTCTGCCAGGCCTCCAAGGTAGTTGTTAATTATCACACCGATCACATGTATCCCGCATTTTCTTGCATATTCAATAGTAAGAAATGTGTGGTTTATGGTTCCAAGACCGGGTCGCGCCACGATAATGACCGGAAGGCCAATCAGCAATATGAGATCAGAGATGAGGAATCTGTCTTTCAAAGGCACGGCAATTCCTCCGGCACCCTCCACAATAACAATATCATGCCGCCTCGCAAGCTCCCTATAAGAATACAAAATAAGATCAAGATCAATTGATTTTCCTTCCATTTCCGCCGCGATCCCGGGTGCAAGCGCTTCCCGCAATAGCATTTGGCATATCAACTCATCTTCATCCTGAGTCTCTGCAGCCATCTTCATCAATTCTGCATCCTGCGAATAAAGTTTCCCATTCCTTAATGCGGCACCGCTTTGCACAGGTTTCATCACACCAACGCTATATCCCATAAGTCTTAATGCTCCTGCAAGTCCCGCAGATATTGCCGTTTTTCCCACATCAGTATCTGTCCCGGTAATAAATATCCCTGACATAAATCACACAACTACAAACCGAATTTTTCCTTTATTACTCCGATTGCAAAAAGAGCATCATCAATATCTTTTCTGCTATGAGTTGCCATAAGAGATGTCCTTATTCTTCCTTTTCCATCAGGAACTGTCGGAGGACGTATCCCCAGGGCAAACACTCCCTGCTTTTCAAGCAGAGCGGCAGAATCGAGCGTTCTTCTGGAGTCTCCGGTCATAAGTGGTATGATCTGCGTATTGCTATTGATTGAAAATCCCATATCTTCCAGACCTTTCCTGTAAAGGTCGACATTATTCCACAATTTTTTTGCCGGATTCTCTTTTTCAATGACATCAATAGCCGCCATGGCAGCCGCTGCTGTCGGAGGCGATAGCGCTGTTGAATAAATGAACGATCGTGCCCTGTTGCGCAGATAATCTATCAATTCATAACTTCCGGCAACATAGCCGCCCATGCTTGCAAGTGCTTTGCTCATGGTCCCCATGTTTATATCCACGTTCAAATTAAAATGATCCGCAGTTCCCCTATTGTGCTTTCCCAGAACACCTGTGGCATGGGCATCATCCACCATGACCATAGCGTCATGTTTCTCGGCAATCTCTTTGATCTGGGGAAGCGGCGCCATATCGCCATCCATACTGAAAATACCGTCTGTGACAATGAGTTTTTTTTGATGCCTGGAACTTTGCAATATTTTTTCTATGCATGATGCATCCCTGTGAGGGTAGACTTTAACTTCTGAATGGCTGAATCGGCATCCGTCGATTATACTTGCGTGGTTCAACTCATCGCTGAGGATCAGATCGCCTTTATCCATCATTGCCGGGATCGTCCCGGTATTTGCCATGTAACCCGTACTGAATACAAGGGTCGCTTCAGTGTCTTTGAATTGTGCGATTTTTTCCTCAAGCTGGTCGAACAGTTCGGTGTTCCCACTTGTCAACCGCGAGCCTCCTGCACCTGTGCCATATTCGGCTATTGCATTGGTCGCAGCTTTTTTTACTTTCGGATGATCTGTCAGGCCAAGATAATTATTCGAGGATAAGAGTATGAGTTCTCGCCCATTTTTCATTATCCTTGGGGTTTGCGCGCTCTGGATGGTGTTGAGCCTGCGGTATAATCCTTTATTTCTTATATCCGCAAGCTCCTGATTCAGCCAGTCCATCTTCAATGTACAAATCTTGGCATTATTTCGGCTGACCCGAACACTCCAAAAATGCCTCGCTCATGGAATTCAAGTCCTGCTTTCATCCATCCAAGGGCTGGACCCACAACATTGGCAGCCATTGTGGTCTCATCTCCAAGTATGAGCCTGTGGCTTGAAACTGCTCCATCGAACGTCCTTCCTGTAAGAGTCATTGTAGTGCTGGTAGGTTTTTCAGGATTTCTGGTATCCACAACCCCCCCAACATGAACCTTCTCACGCGATACGATCCCCGCTCTTTCAAGAATTACATCATCAGCGTGCTCCATATTGTGAAGATGCAGGATGCCTTTTCTTGTATCAAGCTCTTCCTTGATCTGGATGCACGTCATTTTTGCTGCTTTATCAAGATCAAATCCTTCAAGATGGGCTATATCCTCGCGGATGGTGGCACGATAGGATTCCCAGTTGGATACTCCTACTCCGAAATTAATATCTACTCCGGTCACTTCCATAAAAGAATTCGCTGCAAGCGCCGCTGCGCATGTAAGCAATCCGGGTGTGGCACCAGCGCCTGTGACATATGTGATCCCTGCATCTTTTAATTTTTCATTCAGGTCAAAAATAAGTTCGACTGCTCCTGAGCGCTTCATGGCATCTACCATTACTCCATTGTAGCCGTATTCAGCAAACTGCGACACAATATTTGGGATAAAATCATTTGAGAGGTTCGGAAGAGCAATGAAAATGCCATCCAGTTCATCAGAATTCCGTATCAGCTCGCACACGGCCTCACCGGTTTTAATTCCAAGATCTCCTGGCTTCTTGTTTTCAAGAGAACATGGATCTATTCCATCAGGGTCTATTACAAAACCTGTCTTATCTGCAATAGCCGTAAGCCTCATTTCTTTTTTCATTGCAAGCATTCTTACAGCAGCCATTCCAAGGCCACCTGCACCCAGAACGCCAATATTTGCAACTTTTTTTCGTTGTTTTTGTATCTGCATCAATTGTTGTTTCATGTATTATTCTCCTGAATATTATTAAAATCAGAAATCTCACCTAAACCATCAAATTTAGTAATCAGAACCGGTGTTTTTTCTATTTCTTCAATGTAATCAGTGATATTCACATTATCAACAAAAAACACCCTCCCTCCATGATAATCTCCTTCTGTTTTCAAATGCGGAATCCGCACATAACCAAGTTTGTTTGATGCTACATAACCCGTAGTATAGAACGGATCGTCTGACCAGCAAAGTTCTGCGATTGTTCCTTTAACAGATGCCACTTTAGAAGCAAGCACAAGTGCTTCTTTAATATGAGTAAAATGGAGGGTCATTCCTTTTACAGAAAGCGCATCTGCAAGTTGAAGAGATGCGCCTGGTGTAATATCCATATGAGATGCCCTTATTCCCCTTCTTTTGTCCGGTTCAAGCCGTTCGCCTTTGAAATTCATAACCATAGCCCCTCTCATATTCTCTCCATCCGATGGGCCATTTTCAAGAAGAGTGAAAGCTTTTTCTATGCAGGGATCAGGTATTCCAATATGTATGAGGACTTTTCTGGCTGCTTTCTTTCCATCTTCAACGCTATTTACATTAAATAAATTGATAGGCAAAGACGTTATTTCTTTGATAGGGATTTTTATTTCTTCAACTGATATGTTTATTTTATCCGGTTTTCCCCTGTCATGTGATCGCGCCCTTTCGATCATGGACTGTGTAACATTTTTCACATCTTTTTCATCAACGAGGCGTTCTGCTCCCGATATGTGCATTTCATCCTTTGTAGCCCTCATCCGCACGCTATACATGCACTCCTCCCGGAACAAGTCCCAGATCTTTGATCATCTGGATATCTTCCCTGGGGAGTCGGCCAGGAGTAGTGAGATAATTACCCAGCAATAATCCATTGGCACCGGCAAGGAGCGAGAGGCATTGCAGGTCACGCAGGTTCTTTTCACGGCCTCCGGCTACTCTTATATTTTTTTCAGGGAGTATAAGGCGAAATACCGCTATCGTTTTTAGCGCATCCATGGGGCTTATTGGCACCAGATCCTCAAAAGGTGTGCCTTTAATTGGATTCAATATATTGATCGGAACAGCATCTACATCGAGTTCCCTGAGAGTAAAAGCAAGTTCGATCCGGTCATGTACTGATTCTCCCATTCCTATGATCCCACCGCAGCAAACCTCAAGACCAACGGATCTTGCAACCTGTATTGTTTTTTTCTTTTCTTCATAAGAATGCGTGGAACATACATTCTTAAAAAATCCTTCAGAGGTTTCCAGATTATGATGTATTCTTGTTACGCCCGCTTTTTTTAGTAGAAAAGCGTTTTCTTTCGTGAGCATCCCAGGGGAAACACAAACTGATAGTGAGGTTTCTTTCTTTATCCTTCTTATAGAATACAAGATACTTCCAAAATCCTCATTGTCAACCTTTTTTCCACTCATGACAATACAGAACCGTGTGGCGCCTTCTTCCTGCATCATAAGAGCCATATTCATGATCTCTTCCTCGTCCATCAATGGATGTGGAGTGACACTGGAATCATTATGGACAGATTGGGCGCAGAATTTACAATCCTCAGGGCATAACCCGCATTTTGCATTTACAATTGAACACAGGTCTATCCTGTCCCCGAGTTTTGAACGAACGCTGCTGGCAAGTGCAAAAAGTTCAAGGCATTCGTGACCATTATAGCTCATAAGCTCTATGGCATCTGAAGAATTGATAGGGTCACAGTTTTTGATTTTTGACCTGATGTTTTGAAGCATGATTGTAAACTTTTGGATTTCGATGGTTTACAATCAATTTATAATTTTTGATATCATCTCTTTCTCATCAACTGGTTGATTGCAGCCACGAGTGCTTCAACAGATGCCATTACAATATCCTCATTCGTCGAGCGTGCTGAAACGATCCTGCCTTTTTCATCCTCAACACCAATGAGAACTTCAGCAAGTGCGTCAGAACCGCCTGAAATGGCTTCTATCCTGAAATCCCGTAATTTGAATTTATACTCTCCAAGGATGCTTGTTACTGTATTTAGCGCCGCATCCACAGGCCCGACGCCGATATGGGCGCCAAGACGCTCCTGGCCGTTCACGATAGCCTTTACGGTTGCAGTGGGCGTTATAATGTTCCCTGTCATTACTGACACTTCTTTAAGTACGATAGCCTGCTCATCCTTGGATATATTACCCATTATGGATTCTGTAATTGAATAGAGATCAGCATCTGTAACTCGTTTGCCCTTATCGCCAATATCCTTTATACGTTTCATTATCTCATTCAATTGCTCATCATCAGGATGCAGTCCGGCAAATTCAAGCGATTGTTTTACAGCATGTTTTCCTGCATGCTTTCCGAGTACGATCCGCCTTTTGTGCCCTACCATTTCCGGGGTCATGACACCAGGCTCAAAGGTATCTGTACGTACAAGAACCCCATGAGTATGTATGCCCGATTCATGGGCAAAAGCATTGTCCCCGACAATAGGCATGGTCGGAGGCATTCTCACCTCGGTCAGTCTTTCCACAAGATGTGATGTTTCCACGATATAACGGGTTTTGATATTGGTCTTTGCGCCATACAGTGAATGCAATCCCATTACAGTCTCAGCAAGGTCTGCATTTCCTGCACGCTCACCAAGACCATTGATCGTGACCTGAACCTGGCTTGCTCCTGCTTCCACAGCTGCGAGACTGTTTGCAACTGCAAGCCCGAAATCGTTATGACAGTGCACATCGATAGGGATTTTGACATTCTTTGCGATTTCACCTATCAATTTATGCATGGCAGATGGCACGATCACGCCCACAGTATCGGGCACATTAATTATGTCGCAATGCGCAGACTCCACGCCTTTATAAATATTGATCAAATAATCAATGTCAGTACGGGTGGCATCCATGGCTGAGAACATGCATTTAGCGCCGTGGTCTTTTATATATTCCACTGCATCAATCGCCATCCTGTAAACTTCGTCCCTGCTTTTCTTGATAGTAGATATCCTCTGGACATCAGAAGTAGAAACAAAAGTATGTACCATATCTACGCCACAGTCAAGGCATGTATCAAGATCGGATTTTATGACCCTTGCCAGCCCGCATACCTGGAGGTCCAGCCCGGCATCCACAATTTTCTTGACTGATGCTTTTTCTCCCTCCGATGACATTGGGAAACCCGCCTCAATGATATCCACACAGAGTTTATCAAGCTGCCGGGCTATGAGAAGTTTTTCATCAAATGTAAGCGATACCCCAGGGGTCTGTTCCCCGTCACGCAGCGTAGTATCAAAAATGCTTATTTTCTTGTTCCTTACCGATTCAATGGTGTAAAAGACGATCCCTCGCATTTATCATGGTTATCAAGCCTAAATATCGTTTTATTGTATAAAGGCTTTTTCCAATTTTGATATCAAACGGCCAAACGCAAATTATTGGTAACATGTGAACTACCCCTTGCTTTCACAAGGGGCTTCCTGCTTCATAGAATACCTAATGGATTCTCAGACAAGCTTGAATTCCGGCGATACCCGCCGTACTATGTCACATCCCTTATCCAGTTCGGCTTTACGAAAGACAGAAATAGGATGTTACGTTTAAGTCGTTTCGACCTTGTGCGCCATAGTAGGTGAACAATATCAACAGGATTATGAAAGATATGAATGAATATATAGTTAATCGGTCTAAAAAAAATACATATGCAAAGGGTCTGATTCATTCGGGTATTCTCAACCCTTTGAACCCACGGAGATAAAATGGGCTTTTCGGTTGCAATGATAACGGGAGATAACAAAAGGACAGCAGAAGCTATCGCAAAACAGGTAGGGATCGACAGGGTATTGTCAGAAGTCCTTCCTGAGGATAAGGCTTCTGAAATAAAGAAACTCCAGGCCGAAGGCTGGAAAGTAGCGATGGTAGGGGATGGGATTAAC
>CAJPFJ010000011.1 GCA_905339155.1 Methanosarcinales archaeon
TGCATAAATATACGAGTCGTTCCGTCAAAAAAACCTGTTCTCTGGCTGTCCTTTTAATTGGCATCCTTGCTTCTATGGGATTTAGAGAAAAAGGAACCTTACAGAAGTTCGCAGAGTGGTAAGATTTGGGAGGGGGATAAAAGGCATTGCAGAGAGACCATTTGGAAATATTGAAGTTAGAAGAAGTAAATGCTATTACAAGAAGCAAGAGAATAAATTAAAAGGGGCTATCCTTATCGCTTGTGACCATAACATTACGGCTTATTTCAACAACAAAGCATGGTGCAATCTATTCGTGAAGGTGCAAAACAATGATGGAATGGGAGGGATTAATTAATGGATGGGCTCATTCTGAACGCAATTTTTATATAGAACCTCAAACATTGTTTTGCAAAAATCATATCCCGATATTTGAATAAATATTTAATTCATCGGGAGATCTGAATAAAACATAATAACAGGAGGATAATTATCTATGGCAGCACAACTTGGCGGACAGCCCATTATCATTTTAAGGGAAGGGACTGAGAGAACACGCGGAAAAGAAGCCCGCAATAATAATATTATGGCGGCAAAAGCGGTAGCAGATGCCGTAAGAACCACGCTTGGCCCAAAGGGCATGGACAAGATGCTCGTAAGCGGAAGCGGAGATGTTATCATAACAAATGACGGAGTTACCATTCTCAGGGAAATGGAAATAGAGCATCCTGCAGCAAAAATGATTGTTGAAGTGGCAAAAACCCAGGATGATGAAGTTGGGGATGGCACTACGACCGCAGCAGTCCTTACCGGGGAATTGCTCATGGGCGCGGGGGAATTAATCGAACAGGACGTCCATCCCACAATAATTGCTTCTGGCTACAGGGCTGCAGCAGATAAAGCAATTGAGCTCTTAAATGACATCACTCATACGATTTCCGAAAATGATGATGAAGCGCTCCTCAACATCGCACGAACGGCGATGACCGGGAAAGGAGCAGAAGGGGTAAAAGAAAAACTTGCAGAAATAGTCGTTACCGCAATCAAATCCATTGTGGATGAAGAGGATGGGAAGAAAGTAGTCGACATTGATAATATCAAGATAGAGAAAAAAGTCGGTCAAAGCATAGATGAGTGTGAGCTGATCAAGGGTATTGTCCTTGATAAGAATAAAGCAAGTAACAATATGCCAAACAGGATCGTTGATGCAAAGATAGCCCTTATAACAAGACCCATTGAATTCAGCAAAATGGAACTTGAAGCGCAAATCAGTATTTCAACACCAGGTGAACTAACACAATACCTGGATCAGGAAGAGCAGATCGTTCATGACATAGTCAACAGGATAGCAGCTACGGGGGCAAATGTAGTCCTGTGCCAGCTCGGAATCGAGGAGTTGGCTCAGTATTTCCTGGCAAAAGCAAACATTCTTGCAGTTGAACGTGTAGAGAAAAAGGACATTGATAAAGTTGCAAGGGCAATTGGTGCAAATCTTATTACAAGCCTTGATGATTTTGAAGCATCCGATATCGGCAATGCCGGGCTTGTAGAGCTGAAAGGACATGGCGAAGATAAGATGCTTTATATCACGGAATGCGTGAATCCAAAAGCTGTATCTATCCTGATCCGGGGCGGCACAGAACATGTAGTGGAAAGTACCGAGCGAGCTCTTGAGGATGCACTAAGAGCAGTTGGTGTTGCGATCGAAGATGAAAAACTGGTCGCAGGTGCAGGTTCTCCGGAAATTGAGCTTGCGTTGAGGTTAAAAGAATACGGTTCAACGCTCACAGGACGAGAGCAGCTTGCAGTCATGAAGTTTGCCGAGGCTCTTGAAGTGATCCCGAAAACACTTGCGGAAAATGCAGGGCTTGACCCCATTGATAAACTTGTGGAGCTTAGAAGCCAGCATGAGAAAGGAAATAAGGATGTCGGCCTTAATGTATTTACAGGTAACACCGAGGATATGTGGAAGAACGGTGTTATCGAACCCCTGCGTGTAAAGACACAGGCTATAAACTCAGCAACTGAGACAGCAATAATGATCTTGAGGATTGACGATGTCCTTGCTGCATCAGGCGGCGGGGAAGCAGGCCAGCAAGGAATGGCTGGTATGGGTGGGATGGGCGGTATGCCACCCGGAATGATGATGTAACAGGGTGAGGGAATATGTTGAAGCAAATTGATCTTTCTTTTTAAAATGTCATGATTAGTTTCACTCCGCTCTTGGATCATGAATATATATTGATATGTTCATCTTCCGATCGAGGTGAATAATATGGACTTGTTCTGGAGCGGTCTGGCAAGGCGAGCATCAAAATATACAAGGGTTGAAAGGAGAAGCCAGTTCAACGGAGTACATGAAATTGCATTTCAAAGTGCAAAACTAGAGAACCAAAATAAAGATATTTAGGGTGTTTTCTTTTTTTTTTCGACTCTATCATGATTTCATGAATTTATTTTTTGAAATCATCAATAACATGATCAGGACGCCAATACTCACTATATTTACAACGTACTGTTTTTAATATTGCTGTCCAGAAACCGATATCACAACATCATTTATAGTATAATATTGTAATATATATCACTATGATTTGATTAAGCCTCTAATATCTTGAAGTCGACGGGAACTTTGCATCTGTCAGCATGATCCTTGATAAGCTCGGTGCAGAACGAGTGAAATGTCTTGACAATCACCTCCTTTTCCTGAAGGAGTTTCTCGATCTCTCGCGCATGTTCCTTGCTGCTTCCTTTTGAGAAGGTGATGGCGAGGATATTAGAGGGGCGATGGTCTCACCCCTGATAAGGTCAAGTGAACATGCATCTCCGACATAAGCCTTTATCTCCGGCGCCACATTATCAGCATCCAGGGTCGCATAAGAAAAGTCCAGCCTGTTTCGCGCCACCATGACCGCCTCAGGATTTATGTCCATACCCAAAGCGCGCCGTGTAGCGTAAAATGAGATTGCGCGGTATTCAAAAATTTCTGTAAGCAATTTTCCTGGGTAAAATATCAAATACGATTACCTGCTTAATTTTTTTATCAACTTTATATATAATACGCCAGTCACCGACACGTATTCTGTAAATATTATTATGACCTTTCATTTTTATAATGTCATGCTTGATTGGAGCAAATGAAAATTGAAGTTCATCAAATATGTCACCACAACTATTTTGAACTTCTTCTGGAAGATGCAAAAAGCTTTTTTCAGCTTTTTTCGTCAAAACAACGTTAAACATTCAAGTTCTTTCTTGCTTTTATCGCACGCCAATCCGTATAATTACCAGCTTTGAATTCTTTTTCCCCTTCTACGATAGCTATTAGCTCATCTTTCTCTGGTTTGACTTCAGGAACCAATAAGCTCTTTAAATCTTTTATTTCGGTTCTCAAAAGCTTCAGTTCCCTGTAAATGCTTTCATGTGTTGCTGCCATTTTCTTTAATCCCTGAATATTATGTGTTTGGAATATTTAAACCTGACCACCATTTCATTCTCCCTGAACTTCAGTGACCTTTCCCCATCACCTGTATTAATATCCACCCCACGGCGCGCCGTCCAAGAAGTTTGCATTCTACAAGCGTTGTGCCTGACCCCATTATCTGGTCAATGAGAAGTTCTCTGGGCACAGTGTAGCGCAAAATGAGGTTTCACGGGATGTATGGCGAACAAGATGTCCCTGTAATTTCCGACATGCTTCGCCCGGTCGCCACTATCGGGGAAGCGAAAGACGGTGGTTGTTTCAGGGGTGAAGGTGGAGGGGGCGAATTCTAGCAACCCCTACTTTTCTTTGGCAACCATTATAAGGATATAAATCAAATTTAAAATATGGCTGGATCGATTACAATTGAAGATGTATATGATGAGCTGAAGACGATAGAGAGAAAAATGGTAACAAAAGAAGATTTAGAAGCTCTCTTCGACTCAGTTGAAATTCTCAGTAATCCCAAAACGATGGAAGCAATACGAAAAAGCGACCTTGATATTAAAGAAGGACGGTTTAAGGAAGTGTCTTCTGTTGAGGAGCTACTCAGCGAGCTGTGAACATGACTTGGACAGTCAAAAGGACAGACACCTTTCTTGAATCTCTCAGATCTATCAGAAAAAATAAAGAAGCTCTCACGGAACTTGATAAGAAGCTCAAGCGATTGCGGGAGGACCCTTTGCATCTAGGGGGCTGGCTTTCGGGCGAACTGCATGGCAAGAAATCAACCAGGATATCAAGTAAATATCGTCTTATTTTCACACCTGATGAAACGGAAAAAGTAGTTTATCTTAACTGGATCGACCATCGAAAGACTGCTTACGACTAATGCTGATTATGCCAATTTCAAAAACTCTACAAATTAAATGATGTTGTTTCCTGGATGTTCGGGGAAAAAGAAAAAAGCAGCACCTACCACCACTTCATACTCTCCCTGAACTTCGCCGTCCTCTCATCCGAATCCGGTTTCCTGAACACATACAGGTGCTCATGCCCTATCAGGTAAAAATCATATTTCTTCCCGAACCATTTCTCTCTTGTGCTTTTCATCTTCCACTGCATCTTGATTATATCCTCCTTGAGAATAAAATCCGCCTCAAGGAAGTTCATCAGCACCCGCGGCGTTATGGGAATGAAATGCTTGTTGCGCCGCGAATCACCCATGAGGATAGCACAGTGCTTTCCCGGTTTGAGGACGCGCATGCACTCAACCGCTACCCGGCTCATTTCATCCTGGAATTCGGCAATGTTATGAACGCTTGATAAATCTCCCTCGCGATTATGGGAATAAGGGATGATGCTGGCATAAGGAGGATGGGTTGCGATGAGGTCAATTGTCTCGCTCCCGATAAGGTCGAGTGAACGCGCATCCCCGACATACGTTTTTATCTCAGGCGCCACATAATCAGCATCCAGGGTCGAATAAGAAAAGTCCAGCCTGTTTCGCGCCACCATGACAGCATCCGGATTGATGTCCACGCCTACGGCGCGCCGCCCCAGAAGCTTGCATTCCACAAGCGTTGTGCCCGATCAAGCCATCTGATCAAGAACCTGCTCACCGGGCGCCGTATATCGAAGAATGAGGTTTCGGGGGTGAAGGTGGAGGGGGCGAGTTCAGATATTTTCTAAGAAAAAGAGCTCAACATCAAAGGCTTTTTTATTGATTTCCAGAAGTATTTCCTCCTCCTCTTTAAACAGTGCTGGAGAGCCTATACTTTTTGAAACTGCCATTGTGAAACAATCTGAAAGTGAAATTGCACGTTCACACTTATATTTTCCAGCGATCATTTGAATCTCTCTACCCTCGATAACTTCAGCCCCGTCTAAAACCATATTAATCTTCTTTTTTGCTTCTTGAAAACCTTTCTGCCTGCAAAAAACATAAAATATCTCAGAAACAACCGTTTCACTTATGTATATCGAAATTCGGCTTTCAACTATTTTTTCTTTAAATTTTCGACCGAGAGTTGTTTCTAAAAAATATTCTATCCAGACGCCTGTATCAACTACGACTCCTGGATAAGCGCTCAAATCTTTTTTCATCCAGTAATCTCAACTCCTCTAGATCTTTATAAGCCTGTCCTTTCTCAATGCATCCAAAAAGAGGTAATAACTTTTTTTTATTTTTTCGTTTACCCCCTTCAAGTAAATATTTAATGGTCTCATCGTAGGAGACTCTTTTTTTCTCTTTCTGTCGAATTTCTGCCATAAATTTCATTAAAAGCTCTTTTGTATCGTCTTTTATGTGTATAACAGTCATATCTATCCCTTTAGATTTTATATTATCTAAAGTTTTCTAATTGTATGTCATACTGCCACCTACCATCACTTCATACTCTCCTTAAATTTCGCCGTCCTCTCCTGATCATTCGGTTTCCTGAACACATACAGGTGCTCATGCCCTATCAGGTAAAAATCATATTTCTTCCCGAACCATTTATCTCGTATGCTTTTCATCTTCCACTGCATCTTGATCATATCCTCGCGAAGTATGAACCCCGCCTCAAGAAAGCTCATCATAACCCAGGGCGTTATGGGAATGAAATGCTTGTTGCGTCGCGAATCACCCATGAGGATGGCGCAGTGCTTTCCTGGTTTGAAGAGGCGCATATACTCGACTGCGACTTTCCTCATTTCATCCTGGAATTCGGCAATGTTATTCACGCTTGATAAATCTCCCTCGCGGTCATGAGAATAAGGGATGATGCTGGCATAAGGAGGATATGTTGCGATGAGGTCGATGGTCTCACTCCCTATAAGGTCAAGGCAGCGCGCATCACCGACATACGTTTTTATCTCAGGCGCTGATAATCAGCATCCAGGGCGCATAAGAAAAATCCAGCCTGTTTCGCGCCACCATGATCGCATCCGGGTTTATGTCCCCACCCACGGCGCGCCGCCCCAGAAGCTTGCATTCCACAAGCGTTGTGCCCGAGCCAGCCATCTGATCAAGAACCAAATCCTTGGGCGCAGTGTAGCGCAAAATGAGGTTTCGGGAATGAAGGGGGCTAATTAGATAAAGACTCTTGTGATCAATATCCTGAGTTATTGATTTCAATGCCGCAGGATTTCAATGACTTTTTCAATAACATCATCGATTCTTTTCTTTTTAAGGTGACCTGCTGAATAAAAGATTATATTGCTATCGACCGTAAATATTCGGTTAGGTCTTATATGACTACTTTTTTTAAGACTGCCTTGCTCGAAATCGTTCTCATCTAAAGGGATAGCATTTTCGTCTTTAACTTTTTGACTGGTTATCAAGCATAAGATCACATCGTCACCCTTCAGCTCTGCAATTACCAGCGCCGGACGTCTCTTAGACAGTGAAAAGTCCGAAAACGGAAACGGAAGGACAACTACATCTCCTTTTACAAATCTTGCCATGCTTCATCTTCTTCCGGGCGAAGCCATTCTTTTCTCAGTGAGGATTCGCTTGCTATTGCAGTTTCCATACTCTCTTTCCGTGATTTTATTCGAAGAAAACGGATAAAATCGAGTATCTCCTCAAATATATCATCCGGAACCTGCTCGATTTCGCGTAAGATCAATTCTTTTCTTGTAACGTTTACCATGATATTTTGCCCAATTATATATCAATTCATTTGGCTATAATATTTTTGCCTGATATTATTTTCTTATCAGGATGATATTTCAAAAAAGAAACCGCAGATAAGCGTACTATCAACACTTTCGGTCAACATTATTTTAACGGCGCTGGGGTTGTTACCCCAGACCCCGGCGGATGCGCCGCCGCTGGCGGGGTTTAACATGAACTCACCGGGCGCCGTATAACGAAGAATGAGGTTTCGGGGGATGTAGGGCGACCGGTTGCCCCTGTAATTGCCAACGTGCGTCGCCAAGTCACCGCGGTCGGGGAAGCGAAAGATGGTGGTGGTTTCGGGGGTGAAGGTGGGGGGTAACAACAGAATTATATAATAACTATGCTCATTAAGTAAAAAGGACTGAAGCTGAAGAAGATTTCAAGATGAGGTTATGAGCGACGATGAAATGGTTATGGAAGGACTTGTATCAAGAAAAGATCTGGAGCAAACATATAAAAAAAATAATGTTAAATATATTTATAAAAAAATTGTAAAGCAGGATCTTGAACCTTATATCGCAGATGGTTGGGAAAAAATAAATAGCAAAAATAAAGAATTTTTAAAATTACGAAAATTAAAAGATTTTGCCTCAGTTTTTGAAGATGAAGTTTGGTGTATTCTTTATAAAATGGGATTCGACGAGATGAATAAAGATCATAATTTTTCAATCCTGAGAAAAGGGTCGAATCTCAGTAAACAAATTGATGTATTCGCTAGAGATGATCAATGTATTTGTGTTGTAGAATGCAAAGCGGCTGAAAAACCTCACACTAAACGATCTTTAGATAAAGATATTGACCAATTAGCGGGTATACATCATGAAATAAATCTATCAATTTTTTCACATTATAAAAATTTAGGAAATAATAATAAATTTAAAATTATTTGGATTATTGCACTCAAAAATATTGATATTAGTGAAAATGATAGAGAACGTGCAAAATCAGCAAATATCAAAGTAATTGATGAATCAATGATAAACTATTATTCAAATCTTTCAACTCACTTCGGTCGTTCATCAAAGTATCAGTTTCTTGCAGATATGTTTCCAGGTAGAGATATTCCAGAATTAATTGAACCTGTTCCAGCCCTAAAAGGGAAGATGGGTAATACTGATTTTTACTCTTTTGTTATTGAACCCGAAAAATTACTAAAAATTGCATATATTGCTCATAGGGCAAAAACCAACGAAGAGGATATCGATACCTATCAGAGGATGGCAAAAAAGAGTCGATTAAATAAGATAGCAGAATACATACAAAATAAAGGAATTTTTCCCACAAGTATTGTGATTAACATTGAGGCAGATAGGCCCATAAGGTTTGATCAAGCTGCTGGAATGGCGGGAAAAAATGCAATACTTGGGACTCTATATTTACCAAATAAATTCAAAACAGCATGGATTATAGATGGGCAGCATAGATTATTTGCTTATTCTAACTTACAAGAGGCACAGACTGCCACACTTCCTGTGATAGCTTTCGAAAATTTAGATTCTGATGTGCAAGCAAAATTATTTGTTGACATTAATGGGGAACAGGTAAAGGTCCCAAAAAATCTACTAAGTGACTTATATTCAACGATACATTGGAATTCAACAAATCCAAAGGATAGATTATTAGCTTTAACATCTCGACTTATTAAAGAATTAAATGACTGGCCAAAATCACCTCTTAGAGATAGAATAATTAATATTGAAGGCCATAAGACTAAGACTAGAAGTTTAACATTGACGGCAATTACAACGGAAATGAATAAATCTCGAATGCTAGGGTCTATTCATTCCAATAAGGCAAAAGATATAACCCCAGGCCCTTTATTTCAAGAAGATTTAGATTCATCATTAATAAAAGCCAGAGATATTATCTCCGGATATTATTCAATTTATTTAAATAATGAAAAAGTTAGAAAACAATGGGATTTTGGAAGTGAAGAGGGGGGATATATCTGTACGAATCAGGGAATTATTTCAACTCTTAGAGTTTTGAAAGCGATTTTAGATCATTTAGAAAATAAAGACCATATTGAGGTTAGAAAAATAAATACAAACGAATTGTTAAATAAGATTGAAAAATATGTATCTCCAATAATTACACATTTAGCCGAAGCCTCTCCTAAAACACTTAAAGAATTTAGAGAACAATACGGAGAAGGTGGATATAAGTCAAGCACTTTCGCATTATTCAGAAAGATAAATGAAGTATTTCCCAATTTTGAGCCATCTGGTTTTCAGGAATATTTAAAACAGGTTGACACGTCAACTAACACCGAAGCCTATGAGTATCTATTAAAAATTGAGTTAATGATTCAGAAACACGTTGTTAGTTCATTGAAATTGAAATATGGAGATGATTATTCTCAATGGTGGCATCACGGTGTAAAAGACACAATAAAGACTAGTGCAATGGCGCACGCTACACAAGAAGGGGAATATAAATATTTTGAAAAATATATTTATTTAATAAATTTAAAGGAGATAATAGAAGATAATTGGGATATTTTTGGAGAAACTTATACTATTGATGCTAAACCTTCAGAAAGCAAGAAAAAAAGATTGGATTGGTATACAAAGGTAAATAGCATTAGAAATAAAGTTGATCATCCTCCAAAAGGCGGTGTCACTGATGAGCAACTTGAATACGTTATTAAAATCTATAATGAATTGATGCCCAAATTAGAAATTTAAGTTGACTAAGAGGAAAAAACATAAATGAATTCAATTCAGGACATTAAACCATTCCTACGTTGGGCAGGAGGAAAAACACGGGTAGCCAATTTTTTAGAAGAACACTTACCTCCAAATTTTACAAATGGTAATAGATATTATGAACCCTTCCTAGGAGCTGGAAGTCTATTTTTTCGTTTAAATCCTATAAATGCAACTTTATCTGATAATAATAAAAATTTAATTGAATGTTATAAAGCAGTTCAAGAACATCCAAAATTAATTGCAAAATATCTTAAACAACATTTATCGAATAACTGTAAAGACTATTATTATAAGATGAGAGATAAATATAATGACTCTTCCCCCTCAATTGTTAAAGCTGCTCTTTTTATTTATTTGAATAAAACATGTTTTAATGGAATTTGGAGAGTAAATAAAAAGGGTCAATTTAATGTCCCTTATGGTTATAAAGAACATCCATCTTTGCCTACAAGAGATGGTTTGGTAAATTTATCTAATGCATTGTCAAAAGCAGACGTTGTCCATCGGGATTACAAAGATATAATCAAATATGCAGAAAAAGGAGATTTTGTCTATTTTGACCCGCCATATCCTCCTCTGAATGGAACTTCTTATTTCACAAATTATACAATGGAAGGCTTTGATAAAAATGATCATGCTGAATTAGCTTCCTTAGCCAATATATTAGATAAAAATGGATGCAATCTCATGATTTCAAATGCAGATATTCCTTTTATTAGATCTCTGTATGAGGGCAAATTCATTTTACATGAACTTGATGTAATACGATTTATAAGGGCAGATGGAAAGAGATACAAAGTTCAAGAACTTGTTATTACAAACTATTAGGTATTATGTATATTGGAATAAGTCATCTATGCATTACATATTTTTTGCATTCCATTTCTATATAATAAACTACTCCCCCTTTTTTCATTCAGGAAACTCCTTTGATATCGCCTTTGACAATGAGGAGGGCATTTTGAAAGTTCACTGTACTGATTTAATCTAAGCTTAATCTGTTGTTTCCACGTTTTTCTATTTCCAGCGTGTTACAATGCAGAGGGTGGCTGTGAGGACATGGGGCGCGCCGCCCTTGGGATTTCTTGAGAGCAGCGGTTCGAATTCAATCAATGTTATCTTGTCAAAATAAACTCTTGTTACAGTTTTGATTCATGTCGGTTGCTTCGGGAGCATGACACCGGTCGATACTGTTGTATTCTTAGTAGTTTCAAATCGCCAGAGCTCTTTATTTTCGCTGAAACCTCGGCGCGCATCGACTCGCTTGATTTCCGACGCGTCACAGCGGACATAACCCCGGGGCGGCTTTTGATGACATGGGGACGCGCAGCCTGGTGATTTCATGAAAGCTGCGGTTCGAATCCCGTGAATCCTGTTATCAGTTCAAAATGGACTGTTGCTCTGGTTTTGAATTCATGTCGGTTGCTTCGGAGCATGTTGGCGCCAGGAATATAATATTATAAAAGTAATATATTTATGGCACTTTTCACAAGGGCGCAAAGCAGAAGTACATTTTCTATGAAATATTTGCGCAAAAATGGGATTTTATGTTTGAAATAAAAGGTCAATCGCTAAAGCAAAAATCCTCTTCTTTTCTGAAATTTATCTCAAAATTTTTAAAGATATCAAGCCTGCCCAGTAAGTTTGGTACTTCAGACAATGCAAAAGCTACTCTTGTTCCAACTTCCCTTCCGTTCATCGTTAAAGGTATTTTATGCACATAAGCGATTATTTCTCCTGCTATTCCCCGGAAAACCTTCGCTTCCCCCTGTTCAACGTCCAAGCCCATTATATCACCTATTCTTTTCGAAAGGATCGTTATATCGGCTCCGGAATCAACAAACATGCTGAGTTCGAAAGGCTCTCCTGTAGCATCTTTCAATCCTACCTTCGCTATTGGTCTATAAACAATGCCAAGGCTCGACGAATTTTCCTTTGCGAACTTGAAACATTTTTTCAAAGGATCAAAGCCTCCTTTCCCGGAACCTGACCTAAGAAAACAATTTTTTTAGGGAATTTATCTTTTGCTTCTTGATAGACTTTCTTTACATCTTTACCATGAGATATTATTTTGTCTTCAATTATGGCAACATACTCCCCTTCATATTTAGAAATCATTTCTGCAAGGTTTACTCTGAAATATTCTAAAGCATCTTTCATACTATTGATTTTAGTAGAATGACTTAAAAGCTTTCCGATGTTAAAATTCTGTAGAATTCTCAGGTTGCATTTTTGTGACAGAAACCTCGGCGCTCATCGACTCTCTTGATTTCCGGCGCGTAATGAAATGGACCTGCTTTGAAATGGATTTATTTAAATAGTAAGGCACACAAGAAATACCATGATAAAATGATGAACAAAATGGTTACTCTTGATAAAGTTCTCGAAGAAACAGAACATTTAGAATTTGATGATCGGGAGTATCTATTAAATATTCTTTCTAAAAGACAAATTGAGTTAAGAAGGATCGAAATATCTAAACGGGTAAAAGAAGCATTGAAGGCTTACAAAGAGGGAAATGTAAAGAGCGGGAAGCTTAATGAGCTATGGAAAGACCTGAATGATTGAACTTATATGGGATGAAAAGTTTAAAAGATTATTTAAAAAGTGGAGCCAGAAACATCCTGATTTAATGGAGCAATTCAGGAATAAAATGGAATTATTTGTGATTGATCCTTTTCATCCATCATTGAAAACACATAGCTTAAGCGGCATCCTAAAAGGATCCTGGGCAATGCGAATAAATTATGAACAAAGGTTGATATTTAGATTCGTGGATAAAGAAAAAAAGAAGGTCTTGCTGATAGATTTAGGAACACATAATGAAGTGTACTAACATTAAGTGGACACACTTCCATATTAAACCATTTCAAATCGCTAAAAATCTTTTTTCTCTGAAATCTCGGCGCGCATCGACTCTGCTGATTCCCCGGCGCGGCTTTTGATGACATGGGGACGCGCCGCCTGGTGATTTCATGAAAGCTGCGATTTTGGGTAACCACACCTATGCTCTCTTTTTATAACCAAAAAACCATACTGACATCATACCCCAATTAGCAACAATCGAACCATCCTTATCCTAAAAGCAAACGGCATCGATATCTCCTCTCTTCCCGAAGACAAATGAGACATATCATAGTGCATATACATATCATCTGGATTGCTCATACCCCATATATTTTCACGGGGGATTATATACATAATGTGTATAGTCCCGGGCGGATTCGAACCGTCGTCTCCGGCTCCAAAGGCCAGAAGGATTGACCACTACCCTACGGGACTGAACCCTAAATCGTAACTAAACTACTTATTCTTTATGGGAACTTCACAAGTATGCCCTTCTGAGCCTGTCCTTATGTTCCTTATACTTCCTTCTAAAAGATGCATCCTCAGTCATAATATCAACCTGCTGCCTGAGTTTCTGCTCAAGCTGGGCCTGTTTGCTTGAAAGATGTTCCTTGCACAAAAGGTTGGATGAATCTGATGAAAAATTCTGCATCCCTGCCATTATAACTGAAATTTTCCTATCAATTGGAGTAACAGTCCCGAAAGGCACAGGAGATCCGTTTTTCATTATCTTTTCAAGATCTTCATCAAATTTTGACACTTTCATGCCAACAGCTACAGATTCTCCCGGGCTTACCTCTTCCGATTTTATCTGCCATAACTTTTTATCGCCGGCAATGAATGTATCATTATATTCATGGTTAATGCCGCTCAATACACGCCATACGGATTTATTTTTGCTCTTATCGTAGGTTTCTTTTATGTTCCCCATCAAGGAACTTACGCTTTTTATCGCCATTATGCGAACATACCTCTTGGCGGTTCTGATCTCTTGCAAAGCGATTCGGAAAGCGCGGCCTCAAAATGTGCCATCTTTACTTTGCCGCCTTTAAGGATGGCTTTATGCAATGCGTTCTTTAGCAACTTTTCGACAAGATCTCTTCCGGAGAAACCTGGTGTGAGTTTTGCGAGAGCCTCGATATCGACATCCTTTGCCAGTTTCTTCGGGAAAGTTGCAGTATAAAATTTCAATATTTCAACCCTTTCCTCAATTGTTGGCAGGGAAAATTCAATTTCCTCTTCAAAACGGCTGCGTATCGCGGAATCAAGCGTATGGAGCATATTTGTCGCTGCAATGGTGCATATCCCTTCATGCTCGTCTATTCCATCTAATTCAGTAAGGAGCGAATTGACTATTTCTGATACATCACCGCGGATCTCCTGGTAATTCCTGTTGAGGGCTATAGCATCAAATTCATCGATGAATATAATGCACGGCGACATCTCGTCAGCTTTTTCATACAACTGGTGAATTTGTCGCGCCCCGTCGCCAACGTATTCTCCAATAAGTTTTGTGGCGCGAACTGGCAGGAAAGTAACATCAGTCGCATTGGCAAGTGCCTTTGCCATCATGGTTTTTCCTGTTCCTGCAGGTCCGTGGAACAAAATATTCCTGGGCACCCATGTCCCGAATTTCTCAGGGTTTGTAAGAAAACTCTCGATAAGCTTACATTTCTGTTTTGCTTTCTCCTGCCCTATGATATTCTTGAATGTGACTTCTTTTTTAATTTCAGGAACGAAGAAATCAGTCTCATAATCTTCAACTGTGAATTTTGTATTTTCCCCTATCTCAGAGTTATCAGGTTCAACTTCAATAACTTTAAAAGCAAAATCAGGGAACATTCTCCTGTCAAACAGGAAGTCTCCTTTTTTTATTATGAATCCATTCCACTGCTCTCTTGCATAGAACTCAAAAACATCAAGCTCCGAGGTTTCCGGATATTCATGGAACATTCCTTTCAAGGGGTAACCGGCCGGTTTTACTGTTACCGTTTTTGCTCCCGTGCATTTAATGCCGGGTTCGTATTTTGCGCCTTTTTTATTATTTACCCGTTGTTTTGCTCGCATAATTCAATTATTGTCACTCATCTATTAAACCATTACCCTGATTATTGATTCTTCTGGAATTCTTTTATACCTGCGCCTGTGTTTTTCAAAAGATTGGATGCTAATTCCTGGGATGGCCATGAACCAAGTCCGCAGTCAGGACCAGCATATTTGATCCTGTCGCCAAAAATATCATATGCCTTTTGAAGCCTTTTTGCTATGATCCGGGGAGTTTCCATCTGAATTGTAATTTCATCTAACTTTGCAGGTTCTTTCCAGACATTCGTGTTGTATTTTTCATTAAGTACAGCAGCCATTCCAAAAATATCAGTCCGCGCAACCCCTATCCTTAAAAATTTGTCAAAATCCTCAAGGTCTTTTTTGTCAATAAGGTCAAGATATGATGGATTGGCAGCGGATTCAACACCGATTATCCCGATTGATGGCACCCTGCATACGAGTTTATAATGAAGGGGGGAATGAAGATGGATTTCCGTATCAATTTTATTTAAACCGGACGTTCTTGTAGCAAAGGTAAGCGCCTCTATCATATCACTATCATTGAACATGATCTGCGGGTTTATCCCTATACTTGGCTCATCTATCGAGATAACTGCAATCCGGAATTGTTTAGCATTATCTATGGAATTACTGATAAATCGGTCAATGCTTGTCGCAAATGCATTCAGGACATCTTTGTAGGCAGTCCCGCCGAATTGCTTTAAATATAATTCTATTGGCCCTGTAACGCAAAGCCTTATATTTAATTTCTTTCCGATTTTTTTTAAATATTGGGCGCCTACTTCTTCTATTGCCGAAAGCTCCATAATCCGTGCCCTCTCCTTACTGACAATGAGCGGTTCTTCCTGGGCAGATTCATCATTTATAATTTCAAGGAACATCTGGTTCATGTCACGAAACTGGGGATATGTGGGAACATCCACGCCCGCATCTATTTTCTGCTGCATTGCATCCTTCAATATATTTGGCAATTTCGGGTCATTGTTCTTCTGTGCCTGCTCTACCCATTCCCTGTTTATGCCTTTTGGCAGCGGGAAGCTTCCGATATCATCAAAAAGTATCATATGACTACTGATTTCTTTCCATCTGTTTATAACTTAGGGTAAAGGTCGAATTGAGTAAGTGAAGCGTGAAAATCCATAAATTGTATTATACAAATAATATAATACCACTAAACGAAATGCTTATATAGAATTACAAACAACGAGAATCCCTCGTACAACCACTTGTATTTGTACAGATTATCAGATAAAATTTTAACGGAGGCTTATTATGGCAGGACAATTAGGAGGACAGCCGATCTTTATTTTAAGGGAAGGCAGTCAGAGAACAAAAGGAAGAGAAGCACAGAACAATAATATTATGGCAGCTAAGGCCGTAGCAGCAGCAGTAAGAACCACCCTTGGACCAAAGGGAATGGACAAAATGCTCGTTGACTCAATGGGAGATATCGTAATTACCAATGACGGCGCAACCATTCTTAAGGAAATGGATATCGAGCATCCGGCAGCCAAGATGATCGTTGAAGTCGCAAAGACCCAGGACGACGAGGTCGGAGACGGCACAACCACAGCAGCAGTTCTTGCTGGCGAATTCTTAAAGAATGCAGAGGAACTATTGGAAATGGGAGTACATCCAACAGTTATAGCAAGCGGATACAGGCTTGCCTCAATAAAGGCAAAAGAAATTCTCCAGACGCTTGCAAAAAAAGTAACAAGTGAAGATAAAGACCTATTATTAAAGATCGCAGCGACTGCAATAACAGGAAAGGGCGCAGAAGCATCAAAGGGTGTTTTCGCAAACCTTACAGTAAATGCTGTTCTTGCTGTGGTTGATATTGAAAACGGTAAAAAAGTCGTGGATATCGATGATATAAAAGTCGAGAAGAAAGTAGGCGGAAGTGTTGAAGATTCAGAATTGATCGAGGGCATGGTAATTGATAAGGAAAGAGTCCATACCAACATGCCAAAGAAAATCACTGACGCCAGAATACTGCTTATAAACGAAGCGCTTGAGATCAAGAAGACTGAAGTTGATGCAGAGATCTCAATAAAATCACCCGACCAGCTCCAGTTATTCCTTGACCAGGAAGAGCAGATGATACATGATATGGTGACAAAAGTAATTAACTCAGGCGCTAAAGTCTTGTTCGTGCAAAAAGGAATTGATGATATTGCCCAGCATTATCTCGCAAAGGCCGGCATATATGCGGCAAGGCGCGTAAAAAAGAGCGATATGGATAAACTTGCACGCGCAACAGGCGCAAAGATCCTGACAAGTCTCAAAGAGATAACTGATTCCGACCTTGGAAAAGCAGGCCTTGTCGAAGAAAAGAAGATTGGCGACGAAGCGATGACATATGTAACAGAATGTCATAATCCGAAAGCAGTATCAATAATCCTTCGCGGCGGAACTGAACACGTAGCCGATGAAGCAGAGCGCGCATTACATGATGCACTTCGCGTTGTGGGCGTCGCAATAGAAGATGAGACACTTGTAGCAGGCGGCGGCTCACCAGAAATAGAACTTGCATTGCGCCTTCGTGAATACGCAAGTACATTAAAAGGCAGGGAACAGTTAGCAGTTGCCAAGTTCGCTGAAGCGCTTGAAGTAATCCCGAGAACACTTGCAGAGAACGCAGGTCTTGACCCCATAAACATGCTCGTTGAAATGAGAAGCCAGCATGAGAAGGGAAACAAGACAGCAGGTCTTAACGTGTTCACAGGTAAAGTCGTGGATATGTGGAAAGAAGGTGTTGTAGAACCTCTCAGAGTAAAGACCCAGGCTATTAGCTCTGGCACTGAAGCAGCCACAATGATCCTTCGCATTGATGATGTACTGTCCAGCAAATCCGCGCCGGGAGGCGGCATGCCACCAGGCGGAATGGGTGGCATGGGCGGTATGGGTGGAATGGGCGGAATGGATTAAAAGCGGGTATTCCCCGCTTTCTTTTTTAGTGGTTCTTATGGAAATTCTTGATACTTCTTTACATAACAAGGAAGAATTGGTCCGGTTTCTCTCAAAAGAACTCGATAAAAATCCCATTTTAATTCTTACGGGTCCCCAGGGGGGAGGAAAAACCACTCTTGCGATCAAACTCCTATCGGGGAATGTCGGGGCTTATTTTGAAGGGAGGGGGCGTGCTGCCCAGCCTGTAGTTCTTATAAGGAAAGATCTTGTTGAAAAAATGAAGGGAGAGCTTTACGAAAAAAGAAAGCTTCCAATTTATGAAGATGATGAGCAGGTTTGTGTTGATGTTTCCGTTTATGATCAGATAAAATTATTAGTTGAAAATATTTTTGATGTAATGGAACTTGGGGAGCCAGAACTTATCAAACAGATTACCATACTGACAGAAAAATTGGGTGTTATTCCAAAGGCTATCGAACTTGTGGCAAGTGATGAAGAACTCATTAAAAGAAGACTTGTAAGACATCTTGATGCAAAGGAACGTCTTTCGATGTTGGTCGAAAAAGAGAAAAAGTATGGCATCGAATCAAATCTATGGGGTATCCAGGGAGCAAAGATCACAGACATCATTAATCGTGAAGGTGTGACGGATTATGATGAAGACCAGATATCAAGGACTATCAAGGATTTTGACCGGGTCATCCCCACAAAAGATATGACCCTTGAAGATTGCCTCCGGACGATGATTGAAATATCAAATAATGAAAATAAAGAGAGCGGTTTTCTTGTCGAGCACTCCAATGAAGGCGAAAGGATAATAAGTGACCTTATTGTGGGAAAGGGTGCGAATTCCATAATTGGGGTAACGCTTCTTGAAATATATGTGGGTTTTCGCCAGAACAGGTCTCTTTATCGTGCATATAAACATGCAAAAGAAGGAAAACTTGAAGTCATTCATTCATACACACCATTGCTTCAGGAATTTGAGTACAATGCAAATCCCTGGAATCCTCCAATAAGTATTGAAATTCCGGTGTTGTCCTCTGCTGATATTGCAGCTTCGGAAAGGTTTGACATAATGGTTTCTGTGATCAGGCCAGATGGAATTGTGGAATCCTCAAACAAGAAGAGGAAAAAGGAGCTGGAAGAGATTATTGAGAGGATTATTGGGGAAGAGGAACTGGATTAATTATCCGGATTATATATAATTCATTTGACAAATTCATTCTCAAGCGTGAGGGAATAGAAAAATATGGCTTCACCATCAGGCACGTCCTTCCAGAGGTTTTTATCCACGCAATCCTTGCCAAGTTCCCTGATAAGACCTTCATAGGTGACAGCAGCTATTTTATCTATGTTAATTGCGATCTCCTCAATAAGCCCATTATTAGAATTCCGCACCCTGTAGATTCCTTTATTAAAGAATTTAGGGGATATCATCGTGCTTTTCCCTGTTTTTTTTGCTTCATTTATTTTATAATCATCCAGATCGAGAATGTGTGCGACCCTTTCAATATCCAGTCTGAATGTAGTTAATGTATTCGAACCCATCACTTACAAAATATGGACATGCGTCTATTTATTTCTATTTATCGCAAAGTTGTATTTCGATCTCCATTAATTCTTCTGCAAGTCTGGAATTTCCAAAAACTTTTTTAGCCTCATACAGCAGCAAATCCCTTTTTTCACTATATCTTGAACTGATATGTGTGAGTATTAATTGCTTCACTTTTGCATTCTTTGCAACCTCAGCTGCTTCTTTTGAGGTTGAATGTTTTGTTTCAAGAGCCCAGTCTTTCAAATCCTCTGCAAGTGTGCTGTCATGTATCAATAGGTCAGCTCCAGCGCTTTCTTTTTCCAGGGTTTGGCATGGCCTTGTATCCCCGGAATACACTATCTTCCTCCCGGGGCGGCTCTCACCTATTACCTGCGAAGGCAGGATTGTCTTTCCGTTTATTATGATCGCCTCACCGTTTTGCAGTTTTGAGAAGAGGCGGCCCACAGGGACACCAAGTTCGATTGCCTTTTCCCTGTTAAACCTTCCCACGCGTTTTTTCTCTTCAAGCACATAGCCCAGGCTTGGAATGCCATGGTCTGTTCCAACCGCTTTTATGGAATAATCTCCTTTATCAATAATATCTCCATCCGCCAGTTCGTGCGCATTTATTACAAACCCGAGCTTGTAAAACCCAAGCTGGATAAGTAGATTTACAAATTGTTTAGTCCAGATTGGGCCGTATATATCAAGCGGTTCTTCCCTTCCGTTAAAAGACATGGTCTGGATAAGCCCCGGAATTCCCAGGAAATGGTCGGCATGGAAATGAGTGATAAAAATGGAGCCCAGCTTCATACCCGTTTTGGCCCGCATCATCTGCTGCTGAGTTCCTTCTCCGCAGTCAAATAGCATCATATCGCCTTCCCTGTTGATAAAAATGGACGATGGATTGCGGTCTGGCGTGGGAAGCGTTCCGCCTGTGCCTAGAAAAGTTACACGAAACATGAAGTGCTTAATTGTGCTGGGGATTTAAATAAGTGACTTTTCAAGAAGTATATTTCGAAATACCCCGCAGTTAAAAAAATTATCCCGCCTCCCGGACTCGAACCGGGGACTTCGCGGTGCCTGCGCGGTATTATGTGCTTTGCACATTATCCATACTACAGCCGCGCACTCTAAGCCACTGAGTTAAGGCAGGATTACCCTTCAATAAGCACAAATATACTTAACCCTTTTCGTTCTTTTTTGGCAAAATCAAAACAGCGTTTTGAAAGCAACTCCCATGAATTTTAATAGCTGCCACTTATTTCCGGTTTTCATAAGTTTTTGCAGAAGGACTGAAGGATGATCCATATCGCCATGTTCAGTTATGAGTTCCCTTATTTCAGGTTTGTTAATAAATGCTATGAATTCATTCAGGTTTTCATCGCTAAGTTTTCCAATACTTTTATGTATCCTCATACCGATCTCAAGTTCCCTGCCAATAGCGCTTCGCCACTTTTTTTCGTATTCCGAAAGTGCGCATTCTTTCCGAAATGCTCTTGCTGCGACTTCTCCTGCAATTTTTGCGCAAATCGCCCCCATGTAAATTCCTCCTCCTGAAGTTGGTTTGACCTGTCCTGCCGCATCACCTACAAGCATGATCCTGTCGGTTACGGTTCTTCGCGGAGGACCAAGAGGAATGCCTCCGACCACATGTTCGGTCTGTGAGCCTCTATATCTTGAAGCAACGATCGGGTGTTTCAGGAGTTTTTCAAGATAGTACCGGGCAGGAAGCCCCCGATTCCTGGCAAGACCGATACGCGCCATACCGGAAAATGGTACAGCCCATCCAAAAAATCCCGGCGCGATCTCATTTCCTGTAAAGATCTCCACATATTCCGGATCTTTCGGGATATAAGGGGCTTCGAACTGGATCCCGGATAGGAATTTTTCACATCTGGGAAGCCCTGCAACCCTTCCCACACCGCTCTGTATTCCATCGGCCCCGATGATTATATCTCCGGAAATTTCTTTTTTCTCCCCGTTTGAAATTACCGATATTTTCCCATCATCCATCCTGATAAAACGGGTTTTCATGAGAATATCTACCCCATTATTTACAGCAAGTTCAACAAGAGACCTGTCAAAAATTTTCCGGTCTATTACATACGCTTTTATATCTTTTCCCCTGACGCAGGCTTCTTCCCCATTGGGTGCATACACGAATGCCCCCTTTATTTTTGTAAGAATGAAATTTCCTTCCCCTATCTCGCATTCCCTGAGCGCTTTTGTACTAATAAGACCCGTACACTGCACTGGTGAGCCAATGCTTGCATGTTCCTCAATAAGGAGGGTTTTTGCTCCGTTTAAGGCAGCGTATTTTGCAGCGATAGCGCCTGCAGGACCGGCGCCAACCACTACAACGTCATACTTCATACGCCCTAAAAGGCTTGTTATGGTTAAAAATTGTTGTAATTAAAGTCTTATAATCTTGAAATCCCAAAGGATTTCATGAGCACTTCCTGATCGATCTTACCGCTTGTAAAGGTCCTGGCGCTGTTTAGCTCATTTATTGTGATCTCGGCAGGAGCAAAAACACCTGCATCCACCTTGAAAAAGTCAAAGCCTGCTTCCTTAAAGGTCGTAAAGAAGGGTTTGCCATAGGAAGATGAGGTTCCGGAAGGCACTTTTACGATCAGTTCTTTCACTTTATCAACATCATACTTTACATTATAGTAGGTCTTTCCGCAGTAGATGATGCAGTCATTCGTTGAGCCCATGCATTTTGTACTATCCCCAACGATTGGCGATATGGGAGCGATACCATAACCGCTTTTTATGGTGTTGATGTCAAAACCTATAGATTCCATCTTATGAATACCGGTCTCAACGATACGGGCTGATATCTGCACTGACCCTGCGATAGAAGCAGTAGGTGCAACCACAATATGAAGGTTGGATGGATCAACATCGCAGTCTTTTGCGATTTTTTCAGTGACCTCCTCAGGCGGCAGTTTATCAGATTCAAGTACAATCACAGCATCGCTATAAGAATCCTTGTAGTTTATCTGTGCATAGAGTTTCTTGGGGTTAAGGGAAATGGCGCGAGCAGGACCTGAACCCATGGCAAAATATTTTCCCACGCTGATACGCCATCCTGCATATTGAGAAGCCATGCATGCGACTACTGGATGGTCGGTGCTGACCCTGATAGCCGGAACCATGATCCTGCCAAGGTCAAAGGTAGTATATTCCAGATCCGCAAGGTCAGCAAGACATATCCTCGAAAGGTATAAACCTGCTTCATAACCCCCGGCTACGTCCACTCCCGCATCAATAACCGTGGAACCGTTTTTCTGCTCATGTATCTCAACATTCATTTCGTTTGCAAAGTCAAGCATTTCATTAAAAACACTGAGTCCGGTTTCATTTACACTTATCATAATCTGATCACGCATTCAATCTCATATTCCTGATTAATAAATCTGTTTATTTTGATCGGAAACTTTTTGCGTAATCTATTTACGATGCTTTTACAGTTAAGCACGCATGAAAGCAGTACTCGGGCTTGAAGATGGAACTTTCGTTATTGGTGAAGGTCTTGGTGTGGAGGGCATCGTCCAGGGCGAGCTTGTTTTTACTACCCAGTACACCGGATATGAGGAAGCTCTGACTGATCCATCTTATAAAGGCCAGATATTGATGTTTACTTATCCGCTAATAGGCAACTATGGCATAAGCGGTGAGACTTTCCAATCAAATTGCATGCAGGCTGAAGGACTTGTCGTTCGAGAAGCATGCGACCATCCATCCCATCACATGTCCAAACGTTCCATATATGAATATTTGAAAGATGAAGGAAAATCCGGGATAATGGGCATTGACACAAGGATGCTTACGATCAAAACCAGGGAACACGGAACCATGAAGGCTGCGATAATAGTTGGCAGTGATGACGGCAAAGAGGCTGTAAGACTTGCTAGAGAACAGGAAGATATTGGCAAGCTTGACCTGATAGGTAAAGTCACATGCAAACGGCCGTATCAAATGAAGGGCCAAAAAGATGGGGATAATATTGTAGTAATGGATTTTGGTGTAAAGAGAAACATCATCAAGAGCCTGAACAACAGGGGAGTCAATGTTACAGTCGTTCCTGCAACAACACCTGTAAAAGATATTATGAATTATGAGCCCGATGCAATACTTCTCTCAAATGGCCCGGGTGACCCCCAGCAGGCGGTAAACGGGATATCGGTGGTAAAAGAGCTTGCAGGACAGCTTCCCATATTCGGGATCTGCCTTGGCCACCAGATCATATCCCTTGCCCTTGGCGCCCAAACTTATAAAATGAAATTCGGCCACCGCGGTGCGAACCAGCCTGTAAAGGATCTGGAAAGGGGTATAGTGTATATTACATCGCAGAATCACGGCTATGCGGTTGATGAATCAAGCATTGATACAAAAGAGATCACAATCACCCAGTACAATACCAATGACAAAACCGTTGAAGGGTTAAAGCACAGGGATCTTGAGATTATGTCAGTCCAGTATCATCCCGAAGCGAATCCCGGCCCTCTTGATACGGAGAAGATCTTCTTTGACAGGGTCGTTGAGACTACAAAAAAGATAAAGGTCATGGTGAAATGAATTCCTGTGCCAGGATGACTGTATAATTCTTGCCATAATATTTCGCGCTTATTTTATCGAAGTTTATCGGGATATGCAGAAAACTCCTCACATGATACTTGAGGAATAGCTTATCCTGGAATTTAATCTCCTTTTCTTCCCATGGCCCGGGATCAAATCTCTGACAGCAGCCTGTTTCAGATTGTTCTTATAGTTTGTCCATGAATTTTGCCCACCTTTATACTTTTATTATTTGTATGACGGGTATTATCTTTTTCTTAGGGGTTTCAATTCGTGATGGTAATGATGTCATTCTGTATATGCACTACGATATTCTCCCTGGAAACCCCGTAATTTTTCAAGAGATGATCATACACAGCATCTTTGAATGCCCTGCCTTTTATGTCTCATTAGTCTTCGGGAAGAGACATTGATGTCGCTTGCTTTTATAAAATCCCCATGCGGCGCGCCCCTATGTCCTCATAACCGCCCCGGGTTACGTCCGCAGCATTGTGACGCGCCGGAGATCAACCTATTCGAGGCGCGCCGATGTTTCAGCGAAAAAAAAGAGCCTTGATAAGAAAGATTTAAAACTTCGCAGCGAATATAGTGTTAATATAAAACTGTATAAGGTGAAAAATGGTAAATATTGTGCTAAAATTCCCTGATGATTTAAGTTGGATAATTAAGAATAAGGAGGGGCTAAAATGGGTAGAGGCGGCTATTATTAATAGGTTGACCGATATAAAAATTGGAAATCTGATGGCAGAAAAAAGCGAGTTGAAAGATGAAGATATAGATGAAATAGATCATAAAATAAAACGTGCTCTTTATAAAACAATAAAGGCTGAATAATGAAATTAGTACTGGATTCCAATATCATCTTTTCAGCTTTAATAAAAAAATCAAAAACAAGAGATATTATCCTCAGCGATTTATTTGAACTGTATGCTCCTGAATACATTTTCAACGAGATAATAAAACATAAAGAACTCTTATTGAGGAAATCCAAATTAGATCAAGGGGATTTTGATGGTCTTCTCTTACTATTACAGAAACATATTCACCTTGTTACAAAAGAAAAATATGACAAGAAGATGGCTATAGCTGAGGATATTTTAAGGAATATTGATATAACGGACTCACCGTTCTTAGCTCTTGCTTTGGCTTTTAATTGCTCAATCTGGAGCAATGATGGACATTTTCAACAGCAAAATAAGGTTGTGGTGTATACAACTAAAGACCTGATGAAAAATATCAGTTAAAATTCTCATGCAGCGCCCCATGTCCTCATAGCTGCATTGTTACGCGCCGAGGTTTCGGCGAAAAAAAAGAGCTCTGGCGATTTGAAACGTTCATAATTTATTCGCATTGCCCATGTTCCTTTTAGGATGCCGCTTAAATGATCTTTTAAACTTTTCATCCCATATAAGTTCAATCATTCAGGTCTTTCCATAATTCATTAAGCTTCCCACTCTTTACATTTCCCTCTTTGTAAACCTTCAATGCTTCTTTTACCTGTTTAGATACTTCGATCCTTCTTAACTCAATTTGTCTTTTCGAAAGAATATTTAATAGATACTCCCGATCATCAAATTCTAAATGTCCTGTTTCTTCGCCCCCTAAACCTTCACTCCCGAAACCACAACCGTCTTTCGCTTCCCCGATAGTGGCGACCGGGCGAAGCATGTCGAAATTACAGGGGCATCTAGTCACCATACATCCCGCGAAACCTCATTTTGCGCTACACTGCGCCCAGAGAACTTCTCATTGACCAGATGGCGGGCTCGGACACAACGCTTGTAGAATGCAAACTCCTAAATTCCCAACTTTTTAGGCACTATGATATCCAATTTTTCAACTGTTTGTCTCATATAATAAGGAGGAACTACATCCTTTTTTTCAATTTCAAATGAAGAAACAAGAATCATTACACCACTTTTCAAGAGTTCAAATTCGACTTTTTCTTCTTCGGATTCTTTTTCCTCAAATGCATCTATTAGCAGCTTTTTTGACGGGACTAACTCCTTTGAGCCGATTCATAGCCGATACCACGAAATAATTCCATGAATGTCGTCCACATTAGCCATGATATACTCTTATATTCATACCTCAGGTGTAGGACTCTTATGAGAGTTGTAATGGACCCGGCGGGATTCGAACCCGCGGCCTTTGCGTTGCGAACGCAACGATCTACCCCTGATCTACAGGCCCGAAAAATAGGGAAATGGTTTTTCTACATCCGGCCCAGTTCTTCGACTGAAACGCTTTCAACACCTTTGACTTTGCTGAATTCTTCTTCGACTTTCTCAGTTCCGCCTTCGATATCGCCGACTTTTACAACTACCATTAAGGCTTTTAACCCGAATGCGACAGGTTCTTCTGAGAATCCGTGGATTCGCGCTCCTTCCGGGATAGCTTTTGTCAGGGCATCTTTGAGTTTATTAAGATCAACATCCATGCCCGAAGGCATTACTCTTAGTTTTGCTGCTACTTCTGCCATTATCTCTCACGGCCCTTCGAATCCGCATCCAGGGCATTTATATGAATTGCTCTGGTGCCTGCAGGCTGCGCATCTTCCGACCTCATTCCCGCATTGCGGGCATGGGAATCGTGCATAACCACGTTCAATAAGATTTATTCCGCATGAAACACAAATAGTTGCTTTTTCTTTTCTTACCATAATATTCTCCATATGTTGGGTCTTCCATACACCTGCGAAAGCTATTAAATTTATCCTTTAATAAGAGTCCCGGTAATATTATCTTTTAATGCATTTACCACCCTTCCCGGACAATTTCCATTAACGATCTCGCAATTTATGTTATTTTTGAGGAGAAAATTCGGAAGTTCTGCATCTACACAGGTCTCTTTGCCTATGAGTTCCTCTGCTTTGAGCTCATTTTGAAGTGTGCCGTTTAAGTAAATACCATCAACATCCGTGACTTTGATAAACCTTGCTTTGAGTTTGCATGCCACCCATGCTGCAATGGTGTCTGAGGTCACATCCCATGTGTGGGGAAGTTTGTCATTCTTTTTCAGGAGGTTGTAAGGAAGCAAAATGTATGTACCGTTTCCAGGAATTTCCAGGCTGTCAATGAGTTTTACATTCGTTCCATCAGCCAGATAATACCCATATTGCTCCATCGCAAGTATTGCCATCCAGTGCGCAGCTTCTTGAGATGGATTGGCTTTTCGCACGGTGTCAGCGAAGATTGAGCCTCCCGGGACGATGAGAATAGTTTCCCCGGTTGAGTTGGAATATTCAGTGACGTCTTTTATAATTCTTTTTGCGCTCTGGATCAGGCTTCCACCTAGTTTTAGTATTATCATAATTTTTCCAATCAGATCGTTTTCACACGGAGGCGCAGAGAAATTACTCTGCATAACACTCACAAGTTTCAGCTATTGTTTTTTCAACTGCGAAGATTATCCACGAATCTCTTACTGTCGATATCATATCCCCATGCCCCAAGAGAATCCTCTACCAATCCTTTTTTCCGGGCTATTTTCTGTTCACGCACTAAATTTAGGATAGCATGAAGTTCTTTATCAAGCGCTAATAATCGCTTTTCGAGGTTCATCGAAGATTTCATAAAGGTCATTGATTGAATTAGTATGCTCGTATTAATATTTATTCCTTCAATGACATTTTCAGTGCGGCGGGGGGCAGGCTACGGTAGGGCAGCCGGAAGGGCGCGCTTTATCTGGCATTGTGTTCGAACGTCGAGGTTTCGAAGGCGTGGACTCCTTAATGGGAAAGGTGGTACAGCAGAACCGAAACAACGAACTAATACGAACTGAACGAACTCCAGTAGTATGATTTTGTTTCAGTTTGTTCGAGTTGGTTGCTCTTTTTGTCTGTTTTTTGACAAAGCGAAAAAATGTATGCATCAAGCCTATTTTCATAAAGAACAGCGCCGGAACGGCAGACATGGGAGGGGCAGGGTTTTAAAGAGCGGCAGCCTGAGGAAACTTGTTAGGGAAGCTTTGTATAGTTTTATTCGATATCTGCGCCGGGCATCGGGTGATGGGGGGACGGGGATTTGTAGGAGCTCTTTGCATAAATAATTCGAGCTGTCAGGCGCCGCCGGGACGGAGCCATGGGGATGTGAGGTGGGGGCGCTTTTTTCTGGCCCGATGTTTCAGGTTGTGGACTACCTAATGGGAAAGGTGGCAACGGCAGAAAAAACAACGAACTAAACGAACTGAACGAACTCCAGGAGGATGAGTTCGTTTCAGTTCGTCTGAGTTAGTTGTTCTTTTTGTCTGTTTTTTTTTTGGCAAGGTGAAAAGATGTATGCAGCTTCTCTATTTTCATAAAAGACGGCGCCTGGGACAGGATGCGGTGGGGCAGCCGGACGAAGGCGCTTTGGCAGGCGCTGTGTTCATGTTAAGAATATTTCAGAGTAAGCCGTTACAATAAGAAGGCAATTCAAAGGTATGGAAAACTTTAACAGATTGTTCTTCGAAATGTTTATCTATTCATACGAAAATCATACGTATGATATGAATGCTGATACAGAAAATACTTATTTCACCCAAAGTTTCGGAGAAAATCAAATACAAACATGGCCTTGACCCAATCGTAACAAAGGATATTCTTGAGGGTAATCGCTACATAGAAAAAGTAGGTGGAAATAACTACATAGCTATCGGATTATGTTCAAGTGGCTATATTACAGTATTTTTTGAATATGAAGCAGGAATTGCTGAGATCAAAACCGCATACAAGGCATCAGATTGGCAGATTGATCTTTATAAGAGAAAGAGAGGATGATTATGAAATCCAAGAAGAAAGAAATTGATTATGAAAATATTCAACCTGAGGAGCTAACAGGTGAGGAAGCAGAATTTAAAGTAAAACTCGATGCCAAAATTCCGGCATATTGCATCGACTGCCATATTAAAATGGAACCTGTAAAAATCGACATCAAAAGAGGCAATATCATGATGATGAATGTGAATGCATACAAATGCCCGAAATGCGGCAAAGAGCTTTTAGATGTTGAAACTTCCTCCAGGATAGAGCGGGAGTTTGCACTCAGGCACACAGAGGAGATCAAAGGTTATGAAGTCAAAATATCTTCGGACGGAAGGAACTACCTGATACGATTCCCGAAAGAGCTTTCCAAGATGCTTGCAACCAAGAAATTCGCAAAAATTCTGCCTGTGGATACTGATGAATTTGTGGTAAAAGTTGTGTGAAATATCACTTTCATTTTACTCTGTATTCATCCCATGCCGGGTATTCGGTGATGGGCGGGTATTTGCAGTGCCTTTATGCATAAATAATTCGGGCTGTCAGGTGCCGCCGGGACTATGAGCATAGGGACATGGGGATGTGAGGTGGGGGCGCTGGGTTGCGTTAATTGTGGTTTAGTCTATTCTTGTCACCGCAAAGTATGCAAAGGGCGCAACAATTCAAATATCTATGCAGATTTAGCACTGACTTTCTGCGAACGCCCGGCTTTAAAGCCAATTAATCCCTCAACCGCAGTCCTCAGAAGTTCTTTTCCGGTTGGCTTTGGTATTTCTAATCCATCTATCTTGGCAGTTTCCAGCCATAAGTTAATCGCAACCTTGATTTCCTTCAATGCCTCCTCTTCAGTTTCCCCAAAAGCGGAGCATTCGGGCAGTTCCGGAACAATGGCAATATAGCTTTCATCTTCCTCGCTATAGAAAATTTCTATTGCATACTTATACATGATTTTCCTCCTTCAGGAGATTATACTTATCAATGATTTTTAAAAGCTGCCTAACTTGATAAGGTTTTGCCCATCCGCCAGCATTTTGAAAATTCAGCATCTCATTTATGCCATCCCTTCTATATATCACATGGCTTCCTTTTCCTCCCCTGAATCTGAAACCAAATACTCTGCTGCGTTGCATAACCTGTTAAAACGTATATTTTTGAGATTGCTTTTTAATTCTTCGTAAACCGTATTTTTATCTATCAAATCACTCCCATCTCCGTCAACCTCTCAGGCAGATACTTATCCGTAACATAATCCAGCCCCTTCCCCGCAAAAGCCTGCTGTTCAGCCTTTTTCCCGATCTTTAGCATCAGGTTTATCTGGTCTTTCCAGTAGGGCGTATCAAATCTCGGGTCTGTAAGCTCGCTCTCAAGCGCCTTGATGTCCTGGTCATTGAGCTTGTCCGTGGAAAGCTGGTATTCCACGATATCAGATGCCTGCACCCCGATAAATTTCGCCGAAGGTGTCGCCATGAACTCAGATAGATGCGCGCTCTTGATTGCCCCATATGCTACGCTTGCGTAAATACGGAAGCTCCATGGATCACCATCCGTGAATACAACCACCGGGAGCTTTAGTTCCTCATTCATGCGCTTTATGATGCGCCGGGTGCTTCGCGCCGGTTGTCCCTTCAAGTGCACAAGGATGGCATCGAACTTTTCATCAAACCCGTTCTCGATGAGCCTGTCCTGCATACCGCCGGTCTCGATGGCGATAATGAACTTCGCATCATGCTCCACGAACTTTATTGTCTCCACGTTGTAAGGGATCTGGTATCCTGCCTCTCCAACCTCGTCCTGGCAGTGCATGGTACGGTCGCCGCGTTTTGTTAATTCCTTGATCTTGATAGGGCCGTACAATGTCGCGCCATTCTCCTCGGGGCGCACATGGAAATCCTCGCGCTGCAATCCGGTTATTATCTCAAGGTCTTCAATCAGGCGGTCGCTTTCGGATTGTTCATTGAATTTTGCAATATCCCAGTTCTCGCTGATGTAATACAATTCTCTCAGGGTTGAGCTTTTATTCTGGTCAAGATGCCCTTTCATCAAAAGTTCCACTACATGCGATGTCTTAAGAAGCTGCGTTGCGCCCTTCACCGTTTTCGCGCTGCGCATGCTCTCGCTGTCGCCATACACCCACACATCGCTGTCCGCATTCAATTCGATGTTCTTCTTGGTGCGTGAAGGCAACATGATGTGAGGGATGGTCTCGCTCTCGAATTGCTCATAAAAATCCTGGATGAGTTTCTTTAAAGTCGTCTTTGAGAGGGAATCTCGTATCTCCTTATTGCTTTTCCCGGTTTCATTCATACATTTACCGCCTTTGCGCCTGTAACAAGTTCGCTCTCGATGCCCTCAACCACAAGCTGGGGCAGTCTTGCCGCTTCTTCTGAGGAAATATCCAGCCTGTAGATAATGGCTTTTTGCTCACCTGGCTTGAGCGAGACTTTCCACACATAATCGATCTGTTTCCCCATAAGGATCTTTTTTGGCTCAGGGCTTGGCGATCCGATAGAATATGGAAGTGTCTCATGAAGATTGAAATGGTGTGCAGAATCCCCGTGATTCTTAAAATGTATCTCTACCTCGAATCCGTTCCCATTTTGCTTCACCACGCGCTGGCAAAATACATTTCTCATTATTTTTGCAACGATGGGGGTAATATCAGGTGTGGGGCGCTCAAGTATCTCTCCAACTTTCTTTGCTATGCGCGGGAGGATCTCATAGATTATTTCCTCCTTTTCACGCCTTTTTTCAAGATTATCCTGTCTTGACAGGTAATTCTTGAGACTTCGCGCCACGTCTTTGAGGGCAAGTTCCACCTCACTTATGATTTCCGGGACATCGGCAATCGCTTCTTTTGATTCCGAGGTAAAAGGGATATGTGTGGATGCCACATGCACCAGGATTATTGCAGGACCATTGGGCAATGAGCCGCCAGGCTGGTTTAGCGAATAACTCCTCCAGTTAAGATTCTCAATTGCATGCGTTATAGCGCATGCTCCCTGCTGGTAAAGAAGAGGTACGCGATTTGCAAAGCGAAGTATCTCTACTTTTTCTTCCTTCGGGAGATTGCCGCCGTAAGCAATGCCAGCTTCCACCTGGAATGGATGACCGTTATGCACAGAGGCAGGGCGCGTGGTAGTTTCAATGAAATCCACTATATGTTCCTTCCCCACGCCTTTTCGGATAAGTTCTTCAGTTATAGGGGAAAGGCAATCAGTAGACGGTGACAGGATCCTGACGATCTTGAATGCCGCATGAAGCCTTTTTGCTTCATCAAGGGCGATCGCTTTTGGGTCGGTTTGAGGTCCCAGGCTTGCTTTCAAGCAGATCTCATCTGCGGTCTTTGGGCCAATTCTTGAAAATGAACTTCGCAAAAACGAGTCAAGCCTCTCTGTTTCGCAATACCGGAGCATCTTCATTAACGTACCGAGTTCAATGCCATGAGGATGCGGCAGTATCTCCTTGGCCTGCAAAGGTAGTTTATCTGTCGCCCTTTCAAATATTACCTGGTTGTTATCAGGTTCGATAAGAGTAATGCGAGCATGCGGATTTACGATCGCCGTATCCTTCACGTATTCATAAACAGACTGTCTTCGCCCCTTCGCATACGAGGCTTCCATCTCAAGTTCAAGACGCGTTCCACGCATCCGGTCCCAATCTACGATTTTATCAACAAGTATTTCAGGTTCGTTGGTCCGGGTGTTTATAAGAAGTTCAAAATAATGGGCCGGTACATCGCGGTCTATTTTGGATATGATTTTTACCGGCCTGCCTGAAGTTAATTGGGAATAAAGCACAGTGGCTGAGATGCCGATGCCCTGCTGCCCGCGGCTTTGTTTGACTGCATGAAAGCGTGAGCCATAAAGCAATTTTGCAAAAACCCTGGGGATTTGCTCTTTTACAATCCCGGGCCCGTTATCCTCAACTATGAGAGTTAAATTCGTCCTTGATGTATTTTCAAGTTTAATAAAAATATCAGGGAGGATGCTCGATTCCTCACAGGCGTCAAGAGAATTATCTACAGCTTCTTTAACTGATGTTAACAGGGATCTTGTGCCCGAGTCAAAACCCAGTATCTGCCTGTTCTTTTCAAAAAATTCGGCGATACTAATGGCCTTTTGCTTTTTTGCCAGTTCTTCTGCAATGACCATTAAGCATCCACTTTAAAGTTCAGCGCCCACTATTGTTTGAGTAGCAGTGATATTTTCACTTTCCCTTATTGTATCAACAAGTTTATTTAATGCGCTCAATCCTTCAACGTTGCTTATCACAACAAAATCATATTCTCCGAACACATGATATACATCTTTTACGCCTTTTATCTTCACAAGCTCGTTATAAGCTGTTTTTTCCTGCCCCGGCACAACATTTACAAGTGTTACTCCGATTACCAATTCTTATCACCGATCCTTCAATTTTTGTATCTATTTTTGATCAAGATATACTTTAAGAATTAAAAAAGGTTTGTATAGAGTAAAAGGGAAGAAATCTGAATCAATTAACGAAGTCTTCAGACAAGGTCAATTGTTATTGTTCCCCCCTCAAGTACAATCTTTTCACCTACATCAACCTGCTTTGAGACATTGCCTGCTGTTACGGAATAAGGACCCACAGGTCCGGTGTCAAATCGTGTCTCACCCTGGATCGGACCAAGTGTTGAATATGGAACTATGAATACATAAGTTCCATTTGAAGATGTCACCTGTTTGTATTGGATCGTTCTTCCAATATTCGTTTTTATAGTATTGGTCAGCGTGACATTAGTGTCAGGCGGCGCACTTCCTGTGATCCTTGCTCCTGATACATATTCGAATATCTTTGCGTATCCTGATTCCTCAACAGGCAAAGGCTTGTCTTTATTTAAAATATTATATATGGATTTATATGCTTTTTCTTCATTGCCCCCTGAGGTATATGGGTTGGGGGTTGATTCATGCACAAGCCTGTAATTGTGCAAGCCATTTGTGTCAAATATATGTAGTTTTGATTCCATGGTATTGTAATATTTCATTGACGGCCAGTAATCATTTCCCTGGGAGGTTCGTACCTGCTCATAATATCCTGTGTTAGTATTATCCCATTCCGCGATCGTTGGCTGGATCGAATATGCCATGTATGCATTGCTTACAACATATCGAGCTCCTGGTTTTCCATTAATGCCCAGATCATCAAGTACTTTATTTGCTTCATCTTCCGTTTGTGCTACCAGGAAAGTGGAAGCTCCCGGCGCATGATCGGCGCCTCCGCCAATGCCTGCCTGGAACGGGTTCGCGTTAGGGATCCTGTGCCCCCAGTATGTAATTATATGACCATAATCCCACCAGCTCATGACGCCGTAATCATTCTTTGAATAGTTATATTTTTGGCCAAGGAGTGGTTTTTCGTAAATGGAAAAATATGGTAGATCAGGAACCGGGGTTTTATCTCTCATCCAGGTCAATGCATCATGCCATTCGTAAAATCCAGATGAAACGGCGCCCCATTTTGCCTGGTCCATCGTTATTTGATATGGGGATGCACCTGATGGTAAAAATCCGGTCACAGCGATCACTAGAATAAATGACAGGACATGTTGGACGCGTATCTTTGTCAGGCATTTGAGAATATCGTTTGAATTGAACTGTTCCCAGCCGCCAAAATCTAAAAACCTGGAGCCGAGAACTCCTGAGAGGATGGCTACGTTTACTGCATAATAATATGCGAACCGGTTCTGGGCAAACATTATGCCAAGTACGAAGACGCTCCAGATAACAAGTAATGTGTATTTTGCGTTGGATTTTTTTATAGCATAATAACAAAGAAGAATAATTGCAATAAAAGAAAGGATATAGTTATACCCGAAATTTCCCAGGGCGGCCTCATAACTAATAGGGGAGCCTTCTGCAACAGTAACTGAGCCTCCCGTACGTGTTCCAAACAGATAATCCCATCTTCCCACGGTGGAACCATAAAGATCTGGTATTAGAATCTTCATAGCTATCAAACCTATCAATATTGCCGCAAATACAAATAGCAAAAAATGAAGACCTGAATATTTTCGTTTATTCATTTCTCTGGAAACAAGGCTAAAGAATCCAAAAATCAGCGCAGCTCCACCTGTTACTATGAGATGTAAATAAGAGTAATAAAATGCACTAAGACCATTGTTTGCCTCAACATAAGGCAACACCATTATCATTGCGACGAGATAAGCAATAATACCAACGATCCCCAGATATTCTGTGGATTTTCCTCTTAGATGATCTATGATATACTGAATCACCATAAAAATGCCAAATACCACAGCGAAGAATACTCCTGTGGTCCATATCAACAGATATGCTCCGAATGATATTCCAGCCAGAAGGGAGTATATTATGGGGATCTTTAATGCGGCCCAATCCCTGTTGAGCCAGTGATCGAAGGTGATATTCTCAGACTTTTTTATTGCAATAATGAAAAACATCATCATAAGTGTTGTAAAAAAAACCTCTGCAACATGGTGGTCTGTGAATCCAAGAACCGATCTACTTAGGAATTGCCCAGGCAATATTGCAATCAAGAAGGCAGCTATGAGACCAGCTTTATTATCCATTAATTCTTTTCCAATAAAATATACCGGAAATACTACAAGAGCCCCCAGGATTGCCGGGAAAAACGCGCCGATCGTATCAATTGTTATTTGTGCAGGCATTCCACCGTCTGTGATAAAACCTGCGATCAAAGCGAAGAATGCTATTGTTTGATCAAAAAGCGGACCCCAGCTCAATTGGCTTCCGTATGGATACATTGTAAAAGCATCAAAAAAAATCCTGTGAGGGAAAAAGTGAATCGTATTTTCAACAAGTCTCATCTGGAAAACAGAGTCATCCATTGCAAAACCAACAACTCCTCTGTTGAAAACCGTATTTATAGGTGTAATACCTCTGATATAGAAAGAGAACAGGAATAATGCAAGCAAAATAAAATATGAAATATATTCTGTTTTGAAAACAGTTTCGGATTTAGATCCTTTTAAAATATCTTTACTTTTATCAAATCTTTTTATTTGTTTTTTATTTGTTTTGTCTCTTGCCAATATATCCCTCTTGATTTTAGTTAAGTAGAATTTACAACTTATATAGATTGCGGATATTAAATATTATTCCAGCCGTCGTAAACGATAAATGATTTAGTTAAGCCTAAAAACTTTTCTCTGTAAATAATAGCTCCTGGAAAAAGCTCATACAACTCTTTTTTACAAAGCAACCTTATTGATTTTACTATTTCTAAAGCTTTTTCTTTTTCAGGAGTTTTTACATACCAGCCGAGATCATAGTGGGAAATGAGCCATATTTTCAACCATAAAGGAAAAAACTGAAACATGGGAAACAAAAAATGTGGTTCCATCGGAAAATATAAGTTTGGTGTTTGAATGAAATATCTTTTTCCTACCCGCTTTATTTCATCTGCCATCCTGTGTTGGTCTTTTAACCCCCCCACATGCTCTATCACAGAATGTGAAAAAACAATGTCAAATTCTTTATCTTTAAAAGCCGTTAAATCCCTTGCATCGCCAGCTATGCTCTTAAAATTCGGATAATTGACTTCGCTATTATAAATATTTAGAAGTGTAATTTCCACATCCTCTTCTCTTGAAAAATTCATTTTTTCCCAGTATTCCTGAGTTCCACCAATATCAAGTATTTTTAATGGCTTTGAAAGTCTGGAAAAAAGATCCTTGAAAATATTAAAGTTTTTTTGTCGTGTCCTGGTCGCTAATGAATCTGATGATGCGGGATTTGCGAGTTTTTTTAAAATATCCATCATGTTAGATTTCCCGAATAATATTTAAATACTGCTTACTTATTTCATCCCATCCTATTGTCGGAGCAATATATATTTTTTTGTTTCCAAAATTCCGGAGAATTTCATTCGTTATTGCATCGCTATCTGCAGGAGGCACAAAAAATGCCCCAGAGTATCTGATCATGGATTCCTTCAACCCCCCCACTTCTGAAACAATTATTGGTTTTCCAAATGCCATGGCAATATGGGCAATACCGCTCTGTGAAGCCCTCAGGTAAGGCAGAACTATTACATCTGCTGCTGAGAAAAAAAAAGATATTTCACTATCTGTAATATATCTATCTATTAGAGAGATTTTTTCATTAGAATGCGATGAATTTATTTGATCAAGCAAGTCTTCCCTGTCTTCCCATATCTCACCAACGATCAGCAATCGGCTTCTTTTAATAATATCCTCAGGCAATTGTTCAAATGCTTTTATAAGGTACTTTATGCCTTTATATCTGCGAATTAATCCAAAACTCAAAATTACATACTCTTCCTTGATAGAGAATTTTTCTCGAGCAATATTTTTTTCCAGGATGTCATATTGGTCGTATAATCCATGTGGGATGACATGGATCTTTCCTGGATGGATCCCATATCTGATGGCTATCAATTTCTTATCTGACTCAGAATGGGTAATAAAGCATGAGGCATTTTTCCTCAAGAGTTTTCCCATAAACTTTGAATATAGTCTGATAGGCAGGATCCCTTCTTCCAGAGGGTCAACCACTTCGTGGAATTCCATGATGAGCTTTGAATTATATAAATAACCAATTATTTTTACTAACAAATGCATATGCGATACAGAAGACGTCCACCACTGTAAGATAATAACATCTGGCCTGGATGCTCGAAGATACATGTAAGCACTATACCAGGTGGCAGGATCGTTATAATCCATACCATCAAAAACTTTGACTGCTGGGGACAGTTCTATATCCGATATATTCTTGCCTATATGTCCCCGTCCCGGAAATAAGAATTCTGGCAATAGCTTTCGATAATTGAGAACATATACATCACATGATGAGGATAGGGTATTTGCAAGCCTTATTGTATAATAACTTATGCCGCTTAAAAATCGCTTTGAGGGACCCACAATGCAGATCTTCATATTCATAACTTTTACACCATCTTTATAATATATTAATACATAGGTTATGCAGAGGCCGTTCTAAGTGAAAATAATCCAGGTGTGCCCTCGCTATTATCCGAATATCGGAGGTGTAGAGACTCATGTGAAGGAAATAAGCGAGATGCTTGTAGATAAAGGATTTGAAGTAGAAGTTGTCTGTACTGATCCAACGTATAAATTTCCAAAAAATGAAAAAATAAATGGTGTAAAAGTAAAACGATTCTGGGCTATAGCGCCAAAAGAGTCTTATTTTTTCTCTCCGGCAATATATTTTTATTTGAGGTCGCAGAAATATGATGTTTTACATGCCCACAGTTATCATTCATTTCCTGCGTTTTTTGCAGCATTAGCAAGCAATAAAAGATTTATTTTTACTCCGCATTCATTCGGATTTAAAAAATCAACTATTAAATATATATTTCATAGGTTATACCGGCCTCTGGGCTCATACATCTTTAAAACTGCTGATAAAGTAATATCAATTGCCCAAATGGAAAAAGAAATGCTCATTAAGACCTTCAAAATACCTATAGCCAAAATTATTTATTTACCACTTCCAATTAAGTTTGAATCCAAAAATAAACTAAAATATGAAAAAAAAATTACTAAAATAGCATTTTTTGGAAGACTCTCTCAGGAAAAAAACCTTGATGTCTTAATTCAGGCTTTTGAACAGGTCAAAAATAAAAATCCTGAATGCAAACTTTACATAGCAGGGGATGGACCTTTAAAAAAAGAACTGGAAGATGCTGGAAAAAAGGTTGGAGATGTCTATTTCACAGGACCTTTGTTCAATAATGATTTAAATGATTTTATTGACGATATTGACATATTTGTATTGCCTTCCAAATTTGAAGTCTCACCAAGATCTGTTATTGAAGCAATGTCAAAAGGCATTCCTGTCGTAACCACTCCAGTAGGAGAATTGCCGCATGTTTTCCGGGATGGGAAAGATTGTTTGTTTGCAAATATAGGTGATCCTCAGGATATGGCCGAGAAGATTTTATGGTTTATGAATAATGAAAAAAAAGCACAAGAAATTGCACAGTCCGGGAAAGACATAGTTGAAAAAATATATGATATCAAAAATGTTATTTCGGAGTATATACGTCTGTACATTGAAAAGATATGATCATTGTTCCTTGAATTTATATTGTTTTGCCAGAATATTTCACCTTACATTTATGCTCTTCGATATATGAAATTTCAGCAACCTCAAATATAATCGTAATCTCATCATAATAACTGAGAACCGGACTTTCATGCCCATATCTTTCACGTCCATCCAGTAATCAAGTATCTGTAATTGTTCTTTCACCAGGATATTCTCTTTCTTGCACAGGTTATTCCCATGAATCCTATATTTTGCCAGTGGTTCATCTATGAAATCTATCTTGTGCGATTCAGATATCCTTAGGAACAATTCATAATCTTCATCGATCCTATAACTGGCATCGAACAAACCGACATCATCCAGTACCTTCTTGCGCAGGATAACTGTTAATATAGCAATAAAATTATAGGTCAATAACTTGTTAAATATGTTACCCCTGTAAAATTTTTTATTTTTCAGATAATTTTCGATTAACTTACCCTTCTCATTTATGCTCAGTATGTCAGAGTATATCATTGCCACATCATCATGCGATTCCAGAAAATCTACCTGTTTTTCCAGCTTTTCAGGCATCCAGACATCGTCGCAGTCCAGGAACGCTATGAACTCACCACATGCCTTCTCAATGGCAAGGTTCCTGGCATGCCCCAAGGGTACCGTTTTTTCTGCATGGAAATACCGCAGCTTTTCATCATAGCTTTTTGCGATTTGTGCGCTGTTATCAGTGGAAGCATTATCCCAGAAGATGATCTCCCAGTCCCTGTATGTCTGAGCATACACGCTGTCTATTGCCTCGCGAAGATATGTTGAGCTGTTATAGCAGTTCATTATCACGCTCACTTTCGGCTTTTGCATCTTTTCATTCCTCCAGGCATTTAATGAGCTCATCGCAGACATGATCTATATCCTCCTCACCGAGATCCGGATGGAGCGGCAGGGTTAGAAGCTTCGGGAAAAGAGCCTCTGTGACCGGAAAGCTGCCATCACGATAGAAGCTCAACAGATGGTTTGGCATATAATGCACACCGGTCTGGATGCCGAGAGCCTGCAATTGTTCCCTGATCTTTTCCCTATCAACATTTCTCAATTTTATGACAAATATATGCGGTACTATTTCATCAAAATCTTGTTTGAGCAATTCAATTGAATTACACGAAGCAAGGTTCCTGCGATACCTCTGTGCAAGCATTTTCCGTCTTGATGAGAACTCAGGCAACTTTTTCATTTGCTCGATCCCTATTGCTGCCATGATATTGCTCATATGATAGCGGAAACCCTGGCTTTTCACATCAAATTCCCAGCTCCTCTCCCCTTTATACCTTTTCTCAGTGTCTTTTTCCACGCCCAAAAGGCGTGCATCGCGCACCTTCCGGAGCACATCCACATCGTCTGTGACCACCGCCCCGCCTTCTCCGCAGGTGATGTTCTTGATCCCGTCAAAGCTAAAGCATGCTATATCCCCGAAGCTTCCAACCTTCTGTCCATTATAATTCCCTCCGAAGGCATGACAGGCATCCTCAACGACTCGCAATCCGTTATGGTGTGCGAATTCATATATTTCATCAAGATCACCCATACCTCCGCCATAATGTACTGGCATTACAGCCTTTGTTCTTTCCGTCAGGCGCTTTCTGGCATCCTTAACATCCAGCGTGACAGTATCTGGAATTACCTCACAAGGAACAGGTGTTGCGCCAGTGGCTGATATTGCCTGGAATGAGGCAACATAGGTGAGTGACTGCACCAGAACCTCATCGCCGGAACCGATCCCCAATGACTGCAACGCCAGATGAAGGGCAGAAGTACCTGTATTTACACACACCACCGGCCGCCCGAGGAAATCATGGAGTTCGTTTTCAAAATCCTGCACTTCTTTCCCCATACCAAGATACTCCCGATCAAGCACCCCCATCACAGCTTTTTTCTCAGCGTTACCAATCACGGATTTTGAGAGGCGGATTATCTTTCCCATTATTCCCAAACTTTCCATCTTGCTTTTCCAGTCTGCCATAGTTCTTCCAACACGTTCTTATCCCGCGCTGTGTCCATGCACTGCCAGAAGCCATCATGCAGGTAGGCTTTCAGTTCGCATGACTGCGCGGCATGCTCAAGCGGTTCCTCCTCAAGGACTGTGGTGTCTCCTCCTATCAGGTCAAAGAACTCAGGTTCCAGAACCAAAAAACCCCCGTTGATCCACCCCTGGGTTGTTTGCGGTTTTTCCTTGAAAGATTGCACATTCAGTTCATGGTTAATGACAAGTTCCCCGAACCTTGCTGCAGGGTGGACAGCAGTGATGGTGGCCATCTTTCCATGTTTCCTGTGGAATTTAACAAGTTTCGCTATGTCGATATTTGCCACCCCATCGCCATAAGTGAGCATAAATGTTTCATCCCCGATGTATTCCTGGAGGCGCTTTACCCGCCCTCCGGTCATTGAACTTGAGCCCGTGTCCACAAGAGTTACTTTCCAGTCCATTGTCTTTTTCCGAAGATAATTCGCATTCCCGTTAGAAAGGTCAATAGTGAAATCAGACTTTAATGAATAGTAATTCAGGAAATAGTCCTTTATCACCTCGCCCTTGTATCCAAGAGCCACTACGAAATCGTTGTATCCATAGTGCGCATATATGTTCATAATGTGCCATAGTATGGGCTGCCCTCCAATCTCCACCATTGGTTTTGGTACGAGATCTGTGTATTCAGACAGGCGCGTGCCGAATCCGCCGGCTAAAATTACTGTTTTCATATATGATCCTTTTCCCAGTCATAGCAAATATTATTTTCGAAACCATCCTGTCGATCGACTTCATCCGGGTCGTGTGGTATGTTCGATACGTTCAAGAGCATATTTAGTCCATTCCCCTGCCCTTTAAACCCCATCCAGATCATCGATGGAACAGTCAAACGCTGGTAATTACTGCGGGAGAGAATTATTTCAGAGATCTTTCCACAGGTCGAAGAGTCCTGCCTGTCATCATACAGGACAAATTTTATCTCACCGCATGGAACAACCAGATTTAGTATCATTTTTCGGTGGCGTTTCCATGCCTTAACCGCGCCTTTTTTGATAGTTGAAAAATATGCCTCTCCGAATCCGGCAAATGTTGAGTCTGTGCATTTCATTGCATGCAGGACTTCGCCATATTCACCAGGAATGATTCTGAGCGGAGTTAGAGACACACCTTCAATCATTGCCGTTCACCCAAACTAAATTCCTGTCCTGTGCCATCCTGACATAGCCCTCGATCTGGTCGCAGGTCATATTGAAAACATCATCTTTTTGTTCATAATACGTTTTATACCAGTCAACAGTGAACTTCACAGTTTCCTGGAAATTGAGATTCGCCTTCCAGCCCAGTATATGTAGTGCTTTGTCACAGCAAAGCTTCAGAAGAGTGGCCTCTTTTTCATTTTTATCCGGATGCTTTTTTACATCCACTTTTGAGTCCTGCCAAAGTTGCTGCATCTGCGCTATCAGTTCACCCACCGAATAATTCTGATCGGCCGGCGGACCGAAATTGAATGGCTCTCCATTCAGTACTGGATCTTCAAAAAGTTTCTGTCCAACTCGAAGATATCCGCTAAGGGGCTCCAGCACATGCTGCCATGGCCGTGTAGCATTGTGATTACGAACAACCACAGGTTTTCCTTCTGACCATGCTCTCATGCAGTCAGGCACTATGCGGTCCTTTGCCCAGTCTCCTCCTCCAATGACATTTCCTGCCCTGACCGATGTGACCTTTATATTGCTTTCTTCTTTGCCGAAGAAGGAATTTGCATATGTCTTGATCACAAGTTCAGCAGCACCTTTCGATGCGCTGTAAGGGTCTTTTCCTCCAAGGGCATCTGTTTCCCTGTAGCCCCAGATCCATTCCACATTGTCGTAGCACTTGTCGCTTGTTATCATAACAGCGTGGCAGGGATTGTTTACCTTCCTCAGTGCTTCAAGCATGTTCATCGTACCAATCACATTGGTATTTATCGTGAGCGCAGGATCGCTATACGAAACTCTCACAAGGGACTGTGCCGCTAAATGGAACACAAAATCCGGCATTATATCCTTAATAACTTTTTCAACATCCTCAAGGAAGCAGATATCTTTTTCAACATATGTAATACGATCTTTCAGGTTCGTGGCAGCGAAATGGGATGGTTCCGTGGGAATTCCATTGGATAGGCCATATACATCCGCACCCAGCTTTAGCAGCCATGCACTGAGCCATGAGCCCTTAAAGCCTGTGTTGCCTGTGACCAGGACTTTTTTCTTGCGATAGATATCGCCGAAGAGAGAGATCATAATGTCCTTTTCAGATATTGCAATATTAATAATGGATTTCTAAGTTTCTCAATAATTCTTGTGAATAATATAACAGGATTCTCCAGCATAATTCGGAAGGTCAGATATATATATGCTTTCAATAATATCCTCCTCAGGTCGTGTTCATTCCATTCAGGCGTTCTTATTATAAAACTCCTGATAAAAAGATCATCCAGGTTGAATTCGTGAACAAAATATCCCTTCTCCCCACATTCCTTAAAAAGTTTGGTTCCGGGATAGGGTGTTGCCACTGAAATGTGGGGCGAATAACACCCGCAATACGCGGCAAACCGGATGGATTTCCACATATCTTCAAGTTTTTCACCCGGCATTCCTATCACCAGGAACATTCCATAATCCAGACTTATTTTTCTGCAATATTCAGTCAGCTTCACAACTTTTTTCAATTGTAATGGTTTCTGGATTATATTGCTTAGTACATATTGCGATCCGCTCTCTACCGGGAAGTTCAATTTGATACATCCAGATTGCTTCATTAGGTCCAGCAGCTCTTCATCCATGGACCATACACCAACACCGTTGGGTGTATCCCATATGAAATTGAAACCTTCTTCTATCATACGGGAAAATAGTTCCTTTGCCCGTTTTGGGTTTGCGGTTACATTATCGTCCTCGAACATCAATTCCTCGACACCGTACCTGTCCCGCAGCAGCCGCATCTCTTCAATAACATTGTCCACTGACCTTAATCTATAACGATTTCCCCACACCTTATATGCACTGCAAAACGTGCATTTTGCCGGGCAGCCCCTGGATGTAATAATTGGAGAAAATCGCTTCTTGTGGCGCATGCCGTGGGATGCGGAAAGTCCAAAATATCTCTCAAGTTCCATTATATGATACGCTGGAAAAGGTATTGAATCCAGATCAGCTATCCATTTACTCTTTTCATTCTGGATAACCTTCCCCTCTGATTTCCATCCCAGCCCATCGATCGATTTTAGATCCGTACCTTGAATTAACGACTCAATCAAAGTTTTAAAGGACTCATCAGCTTCTCCTAGAAGAATAAAATCACAGTTTTGGTCTTTCAAGATTTCTGTCGGGCATACCGTCACATGCGGACCACCAGCTATCGTTATGCACCCAGGATGGACTCTTTTGACAAGAGCAAGAAGATGGTGATAAATTTTATATTGCCTGCTGAACTGGCAGTTTATTCCTACAACGTCAGGCTTGAATTCACGGATATAATGTTCGATTTCATCATCAGATAAACCCACTTTTATGAGCAGATTATCTACCTTTTCTTCATGATCCCATCCGCGAATAAGGCAATCGAGGATCTTGACATTGATCCCCATGTTATCGATAACTGCTGCGAGGTATCCCAGCCCCATTGGAGGGAGTGGATTAATATCACGGGGATTTTTAAAAGTATATGCTGGTGGAGCGATCAGTAAAACTTTCTTAATAATAATAGGAATACCTCCTTGAACCCGATGCGAGCGTATAATTCTGAGACAACTTATTACCGATTATGGTCGAGTTTTCGAGTGCTGACGGGACTTTATATTGCCATGCCCCATCACCCGATGTTCGATACGATTGTACTTGTGGGAATGTCCAATATGATACAGTACTTCCAGATAGTTCATACCAATAAGCTTGTCCCTCATTCCAAAAAGTTTTTAATTCTACGTCGGTGCCAATCGTGAAATTGGTCGGGCTATCCTGGGTAATTATTGATGAATGTGAAGCTAAAACTATCCATATAACCATTAAAACTATATGAGAGATTAATTTTAATTTCATATTATTCTATCTTATAATTAAATATAAAATCCTCATTATTGTTGATAGAGTTATCCAATACATAGCTTCTATCATACAGCCATTGAAACATCTCTTTTCTTTTATATTCAAATTGTAAACTTAAATCATCGCTTTCCAACACGATGATTGGTTTGAACTGATTAATTGTTTTCTCCGCTCCTTTTAAGAACAGAAACTCTGCACCCTGGATATCTACTTTTATGAAATCTACTCTACCAATTTTGTTCTCATACACGAAATCATCGAGAGTGGTACATTGAACCTCAATAGAACTAGAATCTCTCACTTTTACCAGTCGATTTGCTTGCGTTTGAAGATTCGTAGAAAAATATGATGAACCTTTGTTTTCTCCTAACGCAACAGGAACAATAACAATATTCTTCAGAGCATTAAGTTCAACATTTGCTTTCAGGTTTCTAATGTTTATAGGTAGTGGCTCGAAGGCATAGCAGGTACAATGCGTCCTTTTCGCTATATTCAAAGAGAAGTGACCGAGATTCGCTCCGACATCTATAAATGTAGATTGATGATTCGTTTTTGAAACTATATAATCTAAAAGGTATTTGTCTCTTTTCGTTGATTGAAACATAACATCAAAATTCTCGCCACTATTATCAATATCTATTTCTGGATGATAATAATATTGTATATTATATGGCTCTGTGACTATTATCACATCACCGTTACGAATAATTATCTCATTTAGTTTTTGTCTGTTATGCAAATCAATTAACTTCTGTATTAATTCTTTAAACTGCCTTCGTTTTATATATCCGTCATTTATTAAATTCATTTTCAAGAAGTAATAATCAGTATATCGTTGTCCTAATAATAAATTTCCAAGCCATAATATATATGATTTCATGTTAACCATCCTAATACATAAGGAGCAAAACCAACCATTATAAACCTCCCTTTTATATTATCACATAAATTAACAATATAAATATCACTAATATTATTAGTAGTAAAATTCCCACTTCCATAAGCGTAATCTGGATTATTATGTGGAAATTGTAAAATATTACTTACTTTTTTTATCATATAATGAACCTATATAAATTTAGTAAAATAATCTTCATAATTAAATTCAGTAAAATAATTATTAATATATTTTTGTATTTTTTTTACCTCAAATTCTTTATCAAAAGTTTCATCAATTAATTGATTTTTGATACTAATTAAATCATTTTTATTTAAATTTTCCTTCCACTCATTGAAATAAAATTTGCGAGTAATATCATATATTTTTTCGGTTTCAGCAACTGAGAATGTTTTAACACCATGTATCATTCCTTCAAAAGCTATTGAATTATCATCATATAGAACTAAATCAACTATTGGAAAAATTTCATCCCACTTGAATGCACCATATGCCATAAAATTTTTAGGTAACTCCTTTTTAAAAGACTTTAGTATATCACACTCAATATAATCTGGATGGAATTTTAATAAGACATTAATTTCAGTATTTCCAAAAATATCGATTAATAAATTTAAAATTCCATTATACTTTTTTAGATCATACGAAAATGCATATACAATTTTTTTATTTATTTTTTTATTAGGATATGATATTTCAATATTACTTTTACTTTTTAAAAAATGTTTCTTAAATCTTAATGCACCACCAACAACAATTTCAGATGGATAATTCGCCTGTTCCAATAATAAATTATTAATAATTATTCCTACAGTCGCAATTTTATCCGGAAAAATTGGCAAGTGTTTTTCTATTTTACTGGGAAAATAATTTAATAATTTATAAGACACCCCTGTATGTTGATATCCCGTTATCTTTGTATCAGATTTTAAAATATCTTTAACATAAGGATACATTTTTTCCCAGGTTTGGTTTTCATAAGGGAACAAAATAGTTTTGGGATTTAGATCGAATAATTTAATAGCGATCTCTTTTTCAATAAATACATCTAAACCTCTAAATGTCAAATAATCTTTATTTATAAATAATTGTAATAGTTCGGTACAATCATAGTTTTTATAGATAAATTTTTCGTTTAATATAATGCGACTATATAAAAAAGATTTAAATGCATTTAACGTTTTAAAAAAACTTAAAAAATACTCCAATGATACAGCATCAAAACCACAAGATTTTGTTTTTAAAAACTTAACAAAATCACTTCTCCGTATCATTTTATATACAACCAATAATTTACCATTTCTTTTTAAATCATTAATTAAGTCTCCAAAATATTCGTCTCTTAAACATTCATCCTCATCAATACTTCTATGATCAAAGTATGTTCTTACCACATAATCATATTCTTTTTCTTTTATATCTTTTAATCTACTAATAATACTGAAGAGTAAATTAATAAATAATAATATAATTAATTTTGGAAAAAATAGAAGTTTAGATTTAAGAAAATAGTAGTCTCTTTTTCCTATAATCCTTTTGCCATATTTCTTGTTAAGAAGCTCATATAATATTTGATCTTCTTTACTGATTTGAACATAAATTTCTATATCAGAATCTAATAATTCACTGATTTGGATATATTTTTCTAAAAATTCATATAGTTTTGTTTCCGCTTCTAAACGATTTATAGCAGCAGATGAAAGATATTTCATAGAAAAATTGTTAACTAATATATTCGCTAATTTATCATTATATACAACAATAAACTCATTCAAAAGTGGTTTCTTATATTGTATATCACCACTACTTATTAGTTTCATAATATTTATTCTTCCTTATACCTACAGGAATATATTCAATATTTTTTAGATCCCCATTTGGAACAGTCAAATTGTTTTTTTCCTTATAATAAGCGTCTAATCTTTCAAATAATTTTTTGGATTTACTTATTCCATCATATTGAAGATCATAATTAAAATTAATTTTTTCATTTGATATATTAAACCAACGTGATAATGTAATTTTAGTTAAATTCCATCCTTTGGAGGCTACTTGATACCAATCCTTATCTCGTGCCGCACTTGTAGTTATAAACATAATGCCCTCATCTTTAATTATCCGATTAAATTCATTTATACTGCCCGGCATATCATCGTATTTATTATGTTCAAATGCTGAAATTGAGATAAGTGCATCAACCGCCTTATCATTTAGTGGTATATTATTAAATGTCCCTCTTAAAAATTTTATTTCCCCAAATTTATTGTGGTTTTTCGTCTTTTCATTATGATATTCTATGTAAGATTTAAGTTTCTTATTTAAATTACGTATTACTTTTCTTGGATTGAGTAATGCTTTTGGAACGGATTTTAGTATATGCATATACGCATTGGTAGATTTACCATAGGTCATATATTCCATATATTCATTTTCAAATGATCCCAGATCAGTTTCAATAATTTCTATATCAAAAATTCCTTTGGCTTTTTTGGGAAAATCCCTATGTGTAAAATCTAAACTGATTACATTATATCCTCGAGCCGCTAAAAGAAATTGTGTCATTCCATAACCAGCCCCAGCATCTAAAATTGTGGCCCCTGGTAAAATATTATTATTCTCTAATTGTCTGGTAATCCAAATAATATCTAAATCATAATGCCAACCATTAGGCCAATTAAATACTTCCAGCCAATGATCTATTTCCTTTAATAATTCTTTATCTTCTAACAAACCAATGTCAAGTAATTCAATTAAATCATTCATTGTTTTCTCTTTTAAATTCATAAAATGTGCTTATAGATAGATTCATTCTGTACTCAGCTTCGCTATTGCTCCTCCATCCGCAATAAGCGCATGACCAGTGATAAAAGATGACCTCTTATCATCAGCAAGAAATAGAATGGTTTGACCTATTTCTTCTGGAAGGCCTATACGACCTAAAACATGTTTTTTTCCTAATTCGCACACAGAATCCTCAATATTTCCCTTTTTAACAGGTCCCCGATTTAAACCCGCCCGGAGCATAGGTGTATCTATCGCGCCAGGTAAAACAGCATTTACACGAATTTTATCAGGCGCCAATTCAATTGCCATGGCACGGGTAAAAGCTAATAATGCACCTTTACTGGCTGCATAAGCAGCAATGTTCATAGAAGTGGCAAGGGCATGTACAGAACTTACATTTACAATTGCTCCACCATACTCTCGCATCAACGGGTGGGCATTTCTTACTGCAAGATAAACAGAACGCACATTAGTTGCCATGATAGTATCCCATTCTTCCGGAGTGGTTTCAAGTATGGGTTTACATATCTGAATTGCTGCATTGTTAATTAAAGCATCAATTCTGCCTTCAACATCAGTAGCTTCCGCAAAAATTCTTTGCGATGCGGCAACATCCGCAACATCAGCTTGAATAAAATGATGTACACTATCTTCACTCGTAATCTGATGGTGATCTACACCTATGACGTGCCATTTCGCTTTTGCAAATATCTTGGCTGTTGCGTTTCCGATGCCACCACCAACTCCAGTAATTAAAACAATCTTTTTCATGTTACACCTTTAATCCATCGAGAAGATTGCGAATTGCAAGTTCATTGGTGCGCATCACCGCTTCATACGTGTTTGAGCTATTATGTGCACCAAAGATGCAGCTATCGAATTCACGCAGAGGACTATCCGGGGAAAGAGGTTCTTCTTCAAAAACATCAAGTGCGGCTCCTGCAACTTTACCTTCTCGAAGAGCATTGGCTAAAGCATTTTCATCAATAAGAGGGCCACGAGCTGTGTTTATGATAAAAACTCCTTTCTTCATGATTGCAAATTCAGGATCTCCGAGCATATGGCGATTCAAAGAAGTCAAATTACAATTTAGTGATATGAAATCAGAAACTTTCAATAACTCTTCAAAGGTTGCAATTCTTAATCCTATTTCCTTGACAAAGGAAGGCTGGATTGCAGCTTCGTCATATCCCACAATATTCATTTTTGCAGCTAATGCTCTTTTCACAAGAGCACGGCCAATGCTTCCCACGCCAATTACTCCTAAGGTCTTACCACTCAAAGAAATGCCTTGAATTTTGTTCCAATTACCTTTGCGAATTGATTGATCGAGTTTGTGCAATTGTCTTGCCAATAAAATAATATAGCCAATAACTACATCAGCTACTTCATCACCAAAAACATTTGGAGTATTTGAGACACGTATCCCCAAACGATTAGCAGCTTCTATGTCTATTGCGTCCACGCCAACTCCCCATTTGGCTATTACTTTCAGGCGCTTTCCCTTTTCCAGGACTTTGGTTGTAAACTCATCATCCCCGGCAATCACGCCGTCAAATCGATCTATTATTTTAAATAACTCGGATTCATCTAACTTCTGCACAATATGAGGTAATTCAATCTCAATACCCTGTTCAGAAAAAAGAGAACGATAGAAATCAATAGTCTGCTGGAGTTGTTTACAGGTTATAAGAACATTCCGTTTCATAATTATCACTTTCTTCGAATTTCATTATATAATAATTCAGCTATCTTGAAATCGAGTTCTTCATCAATATCAGTAGATTCTAAAGCATCTATCTCAAACATCAATGGACGTTCTCCTAGACGATTGCGGCGAGTTTGCAAAGTATTATGGGTAAATATGTAAATATTCGAATTTTCCTCAAAAATAGGTGGCAAGTCTTGAGTTCTCAACAGAATAGCAGGATTGTGATTGACCGGACGCACCAACGGATCCCATAAACGGGTATGTAGACGGGTAACTGAAAATAGAGAATCATACTCAGGATATTTGCCAAGAAAACTCTCTATTGCTTTTGTAATCGTCCCGGTCTTTAGTAATGGATTAGTGCTATGAGTCTGAAGATAGAAATCCGCTTTGATCTGACTGACATCATGAAGTAACACTTCATTCATTGGAATGGTATCCGCGCGAATATGCTCTGGCCGCTCCAAAATCTGTACTTGTGGAAAATTCTCCGTTGCATCCTTCATGATTATAGGACTGTCAGTATCAATGACTACTTTAGCGATCAAGGGACATGCCGATAGGCTATTGACGATATGATGATAAAGTGGGCGTCCGGCAAATAACCTATAATTCTTGCCAGGGACACGTTTGCTATCGTGACGCATCGGGACTAAGGCAACAATCTTATTTTTCATAAATTAGTTCTCCTTCAGGTATTCTTCTAAGTACAGCCCTTGCTGGCGCGCCATCACTTCCAACTAGCTTAAGGGGAAGGCAGATTAACTCATATTCACCAGATGCAACATTTGCAAGATTCAAACCTTCAAGAATGATTACACCTGCACCTAATAAAATCTTATGGGTTTCTGGATTATCATTATAACATTGTATCGATAAATAGTCTATACCAATAAGGCGAATGCCGTGCTCCACGATCCATTTCGCCGCATCATTAGTTAATGCTACATACTCAGATGAAAAATTTGTTATTTCTTTTTCCCATAAAACAGAGTTACTTGTGCGTAATAGAAGACGCTTTGTACCTAATGGCAAAGACAAATCAGAGAGGATTTCGGCGGTGATAATATTCACCCCTGGAATATATGCCACAAAAACCTGACCTATCAAAGTATCCAGTGAAATGTGTTCAATACTCGTGCCATCTTTTATGAAATGACGCGGAGCATCAATATGTGTGCCTATATGTACATCACAAGTAAGACTGGAATTATTGAAGGGATCCTTCCTTTCTATGCTCATGGTTTGAGTTAATTGGATACCAGCACTATTAGGCCATATAGGCATATTGCTATGTAATGAAACTGAAATATCAATGATTTGGCTCATTTGTTTCCTCCTTTAAAAGTTTGGAATAATTAATGCTTTGCTTACTGTCTTGATCATTTGATAGATTGGCAGAATGTTTACGTTCGTTCGGGTAATAGAATGTCTGTTTAAGTCTGCTGGTAACTACACTTATTTCTGAAAAACCTTTGTATGTTCCTGAGAACTGCATAAGTCGGAAGAGAGGTATACTTAATAATTGATCCCAAAGGACTTTTTTGTGCCATGCGTGATAATAATCATTTGTAACATTGGCTGTAAATAAATGAACAAAGTCTAATAGATTAAAATGTTCTTGTGGATTAATACGCTTCAAAGCTATTGCTTCTCTACGGTAGCGATTGAAAATCTTCAGAAATGTCTCATTATGAACATGAATGATCCCTGCATCAGCCGCATAGGCAATATAGTATCCTTTGTCGATAACCTGCTTTGCCCAATCCAGATCTTCCAGTCCTGTCAAATCTTCGTTATAAGGCATTTGTTCCCATAGCTCACGCCTGATAGCTGAATTGGCATTGTTGCAAAAAGGATGGTCGCTCTTTAAATTGGCTCGGTCAGGGAATAATTTTGAAAAAATCTGATGTTCAGAAAATTTTGTAATCTCATTTCCTCGCTGTTTACCATAAACCAGTGCTATCCCTGGATCGGAAAATGGGGCCAGCAGTCGTTCAAGCCAGTCATGATACACCGGATAAACATGAGCACTGGCATTGACTATGTACTTACCGGTTGCTGCCTTACATCCCACATTTAGAGCACGGCCAAATGAGAACTCTTTGGGATCGATATATACGACTCTTGTCGGATAACGCGATGCGATAGAAAGAGTTGCATCAGTTGAACCGGAATCCACAATTATGATTTCAACATTATTTACAGTCTGCTGCATAATGCCACTTAATAACCGGCCTATATGCTGTTCTTCGTTATAGCAGCGGATGATGATTGAACATTGGGGACTTTTTATGTCAATTATATTGTTTTTCATTTCCTTATCTTTATCACATTATGTATTTTCATGCTCAATCTCTTCATTTTGTACCAAATTACTCTATTTATATTAAATCTAATACAAATATCTATTCACAACCATCCAGGCCACATTCCGCTCATTCCCATCTTTTCAACAATCAAACTCATTTCATTACATATCTTTTTATCAAATTTCAATATCAGAATACTATACACCACCCCCCCAACAACCACATCTAACAGCGTAATCCAGATATTTGAAAATGGCACAACCAAACGAAGTCCGCCCACAAATATTCCCATAACAACTGTTGCCTTTATGATATTCATTAGGCTCTCATGCTCAAGCCGTATTGTAATCATTTTAGAAAGTGAGTTCTTAGCAAGTAAAGCATTCAGATACATTGTAATAAGTGTTGCAATTGCTGCACCAATAATTCCAATCACAGGAATCAATGCTGTGTTAAGCACGATATTTGCAACAAGACCCACAGCAGTTACTTTAAATGATTCTTTTGGGCGATCCAGGGCATCCAGATACATCGTGAAGAAGAATTGGAATACATTTACCACCTGCACAGCCAGCAAGACCATCAGTGTCAGATAGCCTTTGGCAAATTCAGCTCCGTAGAAGAAGAAGAGAAGTTTGTCCCCCAGCAATACTCCACCAATTAATACAGGAATGGCCAGTATCAATGAATAACTGATAGCACGTGACAGAGACTCTTCCACCAGCCCGATCTCGCCCCTCTTCCCCCACCCGCTAACTCTGGGCCATAGCGTATTTCGAAGGATATTAGTGGTGAATGCGGCAGCCATCGTAAACTGCAGCACAACCCTGTATATGCCCACATCTGAGTTATGCATGAAATAGCCGATCATGAGCGTATCTGCCTGGGTGAAAACTATCATTCCCGCTGATGTCAGGAACAGCCAGAAAGCAAATGTTGAGAGGCTCTCTATGTGATTCCATCTAAAGCGCACAAGCCTCAAGTCAAGGAATCTGTATTCGATAATCCCACCGATGATCAAACCTGCTATCATACCAGTCGCAAGACCGACCGCGCCATAACCGAGATAAATAGCTGCCACCTGAAATACGATTGATGATAATAGAGTGATTGTATTGCATGTGGCTCTTATGCCCATTTTGCCAGTGCCAGCAATGCCTATGCTGATTCCTGACGAGAATACGTTTGCGATCATTATCACTGGCAACCATCCGACAAGACCATATGCGTTCAGATCACTGAACAAATCCTGGAAAATGAGAAGAAAAATTACCGCAATAAGAAGGAATATTGTGCGTACCGCAAAGAATGCGCTGAAATATTCGCTCTTCTGCTCCCCTTCGCTGATGCGCTTGATAGCTGCGCCGCCAATACCTCCATCGCTTATCATGTTAAAAATCGAATAATATGTTATGAAAAGGAAATAAGCACCGAGTATGTCAGCTCCGACTGCTTGTGCGAAGTAAATAGTGCTTAGAAAACCAGCGGATGTGAAGACAATTTGCCAGATGAGCGAAACAAGGCTCTGTCTCTGGATGGTGTCAATGCTCATTATCCGGGAGAAGGTATTTTTTATCATATTGTGATCATTCAATTTCACCTTATAATAATCTTCAAGGTTAATAAAAGGAAATAGATTCCAGACTTGAATATCGTAACTTTTTTTTAAGAATCTCTATTTCGATTCTTTTGTTTATGCAAATAGTATTGTTTTCTATTTTTGGATACTTCCATCCTAGCAGTGATAAACTCCGTAAGGTAAAGCATTCAGCTTTTATCTTCTTGCATAGTCGACAGTCTGTTTGCCACTGTCTGCCAAATATGTTCTTCTTTAGTATTCGATTTTTTAATAAAAGCATTCTGATATAGTTTATATTTGTTTTCATCTACGGTAAGTTCTTGTTTCCAGTCAATTGAATATGGCAAGTCGATATTAATGGGTCTCTTGCCAAACCAAGATGAAAAATTATCGTCAAAAACAGTCCCTCTTTGTTTCGTCATTTCGTTAGTATAAATGAATATTACTGGTTTGCGATAAAGCACCGCATAATTTAAAGCAGTACTTGAATGAGATATTACGAATTTTGCAGATCTTACGCAACCTATTGTATTTCCATATATTATCTTTCTGTTTCCGAAAGAACCCGGTTTGTCGCTGTAATCAGAAGTTGGATGCGCGGCAATAACAACTTTTAGGTTCTGTTCTTTTTCAATATAGTCTAAGAATTTGTTGATATTGGTGAAATACATTTCGGCAGTAACCGGGTAATCATCATTTCCGAATAACACCTCTTCAGGATGATAGGGGACATTATCATCCAGGAAGACAGCATTTCCCGACATATCAGGAAGGAACGGTTTATTATTTTCTTCCAGGTATAGGTCATAATCCAGAGCATGCAGCCAGAGCACTTCGGTATTTCTGTCTCTTGGATAATAATAGTAGTCTTCGGACAGTTTACCACTGGCAAGCAAAAGAACTGCAGGAGAAACACCAAAATAAAAAAACGGTATCAATAGCCCCAATCTATTTCTTAATGCAGTTTTTATATTTGAATATGATATTTTGAACAATGAAAGTTCCCTTAGCAAACTCTTATTTCTGACATTTTTATCTATATTCTCCTGAGGTATAATGCCTAGAGCCATCATAGCATATTTTATTTTATACTTGGAATAAAACCTGAACAACCACAACCTATCAAGCCAGTTGTTATTCAAGTTGATGCACATTGTACAGTTGCGGTCAAGTTTTGACATATTATCGGAAACATCCCGCTTTGAGTCAAAGATCATCAGGCCATTTCCAGAAAATGAATCCCGTGGTAAAAGGTTATAATCAGGATGTATGATTCTTGTAATATCCCATATTTCTATTTCGAAATTATTTTTTTTTAAAATGTTAATTCCGAATCTTTTGTGATCCCTTTGGGAAAATGGTGACTCGGTTATTAAAATGACTTTTCTTATCATAATTTTAGGATTATTACTACTAATGTTCTTATTAAATTACCTATATCTTCATAATTAATCAAGCTAAGGTAAGCTATCAGCTTTCTAAGGTCAAAATTGATGAAAAAGTCTTTTTTCAATCATTTTTGTCTTGACTTTCAATATCTTTTGTTGGTATTTCTCCATTTCATTTTGTATTAACCCCCCTCTCCCATCTGCAACTCCGATAACCTTTGTAGGATTCGATATGGAATCAACCACAATATCACCCTTTTTTCCAAATATCCCTCCTGCTACTATTCTGACATCATCATATTCTTCAGTCCCCATTATTTTATCAACCAGTTCCATTGTCTCTAAAACATTGGTGATTTCACCAGATAATCCTGCTCTCATATCTAATCGATACATCTTGAATCCATTTGATAAACCATATTCAATCGCTTCCTCGCTAATTGTTTTAATACCTGCATCTATTATTATTCCTTTTTTCTGCATTATCATTATCATTTCTTTAGTTACTTTAGATGAATATGGAACTGTACAAACCAAAACATTAGCATCATTACAGGCTTCAACAAGATTAGAACTCATACATATCCTTCCAGAATATTTTTCTGGTAATATTTGGTTTAAACTCATAACTACATTTTTCAATCGAATTGTGTCTTTTTCCCATATTATTATCAAAGCTCCGCGTTCAGCCAATTTTAGAGCTAATTTGTAACCTATTTTCTTATCCCCAATTATCGAGATTTTTTTTGTGCTAATATCTTGAATTAATTGACTGGTTAAGGAATCAATAGCATTTACTATTGAATCGCTATCTTTATACATCATTAATTTGCTCTTTTTTATGACGTTACCTATATCCCTTGACATTCCATTGAGTTCTTCTTTCTTATATTCAGAATCAACTAAGATTATATCGACCAATCCATCTACATTCTGTGCGATTTCCTTTGCATCACTCATACTGACGATTTCTGCATTTCCAATTATACATAAAGAATTTTGTCTTATAAATGGAAAAGAAGTTGTTGTCTTTTTTGGATCTAATGAACCTGAAATAGTTATAACTGAATATTTTCCTGTCTTTTTTGCAAGCGAAAAAATCTCCCTGCCCAATCTATTTGCATTTTTCCCAATCGAAACATCCTTTAATCTCGTATTTTTTCCATAATCCAAATCCCATATATTTTTCGTAGTAAGACTTTCCTTTTTTTCTTTATCAATATCCTTTGCTATACATTCAGCAAGTTCTTCAGAAACACTTATCCTCTCAATTTCACTGACCTTTGTAATTAATTCCCGCGGATCAATTTTGAATTTTTGAGCCACTTTAAATATAGTAGTTAGAAAACTAGAATGGAACTGGGCATAGCCTGTGGTTGCGCTAATAGAATCAACCCCAATCGATTTACTCATCATTGGCTTAACAATCCTTTCAGCTAGATTCATTGTTTTATAGACATCTATACCTGTTGAATAACCCAGCTTATCCAGTATTAGAACAACGATTTCAGTCTGAGCATTCCCCGCGCTTCTTCCCATACCTTGAAGGGAAGTATCTACGAATGTCGCCCCTGCACTTATGGCTTCCAGGGTGTTGGACACTGCCAGCATTAGATTGTTATGCCCATGATATCCAATTGGAGTATCGATGTTATTCTTCAGGATAGAAACATATTCCTTCACATCATGGGGAAGCATTCCACCTGCTGAATCAACTACCACGATAACATCTGCCCCAAACGCCTCAACTTTTTTTGCTTGGTCGAGGAATTCTTCAGGAGGAACTGCATAAGATTTCATCAGGTTTGATGATACACTCATGCCCAAATCCTTAGCAATTTTTATGAATTCTGCAGATTGATTCACCTCTGTAATGTTTGTCCCAATACGTACAAAATTCATGCCATATCTGTTTGCCAACTCGAGATCCTCTTTCCTTCCAATTCCAGGGATAAAGAACATACCGAATTTTGCTTTCTTCAGGACTTGGGAAGCAGCTTCCAGATATTCCTCATCGGTGGCTGCCGCCACCCCCTTGCCGCAGCAGGAAGCATTCATTCCCCATCCGTGCCCAATTTCTATTTGTTCAAAACCCGCATGTTCCAGGCCCGCCGCGATAATGGCAGTATCTTCAGCAGTGAACTGATAATCAATGGCATAGCTGCCATCCCGTAATGTACAGTCAAGAATTGTGATTTTTTCGAGTTGCTTTTTATTCATTTAAATTACCATCATTAATTATCTTTAAAAGTGCATTTATAGTATCTCTTATTCTTTCTTTGGATTGTGAGGGCTCTGTCCATAGATTGCAGACATGCGCTGCAAAGTAATCTGCATTCTTGAATAAATTCCTGTCCTGGAGTTGCCCGGATTCATACCAATGATGTAGGGGCGGGTACCAGTTGCTTATATCAAAGCCTTCTTGCCTCATTTTTTCACTAACCCTTTTTTGAAGGTCTCCTTTAAGTAGAAAGCTATATCTCCAGAAAACTCCCTCTTCATTATATATGGGATGTGTGATCACAGGATGTGTTAATCTACGCTGGTAATATGAAGCATTCTCTTTTCTTATAGCTACATTTCTTTCAAGATTTCCTATTTCTTTCAAGATCTTTTCTGAGATTTCTTCATTGATTTGAAATAGATACATATCCTTGAATATATATGGTATTTGCTTAAAGAGAACATTTAATCTTGGACTTTTCTCGGTCAGAGATTTCAACGTATAATAAGCCCTACGATAATCCTCAAATAGTTCATTTAATTGAACCGGGACTTCAGGCAATTTTTGTACTTCTTCTTTTAATCTTGAAGCAAATGCATCATTATCCGTTAGAACAGCGCCACCCAAGCCTGCATCGATTATTTTGGTATGGGCAAAACTGACCACCGATATATCTCCGAAGCTACCAACAACTTTTCCTCGATACTTACCTCCCAGAGCTTGTGCCGCATCTTCGATAACAGGAAGACCATTTGTCTTAGCTATCTTCAGGATTTTATCCATATCTGCCGGTTGGCCAAAAATGTGAACAGCAATAATTGCTTTCAAATTGTGTTCTCTCTTGATAAGTTGTTCTAAGGATACAGTATCAATTGTGTAATCGCTTAAATTAATATCACAAAAAACGGGTTCTAGTCCAGCATAAAGTATAGCATTTGCTGGAGATGGATTGACTATTGTGGGAAGTGCGACTTTCCCTTTATTTAAATCTAATGCCTTTAATGAAATATATATCGCTGAAGTGCATCTACCAGTAAGAATACAATGCTTTCTCCCGAAATACTTGCATAGATGGTTTTCCAAATAAGATATTGAATTGCTCATTTCTTATATAAAAATTCAGACACAGTTATAAATTGAATTCTTTTTTCTAATATATTACATTTTGATATAATTGTATTTAAGTTTTTTTCTACCTCTGCGATGTCATATGAAACCAAAGGATGGTTTATATTGTAGAGAGGTAAGATGGTAGATGGATGTGAAATTGAAAGAAGATAATCGTTATTTCTTATATGAGCCTCCAATCCATCTTTCATGACATGATTTCGAAAACTTAAATCTACATATCGCTTCAAAGATTTTTTATCGTACTCAGTTTTAGTCTCAATCATGGACATAGGGACTTCAAGGATTCCTATCCTATCACCCTTCTTTCCAGGTAAGCGATAGTCTGTCATAGATGGATAATATGGGCCATATGGTGTACCTTTCCAATCGATATGTCTCTCAGTATCTATTCTAACTCTACCTGGCATGGCTGTTGAATCTATCTTGATACCTAATCTAAAGAGTTCAATCATAATCTCATTAGAGTGAAAAGCTTCTCCAATTCGGGAACAAATTGGACAGAATCCAGCTTCAATCATTGCTTTGTAGCTTTCCTTTAGATCTTGTTTTATATAGGATGGTCGTGTTTCCTGAATCCATTTTCCTTCCAACTTTCTATAAAGATGTGGATGCCAACCGATTTCATCACCATTCTCTTCGAACTTTTCCCACAATTTCCTGTATTTTATCAAGAGATATGCTGCATGTTCATATATTCCTTTTAATTGGTTATCCACTCTAATAAACCAGGTGATTTTAACTGGATTGCCAAAGCTATCCTTATACTTCTTGAACGTTTCAACCAGGAGAGGGATACCAGTTTCAATGCCATTCCACTGCATTTCCCCTTTCATGGGCTGGGATAATGAAGAATCAAAAAAATCACTATCTACATCAATGGTCAGAGCAATGTTGAAAATATCTCTATTCATAAAAAAAATCACGCTTTTTTTGAATTGGACCAGCCCGCAAAATCTTTATATAAATATACCGTGAATTCAAATAGGGGATAATCGTGCCTTAGAGTCACTCTTTTAGTAATCGACTTGCAAAATTTAAAAACGTCCTCCGGATTATAATAAAAAAGATTGTCCTCTTTATAATCTACATACGAAGTGAGCATATCGATAGCTACACCAATATTACTCAGATCATATGCTTTTCTAATAATATCCTTAATCAAATATTCATTATTATCATATAATAAACGATTGTTAAATGTCTGGGTTGAAATTACATAATCAAATTTTTGATGGATAGTATCCGTTTGAATATCTTTTATCTCAAACCGGGCTTCAGGGAATTTATTTCTGCAAATATGAATAAAATCTGGATAAATATCATATCCAGTATAGTCTACATTTATTCCGCCATTCTTGAGATATTGATAAAAATCTGCAAAACCACAACCTAAATCTAAAATAGAATGGTTGTTAAGTTCACCAACTTCGGACATTATTTTAAAACGTATTAACTGCCTGTCTTTAACACCTGATGCTAAAGCTCTTATATCATATCCATATTTGTCTAATCGATCATGATATCTTTTTACAATTAAATCTTTATCATCTTTTCTCATATATTTAGGTTATAAATTTTTGGGAAATTCAGATCTATTCAACTTCTATTATTAGCAATTTTTCTACCATTTCAATGATTTCTAATGCATTATCTCTTGTATCTGAAAAAGCTATAATATGCCCTATCCTATCATCACCACAGGTCAATGGCCTAACCTCATCATTTATATTTAAATATATCTCAAAATCATATACTCCATTAATCTTTTTTATTTGATCTAATCCCTTTATATCCTTTATTCTTCCAGGTTTCGTTGCGATAAATTTTAATACTGCACCTCTACTCGTGGTAGAATTAAGATCCGGTTCTTCTCCCAGTGCCAATTTGATAACCCCCTCCACAACATCTACTCCAGTCACATAAGGAATTATTTCCGTGAATACCTTAAATCCGGGCCCTCTTGCAGCAAGTTCAACCATTTTTGGACCTTCCGATGTCATCATTAGCTCCATATGCACAGGTCCGTTATCGATACCTACCGCTTTAATTGCATTTATTGCAACATTGCAGATTTTTTTCAATGTTTCCCCGGTATAGTTAGAAGGAAAAATCACTGTTGTATCTAAAAGAAAAGGTGGGGGGGTTCTTATTTTATCTGAGAGAGTCAATATTTTTACATCATTTTTATAAACAAACGCTTCCACGCTTACCTCCACACCATCCATGAAGGATTCAACAAGGACTTTGCCTTGCCTGGAATTATTCTTTGAATTTTCAAAAGCATCTTTGATTTCATCTTCATTTAGAACTAATGAAACACCCCGGCTACCCGCATTATCCGCTGGCTTGATTACTACCGGAAATCCGATATGTTTGATTGCTTCTATGGCTTCGTTCAAAGAATAAACTATCATAAATTGAGGGGAGGGAACATCATATTCCAAGAACTTTTCCCTCATAAGGCCTTTATCAGTAGCAATACTAGCGGTTTTGCGATTTATACCTGGCAATTTTAATTCTTCCGAAATTGCAGCTACTGTCCTGACACTGACCTCAGAAGATACTGAGAATACTGCATCAATCATGTATTTTCTGGCAACCTGAATTAACGTCAAGCTATCTTTAACATCGATAGCCAACGGCACATCTGCAATGCCCATTCCAGGTGCATTTGGTTTTACGTCAGCAACTATTGTACAAAGACCCATCTCTTTTGCTTTAACTATTCCTTTATATTGGGCTGGACCGGCCCCAACTATCAATACTTTCTTTATAGTATTCAAAAATTATTCTCCATTATATAGATTATTATATATTATTTTGTAAATTCTTTCTTTTCCCCTGCCATCAACAAGTGTTTTTCCTTTCTGGCTCAACGATTTACGTTTCTCATAAGAATTTGTTAAGTAAAAAAAATCTCCCACATCTTCCTTTATAGGGCTCTCGTAATTAAGAACCCGGACCGCTCCTTTCTCCTCAATATTTCTGGCAAATCTCTTTTCCCAGAGGTTCTGAGGCATAACTATGGTAGGGGTTCCAACTGAGAGAAGTTCCATCATAGTTGTACCTGCTCCGGAAAAAGCCAGATCAGCTCTGGTCATATAGTAAGACATATTGGAAATTGAATGATGAAAACGAATATTTGAAGGAAGATCTTGAGGCAATTCAGACCTCCATAAAGGACCTAAGATAACATCGATATTAATATCAGGAATTCCAGTATCTTTAAAAAGCTGAAGGACTTTCTTCGTATTTCCGTTCGGATCTGCGCCTCCGAATGTTATTAATACATTTTTCACTTCTGGAGAAATATTTCTTCTATCCACGATATGCTTATTGAATTCATCTCTTATAATTGCATACTCAGTACCTTCATAATATTGAAGATTATCTCTAATGGGCATAGAATCATTTAAATTCTGGTTGAATAGATTGATGATCACATCTATAAATCGATTATCATAATCGAAATAATCAAGGGCAATAATTTTGAGATGAGAAAAATGAGATTTCAGGGTTTCAAAAAGCCCGTTATCACTGCTGAGTTGGTCAAAGAGAAGCAAGTCAACTTCTTGTTTGGAAACCAATTCTTCAATGTTTTCATCCACAAAATAAGTTATACATTGTTCCTTCAAAATCTTACTTAAACCTGCATTATTATTAATATGGAAAATAACTTTGAATTCCTTTTCAAGTATTCTGGCCAAACCCAAAGAGCGATAAATATGCCCCATTCCCATTTTAGGGCTTCCAATTACTTTACATAGTATCGTTTTTACATTATCATTCATATTTTATCCCACGTTATTGGTTCCTGGGACTCAATATCAACAGTGGCTTTGCGACCAACAATAATTTCAATATATTTAGGTTTTAGACCTATCCCTGGCCTAAGAACTGTCAGCATATCTATAGTAATTATTGTACCTTTTGGAATATTCACTTTGGCAAATAAACTGCGTCTTCCCCGATGATAGTGGATTAATTCTCTCTCCAAAACTTCTTTTCGTTGAGAACCGATGGCTTTTTCTATATCTCTTATTCCCCGGACCATCGCCATAAGTTCATCGGGTTCCATAGCAAATGGATGGTCGGGCCCTTTCAATTTTCGGGAAATTGTGAAATGCTTTTCGATGACATTGGCACCTCGGGAAACCGCTGCAAATGGAATTGCAACCCCAATAGTATGGTCGGAGTAACCTACTGGATATGGAAAAGCCTGCTTCAGGGTATCCATTGCCGCAAGGTTAACGGCTTCCACATCAAGTGGATAACCTATACCACAGTGCAGTAAAATTATTTTGTCATTACCTTCCTCTAAAATTGCATTTATGGCTTCTTCTATCTCACATAGATTGGCCATTCCGGTGGACAGGATAATGGGCTTACCTTTTCTGGCAATATGCCTAAGCAGGGGAAGATGTACTAACTCGAAAGAGGCGATTTTAAACGCAGGAATACCCAACTCATCCAAGTCATCTACCGCTTTCTCATCAAAAGGTGTGGATAAAAAAACAATGCTCTGCTCCTTTGCATAATCTATAAGCTCGCCCAGCCAATCAGGAGGTAATTCCAGATTTTTGTATAGTTCATAAAGTGTCTTTGCGCCTGCAATGTCGATGTTAACAATACTATCTTTGGTTCTGGCTGCTATTTTATCCGCAGTGAAACTCTGGAACTTGACTGCATCAGCTCCAGCAGAAGCCGCAACGTCTATAAGTTGTTTAGCCTGTTTCAATTTGCCATCATGATTACTACCTGCTTCAGCAATAATAAAACAGGGTTCACCTTGACTAATTATTTTATTTTCTATTAATATATTATGCATTGTCATTTTAATCGGGCAGATACTTTCTGAACACTGGCTGAATTTTTTTTCCTTCCAGGATTTTTTCAATATTCCCTTCCTCAACTGCCTGCGACATTATTTTCAATGAATCTTCGTAAGCTTCAAGGGTCTTTTCAATGTCTTCATTGCTGTGAGATAAGCTGATATTGTGCACTCCTATCGTAAGAATGCCTCTCTTTATCACCTCTTGTTGAAATAGGCTTTTTAATTCCAGAGATTCATTTCCATTGGTATCTCTAAAATAGATTGCAGAGTGAGCTGGCAGACCTATACATTGAGTATAATCCTGTAACATATTTTCACGGGACAATTTATTATACCCATCCATTAATTTCTTTCCCTGGATTTTGAAATGCTCTATGGCATTTTTATCCTGCATCTCTTTAATAGTAGTTATTGCGGAAGCAAGTGAGAGGGTTTCACCACCGAAAGTAAATGAAAAAAATACATCCTCAAACTTTTTCATTATCTCACGTTTGCCCACAATAGTTGAAATTGGCATACCGTTGGACATACCTTTCCCAAAGGTTGCCAAATCAGGAATAATTCCTAAATACTCCTGTGCTCCTCCAAGGGCCAATCTAAAACCAGTTACAGTTTCATCGAAGATCAGAAGTGCCCCATTACCATGAGCCAATTCTTTGACATTCTGAACGAAATCATTTCTCGGCTCTTCCATAATAATGGGCTCCATTATTACAGCTGCTATCTCGCCTTCATTTTCAGCGAATATTTTCTCCAAACTCTCAATCTTATTATAATCAAAAGGTATTGTCAATTCTTTTGTCGATCTTGGCACACCTTCATCCCTGGTGGTCGTTCCAATATACCAATCCTGCCACCCATGATATCCACAGCAGGCGATCTTTTCTCTACCCGTATATGCTCTTGCAACCCTAACAGCGCCAGAAGTGGCATCAGAACCATTTTTACCAAACCTTACCATCTCTGCACAGGGAATTATTTTAATAAGCATCTCCGATAGCTCAACTTCCAATGGATGCATTAAAGAGAAATTTATCCCATTTCTAAGTTGCTTTTCGATTGCCATATTAACCGCAGGATAAGCATATCCTAAGGTAACAGATCCCAAAGCCAGAGCATAATCAATATATTCATTACCATCCACATCATAAACATGGCTACCGTATCCGTTTTCAAGATAAATTGGAGCAACACCCTGAACATATTGGGTCGGCCCTTTACTGAACGTTTGTGTCCCGGCAGGGATTATTTTCTCTGCCCTCGCCCAGTACTCATTGGATTTTAGCAATTTTCTTTTCATTACTTTCATAATAAATTTTCCTTTTGTAGCTTATCTCTATTATCCTTTTCTATCGATTTTATGTATCCTTCATTTCTTATTGTTTTTCTATTCAGGTCAATAAGCTCAGGTTTTTTATTTAATAACTTTAATATGTCCTCATAATGAAATATATTGCTTTTTTCATATAAGTTATTAAATATTTCTGTGACCAGCATAAAATCCTTCTCTTCATCCACGACAAAACGCATAAAAGAATTATCTTCTTTGTATTCTAACGTAGCAGATTTAAACAAATCTGGATTTTTCCATATATAAGAAGTCACATGCTCCCTTTCCGAAGGCAATCTTGCCTTTTGCCATGATTTTTCTAGGACTGCAAAAGAAAATACTTCAGTTTCTGCAATTCCATCTGGATAGCTTGTTCCGTTGTGCACTATATCCAATATATTTTTGTTTTTCAGATAGTATCCAATAATCTCGTCTACTATTTGTGGATCTATTAAAGGGCAATCTCCAGTAATCCTTACTATTGTTTCAGCTTCAAATTTTTTAGCTGCATGATAATATCTATCCAGAACGTCCTCTTCGCTTCCAGCGAAACCTTCCACTCCCACTTCTTCAGCTAGTTTAAGGATCACTTTATCGCTTTCTTTATCAGAGGTGGCGATAATGATCCTTTCAATTAATTTTGAGGCTCTTAGTCTGTTGATAATATGCCATAGCATAGGTTTACCCAGTATGTCTTTAAAAACCTTACCTGGCAAACGAGTTGAACCCATCCTTGCTTGAATAATAGCTACAATCATTTTTTTGCCTGTTTTGAAATCAACTTTCCATTCCGTTAATCCTGATACAAATATATTTTATCATTCCATTTTTGATAACTTTCATACATACATTTCTATATTATAGATTTGTTTCCTTCAACTTTTCGACCAGTATACCATCCACATATTTTCCTTTGAAGAACATATGATTCTTAAATCTGCCAGCTTCTCTATAACCCGCTCTCATAAAAGCATCAAAAGAGCCTTGATTGTTGGCATACATACCAGCGAATACTTTATTCAAGTTGAGTTCCTCAAAAGCATATTTTGTGGCCAATTTTATGGCTTCAGTCCCATATCCTTTACCCCACATTTTTTTATTTCCTATAAGTATACCCACATCTCCAGACCTGTGTATCTGATTTATTCCTCCGATCTTTATATTACCTATATGCTCATCGTTTTCTATCAAGAAAATACCAAATAGAAAGTTATTAATCCCATCATTCGTTTTTTTGACATAATCTCTAAGATCGTTTAATGTATAGCTTTTCCATCGACTCTCTAAGAATTGTATGACTTCTTCATCCTGCATCCAATCAACATAAAATTGTGAGATATCTTCAGAAGACAATAGTTTCAAGAATATCCTTTCTCCAATAATTTTCATATATCCTCTAATTAAGCATCTCTTATCTGAATTTTCCTTCCTTTTAAATAAGACTTAATCCTGACAACATCATAATCCCTGAGGAACAACATTTTTCCTATAGCACAGGCATCACAATTAGATACATTAAGCAGTTTCACTATATCGTCATAGCAACATGCGCCACCTGAAGCAATTAAAGGGACTGTGACAAGATTTCTGGTAGTTTCATATAGCTCATAATCAAATCCTAATAAAGTCCCTTCTTTATTAATTGATGTTATCATGATTTCACCTGCACCATTCTCAATACATTGCTTTATTAGAGTCTCAAGTTTTATATTTTCTTTTTGTTTCCCAGAAAAAACATAAACATCATAATCATTTGAATGGTTCTTTCTTACATCTATGGAAACAACTACTGATTGAGATCCAAACTCACTGGCTAATTCATTTACTAGTGATGGATTGAGAACAGCTTGAGTATTTATCACAATCTTATCTGCCCCAGCTGCAAAACATTTTTTTGCATCATCTATTGTTCTTATGCCCCCTCCTGCCCCTATGGGTAATCTGCATTTAGTTATCATTTCATTAATTATATCTAAATTTATTGTCCTCCCTTCTCTTGAAGCCTCTATATCAACTATTATTATCTCATCGGCACCCTGCGCATCAAAAATCATGCCCTGAGATATCGGATCGCCCACATCTACAAAATCCTTGAATTGAGTTCCTTTTACTAATCTTTTTCCTTTTAATAGGAAAAGAGGAATTATTCTTACGGGTGTCAATTTATCGTCTCCAAAAAATTCCTTATAATCCTCAGACCATCTCCCTGACTTTTTTCTGGATGGAACTGGACGCCCACTATATTATCTTTTCTCAGAGCTGATACTATTTCTAAATCTCCATATTTTGTTGTTGCTATGACCACGTTTTTATCTTCTGGAATTAAATGATAACTATGCATGAAATAAAAGAAGTTATTAATAATTCCTTTAAACATCTTCTCGTCTAAAGGTCTCACTTCATCCCATCCAATGTGTGGAACTCTTATTGAATTGCCTTTTATTTTCTGCACTTTACCTTTTATCCAGCCAAAACCAAAATTATTTCCATCTTCAAAACTTACATCAGCAAACAACTGCATTCCAAGGCATATCCCAAGAATCGGTTTTTTCTTGATAATAACTTCGTCGTTAAGTTTATCCCAAAAATGAAATTGTTTCAACTTTGATACAGCTGTTTTGAAATTGCCGACTCCAGACAGCACAATCACATCTACATCTTCAAGATTTTCAGGTTTATTCACGATGACTACATCAAATTTATAAAATTTAAATGCACTATAAACAGAACCTACATTTCCTAAGCTATAATTCACTATACCTATTTTCATATTCAGTCCCCTTTATCAATATTTTTTTCCCTGAACCACAAATCCTGATCCCACAATTTTGCTCCTTCCTGAAGTGTCACCGGATCAATTGGAGTTGCCGGCGGTATGAGATGTTTCAAGACTATCTCATTGAACTCTTCTTCAGTTATATCAATATATTCTAAAAAAATCTCAAGACTTTTAGGTTTTTTCCCTTCATATTTCTTAATTAATTCCATCGCCTCTTCACGGCTCAACCTACCATGTCTTATATCGAGTGTTGTTAGGTGGGTAATCCTTGAAAAACCTCTCTTCAAGTACTTTACATAATCCCTTATTCCTGCAAACATACACTCAATTTTCTCATAAGTAAGACCTGGAAAACCACTTTCTAATTCATCTTCCTGCCACCCGAGCTCCTTTTTATTTATCTCTACCTGTTTTCTCACATCCCACGGCATAAATTTTCCCAAATAAATACCTCTTACTCTTACTGTCTCTAATTCTTCTTTGGATGGATATATATACGGCTCCAGATCTCTTAGGTCAACTCCAATAAATCCAGCCATATCTTCTGCACGCATACCTATTATCGCCCTTCGGTTAAATTTCCACTCATCAGTTTCTTCCATGTCTACGAACTTGTGATATCCTTCATATTCACCACCACCCTCACCCCATACTATCAGAGGTATATTGAATTTAATAGCTATTTTCATAGGGTAAGCAGCAATACCCAAATGGCAGTGCCAACAGAAATCGCCTTTTCTTATAAGGGCCTCAAGCATTAATTTCTTAACCACATGCCAGTTAGGGGTGAAAGTTATAACATCTACTCCAAGTTTTCTAAAAGTCCTGATTCTATTCTCAATAGTCTTTGGTCTGAAGAATCCATGATCGAAAGAAACAACAAGAGGTTTAAGTCCATACTTTTTAACAACCGCCCAGAGTGTGAAAGTTGAGTCCTTTCCCCCACTGAATGGAACTATACAGTCATAAGTGGCTTTTTTTTCCTTAATATCATCAAATATTTTTATTAATTGTTTTTCTCTATCTTCCCAATTAATCTCCTTGTTCTTAGTTTCCCAATTCCCACATATATTGCAGATACCTTGATCATCATAATAGATAGTTTCCCAGGTAATTGGCAACGTACATTTAGAACACCTTTCTATTTCCATAATAAACCTCATTAATTTTATTTTGTTATTTCATATTCATCTACTATAAGATAATTATGATCATAGATGTTTTTTTTATTATATCCTTTGTTTATCTTAAAATCCAATAAGTTATGGTTGACCTTTTAGCAAATCGGATTCACTTTGTTATTTTCTTGATTGATATTGATCCAAAAACCAATCTTTTTTACTATTGGGATGTTTATTTTATCGGCCAGTTTAATGGTAATATCATCTTCTCATCATCCTCTCTAAAATTGGATAGTTCTGATAAACTATATTTAACATGTTTTATATAATTTGTTGAATCCACAATTTCATTAAGATTTCTTATGTTATCAATGCCAACAACAACCTTATCCACAAATGTATTGATAACAGCAAAATTGAGACATAATGCCTCAATAGGAATATTTAGTTTCATTGACAGTAAATTGAGGTAATCTAATTTCTTTTTTATTTTGGCAAAATATACATCTAACTCATTGGGATTTTTAAATACCAATCCCTGAAGAAAAACTGACCTGACATGGATTTCTACCCCAATATTCTTAAGTTTTGAAAAATAAGGTTCAAATCTTCTGTCAAAAATACTATACGGTACCTGAATTATATCTATATTTATTTTATTCTCAAGTATGTAATTCAATTCATGGGGATAATAGATTGAGAATCCAATTTTTTCGATTTTTCCTTTAGATCTCAGCTTTTCTAAGATGTTCCATGTTTCAGGGTAATCCATGTAGTGTTGAAAGCTATGAACCATATATCCATAAATTACTTCCACACCAAGCCTCTTAATAGAAGAATCAAAAAAGTCGTTTAGGTCGAAAGTGTTGCATTTGGGTGATTTAGATACTATTTTGAATTTGTTCTTATATTTTTTATTAAACTCCCCAATCATTGTTTCGCTTTCACCGTACGCATAGGCTGTATCCAAGGTATCTATTCTGGATTTCAATGCTTCATTCAGTATTTCAAAAACCTCTTTTTCAGGTATTTTCCCCCTTATATTATTGATACCATAGTCCATCCCGAACTGTGCGGTGCCAAGAGCAATCTTACTTACCTTCATTTTTATAACCTTTAATCATTTCTACTACATATTCTATTTTGTTCTTGACCATTTTTGGATACAACGGCAAAGTAATTATCCTCTTGAAAATATCTTCAGTTACAGAAAATTCATTTTTATCAAAATTGAATTTATCGATATAATAACTGTGGCTATAAGCAGGTATGTAATGCACATTGACACCAACACTTGAGGCTTTCATATACTTGAAGAAATGATCTCTGTTGATAGAATCTTCCAGAAGAACTGTGAATATATGCCATGCATGCCTGACATTGCTCTTAACCGTTGGCAATTTAACAAACCATGTATCATTCAGCAGTTCATTATACCACAATGCCAGTTCTCTTCGCTTTTCAATGAATCCATCCAGCTTTTTCAATTGCGAAATCCCAAGAGCTGCCTGGAAATCAGTTATCCTGTAATTTCTCCCAAGATACTTCATATCATAAGCCCACGAAGCATCCGGACCAAACCTGTCCATGGTGTTCCTATCTATTCCATGCGTTCTCAAGATCGAGAGTTTTTCATACAGTTCTTTGTTATCTGTGACGACAGCGCCACCTTCCCCTGTGGTTATATGCTTTACGGGATGGAAACTGAAAATAGTAAGATCCGCAAAAGTTCCTATTTTTTTATTTTCATATTCTGCACCAATCGCATGGCAGGCATCCTCAATTAAGTACAGATCAAACTCATCTGCAATTTCTTTTATTTCCTTGATATCGCATGGCTGACCTGCATAATCTACGTAAATGATCGCCTTTGTATTTTTTGTGATCTTTCTTCTGATATCTTCTGGATCAATATTGAACGTATCTCTGCATATATCTGCAAAAACGGGTTTGTGAGCATTATAAATTATGGCATTTGAAGTAGCCACAAATGTAAAAGGCGTAGTAATTATCTCGCTTCCAGCTGGCAAATCAAGCGACTGAACCGCAATATCAAGAGCACTTGTCCCGCTATTGACGGCTACACAATATTTGCATCCAATATACTCACAAAGGGCATCTTCAAATTCTTTGATTTTCGGACCAGTGGTGATCCAGTTACTTCTCAATACATTGGTAACTTCATTAATATCATCTTCATCGATCCAATGCATTCCGTATGGTATGAATTCCATTATTTTCCCACTGATTTCTTCATCCAATTTCTTGTTTTATTGATTCCTTCTATAAGTGAGGTTTTTGGCTTCCACCCCAGCAGCTTTTTAGTCTTCGAATAATCACACAAAAGTCTCAATATCTCGCTCTGTGGATGTATATGCTTAACATTTCTGATTTTTCCTTTAACTTGACAAATGATTCCCGCAAGTTCATTTATCGCGATATCTTCACCAAGTCCAGCATTCAATATCTCACCATTTACTTCATCTGAATACGCAGCCTGTACCACAAAATCCGCACAATCTTCGACATACATCAAATCTCTCGTCTGTGTACCATCCCCATAAATGTTAAGAAAATCGCATTTTAACTCTTTCTGTATGAAAATGGAAATTACCCCCCCCTCCCCGGTTGACTTTTGATAGGGACCATATGTATTAAACGGACGAAGTATCACCGTAGGCAGACCATATGCATAATAATAGGACTGCGTCATGTTTTCTCCTGCAAGTTTTGCCCCTGCATAAGGAGATGCTGCCTTCGTGGGATGGGTTTCTGATATTGCGCCGCCCATTGATGCTTTGTCATACACCATGCATGTACTCATGAATACGAATTTAGTGTTATGTTTTTTTGCTTCTTCCAGAATATTGAAGGTTCCAATCACATCGTTCTCAAAAGTTTTTCTTGGATTGTCAATGCTCTCCTGAACGATAATGCTCGCTGCCAGATGTATGCAAATATCAAAATTATTATTAAATAATTTGGATAAGACCCCTACATCCTTAACATCGCCAATTGTCACATCAAGATTTGGATCATTTCTGAACTCCTTAAGATTCTCTTCACTTCCATTGGACAGGTCATCCATGACCCAAACTCGATTATTATCTTCAAGTAAACGTTTGACAACCCATCTGCCTATGAAACCGGCGCCGCCTGTTACTAATATCTTCATTTCACACCCTCAAATTATATGATTCCATCCTTTAGCAAAATTGTTTTGATCTCTTCTTTATTTATTGGCTTAGCATCTCTTGAAATGAAATCCTTTGATTTAATTGATGTAGCATTATATTTTGTCGTATCTAAATTAGAAATCTCTTCAATCATCTCAGGAAGAATTATGAACATATCTTCCCTTTCAAGTGACCGGGATGCTTCATCTTCAGTCATTAGTTCTTCATACATCTTCTCGCCTGGTTTTGTTCCAATGATCTCTATACTTATATCTTCTCTGCTATGGCCATATTTTGGAGCCAATCCTTCTATTAGCACTTCTGCCAGATCCAATATGTTTACAACGGGCATTTTGAAAATAAATACCTCTCCACCCTGCGCAATTTCAGATGATCTAAAAACAAGATTAACAGCCTGGGACATCGACATCATGAAACGCGTCATGGTTGGATCGGTTATTGTTACAGGGCCACAATTTTTTATCTGTTGAGTAAATAAAGGAATTACTGAACCGCGAGACCCCATAACATTACCAAATCGGACGCTGGAAAAAATGCACCGTCGTCCACCTTTGTAATAATTCGCTGCTGTCATTAATTTTTCCGCAAGAAGTTTTGTTGCTCCCATGGTATTTGATGGATTTACGGCTTTATCGCTGCTTGTAAAAATAATCTTATTTACATTATTATTTATTGCTGTATTTATTATGTTCTGCATCCCAAGAACATTTGTCTTCACGGCTTCAAATGGGTTGTACTCACATGCCATTACATGTTTCAAAGCTGCAGTATGAAAAATTATATCAATGTTTTCAGTCGCTCGATCTAAACGTTCTTTATCCCTAACATCTCCAAGCAGAAATCGGACAGAATCTTCATACTTTTTCAAATTATCTTTAAAATAATATCTCAATTCCTGCTGAAAATTAAATTGTTCTGTTTCATCTACATCATAAATTCGAACAGTGCTCGGTTCATGATTTTTTAAAAGATCCCATACCAATTCTTTTCCAAGCGAACCTGTCCCGCCTGTAACAAGGATTTTCTTATTTTTGAATAGATTCATGTTATAGTATCATATTTTTGATTTTTCAATCTGAAGAGTATAATAATTACCATTCTTTATAATATTTTCGTATTTGCCATCGGGATGTATGAAAATATTTCAATTATCCGCTCCTGAAACCTGGAATCTCATCATACCCATATAAAGTACAACTGCCACAACAGCATACATCCCACAAAAAACCAGCGCCTCTATGCCAACAGAATCTGCTGACAGCCTTGTCACAAGGTTAAAAGGAGAATTTGTGAAAAGATAACCCATGAGGAACATCAATATAAGCACAAGTGAATACAGATACTGTGAAATCATCCTCTTTTTGTATTTGACTGCTATCATCGCTCCGATAATAACAACGATCGCCGCTATTATTCCCGATAAGAGAAGTATTAATCCGATGTTATGAACCACTACTCCATTTAACCTGACAAGAAGAATCCACAAAAAAGCCTGTGCAGGGACAATAATGATGGCAGTGATCATCTTGCCGTTCAATATCTGGGAAAAAGACACAGGTGAAACCATTAGCAAGTCCATGGTCTTACGTTCATATTCCTCGGTCAGCATATCGATTATCAGGCCGCCTGATATGAAAACAGGTGTGAAAACAAGAAGCGGTATAAGTATCCCGAATATAAATTCAAAATAGGTCGATGTTTTTTTTGGAATATTATCAACATAGAGTTTTATTGGTTCAAAACCGATCCTTTCACCCCTTATATCCCGGACATAGCCCTCATATTCCTCCAGGGGTTTCTTCAGCTCCAGTGTTACGAAAGTACCTCTTATATCTGATTTTGGAAGATAGATCACCAGGTTGATAATTTCACTGCCTCCGGAGCCTTCTTTCGGGATGAGAATGATCGCATCAATCCTATTATTATAAAAATCAATAAGTGCAGAGTCAACGTCCCTGTAATAATGCGGATGTATATGTCCTTTTTCAATGAATTGCTTTATTTCCCCCTGCCCGACAATTCCCACATTTGCCCTGGGAGTGTCATATTTGCTAAGAGAGGAAGGATCGAAAAAAGAAGCAAGACCAATAACGATCAAAGATGAGAAGGATGCAATTAACAACTGTACGATTATTGCCAGGATTAGTGTTTTTTCAAACACAAGGGATTTTATCTCCTTTTTCACAATGACTCTTGTATCAGCCAAAAACAACACTCCTTACCAGATAAAGATTATAAGCCGCATGAACGATCGATGCTGTGACAACGCTGGCCAGATACTCCCGATGCCCAAGATATCTGATGCCCAATGATGCTACTGTTGTGGAAGTAACATGTAAGATCAAAGGAAAAACAAGAAGTCCGATCCCCATCACTGATCCGAACGCCGAGCCTGCGATACTGGCAATGACCACAAGAAGCATGATCTTTTCACCTGCAAAAAAACCAAATCCTGATAATATCCCGAATTTCAAAGCATTACCGGTCGTGACATCCGACAATTTCCTGGAAAATACTGTATAGATCCCGACTGATTTTACGAGTTCTTCGATAAAAGCAGCAACAATAATAAAAAATAATATCCCGATGCGAATAGGAAAATTAAACATCAAGACAATGAGCATCAACTGGATCGAAAATACAAGGGGAAGAAGGGCAATGCTGAGTGAGAAAAGCGGAGCTGGAACTCGTTTAATAAATTCCTGGATCGAATCAAGAAGTTTTTCTTTGATCGGTTTTTGTGTGAACAGGTCTTCTTCCCTGTAAATGAAAATGCCAAATATGAAGATCAGGATAGATAACAGATACAATGGAGTTGTCGAAAACATGTAATCGCTTATCGAAACAGTCTCATTCTCAAGAAGTCTGACAACAAGTGTTATGGGGGAAATGATGCTAATGGCATGGATATTTGCAAACATCGCAGGAAAGAAAATATAACCGGAAAGGAAAACCGAAAGGAAAATGAGCACAAAACTGAGTTCCTTAAAACTCCGTGCAATTATGGCCCCCAGGAAGGATGTTGAGAGAAACATCAGGGAAACAGGCAGTAAAATCAGGATTATCCATGGGCTTCCCCCCAGTTTAAAAGTCATTATGGCTACAAGCGCCATTGAGCCCAGAAGATATGGTATAAGCTTGCCAAGGACGATCTGGTAAGAACTGACAGGTGAAACAAGTAAAAGTTCACCTTTTCTCTTTATTCTCTCATCCATAATGCTTGATGAAAAAAACTGCGCGATAAAATAAATAGGAAAGATAAATATAAAACTCAGGACTACTGATTTAAAAGGGATAGAAGGGTTAAAATGAGATGGCGTTGCAAGAGTTTGTTCACTTATGGGTGAAATTGTTTTTATTCCGGTTATTTGCTTTATGGAAGGAATTTGTGTATTTTCAGCGGTTTTTTCCGGGATATTTCCTGTTCCCTGTTTTTCGATGGCATTTGCAGAATTATCCGGTTCTACGGAGGATTTTATATCAGGGGAATTATCTCCCCCCGGGACTTGATCTGTCATCGGACCCGCCTGCATATTTACCGGAAGTTTATTGATAGACGGCGCCTGGAAAGCCTGTTCACGGGCGATATTTTTTATTGTGATCCATACAGGAAAAGTATTATTCAGGTCATCATATGACAAAAGCCTTGCTTCATCATATATTTTTATCGCCTTATCAAGAGCATCAAGAGCCGATATTGATTTTTCAGTATTATGGTAGTAAATTTTATCGCCGTTTATGAGAATATCAACCCCTTCCTTTTCAAAAAGAGATTTAGCCTCCCCTTCACCTGCAATGTAAACTTCGAATTTTGCATCGCTTTGCAAAATCCTGCCCAGGGATGCATCCGTTACCACGACCCTGTAAATATTATCATTTATATGAAGACCGGACTGGGATGCAAATAAAGAAGCTGTCCCTATCAGGATCAATATTATGAAAGAAAGGAAACGGGTTTTCAGGCTGAAACTTGACTTTGTCCTCCTTAATTCCCATTTGGCTATTGTAAATATTCGTCTCATATTTAAATCATTTTCTCATCATAATGTTTATTATGCTTATGAGATAAATAAGTATTTATTATGAATGAAATCGAAGTAACAGGGCTCAGGAAAGAATATGGAAGTTTTATTGCTGTTGAGTCCCTGAATTTTGAGATCCAAAAAGGTGAGATTTTCGGTATTGTGGGGCCAAACGGCGCTGGAAAGACCACCACTCTTAAAATGTTGAGCGGATTAATTATTCCAAGCCTTGGCAGTATAAAAATACAGGGTTTGGACCTGGGGAAAAATTCCCAAAAAATCAAACAAAAACTTGGTTTCCTGCCTGAAGAAAGCCCATTATATGAAGGAATGACAGCAATTGATTATCTCATGTTTTTTGCTGAAATTTATGGGGTAAAAAAGGAAATTGCACCTGCACTTATCCGGGAACTCCTGGATGCGCTTAAACTTGATGCGAGAGATAAAAAGATAGGTGAGATGTCAAAGGGTATGCAGCGAAAAGTGGCAATAGCAAGGGCTCTGATAAACAACCCCGAATACCTGGTCCTTGATGAGATGACCTCAGGTCTTGATCCCACAACATCCAAATATCTTTCTGATTTCGTATTAGAGTTAAAAAACCAGGGAAAAACCATAATTTTTAGCGCGCATAACCTGTACCAGGTTGAAAGCATATGCGACCGCATACTGATAATGAACCGGGGAAAAGAGGTTTCTATCGGCACCATGCCCCAGATAAGGAAAATGTGCGGGGCAATTGAATATTCAATCGAGTTCAATGTCAGGGATAGCTTTGATTTTGCCGCCGCGAAAAATAACGGGAATTTTATCACAAAAACACACGACATCAATGAATTTAACAACATTACAGGCTGGGTGGCAAAGCACAACGGGAAAATTATCAATATAAAAACCGTAGAGACTTCTCTTGAAGATATATTCCTTAAGCTGATGAATTGAAAACATTATCGATAAATTGAATACTTTTAACCGCACACAGTCCTATTATGATTTTACTCACAGGAGCAACGGGTTTTATTGGAAGTCGTGTCTTGCAGGCCTTAACCAAAAAAAACCTGAAAGTGAGATGCCTTGTCAGGAAACAAAAAACATCCGATAATCCCAACATTACATATATCACCGGGGATGTCCTTGACCGCGATTCGCTTGTGGCTGCGACAAAAGGTGTCGATACTGTATATTATTTCATTCATATGATGGGAAACCAGCCAAAAGGTGAACAAAAAAAATTCGATGTTCTTGACAGGACTGCAATAGAAAATATGGTAGAAGCATGCAAACTCAATGGCGTCAAAAGGATAATCCACCTCACTGGAATGAGAAATCCGAACGAAAAATTATCCCATCACCTCAAAAGCAGGAAGGAAGTTGAAGACATTATAAGGAACAGCGGCATTGATCATACGATTTTCAGGGCTTCTATGATAATTGGACGGGGCGGTGCAGCTTTTGATATCCTGGATACGGTAGTTAAAAAATTTCCGGTTATCCCTGTTCTTGACTGGGAAGATACACACATTCAGCCGATTTTCATTGACGACGTGATAAAATATCTTGCTGAATGCCTTGAAAAAAAAGAGACTGTGAACAAATGTTATGATATCGGATGTTCCCAGGTTTTGACATATAAAGAATTGATACAACAATACGCAGAAGAACTGGGGTTGAAAAGAACGTTCATTCGAATCCCCGGTTCGTGGCACTGGATATCATCAATTGTACTGGGAAAGCTTTCACCAGTAGATCCTGATGTTGTTTACTGGCTGATCGAGTCATTACAGAATAGCATGGTGTGCGGACAAAACGACCTCAATAAGATATTCGGGTTTGAACCAGTTCCATTCAAAGAAAGCCTGAAACGGTCAATTGGGCTGGATTTGTGAAAGCACATCCTCGGAAGGCCTGGATCAGGGAGTCACTTATCAGGTATCTGGGCCAGCTTCAATCCTGCCAGCCCCATTATAATAATAAAAAACAGCAATGAAGCTGTATATCCGAATCCTGCCGATGATCCCAGCAATATTTTTGATGCTGCGATCAAAATGATAAAGAGAACAACTGACCCAAGCGCCAGTATGATCTCAAGAGATTTTTTGTTCATAGCACCACAAGTTTTGCATCAATTATGCCAGGAACGGCTTTGATATCATCCAGAATCGCTTCATCCACTTCGCTATCGATATTCAGGACCATTATTGCTTCGCCTCCTAGCGTTATCCGTCCAACCTGCATTCCTGCGATATTGATATTGTTCTTTCCAAGTATAATGCAGCAGGGTCCGATGATGTTGGGATGGTCTTCGTGTCTTGCAACTATCATATATTTTGAAGGAACCACATCGATCCTGTACTCGTCGATCTGCACTATGCGCGGCTCTTTTCCAACGATGGTGCCACTTACGATTTTTTCTTCTCCTTTCCTGGTCAATTTCACTGCGATCTGGCTGGAATATCCCTGGTTGGTCTTGGATTTGCTCTCTATTATCTTGATCTTTCGCTCTTTTGCTATGGTCGGGGCATTTACGTAATTAACCCCGGGACCAAGAACAGGTTCAAGCAGACCTTTTAATACTGCCAGTGTTAAAGGCGCCACATTATGCTCTGCGATTTCACCGCAGTATGAAATTTCTACTTTTTCATAATTGCTCCCGATAAGATACATACAGAGTTTTCCAATTTTCTCTGCAAGAGGGAAATAAGGTTCAAGAACCTGCATGGCATCAGGTTTTATATATGGCATATTGATGGCGTTTTTCACAGGGAGACCCTTCAGGGAATTAACGATCTGCTCGGCTACAGAGATGGCAACATTAATCTGGGCTTCTTCTGTGGATGCTCCAAGGTGCGGCGTCAAAATAACGCGGTCAAGTTCGATAAGAGGGCTGTCAAAAGGTGGCTCTTTCACGAAAACATCTATTGCTGCACCGCTTACGATATCATCTTTTACTGCTTTTGCAAGCGCTTCTTCATTAATGATACCTCCTCGTGCGCAGTTAATAATGCGCGCTCCCTTCTTCATAACAGCAAATTCCTTCGTGCTGATAAGGTCTTTTGTTTCTTTTGTGAGGGGTGTATGTACGGTAATATAATCTGCCCTTTTAACTATGTCTATGACAGTTGTAAGCTCAACACCAAGTTCATTAGCCCTCTCCGGAGAAATGAAAGGGTCATAAGCAAGTATATTCATCTCCATTCCCTGGGCGCGTTTTGCTACTTCTGCGCCGATCCTTCCAAGCCCTACCACACCAAGAATTTTCTCCCTTACTTCAACTCCCATGAATTTTTTCCTGTCCCATTTCTTGCTTTTTAATGATGCATTTGCCTGCGGGATGTTCCTTGACATTGCCATCATCATGGCTATTGTATGCTCGGCAGCTGAAATGGTATTCCCTTCTGGCGCATTTACAACAATTATTCCCTTTTCTGTGGCTGCATTAACATTAATATTATCCACTCCAACGCCGGCCCTCCCTATAATTTTTAATTTTTTGCCGGCATTGATAACATCTTTTGTAACCTGTGTTTCACTGCGGACAATGAGGGCTTCATAGTTACCGATCTTTGCGATCAATTCATCAGGTTTAAGGCCTGTTGTAATATCAACATCAAACTCTTTCTTTAATATCTCGACACCCTTGTCGGATATGGGGTCGCTTACAAGTATCTTCAAGATTATCACCAGATAAATCGGTTTAATTAGACTATTAGCATTTCAGCTTTTCGTTAAAGCTTAGATATTTTAGCATTGAAGATTAAGAGAAAGCCATGTCAAATCCTACAACAATCGCGAATGATGGAAAATCTGCAAGGCCATTTGTTTTTATCAACGCGGCCATGAGCGCTGACGGAAAAATTGCCACAATGCAACGCAGGCAGACCCGGATATCAGGAAACCTGGATTTTGACCGCATGGATGAACTAAGAGCAACATCTTATGCCATTATGGTGGGAATCGGGACTGTGCTTTCGGATAATCCAAGCCTTACTGTGAAATCAAAAGACAGGTTGGAAAAAAGGCTTTCCATTGGACTTTCGGAAAATCCCATTAGAATAGTTGTTGACAGCATGGCAAGAATCCCCCAGAGCGCAGATATCTTTAAAAAAGGTAAGGGTAAACGCATAATCGCTGTTTCTGAAAGTGCGCCGGCTGAAAAAGTCCGGAGCCTTTCAAAGCTTGCAGATATAATTTGTATCGGGAAAAAGAGGGTTGACCTTATCAAACTTTTATCTGAGTTAAAGAATAGGGGCATCAACCGTCTTATGGTCGAGGGGGGCGCGACACTGATCTGGGGGCTGATTTCAAACGGGCTTGTGGATGAGGTTTATACTTTTGTCGGAAACATCATAATCGGGGGCAAAACCGCCCCGACACTGGTGGATGGTGAAGGATATGCATCTGATTTTTGCAAACTTACCCTGATCTCATGCGAGGTATTGGAAGAAGGCGTTCTTATAAAATGGAAAGTCCAGAGTAGTAAAGTTTAATACCTTTTACGTTAATTGTAAACACATGGTTAAACTCGATCAAATCAACATTTCAAATGATGGTCTCACTAAATTTTTCAGTCCAATAGAGGCTGCAATATTGCGGGCGTTGTGGAGTGAGGGGGATATGACCACGTCAGAGCTTACAGGAAAGACAAATATTCCATTGACAAGTGTTGCAGGCACTCTTGACCGGCTTGTGAAGGCAGGATATACCACACGTCGAACTGAGATTGTTAATGGAAGAGTAAGATATGTTTATGAGCCAGTCCTTTCTGAAGAAGAAGCTGCCAGCGAGATCACAACAAAAATACTTGACAGCCTTGTCCAGGCATTCGGACCTCTTGCGGTTGAGAACTTTTCAAAATATAGTGATAAAAAATGAATATATTCAGTGATATCAACTGCTATGGGCAGTGCTTAAGATCATGGGCGCCCATTGTAGCTTTTATTGTGATAATGTCAATAACTTCAATAGCAGCAAGCTTGATGTTAAAAAACCCGAAGAAAAGGCTTCAAACATTTATTTTTGCCCAGGTTTCGGGTCTTATCGGGGTAGCCTCAACATATTATCTGATGAATTGCAGTGAGATGCTGTCAATGTATCTCTTTTTTGCTTATATGGTTATTTCTACGATCTTGATATTAGGTACGCTGCGTTATTATGACAGGATAATGATAAGACGCCTTGAAGCTAAACCGGCCGGAAGCATATTGAAATGGACACAGGAATATGTGGATAAGCTCACATCGGCAAGGGTTTATTATTTTGATTCCGCTGTGCCTAAAGCGTTTGCAGCAGGACGTTCGATCTTTATATCAATAGGCCTTCTTGAGACATTGGATGATGATGAATTAAAGGCCGTACTCGCGCATGAAGCATGGCATATAAGGCATAATTCCGGAATGCCATTTCTTTCACGGCTTGCCATGATGGCATTTTCCTCAACATCCGAACCTGAGCTTGAAAAACAGGCTGATCGTTTTGCAGCGGAGGTCGCAGGGAGTGCGGCACTTTTTTCAGCGCGAAATAAGGTTGATAATGTATTTATTTAAGAAAATATAAAGAAGGTTAACTATGTGGCTTAAATTGAGATTATATATTATAATGGCAATATTATTTGCCATAGTATATGGGCTTGTGGTATTTGCAGCAAATTATGTGGGAATATCAGGATTTTTCTTTTATGGTGTTCTTGCCACAGTCATAATGTTGATACAGTATATGATCGGACCAAAGATGGTAGAATGGTCAATGGGTGTGCATTATGTTACTGAAGTAGAATATCCTGCCCTTCACAGGATGATCACTGAACTTTCAAGAGCTTCCGGCATTCCAAAACCCAGGATCGGTATTGCCAGAATACCTATCCCTAATGCGTTTGCATTCGGACGCTGGGCAAAAGATGGAAGAGTTTGTGTCACTGAAGGGATAATGAACCTCCTGAATGAAAAAGAATTGAGGGCGGTTCTGGCACATGAAATATCCCACCTCAAAAACAAGGATGTTGCGATTATAACGATGATAAGTGTAATTCCCATGATATGCTGGTACTTTGCATGGAACCAGTTTTTCTCAGGCGGAAGGGAACGGGGAAATGGCATTCTTATAGGGATTGTAGCCCTAATAATATATTTGATTACAAATCTTCTTGTCCTGTATGTCTCAAGGATCAGGGAATATTATGCCGATGAAGGCGCAGTGAAACTTGGCAGCTCACCACATCATCTGGCATCTGCTCTTTATAAACTTGTTTATGGAAGTGCCAGGGTTTCCAAAGAATCATTAAAACCCATAGAGGGCATGAAAGCATTCTTTGTCAATGATCCATCGCGTGCCAGCCGGGATATAAGGGAATTATCTCATATCGATCTTGATGGAAGCGGGACTATTGATATAAATGAACTTATGGCCCTTCGGACTCGCCCGGTAAAGATCAAGACCACCGATAAACTAATGGAAATGTTCAGCACCCATCCAAATATGCTTAAACGCATACAGCGGCTGTCCTCTCTCCAGGGGATTTCCGCATATTAAATTTTTCTTTATTTTCCCTCCGAAAAGGTTAAAAGGGATGTGAGAGAATGAGGAGAAATCATTCACTCATAATACAGTGATTTGGAGTTTACCTCCAGACATGATTGTTTTGAATATTCAAAATATTAATCTGGCAATAATGCCAACAATCATTGTATAACTATGTGATGAGCCGTAAGGCTGTTTCGGGTTATCCGAAACATGTATCGTGCATTATGAAATGCATAACCCCCAACGATTGTTGGAAAAGGAGGACTATAGGTTGCTAAATGAATTACAGGGCAGAAAAGGTGACTTAAAAGACAAGTCGGAAGAGTATAAGGATAAAAGAAATGAATCCAATCTTGAAGCGAGTAAATGTGCCGCGAAAAGGAATGATTTAAACAAACGCACAAAAGAGCTTATTGAAGAGGCACAACAACTCAAAAAGTTGCGTGATGAAAATAACGAACAGGTTGCTCAATCCAAACTTAAACGCGACGAATTAAATGATCAAGCTAATAAAATTTATGCGGAAATCGATAAGATCCGCAAAGGCCTCAATCTCGGTGACGGCCCTTCACTTAAAGAATTAAAGAAACAGATCGATGCGCTGGAATTCAAGCAGCAGACCGAGGTAATGACACCCGCAAAGGAAAGGGAGCTTGTTGATAGTATTACAAAATTGACTGATGAGCTCAAGCACAAAAAACAGCAGCTTGAAGGCAATACTGAATTAAAGACTTTTCTTGAACAGGCCCAGGCTCTTCGCGATGAAGCATTAATACATCACAATAAAGTCAAAGAATTTGCTGATGCAGCACAACAACATCATGATAAGATGATAGTGATCTTCAAGGAAGCCGATACAATAAGGGCAGAATCTGATGCCGCACACAAGGAATTTGTGAAAGCGCAGGAAGCTGCGGACGAACAACACAGGTTGTTCATACAGACCCAGAAAGAGATCCGGGAGATCAATAAAGTGATTATCGGATTAAAGAGGAAGACAAAAGAAGGTAAGGACGAATCCATAAGGGAACAGGCCAAGAAGGAAGCTGAGGAGGTATATGCCCAGTTCAAGCTTGGTGAGAAACTGAATACCGAGGATTTGATGTTACTGCAAAGATCGGGACTACTTTAGATCCCTTCTCTTTCTATTAATGGAAACATCTATAAAGTGTTATACCGTAAGCTGGGATGAAGCATACAGGCTTGCAATAAGGCTTGCACATAAAATAATTGAATCGGGATATAAACCTGATATTGTTGTAGGGATCGCAAGGGGTGGGCTTGTTCCAGCGCGTATGGTATGCGATTTTCTTTTGCAGGATGAACTGATGTCCATACAGACAGAACACTGGGACATCGCTTCAAAACATGAGATCGCAAGGTTAAAATTCTCGCTTCCGAATGAAGCGGACATCTCCGGGAAAAATGTACTTGTTGTTGATGATGTTGCGGATACGGGGGATAGTTTTTCTGTTATAATGGATTACCTGGAACAAAAGAATCCTATGGAGATCAGGACCGCGGTTCTTCAGTATAAAACCAGCTCAACCGTAGTCCCGGATTATTGGGGTGAGAAACTTGAGGAATGGAACTGGATAATATATCCCTGGGCTTTTTATGAAGACCTGGCTGGATTTGTGCAAAAATTACTGTCTAAACCAGCCACTAATGAAGAGATCAGGAATGGTCTTTTGTGCAATTTTAATATAAAGATTTCAATAAATGACCTTCTTGGAATGCTAAATGATTTTCACAATCTGGGAACAATCAAAAAAAGTAAGAAAAACAAAAAAATATTATGGGAAAAAGTGGAACCTTGAAAGGGTGAATAATGGATACAAGGGTTCATATTTTTGTTTTGGGGAAGGTTCAGGGTGTGTTTTTCAGATCAAGTACCAAGGATAAAGCGAAGGAACTCAGTCTTTCCGGATGGGTCAGGAATCTGGATGACGGGCGTGTGGAAGCTGTATTTGAAGGTGAAAAGGAAGCTGTTGACAAAATGGTTGAGTGGTGCAAGGTAGGTCCTGAAAATGCAAAAGTGACAAAAGTAGAAGTTGTCGCGGAAGATCCCAAAGGAGACTTCAAAGGGTTTTTCCTGCGTCGGTAATTATAAACCATGCCTCGCCAATTACAGGGCGAGAGAGGAAGAGCGGCCGCCGGCAGCTAGTCTGCTGAGGAAAGTCCCCTCACCATCTGGACCGCGGACATGTGCAAGCATGTAGGGTGAGAATCCTGGCTCTGGAACAGAAACGATACCGCAGCGCTTCTAATGCGATGATTCCGAAAGGATGAGGGTCTTTGCGTATGCGGATGGAACGGCGAATCCACGCGGGTGCAAGCCGAAATAGGACGTATAGGGCAGTCCAGACCTGTCCGAGTACGGTGCATAGCTGAATGCCGCAGTGTGCGCTACAGGGGCACTCGCCCCTTGCGCTGAACATAAAGGGGCTTACTCTCCTCACTCAAAATGCCTGAAAAAGATTCATTTTAATACCCTCTAATCATAATAACTCATCATGCCCTCTATCATCGACCCTATCTATGGTCATGTGGCAATAAGCAGCTTTGAGCAGCTCATCATTAATACCCCGGAGATGGCGCGCCTGCGCCGCATCCAGCAGCTTGGTCTTGCCGACCTTGCATTTCCCGGAGCGAACCACACGCGTTTTGAACATAGCGTGGGCACATTGTTCATTGCAGACAAGATCGCTCGTTCATTAGGGCTAGACGGGGAGGAGATTGCCAGAGTGAGGCTTGCAGCACTCCTTCATGATATCGGCCACTGCGCCTTTTCGCATGTAGTGGAAAGCATCCTGAAACGCAATCCCCAATATCAGCCTGTGCTAAATGGAAAGAATTTCCTGAACCATGAGATGTTCACAAAGCATATCATCGCGAATTCTTTACATACAAAACCTGAAATTGGTGCGTATGCGGATGCTTCTTTTTTCAAGGAGATCTCGAGAATGGCAACAGGGGATATTGAAGGCGTTCTGAAACATTATCTTTCCCAGATCATATCAAACGATATAGACGCTGACAGGATCGATTTCCTGCTGCGTGATTCCTACCACACGGGTGTTTCTTTCGGGCTTGTTGATGTTGACCAGATCATTGGAAGTATGTTGCTCCATAATAACAGGATCGTTCTTGGCGGGGCATTCAGTTATGATGAGGATATGGCACTTACTGCTGCTGAATCTACGTTAATTGCCAGGGCGCATCATTATTCTGCGATAATACATAATCCTGCGACGCAGGGCGCAAGGGTCATGCTGCTTCACGCTCTTGAAAAAACACTTGCAAGATATAAAGAGTCAGGGAATGATGTAAAAGCAGCCGTATTGAAATTTTTTACAACATATAATGACAGCGATCTTTTAAATTTCATCGAAATGAACGGCGATGAAAATTCAAGGAAATTAATAGCAAATATCCGAAATGCCTCCATATGCGGTGCAGTGGCACGTTTTACACATAAGAACCTTAATCCTCGCACAAGAATGGCGCTTTCCACCATTGCCAGGAACGGCGTTGCCAAGAAAATGTTCGAAGACGGACTGGCAAAACGTTTCGCTGATAAATATGGGGCCTCTGTTCTTGTTGACCTTGATGTCGCAAGCGGGATACCAAAAAGCACCCGCATAAAAATCGGTGAGGAAGAGAGTTTCCTGTACGATGAATCGGCCCTTGCCAACGGTCTTGTGAGGGCTATCTCACGCCAGATATCGCTATGTGTATTCGCAGGGGCAGGAGATAACACTGCGCTTTCCCACGCATCGCGTGATTTCCTGCTGGGAATCGAGAATCTTTCCCCTGACCTTTTGCGTTTTATAAGGAATGAAAACTACCTGCCGATCGAAGGGCTTCTTCTTATTTTTTACAGCGCTCACAGGTTGTTCAGCAGTGAGGCTGAAGGAAGGATCACTATGCCAAGGCTTCGAAATATTGCAAAGATCTATTATCTCGTAAAGGAGCTTGGAAAAGATGAAAAATTAAAGAATTTATTTGATTACAAATTTCATATCCGGTACGGCTTCTCATATAGCGATAAGCTTTTCGAGGATATTCAGCTTCTTGTGGCGATGGGAATGGTGGATGAAGACCTGCGTTATTTTGAAAAAATGGGGCGGTGGCAACAGCGTTATGAATATGTCCTTACAAACGATGGACTTCTTTATGCTGAATCGATCGCGCCGGCATACCAGAACGAACTGGCAATAATTAAAAATTATTTGGCTATCAATAAGCATTCTATTCCCCGGGATATGCTGAGTGTGGCTTCAAAACGATATAGCAGGGTAATTAAAGCCACCAGATAATCTCCGAAATTTTTGGATGAATTTATATATGATTAAAAGTACTAATAAGACCAGAGGATGATGGAATATGAATGAAACAGATGGAAATAAAAGTGATGTTATGGTAATCCTGGCAGTTCTGATTGTTATATTAATTATAGCAGGCGTCCTGTACTTATTTTATAGAGTGCCAAATTAAAAAATAAGTTTAAAAAATAGAAAATAACAAGATTTTTTTTACTTTTCAGATATTACTTCGCGGATAACATCTTTGAGGGAATCCCTCAATTTGCTTTCAGGATTTGAAATTTCATCTGCGATTATATCCAGAACAAGGTCAAACCCGCCAGGGCTTGACGCGATATAATCCTGAATTATAGCATCTATATTTTCGCAGCAGTCCACACATAAATCCGCGCCTTCAATTTCAGCATCGTTAACTGGTTCAAGAACAGTATGACACAGGAAACATTCACTCATAACATCACCAGCGCCGTAGATGAATCTAACATCATATCAATGTTATGGATGAGAAATCCGTGAACTACCCCACCCTTTCGGGCTGGGGCTTCCTACGAGTATGCTGATGGTGCTTGTTTCGGCAGCATCAACCCTGTTTTTCGTAGATTATCAACAAATTGTTGATAGCCATTCCACATGGCATTTTGTGATAGAAACCGTAACATGATAAAGATAGCACTATTTCTATCCCTACCAATCAAGTTCCCGCAATCACATTCCATAGTACGTTTCCAGATAGGCATGTCGTGTTTCTTTCCACAAACATAGCACTTCTTTGACGTGTATCGTTCATCGACTTCTATTACTTTTTTACCTATAAGTGCTGCCTTATAGGTTAGAAATCCTACAAACTGAGATAAGTATCCATTATTTTGAGTTGATCGGTTGAGGCTCTTCTGAGCCTTCTTTGATATTTTTATACTCTTCGATTGTGCCATTTCCTTGACATCAAGATCACCGACAATGATTGTATTGGCTTTAGTATTGTCAACCATTTTTCTTGTGAGTTTATGCTGAATATCCTTTATCTGGTTGCTGCATTTGCGAGTGAGTTTATTTTTTGCTCGATTGAGTCTGTGCCAATGCTTGCTTCCTTTTATGCAATGATCTCTTCGTGCTTGAATAGCATCAACTTTCGGATTCCAGTAGTTATCTGGTCTTGGATTAGAAGTTTCATGGAATTTTCCCTGAGTATTTATAGCGGTTGCTGTTTTGGTTACTCCAAGATCAATCGCCTGATACAATCCATTATCGACATACGGTTTTTCAGGAAGCTCAAAAAATGAATTGTAATCAGCATTGAGTGTTCGAATAGCCATCTGCAAAACTTTTGAATATACAGCTTTATATTTTGGATACTTTTCTTTTGTCTTCGGCAAATCGTTTTGTTGTTTTTTGTAACCAACGCTATAATATGGTTTTCCCCA
>CAJPFJ010000012.1 GCA_905339155.1 Methanosarcinales archaeon
GGAGGCGGAATGATGGGTTTCGGAATGGGCTTTGGCATGGGTTTTGGAGTCATCATAATGGTATTATTCTGGGGAGCAATAATCTGGCTTGTGATTTCACTTATAAATGCCGGAACAAAAAAATCAGAAGAAACTTCTGAATCCGCGCTTGATATTCTCAAAAAAAGATACGCCAGGGGCGAAGTAACAAAGGAGCAGTACCTTGAAATGGAGAAAGAACTGATGGGGTAAAATGGAAAATAAAAAAACTGAGAACTGTATGATATGCGGTGAAGAACTTGCTTATTTGACAACAGCCATTCCTGTAACATGCACTTATTGCGGGAAAGCAGAATCCGCCAACATTCATTGCCCGTCCGGTCATTATGTATGCAACGAATGCCACGCAAGCGATTCAATAAAGATAATCAGCCGGTTCTGTCTGTCTTCAAGTTCAAAAAATCCCATGGAAATGGCAAAGACAATTATGAGGCATCCAACTATGCCAATGCACGGGCCGGAACATCATGCCATGATAGCTGGAGTGCTGGTTACTGCCTACAAAAATCTCACAGGAAAAGTGACAGACGATGAAATTAAAGAAGCAATAAGGCGCGGCGCTACTGTGCCAGGCGGTTATTGCGGCCTTTATGGCGCTGATGCCGCAGCTATAGCTACAGGTATTGCTATTAGCACAATATTGAAAGCCAGCCCCCTGACAGATTATGAGAGACGAACTGCAAATATGATGACTTCCCGTGCGCTTGCTGCTATAGCCAGTAACAGGGGAGCCAGGTGCTGCAAACGGAGCACTTTTGTTGCTTTGGATTCGGCAATTCAATATTTCAGGGAAGTACTTGGAACAGAACTTGAATATATTCCAGTTTCAAAACTCAAATGCGAGCATAGTTCCAGGAATAAAACTTGCTCACGGGCTGATTGCAGGTTTTATGCAGGAAAGGCGCTTTAATATTAAGAATCTGGCAGGAGTACATAATGAATAAGAAAATTTATGAAATGCACGCCCAGATTTGCAAGGTTTTCACGAGCCCGAAAAGGCTGGAAATAATCAACCTTCTCAGGGATGGAGAAAAAACGGTTAATGACCTGGCAGAACAGACTGGAGTGCTCCAGGCAAACATCTCACAGCATCTCACCGTCCTGAGGCAGAATAATGTTGTCACTACACGAAGGGATGGAGCAAATGTTTACTACAAAATCGCAAACCCTAAAATCTTGCAGGCATGCGATCTGATGAGGGAAGTACTTATAGAGAAATTGGCAGAGAATGAAACGTTAGCAAAGAGGATATCATGAAAATAGGAATAATAATAAACACAAATGAGCCGGAAACGGTGTGGAACGCCTTCAGGTTCGGTGTAACATCTTTACTTATGGAACATGAGGTAAAAGTGTTTCTCCTGGGTAAAGGTGTTGAGAGTGAAAGTATAAAGGATGAAAAGTTCAATGTCCAGGAACAGATAGGACTGTTTGTAGAGCATAAAGGTCAGATTTTTGCATGCGGAACCTGCCTGAAAATAAGGCATATTCCAGGAAGTGAAGTCTGCCCAATCTCTACAATGCATGACATGCTCCATATAGTTGAGGAATCTGAAAGAGTCTTAGTGTTTGGATAAAGTGAAAAAAGGTGGAAAAAATGATAGTTAACAGAGTAGATGTGGATAAGTTCAAGGAAACGGTTGAAAAAGCAAGAAAAGATCCTGCCACAGGTAAGAAAACCATGGAAGTAGAGGGTGAGTGGAGACTGAATAAGACAGGCCCACAGTTTGAATCCAGGATAAAAACAGAAAAAGGAGGAGAGATCGTACTTCAATCCGACGAAACACTGATCCTGGGCGGCGGTGGTTCAGCCCCCAACCCTGTGCAGTACTGCATTTATGGTTTAATTGCCTGCTATGCAGCAACCTTTGCAAAATGGGCTGCAATTGAGGGAATTGTACTTAAAAGTTTTAAGATAAAGGCTACTTCGAACATGGATCTGACAGGGGCGTTCGGTGTCACTCAAAACCCTATATTAGAGCATCTCAAATGGGAAATGATAGTGGATACTGACGCAGGCATGGAAAAGCTGAATAAATTGAACGAAATCGCAAAAGAAAGATGCCCCGGCTACTATTGTGTAACGCATGAGATTTTCCCTGAAATCAAGATCATAAAGCAATAACAAATGAACAATCAGATAATGGAAAATGACATTTTTCTGAGGAGCTTGGACCTTTTCAAGGAAGCTTTTCCCGGAAGAATAAATCAAATACTCAAGAGCAAAGAAGAGGGAAAAAAGATAATAGGAACACTCTGTCTTTATGTCCCGGATGAACTCATCTATGCGTGTGGCGCGGACCGGGTAATATTATGCGGTGGAAGAAGCGCCCCAATTGAAGCAGCGGAGGAATATTTACCAAGAAATCTTTGCCCTCTGATTAAATCCTCCTTCGGCTCGGTAATTGACCAGAAATGCAGTAAGACTAAATCCTGTCCTCATTTTGGTCTGGTTGACCTCATAGTCGCAGAGGCTACATGTGATGGAAAAAAGAAGATGTATGAACTCCTGGACAAATACATCCCAACCTATGTCATGGATCTTCCGCAGAAGCCTGAAAATCAGAATGCACTGGAATACTATATTAAAGAACTGGAAAGCTTAAAAGACGTTCTGGAAAATCTGACCGGCAATAAAATCACTGACACTCAACTCAGGAATGAAATAAAGTCTGCAAATGAGACAAGAAAACTGCTCCATGCAATCTATGAATTAAGGAAAAGAAACTCGCCGCCAATAATGGGAACGGAAATGTTAAAAGTTGTTCAGCAGATGCATTTTCTGTCACCCGACGAGTTCAGAAAAAATCTTGTTTTACTGCTCGATGAGCTAAATGTTACGAAAAGAGAGTGCTCCGGGCCGAGGATTATGATATCAGGCTGCCCGATGGCAGCAGGAAACATGAAAGTCCCGGAAATTATAGAGGATCGGGGCGGGTTGATAGTGGTAGAGGAGAGCTGTACGGGAACGAGAGCCTTCTGGGATTTAGTGGATGAGAATAAGGAACCAATGAGAGCCATAGCCGAGAGATATCTGAAAATCCCCTGCGCCTGCATGTATCCAAATGAAAGGAGAATCAATCAGATCCTTCAACTTGCCGGGGATTTCAATATTGACGGGGTGGTTTATTATACCCTTCAGTTCTGCCACGGATACAATGTCGAGAAATACAGGGTTGCGGAAGCTTTGAAAAAGTCAGGCATTCCTCTCTTATCTATAGAAACAGACTACAGCGAGGCTGACACTGAGCAGATAAAGACACGAGTGGATGCTTTTCTGGAGATGCAGGAATGATATCTATTGGAATCGATGCCGGAGCTGCGACTACCAAGGTCGTTGTGCTTCGTGATAATGAGATCGCAGGATACGCTATTATACCTACTGGCTTCGATTTTAGACAAGCGGGGGAGGCGGCATACAGGGAAGTGCTCTCAAATTGCGGCATAGGTGAGAGCGAGGTTGGAAAAATTCTGGCAACAGGATATGGCAGAAGCAGTATTGGATTTGCAGAAAAAACTATCAGTGAGATAACAGCCCACGCCAGAGGTGTAGGCTATCTTATCCCGGCAGCCCACACGATAATCGATATCGGCGGCCAGGATAGCAAAGTGATCATCACAGAGAATGGTAAAGTTGTGGACTTTCTGATGAATGACAGATGTGCGGCAGGAACCGGTAAGTTTCTGGAATATACAGCAAAAGCTCTTGAAATATCTCTGAATGAATTGGGGACACTTGCACTGGTTTCAAAACATCCAGCAAAGATCAGCAGTATGTGTACCGTATTCGTGGAATCGGAAGTTATCAGCTTAAGAGCCCAAAAGACTAAAAAAGAAGATATAGCTGCCGGCCTTATTGAAAGTATTATCCTGCGAACCACTGCAATGGTTAAAAAGCTGGGGATAAAACCTGAATTGGCTTTTGTGGGTGGAGTGGCTAAAAATCCTGGAGTAGTAAAGGCTTTTGAAAAAGCATTGGATATCGAGATGCAATTGCCAGAAGAACCCCAGATAACAGGCGCCTTGGGGGCTGCATTGGTTGTTTGAGAATTGCCGTAACATTCTTTTTAAGGCTGTAAATACCAGTGTAAATTTGCTCATACTTCATCCTGCCAGAATTTTATCACCTCTGAGCATCTTTCAATGAAACCCATTTTATCAAAGGCATTACAGCATCTCTCAGTTCCGCTCCTTCTTTTGTGAGTGAGTACTCTACCCTGGGAGGTATTTGCGCAAATGATTCTCTTTTGATTATGTTCGCATTCTCCAGTTCTTTTAACCTATCGGCTAACGTTTTTGGACTTATCTTATCCAGCTTTTTTTCAAGCTCGTTGTAGCGCAATTTCTGGTTATTCCCAATCGCACTGATTATCAATAAAGCCCATTTTTTACTGAGGATACCCATGATACCTTCAATAGAACACAAACATATATCGTCCTCATACATAGTGCATCTCTTACTTTCTTTTTGCATAGCGACTTCCATTTTCAATAGCAGCTATTTAACTTTAAACTTGATAGTTTAAATACTTTATTAACTGAAGTAACTATAAAGATAAAAGGAGGTGAAAAAGATGTGCCGACAATGCCTTCCCATTACTAAAAATAAAGAACAGCAGATGAATGATTCCAAAGACAGTAAGAATAAAAATATCGTTATCGAAGAACACGAACCAATCTTGAAAAAAACTTAAAATGTATCTGCCCCTGTTTATGACAGAGGCAGTAATTTATTCACATAAAAGAGATGATAATTGACCAAAATCAGCGTCCAGTGCTCGGAACTGCTGTATTAAAGCGTTTCGTTATTTTTGCCTGGTTGAGCATTACAGTGCTGATTTTTACAGGTATTCCAATCGCCTTTCGCCATGTAGCATTTGAAGATATTTTGAGCACAACGTATGGAATTGTTTTGCTGAGCAAACATTTTGTAACATTGATAATGATTCTCATTGTTGCATGGGTTAGCTTTGTTCTTTCCACAAAGTTAGCACCTTTTGCCCCGAAACCTGACACAATCTTAATATTAGTAAAAACTAATCTGTCTCTTGGCATACTGGTACTACTATTAACCGCAATCTTGAGAGGTGTATAAGTACTAAGAAGCATAACATAAATAAGGTCATACCATTTGCCCAATTGTGTGAACTAAAAAGTCGAACTCTCTAATGCACCTGCTCTTGGAGGCGTCCGACTGAATTCGGGAGTTCATGAATAAGTGTTCTGGCTATACCAAACCTTAAATAAATTTGAATCTATTAAAGAACAGTATGAAAACGATTATCCCCCATCTAAATGACGTATTAAATAGGATTTTTAAAATAAAGGCTGGTTTTGTAAATTTAATTTAAAAAAGACATTTTAGTCCCATCATGAAAAACACCACTCAAAACCCCAAGCAGGCAGCCGGAGAACGGGCCGCCAAACTTGTAAAAAACAATATGATCGTAGGGCTTGGCACAGGCTCCACAACCGCTTATGCGATAAAAGAACTGGGAAGGCGTGTCGCCGATGGTTTGGATATCCTTGGTGTTCCCACATCATACCAGTCGGCATTTCTGGCAACTGAGAACGGAATCCCGCTCACCACGCTTGATGAGCATCCTGTGCTTGATATTGATATCGATGGCGCGGACCAGGTCGCAAATTTCATAGCGATTAAAGGCGGCGGAGCGGCGCATACGCGGGAAAAGATCGTTGCTGAATCCGCAAAAAAGTTCGTTGTAGTCATAGATGATTCAAAAATGGCTGATGTGCTGAGTCACCCAGTACCCCTTGAAGTCATACCAGCGGCGCGTAAACTTGTTGAAAAAAATGTGGCAAAACTCGGTGGAAAAACGCAGGTACGTATGGGCGTCAATAAGGATGGCCCGGTCATCTCGGATAACGGGAATTTCATAATGGATGCGGATTTTGGAAAAATAGATGACCCTGTATCATTAAGTAAAGAGCTTTCGTATTGTACAGGTATCGTAGAACATGGTATATTCACCAATGTGGATATGGTATATATCGGGAAAAAAGACGGGACTGTGAAAATAATTAGTCTCAGGAACCTTTAATATTATTTCCAAAATCCTCATTCCCAAGATTCTCATTTACTTTAGTTCCATTTTTTACCCTGACTTCAGGCCATATCCTGACCATTGAATTTACGGTCACTTCTTCCCCGATAATAACTCTTGGACCGATAACAGTACCGGTTTCAAGTATGCATGAATCTTTTATCCTGGTAGAATTATCGATAATAGCGCTGGAAACCGCAGTATTCGCGCCGATCTCAACACTATTAAATATATATGAAGAAAGTATCCTTGAATTATTTCCGATCTTACAGTTTGAGCCTATCGATGTGTAGGGACCTATCAGGACATTATCCCCGATAGTTGTGTTTTCCCCGATCACTATAGGGCCTACAATGGCGGAATTTGAACCGAGTGACACATCATGCCCTATTTCAATTGGCCCTGTTACTCTTGCATCCTTGATATTCAGGCGGCCTGAAATTTTTGTGCCCGGCATCTGTTCCAGCATCCATCTGCATGCTTCCCTGTAAGCCTGCGGGTTCCCGATATCCGTCCACTTGCCGTGCACAAGGAAACCATTGATGTTTTTACCTTTTTTCATAATATCCGGGAAAAGGTCTTTTGCAAAATCGTATTTCTTTTGAGGGATCCATTTCATTATCTCCGGGTCACAAACGTAAATACCGGTACTTGCAAGATTGCTGAATATCTCTCCAGGCCCCGGTTTTTCAAAAAACCTGTTGATCCTGTTATTAACATCAAGATCCGCTATACCATAATCGCGCGGATCATCGATCGGGATAAGGCCTATTGTAACAGGTGAATCGTTTTTTTCATGGAAACGGACAAATTCGCGAAGTTCAAGATCCATTACGTGGTCGCCTCCCACTACCATGAAAGGCTCACCTTCAAACAGCTCTTCCGCGTTCTTTACTCCTCCTGCTGTCCCCAGTTTTTCCTGCTCATGGACGTATTCGACATGCACGCCGTACATACTTCCATCGCCAAGTGCGGCTTCAATTTCTCCTCCCAGATAACCAAGTGTAAGCACAATATCGTTGAAACCCTCAATAGCCAGATGTTCCACAAGATGGACTAATGATGGTTTATTCAATAGCGGGATCATTGGCTTTGGCCGGTCAAAAGTAAGCGGGCGAAGCCTTGTCCCTTCGCCACCACACATTATACATGTTTTCATTAAGGCACCCTGCTTGGAATTGGTCTTATAGTTTATATATATAGCGAAATGTAAACGGCTTTTCATTATCTTCGGATTAAAAAACCACAGAGAGCACAGGCGCGCCGAGCAAAGTTCGTAGTCGCCAGCTAGTGCAAATCCAGCATGAGGAAAGGCTAGCCGCCACCTCAGAACTGAACCCCACACCCTGTCTGGTAACAGACCGAATGTGAAGCTGGGGGGTAGGGATACTAGGCCGCAATATAATGGATGTGAAGGTTATAAGCCCCGAAATTCTGTTGATCTTGGAAGCCGACGTTCTCTGTGTAACGGAAGGCAGCAATCACATCACCGAAATTAAGCATCTCCGGTCTTGGAATATAGCAGAGAGCTGCGAACGGCAAGGTGCTGTGAATCCAACGGGGTCTAAGACCGCAGCATGGTATCAAACGGTGAATATGGGAACTCGGGAGACCCAGGATGCTCTCCCAAAAGGAGTATGTGATATCAAGCCTATAAACGGTAAGATATTGCAAATAACATTCTGGGAGTCGGATCAGTTCGTAGTACCGTTGAAGCAGGGTAACTCCTGTGGAGGGAAGGGACTGACAGAAGTACGAGTGACATTAGGGTCACATCTAACACACCCAGAGGTGAAAAGAAGATGACAACAAAACTAACGTCTAAGACTCAAAAAGCTATACAGGTTATAGCTTTAAAAGCAAAAGAAGACCCGAACTGTAAGTTTACGTCTTTAACACATTTACTTGCAGAGGATTTTCTAAAAGAGTGTTTCAGGGAGCTAAAGAAAAACAAATCTCCCGGTATTGATGGAATAACAGTAAATGAATATGAGGAAAAATTAGATGAGAACTTAGCTGATCTAGTAGCAAGACTTAAAGCAAAACAATATAAACCAAAACCGGTCAAGCGTGTCTATATCCCAAAGCCAAACGGCGATAAAAGACCGCTCGGAATCCCTGCTGTCGAGGACAAAATCGTCCAGATGGCAATAAAGAAGATTCTCGAAGCGATCTTTGAACAGGATTTCATGGACACATCCTACGGTTTTCGTCCAAATCGGGGCTGTCATGATGCTCTAAAACAGATAGACAAGATCATCATGAAATATCCGGTTAACTTTATCGTGGACATGGACATCTCGAAGTTCTTTGACACAGTAAACCACAAATATTTGATGGAATTCCTGAAAAATAGAATTGTGGATACAAACCTGTTACGGTTGATTAGCCGTTTCTTAAAGTCTGGCATAATGGAAGAAGGGATATACTTTGAGACGGAACAGGGAACGCCACAAGGTGGAGTATTGAGTCCGGTTCTTGCCAATGTGTACCTTCACTATGTGCTGGACGCATGGTTTCAGTCTGAAGTGATTCCTCAGCTTAATGGTTTTGCCGTACTCGTGAGGTATGCAGATGATTTCGTCGTCTGTTTCGAAAACGAGAAAGAAGCCAGAATATTTGGAGTAGCACTAAGGCAACGAATGAGTAAATTTGGACTCAAAATATCTGAAGAAAAGAGTAAGATCATTGAGTTCGGACGATGCACATGCCAGATGGCAAAGAAATATGGTTTCAAATACGAGACTTTTGACTTTTTGGGTTTTACTCACTTCTGCGATAAGACCCGAAGAGGCAAATTCAAGCTTGGACGAAAGACCTCACGCAAGAAGTTCACAAACAAGATGAAAGATATGAACGTATGGTTAAAGCATATCCGAAATCATGTTGAACTGAAAGAATGGTGGAAGTTACTGGGACAGAAGTTGCTCGGACATTACCTATATTATGGAATGAGCGGCAACTTTAGATGGCTACAGAACTTCTATCATAATACCGTAAGACTCGTCTTCAAGTGGATAAACAGACGAAGCCAGAGGAAAAGCTACAACTGGGATCAGTTTCTTAATTTCATCCAGTTTAATCCTCTTCCGAAACCGAAGATATACCAAACACTCTACAACCCGAACGCTTAGAGGATGTGCTTCTGAAGAGCCGGATGAGGGAAATCTTCAAGTCCGGTTCTGTGAGGGAGCTTATAGTAACCTTGGGGCTATTACCCTATCAAAAGGTGCGCTATGGGCTCTACTCGACACGATGTAATCATCCTGCACCTCCGCAATCAAGCCCCTGACTTCTCCTGAGCCGAGGCCGTTTATCATGATTCTTGTTTTATCCTCTTTTAGCTTTTTCAACAAAGTCTTGAGATCCATGTTAACCACCTTTTCCCTTGTGGGTTGCTGTTGCACTTTTTATGCTTGCGAACTTGCTGACCCATTCTTCCTTTTGCTTCGCGTGAACCGGAGCTATCGTTTGATTCGTGACCCCTGGCTTCTTCGTCGATACCTGGACGGGCTTTAAATCCCCTTTCCATTCGTCTTTTGGTGGCTGTGAGGCATCTTCCGGCTTCCCGCTATTGACCATGGCAACTGGTTTAATGGTGTTCTCGTCCGGGACCTGCGGGATATCCTTTTGCGTGAGGAGCTCAGTGGTTCCGTCCTTCTTTTCCACGCATACCCATTTCTCTTGTTTCAATGCAGCTTCTATTGCTTCCTGTATCTTGTTCCTGGGCACGCCGGATTGAAAAGGAACTCCGATCTCTTTTGCTTCGAAGTCGGTTATTACCGCGCCTGTTTTCGTATTCGTTCCAAGTATGTCGTCCCCTCGCTTGCTTTCTATCCTGAAGGGGATTCTGTCTGTTTTATCATTCTCCATATATATCTCTCCAGATTTTCCCCTCTACCGAGGGGTATTCGCAGAACAGGGATTGAACCCGTTCGCTCGCCTTAAACGAAATGCGCTTCAAATTGCTAAATTTATAACTTTGTTATTCATCCCGCGGAACTTGTTCAGCATCATCTGAACTCCGATAAGGGCGACTATCTTATTCCCTTCATCTATCCTGCCCAGGAGCAGGTTATTGCGGTCCTGACAGGAATAGCAGGCTGTATCGTTGCTATCAATGAACTTCAGATTATCACTGGCTTTCTCTAACTTGGGGAACGCTGATACTGTCCTTCCGGAAGAGCGCAGATCCAGGAAGTCCACGTTTTTTAAGAAACAGTATTTTATGACAAGTTCCCTTGTAGGATCGTTGTCCACGCAAAGAACGATGAGGTCATAGCCTTTCAGCTGCTTGCCCGATTTTATTCTGTCCTTTATAGCGGTGACGCCGACTCGCTTGAACCTCTTTGCCAACGCCTGGGCCTTGTTTAATCCTGCCTCCTCGAAGGTAAAGTTCTGATACCTTACCTGCTCCATTTCCACCAGGTCATCATCTGCAATCACCAGTTCCGTATTTGGGTCAATCTGTTCTATCTCGATTAACCTGCAAACCTCTGCGATAAGATGCGATCCAATGCCGCCGGCGCCGATTACGAGAATCTTCATAACTCTGCCTACAATTCCAAAGTATGAATCTCATCTGCGACCTTGAGGTCATGAGATAGCATCAAGAGCCGTTTAGCAAGAGCATCCTTGCGTCCCCACTCTTCATCAGTTGATGTACCCATATCCACAATGCAACAGTATCTTCCCTTGCCGCCATTCTGCATATCGTACACTGCAAGGGTATCTGAGTTAACTGTATATGGCTTCCCGCTCTTCCCGACCACTAAGTACCCATCTTTTAACTTTTCGGCCTTACTAAGCCTTACTGCTTCTGCCAGGAAACCGTTTGCTTTCTTTAACTTCTCTGCATTCTCCAGGCGTCTTCTTTCCTGCAATCTTGCATATTCCTGTTCACCGTTCTTTATTATCTCTCCTATCTCTTTTGGTGATATCCCCTTGATCGCTTTATACAGAAGCCTTATTGTTCTCTGAAGATATCCGCCACCTCCGTAACCTATCCTCGCGCTGTTAATGTCCTTCCCAAGATCAAAGAACGCGTTTAAATCCTGTATCTGATAATCCGTTCCATTGATAGTAGTGAAATTCTTATTCTTCTCGCGGTGTAAAGGCAGCGAGAGGATCATCTTAGCTTCATCTGTTGGAAGCTCATTATCTGTTGTTTTATCTATCTTGAGTTCGAATGAGATCCCACCATCTGAGAGAACCTTCTGCAGTGTCAGATTAACCCTTGAACTGTATGCCAGATATTGATCGAAGTCCTTCTGATTCCTGTGAAACAAAACCGTGAATATTACATCCACAAGGTCATTCTTTGCTATCCTGTGGTCATTGACGAAGATGCTATTCTTCCGGCTCTCAATACACAGGTTCACTTTTCCGATCTGTATTGTTTCACTGCCCTGGAAATTGCATACATAATTCACGCCAGAGGAATAGTTGTTCCAGACTGCATCTATATTCAGGATAAAACAAACAAAATCCTTTACGATTTTCGAGAACTCCGGTTCCTGTTGGAGATGAATGTTATTGCGCATCACAAAATGGCCAAGCTTCTCGTTCTTGACCAGGACGCCCTCACATTCTATGCTATTCTTGGTAAACGTAATACCCTGCCTGACTACCTTTCCCTTTTTGAACTGAGCCTCGATGTTCTTGACGAGGGCCTTCCTCGCTTCCTCTTCCTGGTGATGTCTTGTGGCGCTCATCACTTCAATTCGCAGAAGAGTCTGCTTTTTATTGAACTCGTCTGCTGTAAGGAGAGTCCATCTCTTGCCGTTGAGGTTTTCTGCCTCCCTTCCTGAAAAAAGCCGTTTTGACAAAACTTTCAGTTCCGGATATTCTGTCTTCTCAAAAAGATCATCATCCAGCCATATCTCTGCGGTTTCATCTATGCCATTCGGAAGATACATTTCCCTATTCAGGTCAACGTAGTTGTACTGTTGATCGCCTGGCTTAAAGCACCTGATCATAAGGACATTCCCCTTCACGGTCTCGAACCAGGCAGGGTTATACATCATGCCTCCCCTTCTTTTCTCGTAATCATCTGACCTCTGGATGATAGCCATCCTTCTATTGTTCCTCTCGAAGACCTTGATGATCCTGGGGACGTTTTTCCTGGCAACCTTGACTTCCTTCTCAAACTTTTCGTAATCCTCGCCAAACAGCCAGAAAAGAGCCCGTAGCTGTCTTTCTATGAGCTTTGTCTTTAGCTCTCCCCATGTAGCTCTCTTATCTTTATCATAGGAGTGCAGTTCATTGTAGTGAGTGTCATCGTAGAAGCGCCCAAGTTCCTTGGGGAAATTATCAATGAACCTCTCGCATATCCTGTCCTTTAACTCTTCCATGTTTTCGGCTCTGAACTTCATGTCAGTATCCAGCGCCCTGTACTGCGCGATTGCATGGAGCGTGTATATCTCCTCTGGCAGTTCATCGAAGGTGATGAGAGTCTTGAACAGAACTCTGCTCGGTACTGGAAGGTCCTTTTTTATCTCCCTGATTATGATTTTATGGTTCTCATCGTGGCTGACGCATATGGAATAGCCCAACCTGACACATCGAATATACAGGCCGGTTCTGTCCGTAGCCTTCTGTTCTTTCTCCAGATCGCTAAATTCCTCTTCTGTTATGCCGAGGGAGTGCAGGCTATCGAAAACTCGTAGGGCATTTATGTCCATTTTATGACACCTCCTTGACAATGCACTGAGTCCACGGCTTATCATCTCGCAGCCGTATGAACGTGTTATGCCGCAGCTTTCCATCCTCAAACCTGGCATTGGCTTTTACTTCGAGGACAAGAGGCTTCTCTTTTGAGACCAGGCCGAGGTCAAGCATCTGCTGTATCTTCACCCTATCCTGCATGGAGAACCCGCCGCCTACGTCGCATACATGGAACTCCTTTCCCTCCCGGGTAAGCTGGTAGCAAACGAGGTTTGCGAAAAGACCAACCCTTTTCTTTCCCCCCACCTCGTATTCGAAAGATGAAAGACCATCCGAGATAGACGGGGTATATTCACCCTTGCAGAACACATCTTCACTCAGTTCCCTCTTGAGTTTCCAGACACCTTTACCCAGAGGAACCCTGGGGTCACGCGCTATGACACCCTCAAACCTCAACTTCTGAACCCGTTCCCATTCCCCTCTTCCATCCTGGCTGCTGCCTACGAAGAATATCCTGTTGCTTTTCCCGCTGACGAGTGGCTTGAGAGCATTTGTCCTGGTGAAATAATCCTCACCAGAAACATCCTTGCTGCCTACCGAAACCACGTCATGTATTATCATCACCGCGGGATACAGTTTCGCATACAGGCTTACATTAGTCTCCCTGCCGGTTCGTGCCTGTACCAACGAAAGGCTCTCCATACCGGTCTCCTGGTCAATGACTATTATTTCAGGAAGGAAATCAGTTCCATCCGGAAGATTGAGCTTCTTTAGGTCCTCGACGAGTTCAGGGAACTTTGATGTATAATCGCTCAACCTTCCCTTGGTAATGCCTTTTCCGACAATCCTCAGATCACCTTCAGCGATCACTTCCGCGCTAACTCCGTCAAACTTTCTCTGGAATATCAACCCTTGCACATCCAGAATCGAGTCTGTCGCTGGCAGAACCTCGACGAAGTTGTATTCCTTTGGTCTCTTCTCAAGTGGAAGACAGCACTGCGGCATATTTTATCACTCCTTACCTTTTTACGCCTTTGTTGCCGTCTGTGGAGCTTGAACTGTGCATGGTATCTCAAGGCTGCGCCTTAGCTCTGCCATCATATCAGTCTGCTTCGGTGCTTCGACCCTTACCTCGGTGACCGTTATCAGTTCACCTTTTGCCTTCTTTTCGACCACTTCAAGCACTTTGTTCCTGTATGTGTCTTTGAAGGATTCGTGAGCAAAAGGCATCTGCATCCTGTCAACGAGCATGCTCGCAAGGATCAATTCTTCATCCGGGATTGTCTCAAGCTTTTCCAGAAGCGGATAGATGCTGTATAGTTCATCGTGCCAGTGGAGAGTCGTGAGAAGCAGCCCACCATTGCAGAACTGTATGGCTGCGAGATGTTCTTTGCTTCTCAGTATTATCTTTCCTATCATGGCTTTGTTCTTGACCATCAGGACTTTCGCCATCAGTGAATATGCATGTTCAGCGTACTTATCTGGCTGTAAATAATAGAACGAGTCGTATGCAGTTGATGGTATTTCTGAGATCTCTACGACCTTCTCTATTATGAGATGTTTGCTCTCTGCCATTGCTATTGCTTCAAGTTCTATTTCCGAGAACTCGATTATCTTATCTTTTGCCAGGACGAACCCCTTGTTGAGTTCTGTTGACAACACTTCCCTGTTGCAGACTTCACACCACTTTTTCTGTTTAAGTGGGCTGTGACAAACGGCATGGACATTCTTGAAATGAACATCACCGTCTTTGTTTGCCTTATGCAATTTCACTGGTATATTGATCATACCAAATCGTATATTGACTGTTGACATTGCTCTTGTCATGTTTTATATTCCTCCGATTTTATTCTGTTTCTGTTGGATTGTCGATAGCCGAAGCTCAATCTAATTAACAATTTAACAACAGCTACCGGATTACTTTAAAAAACTTCTTCGTTTGACGTTTGCTCGATAGCACATTCAGAACATACGAAGTATAGGCACGCTGGTATATCTGGCTCTCGCGGATAGTTTATTTCACCCGGCTCAAGGATCAGATTTGCTATGAACCTGTCCTTTCCATGCCTGTGTATGCTGTTGCTGTCAATTTCTGTGAGGTTCCTTCCGCAATTGAAACAGGCCAGCATTTTTCCATGTTTTAGGAGCAGGTCCATCAGGCACGCCTCGTCAAGCATGGATACTTTAGTTACCTCAACCGAGCTTCCTTCCTCGTTTTCCTTCAGCATACTCAGGATCTCTTCATCTGTTGCACCGTTCAGTGAATCCTTTATCTCTACAGTCAACAATGCTTTTCTTGTCATGATGACTCCGCTAAAACGAATGCCACTGGATTTACCAATACCGTGTGTCTGAAATCCTCTGCGCAGCATTGTTGGCACAGATCTTTATCCTCGCGATTTCCTGTGCACTGGCCGGCTCTCAATTCACAGCCATCACATACGTTCTCTCCGAATGTTCCTGCACACTCGCTGCATTCATTTCTTATTGGAGACAGACCTTCTTTGAAAGCCTCGATTATCTCTATTGCTGTCCTGTCATGCATTTCATGTTCACACATCGGGCATACTACCCACTGATCATCGAAATCTGAGGTATCTGTGTTGCTGAATGCTGCATTTCTTATATTACCCACAGTCTCGAATCTTATTGGGGTCTCTGCCTTAGCGCCAACTAGCACTTCCCTAATTCCATGCTCGATGAGATTGACTCCACAATGAGAACATATAAACAGGTTCATGGTTACTTCCCTTCCTTGTCGTTCTTTATGTCGTTTATTATGTCTCTGGAATATTCTTCAATGTCTATTCCTGTGGCATCAGGCTCGAAGTCCTGCCCGAAACTCTGATCACCGCATTTGATTGCATCGATGTCTATTATCCGGTACTTGAACCCCGGGCCCTGAGTAGCCACCGCAGTTACGCAGCCGCCCTCAACAACGATCACTACTTCCGGTTCTGGAAATGGCATAAAAACTCTCCTGTTTACAGATGGCAAGCCCTGTTGCCTGTGAACTTCCACTCACAGTCGTATATCACCGGAATTGCGTTCATTCTGAGGAAGTGCAGGAGCTTCGAAACATTCTCCTTGTGCTTTCCTTTGATCTCTGTCTTCGTTTTCCCTGATGTTTTTATGCTGAACAATATATAGAATATCTTTACATCGTTCTTTGTCATGCTGCTTGTGAACTCATACATTATGTCAGTTCCATCCGTTGCTCCAACGAGCTTCTGTATATGGTATCCTGCCACATACAACTCTGCAAGGAACCTCTTGTCTGGCGCTTCCTTGAACCCTGGGAGCTTTGCCAAGTCGAAACCTGCTGAGATCATTGTTTCTGCAAACTTTGGTTCGATGGTAACTTCGAAGTCACGGCCTCCATCCTTTACCAAACAGGTTCTTTTTATGACATCCTTAGTCTCAAGCAGCTTAGGCATGTCAAACAGTTTTGCCATGAACTCACGGGTCTTAGCCACGTCATTCACTATCGCTTCGTCCACGATTATCTTTAATGCCGTGGCTCTTGTTTTCTGTATATTTGTTCCGTCTTCCGACATTTAGATCACCTTTGTTTCTTTTAAATACTCCAATAGCGAATCTTTCAAGCCCTCGCCCGGCTTCACAAACCCATCTTCATAAAGCTGTCTTGCATCGTCATCCCAAACTTCGAAGACAACTTTATCCCGTTCTTTATCCGTTACCCATATTCCCAGCCTGTCCCTCTCTGCCCAGATATCCACATCGAACAGTTCTGTTAAAGGGAGATCCGGAACTTCCACTTCCTCTCCACATTCCTTGCAGCCAATGTCATACTTCATCCACTTTTCCGGGACTTCTATGACATTTCCGCACCCAGGGCATGTTGCTGTTCTTTTCCCCATTTCAATCACCCAGGAAGATGTCGCTGATCTCTTGTCCGTTGTCCCTTAGCCACTTTATGGACTCTATATGCTGAGATTCTGATAGGTGGCTTATGATGCTCCTTGTCTGTTCAAACTGCCCGTTCTCTCTGCTTTCGATTATATATTCGAACAGTTCTTCCATTGTGGCCTTTCCGTAGCCTTTCAGGTCCTTCTTAGATATCATGTTACTGCGCTCCCTTTTTCTTCTTTAAGTCGAAATCCCATATCCTGCAGGTCTCACTAAATTGCACGCCACCATCTGCTCGCGGGAGGTCTTTCCATTTCCAGAAGTACCATTCCTTTGTTCCAACTGCAGCTACAAGGTCACTTGTTTTGATCATGTAGGCTGGACCTCCGGAAGAGCTAACGCTGTCCTCTTTGAATGTCGAGTATGCGTTGAAGCACACAAGGTACTCATCTCTTCTCTGTCCAACTATTCCTTCGATGACCCCAAAGGAGCCCTCTTTTATCAGACAATCCTTGCTGTTTATTATTCTGACAAGCTCTCCTGGCATTGGGTATGTTGATGTACCGTTCCCCGCTTCCTCTAGCTTTATCAAGTATTTTTCCGGTATTGTATGAAACCTGTCCGGGTTTTCAAGTCTCACTGAGTATTCTATATATCCGCTGTTGGTCCTTCTCGCGATGCCTAAAACCGTCCCTGTCTCTTTTGTTCCTTTGATAGTGACTTTATCCCCTGAAAGAAATTTCCTGTCCTTCATTCTTTCGCCTCCGTATCTTCTTTTTTGGCTACTGGACGCAGGACAACAACTTTCCGCATGCAAGGTACTTCTTCTTCCACAGCTTCGAAGTTATCACAGAGGGCTTTGAAGATCTCAATGCAGTCATCTACCATTCTATCAAAGGACTTGACGAGATCATACCTGTTCTTCAGGTCAGACCATGACCATTCATCATCATTTTCAAAATTCAGGTCTTCATCCATGCCCACTGTCCTAGTGAATATTCTCATGTGCGGAGTCGGGAAGTTCACACGTCCGTGCTTATCGCAACTCCCGCAGATATCGTTCTCTGAATACTCTGTGCTTTCTGCCTTGACCTCTTTGACTATCTCAAGGACGCGCTCTGTTGGCAGGCTGTGCCTCTTTATCTCCTCTATATCGGGATAGACTTCCGGGACCCACCAGTTCTTATAGCGAATGAAGTTCCTGACATGATCTTCCGGAGTCTTTGCTTCTGGCAATACCGCCTTATAGTTCATCTGACCGCACCTGGCACAGTAAGACCGATATCCGCTCGGCTCTTTACCGCCCTTTAACAGAACTATATATCCACCACTTCTGCCGTTGAAGGATGCCTGGTATGCGTAACCATGCTCTTCATTGAACATCCTTATGCGTTCATTTATTTCAATGAAGGTGTCTTCTGCATAGATGATGTCGTATGCTCTTGACCTCTGTTCTTTTGTCAGGCTGAGATTCTGTATTTTCACATTCCTTGCATAACTCGTTAGCCTGTTCCACGAGTTCATTGTATAGTAGCGGAAATGACCGTGCAGGAACGCTATCATCTCTACTCTCGATGGTTTCTCTTCTATCTTTTGTTCCGTATAAATCACCTTCTTTTTACTGGAGCTCATGCTCAAATGGAAAAGTTTGAAACTGAAAAAGCCGAATTTTAGGGCTGTGCCCGACCTCGCGAAGCGAGGGAAAATTCGGCACAGCGGCATTACTTTAAAGCTTGTTTAATTGTGGTTGAGCTTGTATTAGCGTAACAATAGATGCATCCGTGGCTGCAGGTATTGTATGAGCCAATATCCGTGCTTTGCGTGCATCCGCACCCCTGCCTGGACGCCTTATACCCCGGAAGATCATTTATGTGATAAAGCTGGTTGATTATTGCCGCATCAATGCAATGGGCTGGCTGGACATCCGGGTTGTGCCCGTGGGATTCCGCGCAGGAAAAAAGTTGTATCCCGTTCTCTTTTGCGATGTTAACGAAATCAGTAATAAGCCTGGTTTTAGTCTCATTGTCCGGGTTATACACTTTTATCCCGGTCTTTTTAGTAAACATTCCCAGGTTTGCTTTAACCTTGCCATAATAGACAGGGAAGTTGAAGTAGCACCTGTTAACGAAGCCCTTGACCTTTGAACATATATCCTTGAAGTTACTAATCTGCCAGTCGTAATCAGTGATGCTTGAAAGAACAATAGGGTCATATCGCCAATTTATGTGCGCTGGTGAATACATCCTGCTTAATACTTTTAATGACCTGAGCGCATCATCGTGTTTTACATTGGTCTCAAAAGCAGCTGGAAGGTTAGTCAGCGTATAATTAAAGTACGAGCGATATCCCGCGTCAAGCATCTCATGCAGGCTGCCGAGGAAGGGTGTATAGTCCTTTGACCAGAATACGAAACAGGCAACATCCTCTTTTTTTAGAGATACAGTTGCTTGCTGACCGAAATAATGGACATATTTTGCGAACCCTGCATGCAGGTCATGCATGAACTGAGCGCCGTGAAACGCTGGTATGTCCGTCCTGCGAGATACTGATATTATTTTAGGTTTTGCTTTATACGACATTTTATCTCTCCTGATTTATTTATTGAGCTCATGCTCAATTGGAGATTTTTGAGACTTAGACCGCCGGATTTTAGGGCTACGCCCGACCTCGCGAAGCGAGGGAAAATCAGGCATCATCCGAAAAACACTAATTAATGCCTTTTATCACCAGGCTTTTTTAGAAATTGCTGGATATTCTTAAAACAGTCATCACATAATGCCCATGGAGTCTCGCTCTGGTCAACCATGGACTTCCAACCCTCAAAGACCTTTTCTATTATTTCATTGTACTTTTCCTCGCCCATTTCAATGAGCATATCCTTACTGGCCTTCATCATCTTCTCTGGCCTGTATCCATTCCTTACAGCGATTGTAATAGATTCAGGCGACAGCACGTGTTTCATGTCTTTTATTTTTCCGAGTGGTTTTGAGCATATATCACAAACCACTTGGGTGTTGTCATCCATGCTCATCATTCGTGTTTTGGTCTCAATAATTCTCATCCCGTCTTTGTCTATTTCAAAAACAACATCTTCTGTGGGAACATTGGTTTTGGTCATTATGTCCTCCTAATTATGCATGCCTATCGACTTCAAAACAGAATCAATCGTATTGGTAAGATCTCTCAGTAGTTCCCATTTCTTCTCGAATGGCATGCCTTTAGTGTCAAGAAGCTCATTCTCTTTGAAGATCACCATCGGCATGTCGGTCCCAATCTCATCCTTTACCAGCTTGAATCCGGGCATCTTTTCTTGCTCTATTGCGCTTATTAATGCTTGATGGTCCTTTATCTTGATATTGTGTATCTCGATAAAGGACTTTACCGCATTGTTTATTCCTTTCGATAGAGCACCAACGACCTCCCAGCTGCAGGTCTCCCTATGAGAATTGTCACGCATCTTTATCCACTGTGCTCCCTGGGTATTCCCCATCTCGTAGGCATATTTCATTTTGTCCTGTTCCATGTATTCCTTGAATGATTCCGGAATTATGCTTCCCACAAAATATGCGCTGAGAACTTTCTTGCATACCGGACATATGTACGCTGACAGGCATATGAAGTCCAGAACCTTGAGTTCTGGTTTCATTGTATGGTAGAAATATATCCTGCCATTTGTTATTTCGATCATAACTCTTCCCCTTCTACCTCTATCTTTGACAGCATCTTCGTACTTGCGAATTTTTTGGCGTCTTTTCTTTTCTTGAAAAACCTAATATTATATGTGTCCGCATATAATACCCTGATCGGCGGAATAATTATATTATAACTCATATATTATATCCCTCCTCTCTCAACATCTTGATAGTGAAGTCTTTATAACTCAACCATTTGCTTGCATCGAAAGCGGCAGCTTCCTGGTAATCAATACCTTCATCTATCGCCTCGCTTTTGGCGGCCATAAGTTGAGCCATATATTCGTCTATGGTCCCGGCAGCTCTCAAGAGTGAGATCTTGGGTTTCTTCTTCTGTTGAGGTCTGAGTATCCTGCTGTACGCCTGGATCTGTTTACTTGGAGTCCATGAAGTATCTGCTAGGACAACCACGTTTGCTTCAGGGATATTCAAACCTACCTCACCGCACGATGTTGTTGCCAGGAGCACATTTGTTCCGTTATTCCTGAAATCATTCAGGAGGATATTGCGCTCTTTTATCCCCTGCTGCCCTATGAACAGGTGAGACTTTATCCCATGTTTTGTGTGAAGGATCTCCTGGATAAAACGCTGAAACTCCGGCCTTTCAGAGAACACAATTATCTTTTCTTCATTTGCTATTGCCTCTTTTATGAGTTCTATTGTCCTTTGTTGCTTTGTTGTTGGGCCAAATGACCACTGCGCATCCTTAGTGTTCGTCTTTGGCGATTGTGGGATAGTTGAAGCGAACTGAAGTTGAGTGAGATGTGCAAGAACCATCATTTGATCAATCTTGTGACCTTCCTCTTTCTCCATCCGTAACTGCTTCTTGAACCATGATGCGAAGTCGTCAAGCCAGTGCTTATAGTGCTTGATATGCTCTGGCGACATCTTGATAAGCTCTGTCCTTATTTCAGGCTTCGGGAATGTTATATACTCTTTAACCTCTGGCTCATCTCTCTGACGTCTGATAATTTTGCTATTCATCATCTGCCACCACTTTTCGGGGTCTTTAATTTTCGGAACTTCTCGGCTCTTGGCTCCACTGTCCAAAGTATGTTCGAATTGAGGTGTCACCCACTCAATGCTAATAAAATCCTCTTTGAACTGCCGCGTGCCGGTTGTATAACCGCTTTGATGACCATGTTCATCCACGCGCTCTATTGGACTATAATAGCCGTAGTGATTGCGTTCAGTCGCATCACCCCACCCGAATACCAACAGACTGAAGATGTTCCTGGGGTAATTGGCTATGGGCGTTCCTGTTGAGAGTAGCTTGTACCTGGCTTTCAGCATTCTGACAGCCTTTGCCTGCTCACTGTCTTTCGCCTTTATCTTATGAGCCTCATCAATGGCTATGAACTGAAACCTTCTTCTCATTGCCTTCGCGAATGTCTTCTTTGTATAATTGTTGAGAGTCCTCCACAGGAGGTTATAGGCCATAAGATTGAACTTCTTCAGGCTCTTGAGATGCTTCTCATCTGTTATGATCTGATAATCCGTTATTCCTACAGCTTTGAACTCCTTGACGAACTCATCTTTCAGCTTCGGCTCTACGACTATCAGATTATGCTTGCATCCATAGAGCAATGCGAGCGCTATTATCTGTCTGGATTTGCCTAATCCCATCTGATCCGCAAGTATGGTTGTGTCCTTCAGGCTCATCCTGGCAACATCTTCCTTCTGGAATGGCCACAGCCATGTAATGCCGAGTTGATCCAGCCTTTTCAATCTCGCCTGATACAGTTCTGGATACAGCGATTTTATGCCGTCATCCTTATGCAGACAGATCCATTCCCCGTCCTTTCCTTTGATGAACTGTTCGTAAGGCGCCATCTGCCGTTCAAACCACTTTGCCTTTTTGACTATCCAATTGGCGTATTGGGGGTCTATTATCGGTGTCAGGCCAGTGCGTGAAATGTCTGTCCACAGTTCATAAAGGGCGCGGGGGTCTTCCAGCAGGTTTTTTCTCCTGAGCTTCACATCTGCAAGTGATGTGTATCCGCTTAGCCCCTGGTTCCATTCCTTCCCCATCGCTTCTCTGAACTCATGCACTTTCAAAGCAGAAAGAACATTATCGATCTTCAGGTTCAAGCAGCTGGCATCCGGGGACAAACAGATCTTGACGGTGTTCGTTCCTTTCAGCGGTAGCTTTGCTATGGGTTCCTGTACCGTTGGAGGTTTATATTTCTCTGGCTTTGTGAAGTGTATATGCCCTCTTTTCCTGATATGCTCAGCAGCCTCTCTTATTATTCGCCCTGTTTCCGATAATTGCAATATCGCAAGTTCGCGAGCGAGAAACGCTTCATCTAGGGTATCTGTCTTATGATGGAGCGTTCCGGGTATGGTGAGGTTGTCCGTTGAGTAGATCACTACGGAGCATGGCCATGTGAACCCATATTTGGTGAACGCCTTGCCCTCGATATCCAGTCTATACACGAGCTTTGCGCGGCTGTTTACCCATCTCTCAAAGGTGAGGGTATCCTCATTCGTGAAATAGCCTGTTGGCAGCATGGCAGCCACAAAGTATCGTGCGCTCTCGATAGCAGTTTCCATGGCTGCTATATGAGACTTTATGCTTGTCCCTGGGCCAAGATCTCCCCATCCTGCGTTCTTGAAACCGCAGTTCTTCTTCTCTAATTGTATTGAGAACGGAGGATTGATCAGAAGGTAATCTGCTATTACCCTCGGATGATGTATCATGTCGTCCTGGATAATGTGGGCTCCGGGGAACAGTGCTCTTGCCATGTGATAGGCTTTCTCTTCAACTTCAATCCCTGCTATGTCACATTGTGGGTTCAGGAATTGGAACATTCTGCCTATTCCACAGCTATTATCAAAGACGGACGCAGGCGTTCCGGGTATATCAAGTCCGAGTGCCTGCGCTATGAACCTCGTTATTATCGGTGGCGTTAAGAACTGCTGGAGAGTGAGCTCTCTCTTCTTCGCCAAGTCGGGAATACCTCTGTCCCCTTCTATTGTTACAGTCTGCCCCAGGGATTTATAATCATAGAACACCCTGTCGCGGTCAATGTCTCCTGCAAGGACATCTCGCCACAGTTCTTCGTTAGGATCACCCCGTATATCAAACGGGACATTCTTCGAATCAAATTCGTCTTCTGTAACTTCAACTGTTTCCATCACCTGAGATCTGAAGTCCGGAGGGTATAGTCCGGGCAATTCTGACATGAAAATGCACCTCGCTATTACGCTTTCAATGTCCTTAAATGCGTACGCATTATATTTAACAGATGCACCTGTAAGAACTGTTATTTTCTCCTGGCCGGGTTTGATATCTTCGAATAATCCAAGTGTCAATTGACCTGCCATAATCCTCCGTTTTTATGCCTGGATAGTCTTCTCTAATGTGGCCTGCTCTATTGCCTTTTTTAGAACCTCATCCCACGATTCTACCATAGGCATGAATCCTTTCTTGAAATGATGGACAACAATATCCAGATCAATTCCCTCAATGTCCAGCCCGAAGCGGTCAGCCACGCCTTTTATATCTGACTCTGAAAGTATCCATGCAGGGAATGTTCTCTCTATTTTCGGGTATTGGATGAACCTCTGGTGTGCGGCTGCAACTTCTTCAGGAGTGAAAAGAAGATTGCCCATGTAATCGAACATATAGAACTCCTGAAAGTTCACTATTACGTGGGTTGCATGCGTACCTTCGTTGTCGATCACAGTCCAGGGTATCTTCGTTATCGGGTACATGTCATCCTCAGCCATTATTCCTCCCTGTGAGTGAAAAGAGTCTCTTCCATGCCGGCAAGAATCTGCTTCTTGGAGGTCTCAAATGATGCGTCCAGTTGTGACCATGTACGCCTTATCACAGGATGCCAGACCGGATTCACCGGCGTTTTTGGCTTCCAGTTATCAAGAGCCCACTGAATGAACTCTCTGACATCTTCTGACGAGAGATCCCGCCAGATATCTGCTTCTGGCATAGTTACATCCCCATTGTCGGATACATTAACCCTGCTGTTTGTTGACCTTCTGCATCCAGGCTAGATATCGCCTTAACTGTCTCTATTACCTTCTGATACCGCGAAGGAACCTTTTCCTCGAGATATTCCATGTCCCTTATATCGGACTCTATCATTTTGAAGAGATCGCTGCCATAACAGGCCATACAGCGTTCACAGTAATCTTGTGTCTTGCCTTCGAGAGCTTCTTCAATAATACGTTTCGCGTGCTTTGGGGAATGATATCCTATTGAGCCTTCTACCATTGCTGCAATGAGCCAGTCCAATCCTCTCTTTGCTATCAATGCTTTCAGTTCTTCCAGGTTCATGATGCCTCTATCTTTTCTACCGCTTTTTTGTCATCCGGAGGATTCCTTATCATGAACAGATTCCTCAGCTGGTCTTCTATTCTTGACTCAAGAGTGTAATAGCATTCTCCATATAGAATAGCTGCATCCTGACACTCATCCAGGAACTCTCTTTTCGGTGTCAGGTCTGGATATTCTTCCAGTATGGCTTCTGTCACCTCGTCTATTACATCAGCTGCCATCTCCCTGAACTCGTCCATTTCTATTGGAGTTTCCTGAACCTCGTCTTCCTTTCTCCTGCCGTACCACTCTGTTTTTACAGTTCCATTCTCTGCATAGAATAAGTTCTCGCTATACTTTGCCTCAACAGAAAGAACCGGTGAAGTTGTATCATAAAATTGCAGCAGGCCAAGCAAGAACAACGGATCATCTATCCTCGGTATGTAGGTCAAAGGACCCGAAGCGTAGACATCTACCATCCTATCGCGTTCTTCCTCTGTGAGCTTCCTGTGCTTGACCTCTCTGACTATATCCTTGATCTCTTCCATCAGATTGCTCATGGCGCCATTGACTCTATCTTCGAAGCCTATCAGGTCATCGGCATTCTCAAGCGCTTCAATTACATCTGCCTCTACCGACGCTGAGCCGTTTCCTAAGTACCTTACTGCATTCCTCAAGTCTTCAGGTAAATCTTCTATCTTCATATATGGCCAGCCTCCTTCATGCTGAAATGACGGCAATCACCGATTATCACATGGTCGAGTAGGTCTATTCCCATTATCTTCCCGGTCTCAACCAGTTTCGTTGTTATTTCAATATCCTCCCTGCTTGGCGTAGGATCTCCAGAAGGATGATTATGCGCGACTATTATATGCGCTGCTGACTGCATCAACGCTACTTTAAAAACCTCCCTGGGATGAACGATATTGGCGTTCAGTGACCCGATCGATATTGTGTCCTCCCGGATAACCTGATTCTTTGTATCCAGGCTCAATTCAATGAAGGTCTCCCTTTTTGACTCCCTCATATACGGATACAATCGTCTGTAAACATCTTCCGGAGAGTTTATCTTCGCTTTGCCCTCACTCACGAACGCTTCAAGTCTGCGGGCTATCTCAAAGACTGCAGCTATCTGGCAGGCTTTGCTCTGTTTAATCCCGCTGATTTTCATTAGCTGTTGGGTATCTATTCGGGACAGTTCTTTTGGATTATACTTGGATAAAATCCGCTGGGCCAGATTTATTGCATTTTCTTTCTTTGATCCAGTTCTCAGGATTATTGACAGGAGCTCCGAGTCACTCAATGAACTGGCGCCTTTATCGATTAATCTGTTTCTTGGTCTTTCGTTTTTACGCATATCGCGTATTCTGATATTACAATTTTCCATCTGATTACCTCCTTTGTTGAAAATTTTTACAGAGGAGAGTTCAGGAACTGGAAAAGCCAGATTTTAGCTTGCGACCCTGCGCTGCAGCGCAGGGGAAAATCTGGCATCAGTTGAAAGGCATTTAAAAATCGAATCAACTTTTCGGGACCTTTTTGACGGATTAAAGTCGCAGGTTCAGCGTATAGTATAGCAGAGTTAGAAGCTAAACTTAAAATTCAACCTAGAACTAGCGAAGAGATTAATTCAAAAACGGAAGCTCATTTACATATCTGTTGAAGCATCCCTTCATGTGTATTTAATGACTTTTTTATAATATTTATCTTTATTTCATCTTTAAGATCTTTAAGCAAAACATACCCATCAAGTGCTTTGGTATAAATTCCTTCGTTATTCCTTAAATTTAATTTGCGTTTAATTCGATTGCCAATTTATTGGGCATTGATGCATTGCCCAGTATTGAATTGAATAAGAGATTGCTGCAATGCTGGCTATGAAGCTATTTGCTTTTTGTCTGTTCGGATGTTTGAAAAAGGATATGGAGGACGATCTGGGGAATCTGACTATAGAATCTGTTTTTGATGAGCTTATGGATTTTCCAGCCCTGGTGAAGGCTAACGGAGATAGGATTGTTGTAACGTTCTACGGACATTACAAGAACTGGCATAAGGAGGCTATTGAGAATCTGATGATGCGTCTTGATGCGAACGGTAGAAACGTATTAATTCCGTGGTTAGGAAATAGGAGAATTGAGGTCAGGTTTAAATAGGGTTGTAACCTAAATTATGGCGTGGAAATCCCTGTAATATTTATATGATATATCAATTATTAATAAAATCTTGAATGATCTCTTTGAGAATACCTCTATCTTCCGCATTATTTTCTTTAGGAAATAGTCTGATCCCGCCAATTCCATCAGTCATAATTCCTGAAGGATATTTTATCTCGTTTTTTCCGAGATAAATTGCATAAGCTGCCTCTACAATTCGAGAACCATCGTCTCCTCTTATTGCATCTTTATAAACATGCATCTTATTAATAGCGTTTTCTGGGTCATCATCTGTGCCCAGATTTGACCTGTATTTCGGATCCAAGACCAGTATTTTTGAAGGCTTTCCATAGATAAACTTCTCAAGTGTTATATCAGGTATCATTGGTCTGCCTGCATATGAGGGATATTCTTTTTGATAGTAAAGATAGATATGTGTTTCGCTATTGGAAAGTTCAACAAGACTATTATTTCCAGTTCTTAAATTCTTTAATCTGGAGGAAAAAACGATATCATTTTCACTGAAGAGATGCTGTGTTACTTTCCAGTTATTTTGCATATTGCACAAAATTTCAGCCACATGAACAGTTACCCAATATTCGTACAATTTTGGTATATCAAATATTGGTAAATAGAGATATTCTGAAAAATCAAAGAAGGGATTTTTTATGAATTCTTTGAATATCGCATAAAATCGCATATAATTGACTTCTCTCTGAAGAATTGGAGTGTTATAAGAGATATTATCGGTTTCTTGAACGTCTTCAAAGAAAGGATATCGCTTCATAAATTGCGCTTTTCTATGATATTGTCTGCATTTATCGATATACTGATCTATCTTTTCAATTTCATTTTGTTCCAAACTTGATTTATTTTTTTCCTGCGCAAATCGAGTTTCAATTTGCTTTGAACATATCGTTAAGAGAGTAAGAAATCTTTTCAACAACTGATTCTCATAAACATTAAAGGTCTGAGCTGTCCGATAAACAAGGACATTATCAGGAAGGTATCCTACAAGCAGCTTTTGAAGTATAGGTGCAATAGAATCATTCGGTGCTTCTATCAGACCGCCTCTTTGTGTTGCGATATCGTGGATCACATTATGATCAACTATCTCAAGAGCATAGAATTTGTCACTGTGCGTTTCTTTGATAAGCTTTTTATTTGGATTGAGAGATATCTGATAGACGATATTTTCAAGCGTTTTCATGTTGCGTTCAAGGACTTCGAACTGTTCCAATGGGTCTGGAAGCAGATATTTCCCCTTATTTTTTCGAATCCTAGAAGGATTAAGAATACTGTAGATTATAATGTGGCTTTTTCGAAGTGAATTAAGCATATAATGGAAGTTATTAATGCTATTGCCATCGATATCTAATTTTGATAATACATCGAGGAGCAGGAACATTGTGCGCTTAACTTTGTCTTTTGTTTTGATCTCTATTAGTACTTCAAAAACACCAGCATAATTTAGAGGAGTCCATCTAAATAATATGTCTCCTTCATCCGTATATTCTCGTGAGATTTTATCCTTACATCCAGAAATTGATAGCTTGAACTTTTCATTTCCATCAGATTTGAAGATGAATAAAATCTCTTTTGTTTCACGAAATTTTCCTTCCACCAATAGGATATTGGATTTTATGAGTTCCTCAGTGCTATATTCTTTGAATACACCCGATCCACTTGAGTCGATCTTCAGCGCCCAATCACTGGTAGAAGTCTGTGTAGCCATTTTTATTGAGCGCCTCAATCATCTGGTTCAATTTAGCCTTGGAGAGATGATATTTTTCGATAAGTTTTCCCAAGGATTCCAGAGCAGGTCCGATACTTTCAGGGCCTTTGATCTTTGGCAGAATCTTCTGCTTTATCTGAAAATCAACTGCTGAATCTTCATTGAATTCATCGCTGTAAAGTTTTTCTGCAAAATACATATAGCTCAGTATCTCATCGCGTATCCTGTAACCGAAATGGAGATTATGTTTCTCAAGAGCGTCTTTATTGATCTGATTCAGAAATCCAACAAATTTCTCTTTATTTTCAATCACCCATTCGGAATAAGTTTTTGATGTTCTACCATTCTTTCGAACTTCATCGTTCAAGAAATATTCCTTAAAAAGAGATTTAATGTTAGGCACATCAGGCGATGTGTTTTCATTCTGCTGTTGAGTTTGCAGGTCAAGCAGATTTATCTCGTTGAATTCAATTGTGTTTGCCCTGTCAAGTACCTTTGGAGAGAACCTGTGGGTAGTCTCATCCATATTCACGGTTCCTGTAAAGAAAATATTTTGAGGAATTTCGACCTTGTTCGGTATTTTCTCCCCGCTTTGTGTTTCGACATTTGTCTTTTCGCCATGCAATGGTATCTCCTTTGTGGATTCCATTGCACTTAAAAACGTAGAAAAATAGTACTCTACGCGAGCAAGGTTCATTTCATCTAGGCATATAAAATAGGGATTCTTACTGTCTTGATCAGCTCGCATTAGGAAATCAAGAAATCGTGTGGACACGTACTTATTCGTAAGTGGATTATAATAGCCAAGGAGATACTTGTCATCGTTCCAATCTGGTCTCACAGGCAGGAGAAGATATTGTTTTTCAAAATCCTCACATACTGCTTTTGCGAATAATTCTGTGATTTTTGTTTTGCCTGTGCCTGAAATACCAGTGAGGATAACGAAGGGTTTGGTTTTGAGGGAGAGGTAGTAGTTGGTTACCTGGGGAAGGGAGAAGGTGAATCCGGATTTTCTTATGATGTCATTAATAGTTAAAACTATAAATTGTTCCTGAAAGTGAATTGGTACCATAATTTCTCTACCTGTTTCATCTGTGGTTATGTAATACGGAGGAATATTTATCATTTCATTTAGTTCCTGGTTTATCTCGCGCCCATTCATTTTTTATTTTTTCTTTAGCTAAATTCTCCCAATTGTTAGATAAATGCTGCCCTTTAGCTTCCGCTATTTGTTTCATTTTGGAAACTACATCATCTAAATCTAATATTTTATTTGATCCCAATTCTATCCTTGCTTGATTAAACAGATTTCTTAGTATCTCATCTGAAGTAGTTTTTTCTGATTTTTCTTTAATCCCACCGAGATTAGCATAATTGAAGATAGTATCCCAATCTTTCTTCGTCTTTAACGGAATAACAGTTCTATTACCCGAAAGATTTGTCTCAAGTTCATTCTCAAGAAGCTTTATATTTAATGGGGGGGTAAAGATTTTTATCCATTTTACTGCTTTAGTATGTGGATAATAAATTATATTATTATATTTGTATTCACCAATAACATCTGCCAATGCATTAATATGAAAATCTTTATCGTAAACAATTACTTTGTGCCCTTGTTTAATCTCAAAGAAATCTTTGATTATTTCCGCCCACTTAGAAATTCTATTTTCTGTATACCTATATATGTTAATATTGCCATTTTCCTCTTTTACACTTAGTTTATCAATTTGTTTATTATTGACTTTATGTATCGCTTTTTTCCTCTTATCATCGAGTTCTATCTCTGCTAAGTTATCTCCATAAGTGACGTGAATCGTCGTATCATTAATTCTTTTGATTTTTGCGTCGACAATTGAACCAATATCCGTCGTTTTAACGGCTTTGAAGAACTCATCCGCAATCCTTCTGTTGGTTATATCTTTTGGAACGTTTATGTCACCAAGTATCTTGGTAATAACTGTTGCTGATAGATCTTCATACTCAGTTTCTTCCCAATATTCTTCAAATTGTGATATCTTAAGGTAACTTAGAAGTTTGTGGGTGTCACTATTAAGGATATTATTCCAGTTGAATAGAACTTCTACAGGATAATTCTCACTTAGAACTTTTTTTATTAGCTCGATATTTGAGTTTCTTGTCAGGTCCCCGAATTTAGTTTTTTTCCAGTCTGTGTCGTGGCACCATCCAATGCATATCAAGTTATTCTTTCTGCAATCTTTCCACAGCCAAGCTCTTTCCCCAGGTGAAATTTTCCAATATCTTGTGTTAGGGATTGTTGCATAGCTCTCTATTCCCGAAACGTTGGTTTTAAGCATTTTCTTACCACTTCTTCATTTATCATCTGCCGGTTTATCTGTTGCCCATTCATTTATTTTTTCTCGAGCTAATCTTTCCCAGCCCAAAGGTAATCGTTTGCCTTTATCTTCTGCAATTTGTTTCATTTTTAAGAGACAATCATCCACATATTGTACTGTTTCTAATCCTAATTCATCAATTGCTTTTTTAAAAAGAGCATCAATTATATTCTCTTCAGCAGCTGTAGATATTTCTTTAAAGGTTTTATATTCAATCACTAAATTTACGGCTCTTGTGCTCCAAAATGGATATAATTTTCTTCTTTTGTCCAAATTAAGATAAGGTTTTTTTTTGTCACTTTCGAACACCAAAGACTTGAGTTCTTCGAGATTGCTGTCCATGAAACCATTGCATTTTACCCATAATTCAGATTTTCCTTCCCATCCTTTTGGAACATGAAAATCATTTTTTGTTTCATTACTCTCCAATCCAAGCAATCTTGCTTTTTTCTCATAAGCGCCATTATCAGCTATAAAGTATACAAAATTGCAATTAAACTTTTTAATATTTTCATTTAATAGATATATTTTTGAATCAGAAATGGGATTTTTACTATCTTCATATTTAGTATGATAAGACCACCAAATAAAATCTTTAATCTTTTCGCAATACGATTCTGATTCTTCAATGTCAGCTTTTCCGACTCTTAAACATATATGTATTGGTTTATCCTCCATTTTTATTCTCCATAGTTAAAAATTAGACCTTCATTTTAGTTGCCCACTCATTTTTTATTTTTTCCCTTGCTATTTTTTCCCAACTATCGACTAATCGTTCCCTTTTGGCATTCGCTATTTGGCTCATTTTTAAGAGAACATCATCTATAATGAGGGGGACATTTAAACCCAATTCAATTCTTGCTTGCTTGAAATAGACAAAAAGTCTTTCCTCTGATGGGGGAATGGTTTGATTTATTGGCGTCTCATTCATTAATTGATTTAAATAATCTGCAATTTTTTGATTTCCATTATTGTCATGGTCAAATTGAATTGGGTTACCATTCATTTCTATTTTGGCACTATCATTGCCATTATTGACGCCACAATTAACATCAATTCTTTTTTCATTGGCAGTTAGCTCAAATTGACCGCCAAACAAACCTTTTTCATCTTCAATAATTTTAAGGTTCCAAATAGGTGGTATCTTTAATAAAGATTGAATTTTGCCTATTTCGATGAAATCAAAATCATCCGTCACGAAACATGCGATAAAACCATCACATACTATCCAATTTATTGGATCGTCTTTTTTTCGGTTTGAAACCATATCAAGACTACCAATTCTTTTTACTTCATCTATCCAGCCTTTCGATAAACCAATTTTGTATTCGTGCAGATATACTACGGGGCGTTCAGAATTGGCTCTCAATTCTATTGGTTGTCCTCCATCATCTATACAATCGAAAATAATAATCCCATTTTTATAAGAAACTCTTTTTGGGAGTGCTCTTATTCGCGCATGATTTTTTAATAATCTTGCGGTCTTTTTGTTATGGGCATTTATTTCCAATTTGATACCTTCTTTAATAACCAATTTTTTAGATGCAAACTTAAATAATCATTTATATTTAAATATTTAATCCGAGGATAGCTCAATTGGGCTGGGATGTGGAAATTGAGAACTTGAAATTGATAGTTATTGCGCCAGAAGTCGATTTTAAGAATCGTAGCCTGAATATAGATATTGTTGAAAGCATAAAAGTCTTGGCTGTGAGGTAGAGGCTTTGCACCTGAATGATGAATGGAAAGAGACGGAAAATGTTTATGCAGTAAAAATCGATAAACTGTAAAGACAGTCATTATTTAGATTTGCAACTGAAAGTTGAGGTCCCTCGTAAAAGAGATTTGCTGGGCTTTATTTGTATTTTCAAGCATCAAAATGGAGTACCATGAAATAGTTCCTTTACCATCCTTCTCTAAAAGCCGGCTGATGTCTCTCAAAAGATTGCTGTGCTTCCTCAAAATTCCCTTTTCTGTAATACTTATTCTTAATCAGCATTGTGTGACCGGCAGCCTTTGCACTTATCGAGGAATCTCCGCCATTTTGATCATGACGACGCTCTCCAGCCATCCTTGGTACTTGATATTCTTCGCGCATCGGTTAATCAACGCCACACAAAAAACGGGCACTCCTGCTCATCATAAAAGGGTCTGCCGTCCGGCACGATAAACAAATCGTTCCCAATCGGTACCATCAGCTTACATTTATAATAGTCGCCTTTAACTAAACACTTGCTATGCCCTATGAAGAAGCAACGCCTCTTATGAAAGCGGTTTGGAATATTCATCTAAATTTCCTTAAAGTAACCCTGTCATCTCCTTCACCCGATAACCTTTTGTCGGGTATGCAACTATCAGGGTTCCTTTACCTTTTAACTCGCCTATATTTTCCACATTAAGGCTATTGATTACCCCCTTCCCGAACGCATGGAGCCCTCCCCTTGGTGTAGTTTCCATATGATAATCTTTGAGGGCCTGCTCATATCCACTCGTGTCTATGTCTATGAACGAATACTTATCATTCGCCAGTAAACACAATCCGTTTGACCAATCCCAGGACATTATTTGTTCCAAGGTAGGCGGTTTGTCCTGGTATTGCTTCCAGTTAAACAATGGTCGCTTTGCAGCAGGGTCTTTGGGCAATGGTATATAGCCTTCAAGATAATAATACACGGCAGCCCATAACGTTGTTGATGGAATAGTCATTTTGCTGGTCGGGCTGGCGTTGCTCTTGAATATTCTTATAAGATCATCAATGGTTATTGGTTCCTTCTGCTTTCTATCACAACGCCTCTTTCTTTTTCCTGTGATCACTGATGATGCCTGGTATGCAGTCTTGTCCCTGTCATAGCCCTTCCATCTGTTTTCAGAGGCTATTATCCCCAATATCTCGGGTAGATCGTATCCTACATAGTCAAGGAAGCCCACAAGCCATAATCTCTGATTGTGCGTGGGATGAACAGAATGCAGGACATTTAACACACCATCACGCTTTCTGTCTGAGAGAATCTTTTCTAACATCATCCTGTCACCTCGATAAAACCATATCCTTTGCGTGCAATTCACCGGCTTCCAGTTCCTCCTCCCCCCTGCCATCCAGGATATCATCTGCCTTTATCACGGGCTTGAGCCAGTTCTTCCATTCTGTTGGCATTTCTCGGAGAAGCTCCTCTTTTGCTATTAAGGGAACCAGATTATCTTTCATCCAGACCGGAATCCCGTAATCAGTGGCTATGGATGCAAGCTCTATGACCCATTCTTTCTTTGCTGGAATCTTGTCTTTCCTGTTGCCAGTCTCCTGACCAATAATCACCCAATCAATGCCTTCGAGGTCAATATCCCATTCAAACTTTCCGTGCAGAGGCTCGAATGAAACGAATCTCACTCCTTTTACTGATTCGTAGGGGTTCCTTACCCATGCCATTCTCCTTGCTTCATCCTCTGACTCTACCGTTGTCCCTAACCACAGATTAGGGGGGAGTTCATCGATCACGAGGTATGAACGGATTCTCTCAGGAGCTTTAGTGAGAGTGGCGAATATATGTTGAGGATTATCCCGGATAACCTTGAGAATCTCATCCCACCATATCTGCTCAATCCACACACCGAACATATCCGTCATGCTGCCCAGGAAGATCATTGATGGTTTTCTCAAACCATTCGGCTGAGCAACTCTATCAGGATAGAATCGCGGGCTGAAATCGCCTTTGTAAAAGCGGTTTGCTATCACCTGACCGTAGCAATACGGGCATCCATGTTCGCAGCCGAAGGCAGGATTCCATGAATGCCCCGGTTTTCCATCCGGCCTCAAGCACCAATCGATATTTGTGCGCTGCATGTTCTCTCCTCACTTCTGTTCATGTGATTCCATGAGCAGCCCTGCGTACCCTTTATCCCGGAGTATCTGGAAGAACGTTTTCTCTCTTTGCATATCATAGATATCTGCTAGGAATATCTGCTCAAGTTTTCTCATCTTCAGGGAGACCATAGCCATCTGTGCGTCTATCCAGTCTTTGATGATTCTCCACCCCACATTCCTTGCGTGCTCGATGTCCGATGCCTGTTTCCTGGATATGCTCTTGAAGCCACGTTTTGACTGCTCTTTGAGAACCTCACAGATTACCTGGGCATCTATTGAGAGTTTGAACGGCATCTTACCAAATTCAGTGTTGACAGCGAAGTTTAGAGCGATTACTTTGCCGGCACTGTCATACTGTTTCCAGGTATCGGTAGCACCGTGCTTGACCAGAATCTCCTCGATTTCGCTGATGGTTCTCTGTGCCGGGATTTCCGTAGTATAGTTTTTAAGACCTTTTGATGTCATATGATTACGCCTCTTCAATACACCCGGATATCCTTGGCTTTACATGGATACAATATGCTGTAACTCCCTCGCTCACCACACTCTTTATAGAGCTCAGGGTACTGTTTCTTGCAGATCTCGCATTTCCTCTGCCAATACTCAACTGCATCTGACATCGCATCCGTCATTTCTCAGCACCTTCTTGCTTTTGAACGAGTGTTCGCGATTACGTATATATCTTCGAAGAACATGCGCTCCGCGATGTTCCAGTATGCTGATAATGCTCCAGGAAGTCCTATCTTCTCTAAGAACTCCTCTGCTGAAGTTTCAAAAGACTCTCCAGGATAAATCTTGTCCAGCTTATCCCACATTTCCATAGGCATGTTCAAGACCTTTCTTCGTATCGTTGTTTTAACCATTTTCAATCACCTGTATTTAATTCAATTTTATCCATGGATAAAAATTCGAGAGTCTGCGAGGTATACGAATCTCCATCTGGACATTCAAACTAACCTACTCTCGTTCTTTATTTCCGCATAATAGCCCATTCCCTGTAACAGATCTCTGAGTTTGATTGCCTCTTCCATCGTTCCTCCGACCTTGTCTTTATCAGGCTTCGGATTTACTCTAACATAATAAAATAATTCGTTCATTCGATCACCTCAAGTTTTAATCACCCAACGAGCGCTGAAGGTGAACTGAGAACAGGGGCATCTTGTACAACCTCCATGCCCCTGTAACCCTCCATGATTTGATTTGAGGCAGCCACATTTGCATACCTCATCAACTACCTCTCCTGTCCGTTCTGTCATCAAATCACCGCGCACTTTCCACTCGCGCATTCCTGAAACTCGGTACTATCGTTTGCAAAGTCACCAAGTTTAAATGTCTCTCCACACTTTTCACAGATGTACTGCGAATCCCTGACGATGAACACATGATTGCATTCTCTGCCCATGGTTACCCTCTTACAAGCATCGGGTTTACAGGCAATTTCCTTACTTTCCTTGCTGCATCCCAATCAGCTTCGTATATGTGTAGCGAATTACAGAAGTCTATCAGCTTTACAAGCCTGATACCATTGGGTTCAAGTATCTCATGGTTGACCATTGTGAGGAGCCCTATCATGTTGCTATTCCATGCTGCGAACAGGTCTCTTGACCTCCACATTGCATGGAGCTCTGCGTTACCATCACCGAGGTTCCTCATCCATAACCTCTGCAAACAAGGCTGGTCCTCCTTTACGAACAAGTCACGATCAGGATGCCATGTGATAGCCTGCAGACGCCGTGAGACTCCTTTGTTTATTTTATCCCTAATTTCTGCTATCTGGTCTATGAAGTTGGAGTCCTTGTCAGGTGAGTTGTTGTAATAACGTCCTTCTCTGACTTTCCCTGCTTTGTGCTGTGCCATTATCATGTCACTATCGCATTCCAATCTCCCCTTTGGATAGTGGATGAGTCTGTCCATATAATTGTACTCGAACCCCTGTTTCAGCCAGTCATAACCTCTTAGCCACTGTTTGAGATACTCTTCAGTGTGGGAGATCTTCGTTGGAAAGTCAGGGTGAAGCATCGGGGGCTCGTATGGATGCGTTACTTCTATCAGAGAGCACACATCCTTCGACGAAGTGCCGTATTGGGTCTTGATCTCCATACCTCGCTTCATCACCTCGTCTATTGCCTGAGCCCATGCATCGGGGAGGGTGATGCCTTTTATGAATATAGACGGTGGATATTTCATGTTCCCTCCTGCTTCCGGGCGAGGAATTTGCTCTTTTCAATGATCCTGAGATTTATGTCATGCGTTCTGTTATGTGGCGTTAAATTGAGCCAGCGCTTATCCTGCCTCACCCATACGTCTGAAATATCTGGCGCCTTTACCAGAGTAGGGTTATCATCAAACACGATTATAAGCGGTTTGTTGAGCTCGTCATTAGGTAGAGGGATATCCTGGCAGGCAGCTGCGCATACCCTCGCTACGTTTATGCAATGAGGGCGAATCTTGCACCCTGTAAACCTGCACTTTTCATCCACGAACTTTTTACCGTCGCGTGATGGTGAGCTCCTGGCGTTCATTCGCCCGATGGTAAAGTCGATTATTGCTTTCACCGAAGACTTTCTATCAGATGGAATCCCTAACAAAATCCCGGTATCCGTTCCATATGCGTCATATATAGCTTTTAATACGTCATTTGCATCTGTCATAATTCACCTTAGAAAAGATGGACGGGTTAGGTCCCGTCGCCTTCTATCAATTTTCTTATTGCCGGGTTCTTTGGTTTCGCCTCAACGACTTTCAGGAAGGCATCAGGCGTCAGCATTGCTATATTGCTGGCCTTTGTCTCGAGATCTACCTGTATGTCTGGTTCTGGAAACTGTTTGGCCGTCGCTGTAATGGCATTTGTTAATCCCCACGATGAGAAGTCTTTCTCGTCGAGGAAGTTCTTGAGAAGCATCTCCTTGGTGGCTTCTGTGAGTCCTAATGCAGTTACTACGTTGTCAACAGCTTTCACAGGCTCTCTGACCGGGGTATCTGCATTACCCTTCAATTTCTCAACGACTGCCGCAAAACTTGCAGGATCAAAGGTGTCCTTTATGACATCACGGACAGCACTCCATATCGCCTGATTCTCAAGGTTTATAGTCTGTGACGACCAGTTAAACTCGCCTTCCTCTTTGCGCTTGCCGAGATGTACTCTGGAATATCCTTGCGAGATTACCAATCCATTTGTACACTTCAGCCTTAACACGAAGGGCTCAACTGCGAAGCGGGAGGCCCCTACCTCCGAGTTCTTGATGATCAAACCACCCTGTACTATATCACCCGGACGTATCTCTCCCTGTAACTTTGGAGTGACTGCTTTTATGAACAGGTGCGATTCTGTAAGGTTCACCTTGTGAACATCTGCTCCTGCTTTTGCGAACTCATCCAGTGCAAGAAACACAAGGTCGTAATTATCCAGCACCCTGTACCTATCACTGAGGATAGCCCGGATATTTCCATCCATTATCCTGATCATCCTCTTATCTTCCGTTGGCAGCCACGCATTTACGTTGTTTGCCAGAAGCCCGAAGTTCTTTGCTTCGAGTATTCTGTTGTAGTATGCCTGTGGTATCTGCACTTTAGAAGCTAACTGGTCGTGTGCATGCCGTGTTAGCGGGTATCCTCCAAATTTGGGGATGTCGATCACTATGCGTTCCGGCTCCGATACCGCTGTAAGGGTACGCGAGTCCACTATCAGATCTTTTCTGCTCTCTCTCTGTCTTTTTAATTCGTGGAAGACAGGAACCAACTCTTGTCGTGACATATTTTCACTTCCTTTAAAATACCTGACCTCTTGCTTTCAATTTCTGTTCAAATCCAAGCATCATAGCCTCGAAGCTGTCCCAGGTCATCAGTCCTTTACTGAGAAGCTCTTCGCCTACGATCCTTGCTTGCCGAAAGGCGTTCTTGATTTCTTTTATCGATTCCATATTTTCTTGACCTCGCCGGATTCAGATTTCACCAAATCCGACCTGGTTTTTGTAACTGGGAAAGCCGGATTTTAGGCGCTGTGCGCCGACCATGCGTGTGAACGCATGGGAAAATCTGGCATCAACGAAGCTCATCATTTTGCTTCCTCCATTGAATCGTCAATCGTAGCAACTTTTTCATAACAGGCAAATTCATCCCACTCGCCTACGAATTTGTAAACCTGTTTGCGAACGCTTTCTATCTCGTCCTTTGTGGTGACATCCTCCAGGGTTATGTTTGGCAGTTTTGTCAGCAGTCCTCCATCTCCATTCCTGCCGTTCATTATGTGCGAAACCCACATGCGGCTCTTATGGAAATATTCTTGAATTGTGTTACCCGATGCCTCTCCCACCTGTTTCAAATATCTGGCAACCAGGAGTTCGGCCTTCGTGAGTTTACTTTGCTGGGTATCACTTATAGCTGCGAAATTCCCAATTACTTGCTTGAAGTCTTCTCTTGATGCTAAGATAGCGCCGTCTTCTGTTCTCTCCCGTCTATACTTGTTAATCAGGGCCGTTCCGATCAAGAGCTCGTAAACAATGTTTTGAGTATCAAGAGAAACGTCTTTTCTGAAATGGATAGGAAAGTCCCATACAACCCTTTCTTTCTTCGATTTAAGTTCTTTGAATATGGCTCTGCAGACCTTGACTTCCGGTATGTCCTCTGGATATTTGGCTTCACAAGACTGTCTTCTCTTCTGAAGTCTATCTGAGATCAGTTGTTTACGCTGCTCACTTACCTCTACATTTATCTTTACGCATCTTCTTTCTACCTCTTCATTGCCAATATCTGTTACCGAAGTGAGCCACCATGACAATCTCGGCGGTGCTTTTAACAGCTCACTTTTTCTCTGGATGCTTACGGTTTCATGCTCAACTGATTCCTGGAAGTCAGAGACCGATTTTTTAAAGATCGCCTTGAAGTCATCACTCATCTGAGCATCATCCGAGAAAAATATCATATCAGGTTTAACCGAATCTGAATAAAAGAGTGCCTTGTTGCTGATGCTTCGGTTAATCCAGTATCTTTGAGGTATCAGATGAAGCATCGACCTGCTTGCATGTGATTTGCCACCTCCCGAATCGCCATTGAAGTTCACAGGCAGGCCGTCACTGTTCTCTATGCTGCTACATACAGCAGAACACATCAGGATAAATCCCAGCGGCCTATCCCCTGCATGGAACTTATTCCATGTATCCAGGATGTATGATATTGGATCGCCTGTGGACATTACTTCTTTGGCCTTTTTTACTATTTCGAGATCAATATAATCTCTATCGAGAACCTTCTTAGGGCAGTTCTCGCACATCCTTTCGAACTCAGGGAAGTTCTCTCTTATTGTATTGCACTGCCATCTCTTGTTTTCATTTACATTCTTCCATTCTTCTGCTGTTCTTGCTGCATCGTATTTTTCCCCATAAACCTTTTTTAAGTACAACCGCATTTCGGGTAGAGTAACCTTCTCAGCTTTCATTTCGGTTGCAGTCGCGAGCATTAGTCTTCGGCCTGTCGTGCCGTGCATGGGGTCTTTAGACTGATTTATTACCCACTTGAAGCATGGCCTGCAAGCCTTTACCTTTCCTTCCAACGATTGTAGCAGCTTGATTGCCTCGATTGAAGTACCGGGTAGTTCTGATGGTTCCACTGTTTCTATGACTGTTCCTTCCGGAAGCTGCCATTTGTATTGCTGGCCTTCTTTGTGTGTAGATGGGGGAACTACGACCTGCGCTCCATCGCTTAACACTTCTATGCCAAAATCATGTAACTTGCAGTTTTTTATTTTATCTGTGAACTTAAAATAGATGTGGCCTCTTCCTGAGATCCTTCCTGCTTTAATTGTATTCTCAGAAGCTTTCTGTTCAGGTGGGAATATCACGTTTACCCAATCAAGCTTATCGAGATCAATTACAAGGAGGTTGCTTTTCCTTCCCAGAACAAGTCCTATATTGCTGGACTTGAAGCGGCTGCTTTGATTATCGCCGAACCAGTCTAAGAGCTCCTGTTCAGTTGCAAGCCCACGCTGCTCCCATTTTGCCAGTAATGGTCTCTTGCCAGCGGATACGGCTGGCTTCTCGCCTTCCACAGCCATCGGACTTAGCAGTGGATGGATTACCCAGCCTTTTCTTGTATAGAGCCTTGCAGCATCAAGTATCTCGCTCAAAGGTAATCACCCGACACTATCTCTACTATCTTCTTGGCTGTCTTCGGTCCAACTTCCTCTACTTTCATCAGGTCATCTTGAGAGGCATTGAATACCCCTCGCACACTGCGAAAGTTTGTCAAAAGACGTTTCGTTATCACAGGGCCCAGATCCGGGATTGCAGAAACGACATATTCTTTCTGTTCCTTCGGATTCATCTTACTGCGTTTTCCATGCACACTGACCGGTCTTCTCTCGTCTGTCTGTTCCCTTTTTGCTACCTGGTAGATTATTTTCGCGGTATCAGCTGGGGTTAAAGCGTACAGCGTTGGAACCCTGAAAGATACTGCAATGGTATTGAGAATGGCCTGCAAAGCATTGGGGTGTATTCTTCGACCTGAAAAGAAGGGGTCTCCACCCTCTATGATGAGCACTGGGCGATCATACGCGTCTGCCATATCTCCTATTTGGCCGAACAACTTTTTATCTTCAAACAGTGATTTAAAAAAGTCATCAATGTCTTTCCGTTCAAAGGCACATCTATGCGATACTACGTAATCCGCGACCTCAAGAGTCTGGATGTCTATGTCACAAAGTTTTTCAAGCTCTTTTACGACGGGGGAGCGGGTTTCTCTCGAGTCGATAACCACGAGTACCAAAAGGCATCATCTCAGAAGAAGTCCTTTATTTTCTCGTATAATGCGAAGGTAGCTCTAACATCCGAAGCACAATGTTTCTCTATTGCAGCCTTATCTCCTTTCAACCATAGCGCGTGAACCTCGCTGCCATCAGTATCATCATCGTTCTCGATTCCGAATATTTTACAATATTCCTTTAACTTGAACTCACTTGACTGGAAGTGATTGCTCAGTTCCTCAAACACATCAAAGTGACGGTCATTATAATATCGCCTTGTCGGGATTCTTATAGTAGGAACGATGCCGTTTATTGCTGACCGATTTATAATAAAGGGAATATCAAAGTCTTTGCCGTTGAACGTCACATATCTTGAATCGTGTGGCTGGAAGTCGTCTGTCTTCCTTCCAATTAGAACCCAAAATGCATCCAGCACATCCTTCTCTTCTCCTATGATCGTGCCTATCTTGCCATCAATGCCTACCCCAATGCATATTATGTGAGCAAAGGGCCATTCCACACTGCACATCTTGTTCATGTCCTTATCTTTCTTTTTTGCCAGCCTTGCGTTGGCTATTTCCATTACGTCCGGGCACAGCTTTCCCGGTACGGTCTCTATGTCAATGCATATTTCACTCATTAAGTCACCTCGTTCCTTTATCAGCTATTGGCTCAAGCATGCTTACGAAAAACGGCGTGTCAATAGTCGTTTTTGGATAGAGCCTTAACAGTTCATCCCTAAGATTTTCAAAAGTAACCCCACGGTTCCCAAGGTCGAGCTCTGCAAAGCTGCGTCCATTTCGATCAAGAATCTTTGTTGTGGCCCATGTTTTGCCATCGGTTGTTACAAGCTCATTCCTCAAATCAAGCTGGCAACATGAAACCACTCTGAACTCTATTCTTGGTTCAAGTGCAGACGCTTTGAACTTGCTTCCCTGCACAACATAATATTCCCCTTTTAACGGACTCTTCCGGGTTGTGTATAATTTCTTGCATATCGGGAATTCCCCATTCCCAAATATCAGATTACCTTCCTTCAAGATGCCCCGGATCTCTTCATCAGAATAATATCCTAATCCCCAGCGTAAAGGCAGGTAATCCCATTCTTTCTGCTGTGGGAACCAAACTCTATGCATTATAGCACCTCATGAATAGGAGGCGAGGGAGAGAAGTCCTAACTCTCCCTGCACCGGGGGTGGCTATGTTGTTGTACTGTAGTCGTGCTATTTCATAGTCAGGACGCACTAATGAGACGCGCGGCACGACCTGCTTATAGATAAAAAGTATCCGCCAGAGACAGAACGTACCATGTTGCCACAAATTTTTCAGTATTATTTTGCTGTCTCCCACGATGTTGATAAAAGTAAGAAGCGGATTCATTGTGATTTCCCCTCTGCAACATCCTCTGGAATGCCGCTATCATTTGCCATCGTTTACTATCTCCCCGTTTAGCTCGGAAATTATGATGCGCTTGTTATTCACATCATGTTCGACGTTCAATTGCTGTCCTGAATCCCAGTTAAAAACATTTCCAATTATCGACTTTGAAAGATATATATAAGGAGTTGAGTTACCAGAAGAGTTTTGCAGCCGCCTGACATCCTCTTCTATATCGCCGTCATGTTCTGAAACTATTATCTGTTTTTTTATTTCGTCATAATCAACCTGAATCTTCTGCCCTTTTTTCCATTTAAAACCCTCCTCGATCAAAGATGCTGAAAGAAGGACATAGGGAACCTTTCCACCTGTTTTCTGAAGTTTAGTTTTTGTCATGTTCAGTTCCTAATTAGTACGCATTTTAATGCGTATAACTATTAATAGGTTTTGGTGCCATGAATAGAGACTTATCCTCCTCGTTGAGTTCCCCGTCTGTAATCCCTCTCTTTAATGCAGCTGTGAAATGAAACAATATGTTTAAATCATGAACCCATAAAGTTAAACTGTGAACTCAAAAGTTTAAGCATATTCGGATACACATCCCGCTCGGAGCACTTTTGACAATTTATGGTACAATTCCTAACCCGGCATTCCATAGTCATCGACCTGATATTTTTTTTACTTGGAGTCATAATTGGGTATTTGTTACATGGACATCCTGCATTTGAGAGAATCAATATATTTATTAAAGGAGCTGTAAAAGGAAATGCAAGACCATCCTCAACCAAACGAATCTTGGTTCTAATACTTAAGACGAAAAAGGTAATTCCTGAATATTTTAAGTGTAATTCTTTTATATTCATTCTTTCTGTTTATATTCTTCTTTTTGTAACAGTTATTCTTATATCGCCAAACGTTTTTTTAATTCTCAAATGGGTACCTATTGATAGTGATAGTGCACGAACGCTTCTGAGTACTCTTGCTTCCAGCCAAGCATCGATCATTGCGATTGTTATCGCTTTAACTCTTGTTGCTATTCAAATAGTAGCGGAGGCTTATTCCCTCCGTGCTGTCGAGGTATTTAGATGGGATGGAAATTTCTGGATTATATTGTTTATATATATTATATCCATAATATATGATGTCTTATTATTAAACGCTATTGAAAATCAATCAAACACTACTATTTTGAGCAATATACAAGTGGGAATTAAATTAATTGGTATTAAAAATATTGAAGATTTGATCAGCTTTGCAATCCGATTTGGGGTTTTCGCATTTATGGCGTTGTTTATTTTCATTCCCTGCACTATAAGTTCACTTAATGCAAAAAACATTATAAAAAGTTTAGGCAATAGAGTAAAGATTGAAGAATTTCAAAATACCATAAATGTAGCCTATAGAGATAGCCCTTCAACCTATTCACCCCGAATATTGGGAGAGAATGACAAAATTATACCTTTGATAGAGATTATTAAAAAAGCAATAAAAGAAGACAATAGCACAACTGCAAAAATTGGCATAACAGAACTGAAAAATATTTGCATTAAGATTATTCATGCCGGTGGAGAGAGAGATGGAATTATAAGACACTTTTGTGAACATTTCATGAAAATTAATAATTTTTCATTGGAAAGGAATGATGAAGATTCTGTGATTGAGATTGCCGAGTCTTTAAGAGAAATAGGTGAAACAGCCATAGATGAAGGATTGGAGTTTAGAATATGGTGGTAATTACTACTCTTAAAAAAATTGGAATCGATGCTATAAATAAAAAGTGGCGCAATGCCACAGAGTCTGTAATAGAATCACTTGGAGACATCTATATAAAAGCATTAGAAAGTGATGTTTTGCTTTCCTCTGATGTAGGACGGGCAGTAGGTTATGCCATCAAAGATCTGGTGGAGGTCTCTTTAAAAGAAGAATTAGAATTCACGGTAGAATATATAGCTAAGCCGATTAAAAAAATATGTCTGCGAGCTATAGAAAAAGCAGAATCAAAACCAAATTTCCAAAAATTAATGACCTCTATAGATATAAATCTAATAAAACATTTGGAATATATTGGTAAAAAAACTTTGGAACGTGAGAGGGAATACCCGCGACCTGAGACGGAAAATATTATTAGACTTCTAATTGAAATTGGTATTAAAATTGTCAAAATCAGAACAAACCAATTTGATGAACAGTTAATAAGAAAGCATATTATTTCGATATTTCGGCAGGCGTTTGATAATAGAAAAGAGGAGATTTTAATCGGTAGTCTAATAAATCCTATTTTAAATTTAGGTTTGGAAATTTCAGCGAAATATACTAAATATGGATTTTATGCCGAGCCTGAAGAAATCAAGAAATTAGACATTAAATCTAAAAATGATATTGAAATTGAATATAAATGGATCATAGATTTACTCGGAGAAATTGGCAAAAATACAAATGAGAAATCATTAAGTGATGCAATAAAAGACGTAGGTGAGAGCATCATCGCAATAGGTGGTCAGTGTGAAAAATATGAAATATTGAAAGCTGCTGAACATGCTGCTAAGACTCTTGAGGATTTAGGGTTTGTGTCCAGAGACCGTCCGCAGTAAACTTTGTTAAGATTATTTTTACACCAAGTTCAAAAAATGGACAATGCAGTGTGTTTTTATATTAAAACCGACTTGAATTTTGGACTAATTTTACTGCAGGAGGTTTGTGGACACCAACTTTAGGCATAAACGATTTAGTTATGGATGCTTTTAATAATTATCCGAAATTCAAAGAGATCTATTATAGATATGTTCAAGCATATGTTTGAAAATGTATCTTGTAGAAATGATTCTGCATAATCTATCCAGTCCCACGATAGCCATTTCACCAACTGATATACCATGACTTTCATCAAAATTCCAGTTTCATCTTATGGGTATAGTTCACAGCAGCTTCAATTTCAGGTTCTATGCTTTCACCTTTTTTCAAAATGAGAACAGTGCGGATTCATGCAAACTTCTTCATCCACGCCGCATCCGTACACTGGTTCTCCCATCTTTGAAAAGGAGCTTTTGACTCTCTCCCCTGACCGCAATGAGGACATTCGCTCATGGTTACACTGCCCTGAAGAAACCGCCCCTGGGTTCGAATATTTCACCAGCTATTTTGAGCTTTTCGAGGATGCTGTCAACATCGAGCATGGCATACCCCAGGGTCCCGAGGACGTTCTGTATGGTATCTCTCGCCAGAGCACCCTGCGGCTTATGTGTCTTGAGTATGTCAAGAACCATTATCTCTGATTCCAGCATGACTTTGCCTCTTACTGTTACCCACTCGTCATCCTCTTCGACTGAGCCTACGCGGGCCAATCCCGCATTATCCGACTTGGAGGACTCAAACGGAAGGTTGTGATCCTTGCGAAGCGCCATTGTCACCGTTCTCACGGCCTCATTCAGGGGAACCTTGTAACCGAGCAAGTAGTTCAACTTGTCCCTGACTTTGCTCTTATCAAGTTCTATACCAGCCGATTTAAACCGGCTATAAATGTTTTCGATTTCGTTATCTATCGATGTTGTATTCATATAATCACCTTTGAGACGACATTGAGCCGCAGTTTAGCTTACTGCTACATGAAAAAGGTCTGAAAAGTGCCATGATAATGGTTCGGTCGGCCTTGCCGACTTGCACTTTCGCCACTCGAAGGGTAAACCTTTATCAATGCCGCGGCTGAAAAATGAAATAAAATGCTGATGATATCATGCATTTTCTTCCTGTCACTTACCAGGTGGTCTAGGCTTCCGGGACTCCTTTGCACGCTCCTCTGTGGCGATATGTATTATTGCCAATTGGACAGCCTGTACATCATCTGTAAATATACCGTGCTCTAGTAGGTAATCCAGATCTTTTATTACTAATTGACACAGAGCGCCACGAATGCCTGGGCACTGACCTTTCATAAAGCCACCTGATTTAACTCTCGTCTCCTTCCCTTCGAATGATTCGAGTTGTTCTGATAGCCATTTCCGTGCTTTTTCGGGGTCGTGGTTTCGCAGGCTCGTGAACCCGTTCTCCATGTTCCGGCATGAATCGCACCTTTTCGTGCCCAAGGATGATGTTGACCTGCCGCATACTTCGCAGGGAACTTTTGCCTCCCTCCTTCGAATACGTTCGGCAGCAAAGGTTTTTATTCTATCTAGCAGGCGCATTTTCTCCCCCCTCATCTGCATTTTTAGTTTCTGCAATTTCTTTTACCGCTCTGAACATTTCGTCATCTTCAGCCAGAACATCAATGACCGGTCTGTGCCTGTTATAGAAATCCTTGAGCAGGCATGTTTCTCTGGAATTTTGCATGTCAATTTCCTCTTTCATTTGACAAACCTGGCGGCAAAATTCTGTATTTCTCTATCCCCGTAGACTGCATGCTCTCGCAGGAAACTTATGACATGTCTGATCTTGGGCCCTTCTCCCTTTTTCCCAATGGTCGGTTTTACTCCTGCCAGTGCAGCCGCAGCTTTATATGCATCGGTAATCTTTTTATAAAGATCACCTATGTATCTGTGATCTTCTGGTGTCACGCAAACAACTTTTCTTTCAACATTTGTTTCCATCTGATTATCCTCCTTTTATAGTCGCAGTAGTGTGCGATTTTTTCTTTGTCAATCAAACCAAAGGTTTATGCATCCGCAGACCTATGGTGTTTTTAGAGCACGGAGGGGACGTTAGTGCGTCCCCCTGGCGTCTGTCCGATAGTCTTATGCGGTTCTGAGAAAGCCGCACTGATTATCCTCCGGGCAGACGCACGCGCTCCAAATTATTATTAATTAAACAATTGGCTTATATTCCTGAGGTAAGTAGTAGTGAAAGTGCAACCCCTTTTTCAGTGAAAAATTTAGCAAATTTTTAAATATCTTGTTGATATTAACAGTAAGTATCATGTGTCAGGTGAAAAACGCCTCAAAATGGACTTCATGGCAAGTGTCTTCAGAGTATCCCTCTGAAAACCAACAGCTATGGAATATCCTGCCTTAAAATACTGAGTTATGTGAGGGCGTTAAACAAAAATTTCAAATCCCTCCCGGGGCTTCCTTCAACTTTTTCACAAGCATCATACATTATATATGCAATTCCCGCCAAAGTGGCCAATCCCATGCTCACAAAAATTATCACAGAAGGCACAACAAGGATCGAGGTTCCCGTTCCTGACGAGAACTCAAGTTTTCCGCCATCATCAGTCGCCGTCTTCTATAATCCTGCAATGAAAGTCAACCGGGATGTCGCGGTTGCAGCAATAGCATGTTTTTCAAAAGATGATCCTGAATACACGTATCTTGACGCCCTTTCGGCATCAGGGATCCGGGGGGTTCGCATCGCCAATGAAGTGGGTCTTGATACCACAATGAGCGACTGGGAAGGAACTTCCTTTGAATTAATTAAAAAGAATATCCAGCTCAATAACCTCACGAATTGCACTGCAATGAAGAGAAACGCCAATGTGGTGATGATGGATGGCAGTTTCGATATTATCGATCTTGACCCTTTCGGGACCCCGGCGCCATTCCTGGATGCTGCCTGTTATTCAACAAAGCGGCTGCTTTGCATAACAGCCACAGATACCGCGCCCCTTTGCGGCGCCCATAAAAAAGCAGGTATCAGGAACTATTCAGCCGTCCCTCTTAAGACTGAATATTATCCTGAGATGGGAGTCAGGATCTTAATGGGCGCAGTTGCCAGGACCCTTGCTAAATATGATAAGGCCATGACGCCTTTACTCTCTTATGCTTCTGCACATTATGTCAGGCTCTTCGTATCTGTGAAAAAAGGCATCAAGGAAGCTGATGAAGCCTTAAAAGTCATGGGATTTCTGTCACATTGCTTTAATTGCGGCGATAGAAAGTGGAAGTTCGGGCTGGCTGTCCATCTGGAAGAAAAATGTCCTGTGTGCGGGCACACAACATCGCTTGCAGGGCCGCTGTGGCTCGGGAAACTTCATGAACGGGAGTTTTGCGAGATGTTGTTAGGCCAGACCAAAGAGAGAGAATTTAAGGAGGGGCCAAAATTGGTCGCTACATGCAGGGATGAACTTGAGATCCCGATGCATTACGACATTCATAAGGTTTGTAAATCACTCGGGATAACTGCAATGTCAACGATAGAACTTATCATTGCTTTAAAGGAAATGGGTTTTCAAGCATCACGGACGCATTTTTCAGGGATTTCCTTCAAGACGGATGCGAGTATGAAAGAGATAAAGAGGGTAGTTTTGGGTCTGGTCAAAAGTTAGTAACCCTGAAACTTATTGGACATTAATAGGGCTTTAAAGTATTTTTTCCTCCCCTTTCTCTTTTGTCCTGATCCGCACATCCTTCAAAAAAGGAATACTCCTGGCAAGAACAATCATCTCATCCCTCGTAAGCACTTTCTCTTTCCTGATCTCACCTTCAGGGGCATTTTCAGGAATACCCTGCTGGATAACATAGGTACACTCCCTCCCCACAAGCGCCCTGGCAATTCCCAAAACATCCGAAAACAGTCGAAAAACGGTTGTCCGGACTTCAATTTCAATACCATTCAGATCCAGCGACTTTCTTGCGCGCATGGCTGCATCATCCCTTCCTCCTGTTATATAGCTGTATTTTTGGGCGTCATCAAGGGGCGCTTTGATATCAAGAAATATCTTATCAAGAAGCTTTTTCTCCATTAACTCTGAAAGCCGCTCCGGATAGTATCCGTTCGTTTCGATTCCAGCAAGCAATCCCTGTTTTTTTGCGAATCTTGCAAGATATTCTAATGCGTCATACTGGGTCGTTGGTTCTCCTCCTGAGAAAACCACTGCGCTTATAAAGGGTTTTGCATCAAGTATCTTTTTTTCTATTTCTTCAATTTCCACCACGCTCCCACCTTTATACAAGGGTTCTATGCGCTGGTTTGCAACTTTTATGAAACTATTGTTCGAACAATATAAACATTTAAAATTACAGCCGTTAAAAAAAATCACAGATACGGACCTGCCGTACCAGTCTATAGTGGATACAGGAATCACTATGCCGCTAAAAATTAATTTCATTTGGTCTCCTTTTATCAAAAAGATTATCAGTTAATAAACCAATTTCATATTGGGGCGTTATAAATCTTGCGCCTGAGTAGATAAGAATTGGAGGTACAATGACTGAAATGTCAGATATGATCAAGAAAATGGGATTGTTCGGGATAGGTGTAATATCCCTTACACAGGAAAAGATCGAGGAATTTTCACAGGAAATGATAAAAAAAGGGGAGATCAGCAGGGAAGAAGGGAAAAAATTCGTTAGGGAAGTTCTTTCAGAACAAGAAAAACAGATGAAAGAATTTGAAGGAAAGATCCATGAGAAAGTAAAGGAAACTTTTGAAAAAAGCGGCGTAGTGATGAAAAGTGATGTTGCCGCTCTTGAGAAAAAAATCGAGAAGCTTGAAAAGACAATCCAGGCAATGGCAAAAAAAGAACCAAAATAGAATTCCAGGAAATACACCTTGAGTCTGCTTGACAAACAATACGTTTACGTGAGACGATACAGGCAAATCGTCGACGTAATGATCAAGCATGGTTTCGGATACCTTGTAGACAGGTTTGGGCTTCGTCCTTTCAGGTCATTGCGAGATAAACTGTTCGGGCCTAAACCACTCAAGGAAGAAATGCTCATACTTTCGGAGGCGCAAAGGTTTCGGCTGACATTGGAAGAACTGGGGCCTACTTTTATTAAATTCGGGCAGATACTAAGTACAAGGCATGACCTTATCCCGGAAGCATACATAAAGGAACTGGAAAAGCTCCAGGACCGCGTTCCACCTTTTGAATTCCTGGAAGCAAAAAAGGTTATCGAGAGGGAATTCGGGAAAAAGCTCGATGAAATTTTCCGGACATTCGAACAAGAACAAATAGCTGCTGCTTCAATAGGGCAGGTCTATCGAGCTACATTATTCGAAGGCGAAGAAGTTGCGGTCAAGGTCATGAGACCCGGTGTGGAGGAAATTATCGAGACTGACCTTACAATATTAATGAGTATGGCAAAATTTGCCCAAAAGCACATAAAGGAAAGCAAGTTTTTCAACCCTGTTGGTTTTGTGGATGAATTTTCCCGTATAATCAGATTTGAGGTAGATTATAGCCATGAAGCCCAGAATGCAGAGCGGTTTTTCTCAAATTTCCAGGGAAGCAAGACCGTAAAGATCCCAAAAATGTATCTGGAATATACAACGAAGCATGTTCTTTGCCAGGAATTTTCAGATGGAATAAAAATTACGGATATTGAAAAAATCGATGCAGCTGGACTTGATAAGAAAAAAATATCAACAGACCTTGCAAATGCATATTTGAAAATGGTATTTGAAGATGGTTTTTACCATGCTGACCCGCATCCGGGTAATATTCTTGTATCGAGTGATGGGAAAATCATCTTTCTTGATTTCGGGATGGCAGGATACATTGATCTGATACTTCGCGAAAATCTCACAAATCTTATAATAGCGATACAATTGGATGATATCGATGTTCTTATTGAAGCTTTATCTGAGCTGGGACTTATCAGCGATTCAGGAAGCGAAAGCCTTGCACTTCGGACAAAACTTGAAGACCTTTTAAACAAGTATTACAGCCTGTCAAGCAAATTCATTGACCCTACTGCATTCCTGCGTGACATCATCGATATTTTTTCGCGAACAAAAGGCAGGATACCGACGAATTTAATGCTTTTGTCAAAAACACTTGTCATAAGGGATGAGATAAGCAGAAAGATTGATCCGGATCATAATTTTGGAGAAATGACCCGGCCCTATGTCAAAAAAATGCTTGGAGAGCGTACAAAGGCTTCACACATATTAAAGAGCGCCGGAAAAACAATGCTGGATCTCGTTAATCTTATGAAAAATTTCCCACGGAGATTAAATCATTTACTTACAAAAGCTGAAAAAGGGACACTCAAACTTGAACTTGAGCATCTGGGGCTTGATGGTCTTGTCGAGGAAATGGATATAATGAGCAACAGGTTGTCCTTTAGTATGATAATTGCTGCGCTGATCGTGGGTTCTTCACTTATTATCCAGACCAGGATGTCACCGAGTCTGTTCGGGGTGCCCCTTCTTGGTATAATAGGGTTCCTTATCGCAGGATTCCTGGGGTTAGGGCTCCTTATTTCCATAATCAGGTCGGGAAAATGGTGATTTTAAACTATAACCTTACAATCCCCGCACTCTGGCATTTTTTCAGGTGTTTGAACATTTCCTTCGGCATTGGCAGATCCTGATGTATGAAAGCATAATCGATTTGCAGACAAAGCATGATTGCATTGCGTTCTGGTGTTCCTTTCTTACATACTTCTATTGCCAGATTCGCCTCTGGCATGATTTCAATATTCCCTGTTTGTTTATTGATCATATATTCCCCCGCTATCCATTGTAAAAGGCGTCAGGCGCATCGTATTTTATCCTGAAATGGATATTGTACCAATCAAGGATTTCGATTTTACTGACCGAATGAGAGGAACGATATCGCATCAAGTTGTAATACGAACAATTCACCCACATCCTGCATGGGCATATCTTCATAGCACATCCATTCATAGCCTAACCCTTCTTCCTTAATAAATAATATTGAATGTATTAATATATAAAACCATTGGTTAAGAACATTTAAGCTGCAAAAAAATCATGGTAATAAATAATAGGTGAAGATTTTTATCTCATATCCTTATATCCATCTTAAGTCCATATTCGTGAATCTAACAAAAGGTGAAAATATTTTGAAAATTACTGATGTGATAATAGTCAGATACGACGAACTTGCCCTCAAGAGTAAGAATGTTCGGACAAGATATGAGCAGATACTGGTCAGGAATTTGAAATCAATGCTCAAATCAGAAGGCTGCAATTTTTCCAATATAACACGTGAAATGGGGCGGGTTTTCATACATTCCGATGACCCGAAGGCTATAAAAAGCGCTGCAAGAGTATTTGGTGTTGTTTCTGTAAGCCCGGCTTACACTTGTGAAGCTACACTTACATCCGCAGCAGGTTCATGCGCAGGAATTGCCGGTGATGTTCTAAAAGAAGGCCAATCATTTGCAATAAGGGCGCGCAGAGCGGGAAATCATGATTTTACATCCAGGCATATAGGTATTGCCTGTGGTGATGCTGTATTTGAGAAAATGAACGGCAATGTCACGGTTGACCTTGAAAATCCTGATGTTGAAATATTCGTGGAATTAAGGCAGGAAAAAGGTTATGTGTTCACAGGATCGGTTAAAGGCGTGGGAGGGCTGCCCCTTGGAACGCAGGGTAAAATGGTCGCCCTTGTTTCAGGGGGAATAGATTCACCTGTTGCTGCATGGTTAATGATGAAACGGGGTTGCGATATAATTCCCCTGTATTTGAATAATGATCCGTTTTCCGATGAGAGCACGCGCAAGAGAGCGATGAGCTGCATTGATGTGCTCCAGAAATGGTCCCCGCATAAGAAATTAACCATTTATGAAGCTCCACATGGCGAAAACTTACTGGCTTTCCTGAGCAATTGCAATAACAGGCTCAACTGTGTACTGTGCAGGCGCATGATGTACAGGATCGCAGGTGAAGTACTGAAAATGGAAGATGCGCACGGAATAATCACGGGCTCATCCCTTGGTCAGGTGGCTTCCCAGACATCAGAAAATATGCTTGCTGAGATGTATGGGATGGAATACCCGATTTATCATCCCCTTATCGGGCTTGATAAACTCGAGATAACCAACATGGCAAGAAATATTGGCACATTAGAGCCATCCACAAAACCAGCTACATGCTGCATGGCCGTACCTGAATACCCATCAACAGCATCGAAACCAAAAGAAGTCGTGGAAGCTGAAAAACTTATAGATGTCCCTGGGCTTGTGGATAACATGTTGAAAAATATTAAGAAATTCACCCGGTGATTCTTTTTCCAATAATCAACAGTGAGACCGCTAATAACAGGTATAATACCTGGAATCCCGGGGTTTCCTTTGGTAATTTCCCGCGTGACTCCTGTATAGTTTGCACCATATCTTCAGGTCCGAGATATCCGACATGGCGTGATATCTCACTGCCTTTCGGGTCAAGGAAAACGATTGTAGGATAATATGCTATTTTATATTTTCTTTCAATATCGATCCTTATCTGCGTATTTACTTTTATAGCAATAAAATCCTTCAGTTCGGAAACAACACGCGGATCCGGATAGGTACTATTTTCCATTACTATGCATGGGCCGCACCAATCGGCGTAAAAATCAAGAATTACGGGTTTTTCCATTGAGCTGGCAGCATCCATACCTTTTTCATAATTGTACCATTGTGTAGTTTCGGCATTTGCAGGAATGATCAATAAAAGCATTATTAATAGCATTAAAAATAATAATATTACTGATTTTCGCATCAGGATAGAATTATCTTTATAGGTGTGACATCCTCCCCGGCCTAAAGGCACGGAGCTTCCATTCTTACGCACTCGCATGTGGTTTTTCTCCTTTGATGTTCATCTGCGCTTTCAGCCAGTCATCTTGGCATCGAAAAGCTATATTGTATGCACCTGTTATATCTGCATCTTCTTTTGAATTACAGGAATAGCAAAGGATATATGAACTATCGCTTAACCATGTCCTTGTTATCAAT
>CAJPFJ010000013.1 GCA_905339155.1 Methanosarcinales archaeon
GCCCTTTACAGGTATGGAGATGTGGCAATGACGGAAGTAAAAGGACTGCACGGCAATAATCCGGTAAAAATAGAGAATGCATATATAGCGAACTACAGGAGCAGCCCTGAGAGCAAAGCCAAATTCTGGGTATCAGAGTCCGGAACGAGCGAGGAAGCAGTATCCCTTCTTGAGACCATGAATACAAGGGTAGGAAAAACCGGGATGTTCAGTGATTCCACGCCTATGAATATAGAAGGCATTACTGTTTATTTTGTAAGTGGAAAACCGGAACTGGGCCTGTATCATTACTTCTATGCAAAAAATAAAAGAGTGTTCTGGATACAAATAGATAATCCGGACGAAGCTTACAGACTCAATTTCATGAGAGAGGCCATAAAACAGATTTAACGCAATGAAACGCAATCTTGCAGTTCATAAAATTTCAAATATTTCGAGGGTATCAATCTCCGATAGCGGCACTATACCACGAAGCCACACTCTCATATCCAACTCGGATACATATTCATCTCCATAAAATGTTACATACAAACTATTGGATTTTACTGCAATGGACTCATCTATTGTGGTCAGAAATGCGGTATTTTTGAGTACTTTACCTTTTTCATTGGTTTTTATGGGTTCGTAGTAGACGAACAATGGAGAATCTGTTTTCTCGTGGTTATCTATGAACCTTTTTATTTCATCGATTACTTCCTTCATCTTCATTGCTTTTCCTCTTTTTATAGAACAACCAAAGAGATGTCATTTTCTTTTTATTGATATTTTTGTTAGAAAAATCAGCTTATTTTTCACCCTTCTTGAACCTGCTTAATTTGGGATTTCCCATGATTTCCAACAACTTTGTAGGTTATAAACTTATTTGGTAATCAATCAAAAGAGGCGACTAGTGGCGGTTTTCTATCATCTAATGGCTTATGCTATTTGGGCGCTACGTTGAGCTTATAGACTATGTTAATTATTCTGATAATTGCCGCTAATTTCAAGTGTCACAGAACAGTGGATATGGTCATCACTTCTTCTTTACATAAATGATGCAAGTATCTCCTTCATTTTCTATCCTTAGAATTCTATCTCCGGATCTCTTAGTCCATGCTTCGATATTATCGAGTGCATCAGGATCATTTGCAACTACCTTTATTACCTCACCGCTTGCAATCTGCTCCATAAGCCATTTTGTCCTTATGAAGGGGTAGGGGCATGCTTCATCTGTTACATCCAGCACCGCATCTGGTGTTATCTCTGACATAAGAGCATCTCTGTGATAATTGAAATAGGTTCTAACTTTTCATGTGAGTTGCGCTTTATAAAATTAAAATAAAAATACCCTCAACTTAATTATTTTAAATATAAAATAATTTCACTGGTCTTCATAAATTCTTAGTGCGTTTGATGACAGCAATCTCCTCGGTCAGTTTCTCATTTTCCATGCGTAAAATTATCAGCGATGTCAGAAGAAGGATAAATGCAATAGCGTTTACAAGAACCGTACCTATCACAGTATCTCCACTGATCCCTCCTCCCCCGGGACCTACAACCACAGGATGAATAGTGGCTCTGTTCCAGAGCCTGATAGAAAGGAAGCTTAAAGGCACACTCATAAAGCCAAAAATACCAAAAACTGCTGAAAGCCTTGCACGTTTTTCAGGTTCATCTATGGATTTTCTCACCATAAGATAAGATACATAAGTTAAAAAAAGAACAAGCGATGTATTCAGCCTCACATCCCAGGATACCCAGAACTCACCCCAGGCTGATCTTGCCCAGAGCGAACCTGTGATAAGGGTGAGGGCAGCAAATACCACTCCGATTTCTGAGGCCGCAACTGCTCTCGTATCCCATATTTCCCGCTTTGTTCTAAGATACATTATGCCGGAAACAAATACAATGGCGAAAGCAAAATATGCAGTGGAAGCTATGGGAACATGAAAATAGAATATTTTAAAGTTTATTGGATCTCCAGCAGCATCCATAGGATTGATGGGAATAGGGGCGATGAAGAATATCAGGTAGATTGAAACAACTATTGCTACTGCTGTTACTGAAAAAAGTGTTTTCTTGAACATGTTTAAACATCTCTGATTTAAAGTATTTAATTTAATTTCCTTGCTATATCGATTTCCATTTAAAAAAATGAACACATATTATAAATTTCTTTGTGTTTTTTAAGCACAAACCATATAAGTAGTCATATGAGTAGATTTCATAGCAAAAATGATCTTTAATTTAGAGTCTGCAATACGATCCTATACTCCCTTGATAACCACACTGGTCAGCCTATTTTTTGCCATCTCTGTGTTTTGCCAGTATTTACAAAGGGGGAAAATATACCAGTTTATCTGGGGAACTGGACTTCTCATTTTTTCATTTACAACTCTATTTGAATTTATCTCTGAAATCAAAGGATGGAGTATGCCTATGTACCGGATTTATTATGTACTGATAGCTTCCCTGGTTGCTATTCTTGGACTTGGGACAGTTTATCTTTTCAACAGGCGCGCCGGAGGATATTTAAGGATTTATTTTGCTGTAGTTATAGTTGCTTTAATAATCTTAACCCTGAATGCACAGGTGGATACCGAAAAACTGAAAGAAATAACAGTAGGAGGCAGCGCCATGCCCACAAATGTAAGAATTATATCACCGTTCCTTACAATTCCAGGTTCCATCGCATTAATCGGCGGTGCGTTATACTCCTGGTACATGACACGAAGAGACTATAACTTATTCATCGCGATAGGCGCCCTTCTTGTGGCATCCGGAGGTGGTCTATCCAGATTCGGGATGGAATGGGCGCTGTATATGCTTGAACTGCTTGGCGTTGCTGTAATGTATATCGGATTTATTAAAAGTGAAGATGTAATAAAAAAGCGCATTTAGTTTCATTTTCTTAAAAAAGCAACCTCAATACTGAACATTGAACAAATTCCTGATGGGAAAATATTCAAAATTTAAAGGAAAAACCAATTAAATGAGATAGAATATAGTTAATATTAACTACCTATCATTATGTGAGGAAAAAATTACGAATAATCTTTATAAAAAAATCTTAGTAGCAACGGATGGATCAGACTACACGAAAAAGGCGACAGCCCATGCTTTAGAGCTTGCAAAACTTTCCAGAGCAGAACTTCATGTGATCTATGTGATAGATACCGGCGGAATAGTTTTGATCAAAGATGACCTCAGGGACGTGGTGGCTGGAATCAAGTTGAGCAAAGCCACAATGAAAAAAATAAAGCAGAACATGTTCTGGGCGCTTGGATATAATACGGCTGCCATACCTATAGCCGCCGTAGGATTATTGAATCCGATAATTGCAGCCGCTGCGATGGCAATAAGTTCACTTTCTGTTGTGGCAAACTCTGCGCTGCTCAGGAGATTCAAGTTCGAAAGAAAGGTCTGATCCATTGACACGTTACGTGTTTATGTATGTCATAAAAGCAAAAGGTAAAAAAGAGGAGTTCAACCCGAAAAAATCAGAGGTTCGCTTACGAGGGCGAGAGTTGACAGAGCAATATCTGATGAGATCATAGAACAGGTAGAAAAAGAAGTGTTCGATGGTATAAACACTGGCGCTATTTTCAAGAGAGTCATGGCGCTGTTGAACAAGTATTTACCCTCAATCATGTAAATAAGCGAAGTTATGGATTAGAGTCTCATCGCACTTCCCTGTCCAATCCCACATAATATACCTTTGGTCTCGTTCCCAGATCAGGTTTAAGGACATTGATTCTCTCTTTATCCAGTATTTTATTGACAGCGCTTTCAGGGTCCTTCAGGTCTCCGAATACCCTTGCACCGACAGGACATGCCTGGACACACGAAGGCAAAAGACCTTTGGTAATCCTGTGATAGCACCAGGTACATTTATCAGCAACCCCGCCCCCTAAATTAGGGTGTGGTTTGTAGTGCGGGCTCTCTTTTGAGTTAAAGTATCTGGCGCCGTAGGGGCATGCCATTATGCAATACCGACAGCCAATACAGTAATCGTAATCCACAAGGACAACCCCATCCTTAGTCAAATACGTGGCTCCTACAGGGCAAACCTGAACGCACGGTGGATTATCGCAATGATTACATAATTTAGGGGCGTAGAAGCTCTTTTTAATATCTTCAGAAGGAATATCATCAGTAAACCCCTCGATACCACCATTGGCGAATCAATTTTTGTTTCTCCATCTTTTTTAATACGATACCTTTCAACCCAGGTTCTATACCATGCTTCATCGAAAGGAACATGGTTTTCAAGTTTACATGCATATGCACACCTTCCGCAGCCGATGCATTTATTGTTGTCAACCACAAAACCCCAGTAATGTTCATTTTTTCAAAGATCGCCTCATGCCGCTCCTGCATAGAAAGAGATGGATCTCACATAATCCGGATCTTTCCACCTGAGAGCATAGACTGCCCCTCTTTTACAATAATATCAATAGCAGGCAAAGGAGATGGTGGTGGTCCTGAGATCACTGCCCCTGTATTGGGATCAAACCTGCCTAAATGGCAAGGACAAAAGATATCATTCTCATCGGGCTTCCAGTAAGCGATGCACCCAAGGTGCGTGCATACTGCTCCGAAGGCTCTGAAACCAGCAGGCATCTTTAAAAGGACTGCCGCTTTGCCGTTGAATAAAAACTTTTTAGCACTTCCGGTTGTAATCTCATCCACTGAAGCTATTTTTACTTCACTTGAAGTAGCCTTCACACTTGGCGGCCATAAATATTTCAATATTGTAGCTACGACCCCTGAAGCAAAAAATAATGCGACCAGACCAATTAAGATTTCACTGAATTTTCTACGTGTGAAAGTAAGAGTAATCTTATCATTCATACTCTGCCTCGCTTTAAATCAAATTAAAAAAACGCTTTCTTTCTTCAAGGGAGTTTTGGTTTAAAATCGAAAAAAATCGTAACTTATTTTTTTCATAGAGTCCGAACCGTCTGATTTCTTCCTTGCCATCTGATAGATTATAAATCTTCATATAGATTTATGAAGGTACTTATTTACAAAAACAAAAGAATCAGTGTTAATTAATTTTAATTTTTTAACCATAACTATATTAAGAAATGAAGATTATTTTAATCATAATCGATATTTATGGCTATAGACCCTGTATGTAAAATGAACATCGAAGAAGCAAGTGCTCAGCATAAGACTACGTATCAAGGAAAAACATATTTTTTCGTGCCGCAGCGTGCAAGAATGCCTTTGAAGCTAACCCGGATAAATATCTGAAGGAGAAGCCATGGTGGAAATTCTGGGGATAAGAAATGATTAAATACCTAATAATTTTTATCTTAACTTTATTTATTGCATCCTTAGCAGGTGCTTCGACAGATAATTTTTTGGTAAAAGAAAATATATTTAATGAAAGCAATGTAGGATTTTCAACAGTCTTTGTGGATGGGTTCGGTATTAACTCTAATGGCTTTATGCTTATTTTAAGGACATACGAAAGACTTCAAGGAACCCGGGTTTAAAACTTTGCTTGCTGATGTCGAATATATTTTAACAATACAGGGGCAGGTTATTCATTCTGAAAGAGTTGAACAGATTCCATTACATGCTGAAACCGACGGCACAACCACGCTCAGCCATCACCCACATGTCGCTTTGGAAGAGGGTAAAAATTATACGGGAATAGTGAGAGTTTATCTTTACAGGCAGGGCATTCCTGAGTACTACCTGACTTCAAGCTCGAGTTTTACTGCCAGAAACGATGCTGAAATAACCGAGGTCTTTGGAGATGGCATAGGCTCAAGTGCCACCATTAAAAGCAAGTCCATGGTACCTCTGAATGCCAGAATCGTCTTCACCCTGAAACAGGGCGAAAAAATTATTGAAACTAAGGAAATTGCAGCCCCTGCTGTTATGTCAAACGACAAGGAAAAAACTGTCAACATTTTGTGGAATAACAATTTGAACGAAGGAACGTACCTGGTCTCAGTACTGTTAGAGGGGAAAGATATCACTGTTAACCACGATAAAATTTTCACTGTTGAGAAAAAAACATTTGTTACGAATATCACAAGCCAACCAGGGAACAGTAACCGCAGTTCTCCTGGCTTTACTTTAATTTCAGCAATCCTGGCAGTATTTATTCTTGTTTTAATATACAGGCGGAGGAGTTAGGGAGTGGCTCATGATGTTCGCGCTGCGCTATTTTATTCAAAAAAGGATATCTTTAAAAATAGAAAGATTTTCATATTTATAACACTGGCTATAGTTTTTGCGACTGCGAATATCATCTTCATTAATGGGTTTATGGACGGGATGATACTGGATTTAGTGGACAACACTGTTGAGTCTTCTTCAGGTCATTTGAATATTTACCCAAAGGAAGATGAACGATTTATAGATGGACTCGGGATAAAGGAACAGAGGCTTGAAGCGATAAAAGAAATAGAGGCATATTCTCCCAGAATCTCTGCAAGCGGGGTCTTATCTTATAAAGAGCTATCCGAACCTATTGTAATACTGGCTCTGGATCCTTCAAAAGAAAACAGAGTAACTAAAATACTTGAGAAGCTTGATAGGGGTACTACTTTAAATTCTAATGATAGGAATGCAATTCTGATATCCTACCGCCTTGCAGAGGATTTAAAATTGGTTGTGGGAGATGAAGCAAGTCTCGCCTTCGAAAGCGGAGAGGTCAGGGTATACAGAGTAAAAGGAACTATTCGCACTGGTAACCAGGATTTTGATAGTTCTACAGTTATTATACCCCTGAATGAGGCAAATAGACAACTTGGTATTGATAACAAGGCGTCGGTTATTCTGGTCAGGCTTTCAGATAAGGAACTTGCAGATTCATACAAGCCAATATTAATTCAGAATCTCCAGGCAGATAATGTAAAAACATGGAAAGAAGAGATAGAATATATATTGCGTTTTTCTGCAGCATGGAGAAGTTTTTCAAGCATTATAGCTGTAGTCGGGTTAATCGCAGCAGCAATTTCGGTTGGAATCATAATATATATAAATGTAATTCATAAAAAAAGGCAGATAGGGATAATGAAAGCCCTGGGAGCAAAAGACTCCTTCATTTTTAAGGTATTCATAATGGAAGCTGTGATTTTCGGTCTAATAGGCGTTTCTATCGGAGATGTTCTTGGATACCTTGCAGTCAAGTACTCGGAAGCACATCCTTTTTATGATGCTGTTATGCAGGCGATGACAAGTGCAAGGTTCAGCAATTATCTCGTCTATAATGCGACTATCATTTCTTTTACAGTAACTGTACTGGCAGGAATATATCCTGCTATCAAAGCAAGCAGGGTGGATATTATTAAGGCTATATGGGGCGAATAATGTCAGCGGTGTTCTTCTATGCAATGAAGGATGTGGGAAAAAACAGGCGGGCATTTATTTTTATTACCATAGCAATTGCCCTGTCAACTGCAAATATCATTATTATAAATGGTTTCATGGACGGTATAATTGATGATTTAATAGAAAGAACACTGGAGAGTTCGTCCGGGCACCTCAATATATATCCAAATGAGCAGGATAGATACATAGAAGGGTTGGGCGTAAAGGAAAAAAAACTTGAGAATATAGAAGGGGTAGTTGCTTATTCCCCAAGAATTACGGCTGGCGGCGCTATATCTTATAAGGAAAAATCCAAATCCATCAAAGTATTAGCTCTTGAGCCTTCAAAAGAAAACAGAGTCACGACCCTTTTAGGCAAAATTGATTCGGGCGAAACTCTCAAGGTCAGTGACAGGGACAGTATTTTGATTTCATATCGAGTAGCTGAAGATTTAAAAATGAAAAATGGGGATGAAGCTACTATAGTATTTGAAAATGGGAACACCAAAGTTTTCAAGATCAAGGGAATACTTCGCACAGGCACAACGATGGATACGAATACAGTTGTAATAAATTTTGAAGTGGCGCAAGAGCAGCTTGCTCTGAATAATAAAGCTTCCATAATTCTCGTTAAACTCTCCGATATAGCTCTCTCAGGGCAATATAAAAATAAGATATCTCAGGAGCTTGGAGTGCGGAAAATCAAAGAGTGGAAACAAGAGGTTGAATCAATCTTGAGTACGGCTGGAACCATGAAGGAGATAAGTGCTGTAATAAATGCAGTGGGATTATTTGCATCAGCAGTAGCCGTAGGCGTGATACTGTATATCAATGTCCTGCATAAACGAAGACAGACAGGTATAATGAAAGCAATCGGAATGAAGGATTTCCAAATACTTTCAATATATATCATCGAGGCTATAATTATCGGAACAGTGGGTGTTATGATTGGTGACGCGCTTGGATATGCAGGTACAAAATACCTTGAAAACCATCCCTTTACTGACCCAATTCTGGGTTCTATGTCCCCGAGATTCTATCCATATCTTCTCTACGATGCTTCATTAGTTACTATGCTCGCTGTAATCTTGGCTTCGATGTATCCTGCACTTGTGGCAGGAAGGATGAACATCATAAAAGCAATATGGGGAACATAAATGAAGGTAATAGAAACAAAGGATTTGAAAAAAATATACAGGCTGGGAAAAATAGAAGTAACTGCCCTTAATGGCGTTGATGCATCTGTTGAAGAAGGTGAGTTTGTTGCTATTATGGGACCCTCAGGCTCTGGCAAATCGACTTTTTTAAACATGGTTGGCATGCTCGATACTCCAACTTCGGGTGAAATACATATAAATAGCAATGAAATAACAAAAATGAATAGCAACATGAGGTCTGAGTACAGGCTAAAGCACATAGGCTTTGTATTCCAGTTCTTCAATCTGTTCATGGAACTTACAGCTCTGGAAAATGTGATGTTTCCAATGATGCTCTCACGTCATCCTTTTTACAGAGAGAGGGCGGAAGAACTCCTTGAGATCGTAGGGCTGAAAGAAAGAATAAATCACCTGCCGTCAGAGCTCTCAGGAGGAGAGCAGCAGCGTGTAACCATAGCAAGAGCGCTTGCAAACCAGCCAAAGCTCCTGCTGACAGATGAGCCGACAGCGAACCTTGATACAAGAACGACAAAAGAGATCATGGAATTGTTCATCAGGTTGAACAAAGAGCAGCGCCAGACAATAATTATGGTGACCCACAACCCTGAGCTCGGTGCACAGGCAGACAGGATCATTCATTTCAGAGACGGAAAAGTGGAGGAGGAATAAAGCATGACAGAAAAATGTATCTATTGCGGCATGGAAATCGAGGGAAAAGGAATAATAAAAAAAATCGATGATGAAGATATCAAGTTCTGCAGTCGACATTGCGCAGTCATGTTCGATGGGCTTGAGAAAAAGGGAAGAATGAA